>NZ_ML776472.1:3093720-3712464 GCF_009846485.1 Sodalinema gerasimenkoae IPPAS B-353
GGCATCCGTTTCCCAGTTAATGGGGATATCATAGGAAACCGTGGGAACAATAGCAATGCCATTTCCCGCTAACACCTGGGTTCGTAGGGAAATCGGTACTTCTAAAAGTCGATAGCGGAAAGCCACAACTCCCGACGCTCCTCCTCCCTCTTGTAGGCCGACACTTCCACCCACTCCAACATAACTTCCATAGGCCGCTTGGGCGATCGCCCCCTCAGCGGACAAACCTACCCCCGTCAGAGACAGGATAAGGCTCCCCAGTCCATAGACAGACCATTGTTTGAGTCCTTTCATCGCGCTTCTATCCTCACACCAAAACGAACACCCCCGAATTCTAACAAATCGGAGGTTGAGGTGAAGATAATCCAACTAAATTCTCAAGTGGGCAATTTAATTGCAACCAAAAAGCCCGTGACGAGACTTGAACTCGTGACCTCACCCTTACCAAGGGTGTGCTCTACCGCTGAGCTACACGGGCAAATAGGATGGGCCGAGCTGGATTCGAACCAGCGTAGGCGTAGCCAGTGGATTTACAGTCCACCCCCATTAACCACTCGGGCATCGACCCATGACTATTTGATTCTGTGGGCCGCTTTCGCGCTCACAGATTTATATCTTAGCACAAGCATTTGTAAATGCAACCCCTTTTGGCAAAAAATCTGGAAAATCTCCAGAATCTTAGGGGCTGGGGGCGTGAGGACCTCAACACTAGGGGAGAAAGGGGGGGTCATCGGAGGGAGGTGGCCCGGGCGCTCGTTTTGGCTTGGGTTTGGGAGGGGTGGGAGGAGTGGCAGGGCGACGTTTGACTTTCGCGCGTTTGGCGGTTTTGCCCATCCCTCGGCCGAGGAAGGCGATATTGAGGTAGCAGGTTGAGAGCATGATACTGGTTAAGCCGAAGCGAGCGATGGACTTCCAAGCCCCAAATCGCGATCGCTCTTTGGCCCGACTGCTGCGAGCTTGGACCCGTTCGACTAAACTGGTACGCAAGGTTTGGATTTGCCGGTCAATACTGTCGGGATTTTCAATAAACTCCTGAAACTGAGCCAACTGCTCCTCATTTAACGGTTCATCGCCCAGAAAATCCTGTAAGAGGGTTTCAGTATCCTCATCACGTTCAATAATCCCGAGATAAAGTTGCTGCTGCTGCTGCAATTGCAGTTCAATTTGTTCTAAACTTTCGTTGGCTTCTCGGTCAATGCGAGCAATGGCTTGCTGACTGGAGACTAACGCCGCTAGGGCATGACCGGGAATGAGAATCAGAAAAATTAACCCCAAAATTAAGGACAGCCGAAAAGTTCGCTTTTTGGTGGTTTGAATCCAGGTATCGGTCTCAGTCGCTGCCCCACTCACCACTTCACAGGCAATTCCCGCCAGCAGTGCGGCAACTCCAATCAAAGGGATAATGCCCTGCTGAATGATTTGTGTCGTTAGATTGAGCCACCAGCTCGGACTACCCGCGTCAGGGGGCACAATCAGTAAAATAAAGTTGAGCAGGGTAATCAGAATCAGAACCGTTCCTGCCAGTTTGAGACCTCTTGAGGCAAGTGCTAGACTGGTCTTAGATTCTTTAGACTTCATGATCAATCAATAGGTATCCTAGACATTCGAAATGGCGTTAGCCTTACTTTGACGGCCGTTAAATTATGCTGAACCGCTACCATCTTACGCGTTGATCTTGCGATCGCCCCCAGATACCCCTCATCTTTAGAACTTTACAAAAAAACCATATAAATCTCTGGATTCTTCACCATATCTTTACAAAAGATAGGTTTGACTGAGGGGGGGGGAAAGGCTAAGCTGGAAGCAGCCCCAACCTTGGTATTAATTTTACCGGTTCTGAAGGGTCACAAAAACCTCGAAGTCATTCAGTAAAAATACGGTAAGTTTTCAGGGCTAACCAGCAAGATAACGTCGGTGTAAACCCATAAGCGTCAAAGTAAACGTCATGAAAAGACAACTAGCAATTTTAGCCTCAAGTCTTGTGGTGGGGGTTGGGGCGATCGCCGTAGCACCCGTCCAAGCACTCCCCATCTTCGGCACGGAAAGTCACCACGAACTTGAAGACATCCTCAATGAAGAGGTTCAGTTAAGTGGCGAGCAGCAGGGAACCCTAATTGGGGTCGCCGGCTTGTTAGAGATGGATAGCACAGCGTTATTAAATAGCCCTGACGCGATGAACTCTCTGTTTGATGGAGAAAGCGTCGATCCGAGTCAACCCCCGACGGGCCCCCTCGTCATTAATCACGAAGCTAGTGGTTGTTCCGTGGATGCCGGATGTGCTCTCAAAGCCATTGGCCTAGTGAACACCCTCAAATGTGGCGCTTCGGGCATGGACCCCGAAGCCTGGGCCTCCTGTCTGCAAGATACGGACTATGATGCCTACATCGCTGCCAGCGCTTGCACTTGGGGGTCTTGCCCCGGATTTGCCCTGGCGGAAGATGGGGTCTATGCTTGTGCCGAACCCACGGGACTGAGTGTTTTCGCTGCTTTAAATTAAACTCACACTCGACAGCTCGTGTCTTCAGCCTAAGCGATCTCATCGCCTCGACTCTGAATCGGGATCTCGCGATCCCCTCCATACCTCTTCTAGCCAAGAAGGGGTATTTTTTTGGGAGTTTGCGGTAGGTTGGAAAGTAGTTGAACGTTCAAGTGTATTTATATAGCCCCGATGACAAACCCCTTTGGACAGCAGATTCAGGACTTCTATGACGCTTCGACAGAACTCTGGGAGGAGGTTTGGGGCGAACACTTACACCATGGCTACTACGGCGATCGCAATCCCCGAAGCCTAGACCGACGACAGGCCCAGATTGACCTGATCGATCGCCTCCTGGACTGGGTACAGGCTAGCGGAAACGCGGCCCCTCTCAACGAACAGAGTCAAGTCCTCGATGTCGGCTGTGGCGTGGGTGGAAGTAGTCTCCACTTATGGCAGAAATTCCACTGTCGGGCCACGGGAATCACCCTCAGTCCCGTTCAGGCCCGCCGGGCCACCGAGCGATCGCAGCAAGCCGGGGCCAGCAGTTCCCTCGGCTTCCTAGTGGCCGACGCGTTGGGGGTTCCCTTTGCAGACGAAACGTTTGACTGGATCTGGTCCCTCGAAAGCGGCGAACATATGCCCGACAAAACCCGCTTTTTAGAGGAATGTTACCGTCTCCTCAAACCCGGTGGAACCCTGATGTTGGCCACCTGGTGTCATCGTCCCCTAGATTCCGGACGTTTGTCAGCGGCGGAAGTCGAGCATTTGCGGCAACTCTATCAGGTTTATCATTTACCCTATGTGATTTCCCTGCCTGACTATGACGCGATCGCCGAGGGGATTGGCTTTGAGAACGTACAAACCGAGGATTGGTCAACCGCCGTGGCCCCCTTCTGGGATGTCGTCATGGACTCCGCCTTAGATCCCAAGGTGATTTTGGGGGTTCTCTTATCCGGTTGGGAGACCATTCAGGGGGCTTTGGCCATGAATTTGATGCGAGATGGCTATAAGAGTGGGTTAGTCCGTTATGGGGTTCTCAGTGGCAGAAAACCCCTAGAAGCCTAAGTTAACCAGAAACCATCAGTCACAGCGTCAGGAGGATCAATGGAATCGCGATCGCACCCCTTAGCCACATCATTTGCACAACGACTTTCTGCCCTATGGCGGTTTAGTCGTCCCCATACCATTATCGGCACAACCCTCAGTGTTTGGGGGCTGTTTGCCATCAGCCAAGCGGGGTCGTGGCCCACCTCCCCGGAATGGCGATCGCTACTTTGGGCTTGGTTGGCCTGTTTAGGGGGAAACCTCTATATTGTGGGCTTAAATCAACTCGAAGACATCGATATTGATCGCATCAATAAGCCCACGTTACCCCTGGCCTCGGGAGAATTTAGCCCCCGCCAGGGATGGACGATTGTCGCCCTTTCGGGACTGGGGGCGATCGCCCTGGCTTGGACTCAAGGCCAATGGCTATTCGCGACGGTTGCCATTAGTTTACTCATCGGAACTGCCTATTCAATTCCCCCCATTCGTCTCAAACGCTTTCCCTTTTGGGCCTCATTTTGCATTTTTACCGTGCGCGGGATGATTGTAAACGTAGGGCTGTTCCTGCATTTTCAGGGCGGATTTCCCATTATTCCCGAAGTCTGGGCCTTAACGGTGTTTGTCCTCATCTTCACCTTTGCTATTGCTATTTTTAAGGATATTCCCGACTTAGAAGGAGACAAACGCTATCAAATTAGCACCCTAACCCTGCGTCTCGGGGCCCCAGCCGTCGCCCGCTTAGCCCTCATCACCATTTCTATCTGTGACCTCTTGATGGTGGTAGCTGGCTTTACCCTTCTCACCGACATGAATGGGCCACTTCTTGCGGCCATTCATTTGCTGTTGTTGGCCCTTTTGTGGTTCCGTCGTCGGACTTTGGACTTGGGCGATCGCACCTCCATCGCTGCCTTTTATCAATTTATTTGGAAGCTCTTTTTTCTGGAATATCTGGTGTTTCCTTTAACCTATGTTGTCGTTAATTCTTGACCATAACTTGTGCTTTTTGTTAAGCTAAAGAGATTTCAACTCCGCCCGAACTAGAACAGCCGTAATATTATCCCGCCCATTTTCCTGATTCGCCAAATCAATCAACTCCTGAGGTGCAAAATTGAGATTCGATGAGACCGCCAAATAGGGTTTGAGGTGAGTTTTCCAATGGAGTTCCACCAAACTGCGATCGGTGAGGCCATCAGACGCCAACAGAAACAGGGTGTTTTCCAGAACCGGTAAAAAGCGGATATCTGGCCGAACCGACTCCCGGGGCCCGAGGGCTTGGGTGAGTTGATAGGCTTGAGGGGTTTGATAGGCCAGCGCCGGATCAACCCCCTGGGCGATAGATTGTTGTCCCAACTCATGATCGCGCGTTAACAGTTCCAACCCTCCCGAGACCGTCAAGCGATAGAGGCGAGAATCCCCCACATGGGCGATCGCCGCCTGATTTCCATCGAGGAGTAACATCACCAGAGTTGTTCCCATGCGGCGATTTCCCCGGCGGCCTTGATCCTGATTTAACTGATAAATTGCCGTATTCGCCGCCGCGATCGCCTCATTAATCCGCCATTGTTCCGGGAAGGCCTCATCCCAATAGGGAAGAATGCGATCGGCCACCGTTTCAATGGCGATCGCACTGGCCACATCGCCCCCCTCATGGCCCCCCATCCCATCACAAAGAATATAAAGGCCTCGCGCCGACTCCGTCCGTGAATTGGGGGTTTCCCGTTGATGTTGTCGTAACCACAACAGAAACGTATCCTCATTATGACGACGTTGGCGGCCGATATCCGTCTGTCCCGCATGAGTCAATTGAATCGTAGGGATAATCGGGGCCGTGACCGTGAGATCTTCCTCGGCGAAATTCCAACCCGTGGGATCATCATCATCCTCATCCTCGTTCACCAACTGGGGTTGTAGAGAATCCAAAAGCTGATCGAGGTGCGATCGCAACCGTTCCGGCGAGGCAATCTGTCCCTGTTGTAACCGTTGAATTAATTGGGCGATGTCCAGATGAGGTGACATCTCAGAAAAGCGAAATAACTGACTCCAAGTCTCTCCCAACTGTTTCAACGACACCTCATGATCCACCGTTTCTAGATGGAGGCGTTGCAAACATAACAGATCGTCATCATCCAACAGGAGATTATCCAATTGCATCAAACTCGGGCGGCCCGCCAACTCCGTCAGCAATATCCATAAATCTGTCATCTGATACATCCAATGGAGTTGCTGAAGCGCCACCTCCTGGCGTTTCGAGGATTGCTTCACCTGCCAACCCTCAATCAGAGGCAACAACGACGAGCGATCCTCCAAGAGAACGATGGCATACTGCTCATTTTCCCAGGCATCATGGAGTCGTGGCAGGGCCGAGTTAGTCGCACAATAGGGATGAATATAGGGTTCGGCCAGATCGGGGATTGACCGTAGCGATTCCCCCGCTATAGACCGATAGTAGGGGGACTCCGCTGGCGTTTGATCAGAAACCTGAACCTCAATATCGCCCCAGTCATTTAAAACTGGACGTTTGAGAGGACGATAGCGACGTTGGGGGTCGAGATAAACCGGAAGCGTCATCCCGCCACCGTCAGCTTTAGGGATGAGGATAGCAAACCAAATCATGGGGACTCAGGGTGTTGATCGCGACGAAGACGACTGTTCCTTACTATCTTCCCTCACTTGTTGAATTTCCAGGGGAGTCAACTCTCGCCATTGTCCCGGTTGTAGGCCCTCCAGAGTTAATCGGAGACTGCGAACCCGAATCAAGCGTAAGGTGGGAAAGCCAACCGCCGCCGTCATCCGCCGGACTTGACGATTGCGCCCTTCCGTCAAGGTGATTTCCAGCCAGTCCGTGGGAACCGTTTTACGATAGCGAATCGGTGGGTCCCGTGGCGGGAGATCAGGGGGATTGGGAAGTCGTTGGACTTGGGCCGGACGAGTGGTATAGCCGCGAATCATCACCCCCCGACGTAACGCTTCTAGGGCCGCCTCATCGGGAGTCCGTTCTACTTGTACCCAATAGGTGCGCGGTTTGGCAAACTTGGGGTCCGTCAGACGATGCTTCAGCGGCCCATCATTAGTTAACAACAGCAGGCCCTCACTGTCGCGATCGAGACGACCCACAGAATAGACCCCGGGAATCGGGATATAGTCCTTTAAGGTCGCGCGAGGAGTGGCACTGTTGTCGGTAAACTGACACAGCACATCGTAGGGCTTATAAAAGAGAATATAGCGATACTGAACATTCACGTTAAAAGGGGACACCCGGATTCGAACCGGGGAATGGAAGATTTGCAGTCTTCTGCCTTACCGCTTGGCCATGTCCCCATGCCTCTAGCTTTGCCATCCTAACATATCATGGCTCAACCCTGGCAACTTTTTTGACGAATTCTCTCAAGCTGCGATCGCGGTTTCCCAGACACCCAAGATTCCCACTGAGGATACACCGGTAAACGGGAACGCAACTGCCAACCCGCCGGTTGCAAAATCTCATGCAGCCGTTGACATTGCCAATGGGGATAATCTGGATTCACCTCATCACGGGGGCCAATCCCCCCCAAATCCTGGGCCCCAGCCGCCAGACAAGCCAAGAGAATCTCAGGCGTCTCCACTAAATTCGGAGGAATCTGCAACGTTACTTCTGGCGGTAGAATATCCCGGGCCAACGCCACCACCTCCGGAAGTTGCGGCAACTGAAACGCCTCAACCGCCGACTCCTGACGCTGGCCCAAACGATGAGGTTGCAGAATCACCTCCTGGATATGGCCCCAGCGATGGTGAATCCGGGCAATTTCCATCAAGCTATTCTGGCAATCCTTAGTCGTCTCACCAATTCCCAACAACAATCCTGTGGTAAAAGGAATCCGCAACTTACCCGCCAGTTCCAACTGTAAAATGCGCCGTTCCGGTTGTTTACTCGGCGCGTGACGGTGAAACGTCTCTAGCAGTTTGGGGGTAACCTGTTCCAGCATCAACCCCATCGAAACATTGACGGTTTTCAAACTCGCCATTTCCCCCTCACTCAGAGGGCCAACATTGGTATGAGGCAGAAAGCCCAAAGACAGGGCCAACTGACAGAGATTAAAAATCCGTTGAAACCAGAGGCCTCGTCGCGGATGCTGTGGATGAACCTCACCACTGAGAATCAGAATCTCCGTCACCTGCGGCCCCACTCCATCCCGCAAAGACTGCAAAATCTCCCGTCCCCGGGCCAAACTCATCCAATCATCCTCTCCCGGTTCCCGACGAAAGTTGCAATAACTACAGCGATTAAAACACTCATAGGTGGGAACCAACGTATACGCCGGACTATAGGTTACCGTCTTCACCATGACCCATTATTTACCTGTTGCCTGTTGCCTGTTGCCTATTGCCTTCTTCCCCCTACTGCCTACTGCCTACTCTCCCCTATTCCCTGTTCCCTGTTCCCTTCTCCCCCCGACAAAGCCGAAACCCCGCAAACACCTCTCGAACCTGAGGAGAATACCAATTGCGGAAACTATTACGAAGGGCCCAGGGGCGAGTGGTCCAACTTCCTCCCCGTAACCCATAATGCTGGCCATCAAAATAGCTTTGAGAATACCCGGAATAGGGGAAGAACTCAAACCCCTGATAACCATCAAAGGTGGTTGATGTCCATTCCCACACATTCCCTAACATATCCTCGATACCCCAAGGACTGCAATGATCCTGATAGGCATGAACCGGCGTGATGCCCCCCATGAGGCGATGATGATTGCAATGATGAGGTTGGGGGAGGTCCGTGCCCCAAGGATAGGGCTGATGGCAATGTTGCTGGGGATTCCAACTAGCGGCCTTTTCCCATTCGGCTTCAGTGGGGAGTCGTTTGCCGACAAAGTTGGCGTAGGCGTTGGCTTCATACCAACTCACCCCACAGACGGGATAATGGTCAAACTCTGACCCGTCAGCCTCGGGCCAATAGAGGGGTTGGCGGATGGTATGGTGGCGGATAAACTGCCAACCGGCGGCAGACCAATAGTCGCGGTTGTCGTAGCCCCCCACCTCGATAAAGCGACGGTATTGGCCACAGGTGACGGGGTAGCGGTCAATATGATACTCGTCAAGATGGTTGAGAAAGGCGGGCTGTTCGTTGTCTAGGGCATTCTCGTTGCTATTGCCCTGGAGAAAGGCTCCTGCGGGAATTTTGATGGTTTCGGGGTTGAGAGGGGTCGAGGCGGCAGGATGAGCACGATAGAGGGAGCTACGTTGATGTAATGCCTCGACGATCGCCATGGTTTCACTATGTTGGCTTTCATGTTGCAGGATAAACCACCAGAGGCGGGCTTGGTCTTGGAGGGGGGCGCGAGGGAGATAATCTAACACCTGTTGGCGAATCTGTTGCAGATAATCGCAGGTGTCGGCGAGGCTGGGGAGTTGTTGCCGTTGCTGTTTGGGTAGGCCATCGGCGGCATAGAGGCGATGATATTGGGGCTGTTGGGGAGTGCGTCCGGCACAATGACGCAATAGCCAGAGTTCTTCGGTGAAGCCAATATGTCCTAGATGCCAACCGATGGGGCTAAAGTCGGGATGGGCTTGGGAGTAATAGAGGCGATCGCCCAGGGATTGAACTTGATCTAGGGTGGCTTGACGACAGGCGATGAGGGCTTCCTGGAGGGCCAGGGTTGGGGAAGGTTGGGAAACGAGTGACATTAGGGGTTCAAGACGGTCCACTGAGGCCCTTGATTGGGGTTGATAGTTAAGATACTGCTTGGGGCGAAGGCTTGCCAGTTTCCGGGAAAAATGGGTTCGGAGGCGATGAGGTGACTTCCATCCTGTTGCAGGTAATAGAGACTGGGGGGGGCGGTGTTGACGGCGAAGCGACAGGCGATGAGGTGTTGTCCGTCACTCAGGACGAGGTTGGCGGAGAGTTGACTGTTATGGGCCATGGCCAATTCCTGAAAGTCCTTTAGGGCGGTTTTGAGGGTTTGGCTGAGGGGCTGCTGGGGCGTTTCGTCCTGTAACTGCATCAGATAGGCAAACAGATGTTCTGAGTCGGTACTGCCGTTGATGAGTTCATAGTAGGGGCTACGGAGGCGATCGCGCAGGGGACGATAGAGACGCTGACGAAATTGGGGAATGGCCCCGTTATGGATAAAGGACCAGTTGTCATGGCTGAAGGGCTGGCCGTTACTTAAATCAAGGGCCTGTCCTGGGGTGGCACTACGCACATAAGCCAAGATACAGTCGGAGTGAATGTAGTGACTGAGGGAGGAGAGGTTAATGTCACTCCAGATGGGCAGGAGACTTTTGTAGATGAAGGGTTGGTCTTGTTGGCGGCGATCGTACCAGCTAAAGCCATAACCGTCGGCGTTGAGTAGGCCGGCGGTCATTTCTTGGGGTTGATAGCTTTGGACGACTAGGGAATGGGGGGGCTGACAAAGGAGGGAATGGAGGGAGACGGGGGAACCGAGGTAGGCGAGAAGTCGACACATGGGGGAAGAAGGCAGTAGGCAGCAGGCAGCAGGGGGGAGAGGCAAGGGGGTCACCACAGAGGCACAGAGGACAGGTCGAAAAGGAGGAGGCAATAGGCAGGAGGGGTAGGATGTGTTCCGGCATCAGTAGGGGGTTTGACCTAGGCCCATCGATTGTAAGGGCGAAAAATTTTTCGCCCCTACAGGCCGGAACTTAGGCCGTAGGGCGGTTAATTGCCGTTTAGGGTGTTGAGGAGGGCTTGGAGTTTGAGTTGGATTTCTGCGAGTTCTTTGGCGGGATCGGAACCGGCGACGATGCCGGCCCCGGCGTAGAGACGGGCGCGATCGCCGTTGATGAGGGCGGACCGGATGCCGACGATAAACTCGCTGTCTCCTTGATCGTTGACCCAGCCGAGGGGGGCGGCGTAGAGTTGGCGATCAAGGGTTTCCCAGTTTTGGATGGCCTGACAGGCTTCGGGACAGGGAACTCCGGCGACGGCGGGGGTGGGATGAAGTTGGGCGAGAACTTGCAGGGGATGGACGCTGTTGGGTAGGTTGGCGCGGATGGGGGTCCACAGATGTTGGATGTTGGACAGTTGCAGTAGGCGAATGGGGGGGACGGGATGTAGGGTTAGCCCTAATGATTGTAGTTGCTTTTGGATGAAATGTAAGACGACGCGATGTTCATGGCGTTCTTTGGGACTCGAGAGGAGATGGTTGGCCAGTTGGGCGTCGGTGGAGGGGGTTTCACCTCGGGGGGCGGAACCGGCTAGGGCGTCGGCGATGAGTTGACCGTGATGACTGCTGAGGAGACGTTCGGGACTGGCGCCGATGAAGTATTGACCATTGCCGTTGCCGACGGCGAAGCTGTAACAGTCGGGATAGTGTTGTCTGAGTTGGGCTAGGGCGGTGGTGAGATGGAAGGGGGAACGGGCTTGCAGGTCGATGGCGTGGGAGAGGACGACTTTTTGGAGTTGTTTGGTTTCGATGGCGTTGAGGGCCCGCAGTACGTTGTGTTGGAACTGTTGGATATCTCGCCAGTCGCAGTGGACGGGTTGGGGGAGGGCTGGACCGGGTTGGCGGACTGGGGTTGAGGGCAGCGATCGCAACTGTTCCAGGGTGTCCCAGATCTGTTGACTCAGATTCGCGAGATCGCTGTCACGGGTCAGGGGTAGGTTACAGGTGGCGAGGGTTTGTCCGGGTTGATGGCTGAGTTGCCATTGGGGTAGGAAGGCACTGGCGGCGGGGAATAGGGCGTTGCTGGATTGGTCGAAGAAGCTGAAACTACAGAAGATTTGCAGGCCTTGGGGCCAGCCCAGACGGGGGTTGATGAGGCTGGCGTTCTCGTGACAGTGGCGGATAAAGTCCTGTATTCTCTGGAATCGCTGGTCTCCGTTGGCCGCTATCTGACAACAACTGCCCCAGGCGGCGATCGCCTGCTGCTGACGTGGGTTTTCTAAGTAAAATGAGGGCTGATCACCCCGCTGATGCTGGTCGAAGGCTAGGAGGGGGTCGAGATCGGGTAGCCTCACCCGTAGACTCAGCCAATGCGATCGCAGGGTCTCGGGTAATTTTTGCTGCCAATTGAAAAGAAATCTCTCAATATCTTGACAATTTTGAAAGCACTGTGTCGGACTGGGTTGAACGACCATGAACGAGCGTAATGTAAAGATGTATTAAGAGTTGGCTAGCCAGCTTCTGGGTTCCCTCAAACCCCGACGGAGGTGGTCATGACTCTAGGGGCAACTCAAGGCAAGAATCATGGGGACAGCCTCTGGGCGCTGGCTTCTCCTGACTACTAAGCTACCACTGATACCGGGGTGCTGTCGTTTTTCTTAAGGAGGAGGTTGACCCTGTCTTGTCTGAAGCGATCGCCCCAATTGTAAAATACTCCCAAAAGACAACATCACCGTTTAACGCTCATCTGTATTTCTGAAACCTGGAATTAAAACGCACGAATGACCACAATATCTTCATCTGCGACTTCATTTAAACTCTGGTTTGCTGCTATCAAGCCCCCCATGTACACTGTTGCCATTATTCCCATTTGGGTGGGAACGGCGGTGGCTGTGGCGGAACAGCACCTGTTAAATCTGCGCATTTTCTCAACGTTTGTAACAGCGGCAATTTTAATCATTGCTTGGCTAAATTTAAGTAATGATGTGTTTGACTCAGAAACTGGAATTGACAAAAACAAATCCCATTCTCTGGTTAACCTAACCGGCAATAAATCCCTCATCTTCAGTCTAGCCAATCTCTGTTTAATCCTGGGGCTTGCTGGGATTGTGGCGATCGCCGTTTGGCAGCAAGACCTAACTATCCTGGCCCTAATTCTAGGCTGTTGCGCCCTCGGCTACAGTTACCAAGGTCCCCCATTTCGCCTGGGCTATCAAGGACTCGGAGAACCCATTTGTTTTCTGACCTTTGGTCCGATGGCCCTAGCGGCAGCCTACTACAGTCAAACTCAGTCTTGGCAGGGCTTAGTGAATCATCCCATTCCCTTTCTGGTGGCCTCAAGCTTTATTGGTCTGAGTACCAGTATTATCCTCTTCTGTTCCCACTTCCACCAAGTGGACGACGACCAAGCCGCCGGGAAGCGATCGCCGATTGTGCGTCTAGGAACCCAACGGGGGGCGACTCTCCTGAGTTACGTCACTGGATTCATTTTTCTGGAGTTGGCGATCGCCATCAGCCTCGGCTACCTCTCTCCCTGGGTGTTCCTCACCTTTCTCAGTCTCCCCATTGCCATCCAACTCTGTCGCCATGTCCAACGTCACCATAACCAACCCCAACAGGTGAGTAACTGCAAATTCATCGCCGTTAACTTACACTTCCTCAGTGGACTTCTCCTAGGGATTAGTCTAACCCTGTGACCCCAGTTTTATGGGACCCCGAGGGCGATCGCGAAGCCTGCGGGAACCGCAATCGCAGCCCTCATCCCACTCCAACAGTCATCATCAATGTATTCTCTCAGTCTCCAGCCTTATGACTATCCCTTTCGGCGGCCCCTAAAGACCCATCATGGCCTGTGGAAACGTCGTCAAGGGATTCTCATCAAACTCAGCGATGGCCAGCAGCGACAAGGCTGGGGAGAAATTGCCCCCCTGCCAGACTTTGGATCAGAATCCCTCGAAGCCGCCCATGAGTTCTGTCAACGCTTCGAGGGCCATCTCGACGACGGGGACATTTTCTCGATTGGCGATCGCTATCCTGCCTGTCAGTTTGCCCTAGAATCAGCCCGAGAAGCCCTCCTGAGATATCCCAACCCGCCCTTACAGCCCAACTTCCCCCATTGTCAGCTTCTCCCCACTGGAGAGGCCGCCCTCAAGCTATTAGAAACCACTCCCCAAGACCATTGGGGGCCCTCCCCTTGCTTCAAATGGAAAATTGCCGTCGAGGGGATTCAGCAAGAACAGGATTGGTTTCAGCAACTGCTATGGCAACTCCCTCCCCACAGCCAGTTACGCCTAGACGCGAATGGGGGGTTAAGCCAAGAGGACGCCCAAACCTGGTTAGCGGCCTGTGAAGGACAACCCATCGACTATCTGGAACAACCCCGGCCGCCAGAAGCATGGCAGGATTTAGAGGCCCTACAACATCAGGGAGTGGTCCCCATCGCCCTGGATGAATCCGTCGCCAACCTCCGAGATTTAGAAACCTGGTTACAACGAGGCTGGTCAGGACTTGTGGTCATCAAAGCCGCCATCATCGGGTCTCCCCAACAACTACGCCAACTCTGCCAGCAGTTTCAGCCGGATCTGGTCTTCTCCTCCGTCTTCGAGACATCCGTAGGCCGCCAAGCCGCCCTCCATCTGGCTAGGGAACTCCAACACCAACCCCGGGCCCTCGGTTTTGGCGTCACCTCTCTTTTTAGAGGCGATCGGCAATAGGCGACGCTGGGGGAGGGCGAACAGCCGTTCGCCCCTACATTTTTCTCTGTGACTCTGTGGTTACCTTATTCCCTTACGGGTTTTGGGTTTTAAGAACCTCTAATAACTTCGACTGATGGAGGCTTTGTTGTTCACCACTCTCCAGCCATTTTAGGTTAATGGTTCCCTCAGCCGCCTCGGCATCTCCTAAGACTAAACAGGCTTTCGCCCCACTGCGAGAGGCCCGTTTGAACTGTTTACCAAAGGCACTTCCGCTTAAGTCTAGTTCCACGGCGAGGTTGGCTTGACGCAATTGTTGCGTGAGGAATAGGGCTTGGGCTTCGGCCTGTTCCCCTCGTGAGACGACATAATAGTCAGGATTGGCGCTGGGGCTGTCTTGAAGCTGTTGTAGTAGGAGAATAAGCCGTTCTAAACCAATGGCCCAACCGACGGCTGGGGTCGCTTTTCCGCCGAGTTGTTCGACTAAGCCGTCGTAGCGTCCGCCACCGCATACGGTGGCTTGGGCCCCGAGGTCGTCGGATTGGATTTCAAAGGCGGTGTGGGTGTAGTAGTCTAGGCCTCTCACCAGTCGCGGATTGAGGTCATAGGGGATGCTCAGTTGCTCTAGGAGGGCGCAAACTCGGTCGAAATGACGTTTTGAGTCATCGCTGAGGTAGTCGAGGATGCTGGGGGCATCTTGGGCGATCGCCTGGGTGTGTTCGTCTTTGCTGTCGAGGATGCGTAGGGGATTGCGGCTGAGGCGATCGCGGGAGTCGGCGTCAATTTCGTCTTGGTAGGGGGTGAAGTAGTCGATGAGGGCTTGACGGTAGCGATCGCGATCGTCTCCTTGCCCGACGGAGTTAAGGGCTAAATGTAGGTTTTTTAGCCCCAAGGCTTTGAGAATATCGGTGGCGAGGGCGATGACTTCGGCATCAGCCCGGGGTGCGTCGGTTCCGAGGAGTTCTAAGCCAATTTGGTGAAACTGGCGTTGTCGTCCAGCTTGGGGGCGTTCGTAACGGAACATGGGGCCGGTGTACCAGAGGCGTTGTACCCCACCAGCGGCGAAGAGGTTATGTTCGATGTAGGCGCGAACGACGCCGGCGGTTCCTTCGGGGCGTAGGGTGATCGAGCGATCGCCGCGATCGCTGAAGCTGTACATTTCTTTGCCAACGACATCGGTGGCTTCGCCAATTCCCCGTTGGAACAGTTCGGTTTGTTCAAAGATGGGGGTGCGAATTTCTCGGTAACTGGCCCGGGTTAAGATATCGCGGGCGGTGGTTTCTACGAGTTGCCAATAGGCGATTTCATCGGGCAAAATGTCCCGAGTTCCCCGCAGGGCTTGCAGCGTCGTCATGAGTTGAGAAACGGTTGAGTTACGGTCAAATCTGGGGGGATAGCGTTCGCTTAAGCTTCAGCCTCTAGGGATTCCCACGACTGTTGGGCGCGATCGCCATAATACTGGAGGATGGCGTTGAGGCGGTTTTGATGGTCTACGGGGGCGTTGTCGGGAAGTTCCAGCCAGAGGCCGCCCACTTGACTCAGTTTGGGGTCAAAGTTAGGGGCGGTTTGGGGGAGTAATCCGGCGGCTACACCCTCCACTTGACGAAGATGGGCCACCACTTCCCGATAGACGGCCAAGGGAAGGGTGGGAATGGTCCAACATTGTCGCATCGTCACGTTACCAGTACGAGTTAGCTATGAGAGGGATTCATCATCCTCAGTCCGTCAGCATCTCTGAGGCTGAGGCATGGGGGCTACGGTAGGGAAGGGTACAACAGTTGACATCGTCGAGACAGACCTTACCCCAGCGCAACGCCCATCTTACCAGAGCGACCCGGTTTTCGGTTTTGGTCTTACTGAGAATGTTGCTGATATGGTTATCGATGGTCCGTTTGCTGAGTTCGAGGTTATCGGCGACTTCTTGGTTGGTTAGGCCGGTGGCGACGAGTTCGATCACCTCTAATTCGCGATCGGACAGAAGCGCTTGTCCGTTCGATGTGGGGGCTGACATAACTTCTGCTTATTTTTTCTAAAGGGACTGATTTAATTTTAAGGGAAAGCGACGCTCAGTTGAGCAACAATACCCAAGATTTGTGGCGGATGGGGGGGCTGGGGGGGCGATCGCGGTTTAATCACGCCAAGTCAATCCATTTATTCTGAGTAAATATACTTATCTCCCAACCGAGATGCACCCGAATCACCTCGGCTATACCATACCCGCTTATCGTCAGGATTAATTTCTAAAGCTCTTTGGTAGGAATCGGCAGCTAATCTAGCTTGATTTTTCTGAACCAGCAAATCACCTTTTTCAATCCACAAAATATCTGAGTTAGGTTTTAGCTTAAGTGCTTGATCATAAGATTTAATCGCCTCGCTAATGCGATTAATTTGAAATAAAATTCTAGCTTGATCATGCCAGACTGCATCTAGGTGTGAATTGATGTTTAGAGCTTTTTGAAAACAGGAAACTGCGTCATATAAACGCTCTTGCTGTATGAGAAGATATGCTTTTTTACACCAGGGAGAATAGGCAAGATTATCCTCAGACTTTTTAATGGCTTTATCGCAAGCGGCGATCGCTTCATCCAGATTTCCCAACTCACTTTGTTTTTCGGCACGTTTTAGCCATTGGATATCATTCCAGAATAGGTTACGATATAAAGTTGCCAACTGCCGGTAAACAACGTGAGTGAGCTGATTTATTTGGCTGAGTAGTGTCTTAAGTTTAATTTGGAGATTTTGTTGGTTTGAGATGACGGTAGTACTAGAGAGGTAATGATGGATTTGTTAGGATGATCATGAAGCGACAGAACAACCCCCATGCCTCACTGCCCTGATTGCAATTCTAAGCGAACCGTCAAAAATGGCCACATCCACACGGGCAAGCAACGGTATCTATGCCGTAACTGTGGTCGTCAGTTTGTCAAAAACCCAACCAATAAGGTCATCGACACCCCGACTCGCGAACTCATTGACCGGCTCTTGCTAGAACGCATCCCGATGGCTGGAATTGCCCGGGCGGTTCAGGTGTCTGAGCAATGGCTGCAAGACTATGTCAACTGTAAAGCCGCCCAGACACACAGGCAAGTCGCTGTCAGTCCAAAAAAAAAGGGCCGATGACGGTGCAATGTGATGAACTTTGGTCGTTTGTCGATCACAAGGGCAACAAACAATGGGTCTGGTTAGCTCTCGATGCCGAGACCCGTGAGATGATCGGCGCTTATGTCGGTTCTCGCGCTGCCGAGAGTGCGCAAAACCTCTGGGATTCCCTACCCACAGTCTATCGGCAATGTGCTGTGATCTACACTGACGCTTGGGAGGCTTACCGGCAGGTGCTGCCGAGCAAACGACACCGGGTCGTCAGTAAGTCGAGTGGCAAGACCAGTTACATTGAACGGTTTAACAATACCCTCAGGCAAAGGGTTTCACGCTTTGTCCGACGCAGCTTAGCCTTCTCCAAGAGTCTACGGAATCACATTGGCCTCCTGTGGAATTTTATTCACCACTACAACGCATCATTACCTCTCTAGTACTACCCAATTCCTCTCCTACCCCAGCCTCTTTTTAGGAGACTTAGAACCCATCCTCAACCGACATTATCAACGCCTCAGCGACTCGGAAAAAACCCTGCTGCATTGGTTAGCCCAGCAAAACCCGCCTGTCACCATCAACCAGAAACCTCCCAATCTTTTATCGAACCGAGAGTTCTTAAAAGCCGTCCAATCTCTCAAACGACGCAGCTTATTACACGCCTCATCCCATTTAACCCTACAGCCTGTCATCCGACAATACATCCGCAACTTAGCTGAATGCGGGGACTCAAACTAATCTCAAATAAATCTGTAGTCCGTACGACATCATAGCCCTCTACCTTTAACGCTGCAACAGTTAAAGGAGAAATATGAACGTCGGCAATTAAACGCAGCTGACTCATGCCGAAGTTAGGGGAAGCCTACGATCAGATACCGCCCAGGCTGCATAATTGAGGGCTTGACGAATATCGTCTTCCTCTAACTCTGGATAGGACTCTAAAATTTCTGGAACTGATAACTGACTTGCGAGTAGCTTCAGGACAAATTCTACTGTGATCCGCATTCCCCGGATTGTGGGTTGTCCAAGACATACTGCTGAGTTGATGGTAATGCGATCGAGTTCCCTAATTGCCATGGGATTCCTTCAAATGTGTTGACCTTCCCTCCATTCTGACATAGGGCAAGCGACTACAAGTTACCTTGGATGCTGTTGGACCCGAAACAGCGATCGCACCTCTAGGGTACAGTCTGGGAAGGCCAGGGGGGCGATCGCGCCACCGGTGAGAACTTGGCGATCGCGGTAATGTGTGGGGCCCGGTTGGTGATAGCGTTCGAGTTGTCGTTCCTTGAGGTTGATAATCCAGCATTCGGCGATGCCTTCAGCGGCGTAGAGGGGTGGCTGGCATTATAACTGTAAGAACTGGGCTGTTTGTAGAAAGGTTTTGGGGGTGTCTTTGCGGGGCAATAGGGTTTCTACGGTAATTTTTAGTCTTGTTCCTACTTCTAGGTTTAAGAGCGACTCTAACGCCCCTCCAAGATACCGTCTGAACACCCCAAGACAGCCATCAAGAGTTCACTGACTTCGGGGATGACTGGGGACGAAACACATGATGATGCTGACCATCATATAAGCGCGATCGCCCCTCCGTCGTCGCCCCTAACGCCGAACTCACCACATATAACACCGTCCGTTTTAACCCCAACTGTTCCGTCATCACAGCCATCTGCGCCACCGTCCCCAGTTCCACCAACTCATCCTCCCAACCCAAGCGATAACACAACGCCATCGGCGTCTCCGGGGGATAATACTCTAAAAGTTGCTCTTGGGCCTTGCGAATCTGACCGGCACTCAGATAAAGACAGAGAGAGGCGCGATGGCGGGCCAAACTGGCTAAATCCTCGCGATTGGGAACCTGGGTGCGTCCCTGAGTGCGGGTGAGGATGATGGTTTGCACAAGATTGGGAACCGTTAGTTCCGTTTGTAAGCGGGCCGCCGCTGCTTGAAAGGCACTTACTCCAGGGACAATCTCGAAGGGAATCTTATCCCTGATTAGATAGACCACCAACTCATGAACGGCACCATAGAGACTGGGGTCCCCATCTTGCAGGCGCACCACAGTTTTACCGGCTTGGACATCCTGCAACAGACGAGACACCCAAATCTCTAACGTCTCCCCTCGGGTGTCGATGCGTTCGCTGTTGGGGTGACAATGTTGCAACATGGCCGGGGGAACGAGAGAACCTGCGTAGAACACCACATCGGCTTGGGCGAGGCGTTGTTGTCCCCGTAGGGTAATCAGTTCAGGATCTCCGGGGCCAGCACCGATGATGGTTACAGGGGAGGCGATTGGCATAGATAAAGGTCGCGGTTGGGATGACAGCGGCAGCATCTATCCTAACAAATTCTTGTAAATGTCTAAATATTATCCACAAAAAGAAAGAGGATGACGTGAGCGTCTCCTCTCTCTTGATGACGTTACGTTAATACCTTTTAGTCCCGGTTCTGTACGCATCGAAACAGCCTCCTGTCACGATTTTAAACCGACCAGTGACCACATGAGATCCACCGCAAGAATGTTAGTGACAGATTTTAACACTTGTCGAGACTCTTGCTGGTAGATTTCATGGGCGTAACGCTTGCGGTCATCGGTGGCAGCACGGTTACCATCAGAGTGGGTCATGGGGTGTTGAGTCATGGGGATCGCCTGTTTATTTATCTATGTCCCTTACTACTAGGATGACAGTTTTTATCAGGATTATTGCGATCGCCATAGGACAGAGATGCGATCGTCATCAGCCTTTTGATTGATCCCGATCGCCCCGAGTCTTACGGCCCCCCAAAACGGCGATCGCCACCCCCGTTAGAACCACAATTCCCCCCAGCCAGACTTCCCATCCCGGCACCTCTCCAAATAGCAACAACCCTAAACTACTCGCAGAGATGGGTTCCAACAAGACTGCCAGGGTGACCCAAGTCGGAGACAGCCAGCGTAGGGCCCAGTTGAGGCTGGTATGTCCCAACAACTGAGGTAATAGCCCCATCAGCAGCAGATAGCCATAAAACAGGGGAGGATAGCCCCCATAGCCTCCTCCAAGCAGCCAGGGAAGGGGTAGTAACAGCAATGCCGCCACAGTATAGGTAATGGTCACATAATGGGCTAACCCCAGGCCCTCCTGCTGAACCTTGCGCCCTAGCAGCAGATGTAGGCTGACAATCCAAGCCCCCAGCAACGCCAACCCATTGCCTAACAGAGGCTGACCCCCCGAAACGGCACTCCCCATCTCTCCCGAGGCAATCAAGCCTCCTCCCCCCAGGGCGATCGCCATCCCCAGCCAAGTCCCCCCGGAGACCGGTTCCCTCAAAAATAGCCAAGACAACAGGGCCACCCACAAAGGAGTTGTGGTCACCAACGTTGTCGAGGCGGCAATGGAGGTATAAGACAGAGAACTAATCCAGGCGGCGAAGTGCAAGGCCAGAAACAGCCCCGACAACGCTGCCCCCCAAAATTGTCGTCCAGTCACCTGACGGGGAATCCGACGCCAGTTTCCCGACAGAAGCAACGCCGCCACCGTTAGCCGCGAGGCCGCCATGACCAAGGTGAACGCCAATCCCCCCTCTCCCCCCACCAATCCCAAGGCTAAACGCACCCAAATCGCCGCCGTGGACACTGCCAACACCCCCAACAACAAAATGAGGACAACGCGCCAGGCCGGGGGCCGCCCGCCATCCCCCAGATTCCTCACGATGGGGGGAGATTCCTTGTCTGGAGTGGAAAATCCCATTTAAGCTAGAGAGACAATGTCCATCAATTCTAAACATCTTGTCATGAGTGACCCGATTACCCCCGCCGTTAGCGATCGCATCTGCAAACACATGAACGACGATCACGCCAACGCTGTCCTCACCTATGCCCAAGTCTACGGCGATCGCCGGGATGCCGAAGCCGCTGAAATGGTGGCCATTGACCCCGAGGGGATGGACTTAAGCGTCCAGGCTAACGGCGATCGCATTAGCCTGCGTATCCCCTTTGATCACCAACTCCAAGATTCCGAAGATGCCCATCAGACCCTAATTGCTATGGTCAAACAGGCCCGTTCCGCCGCGAAATAGGCTGCATTCGGCTTAATTCCCCTCCGGTAAGCCATAAATCGCCGCCTCCTGCCCTGTCGCCCAGGCCCACATCCGCTCGCCGTAGCAGAAATGCCACCATTCCTGAGGATGTTGGGCAAACCCCGCCTCCGCCATCACCCGGGCCAGCAGGTCTCGGTGAGCATGATAGTCTCGTTCGATGTCGGTTTGCGCTTCGGCAAAATAGTTGGGATGCGATCGCGGGGAAATCTCGTCAATGGGCGATCCCATGTTCACCACCTGGTTGGTGGGATTGACTAAGGTGATATCCACGGCCCCTCCTGTGGCATGGGGGGGCGGATCTTGGGGATCTTGACTGGGAACCGCCCAAAACTCATAAACCTCCGCCCAAATCTCTTGCCGTTGTTCCTCTGAAAGGCGACGGGGTTTTAGACCTCGCGCTTCTAGCAAATCAGTAAAGGTCTGATCCACCATAAACTGTTGTACGTCTACCGGACGAAAGGCATCAAAAATCCGCAGTCGCCAACCTGGATGAGTGCTTTGGAGAATTTCCTGGGCGTTAAACAGCCGTTCCAAGACACTCTCCCGTAAACAGAAAGGACTGCGATCGCCGTAAGGGGCCCCCAATTCCCGATAGGGATGGGGCGATTCCAGGGAAAATAATCCATCGGGAATCGGAACCAGGCGTTCACCGCACTCCCGAATCGGTATCGTTTGGTAAGGTTTCATGACTGATACACAATGAATAATTGATAATGTTTGAGTTTTTTGAAGGCTATGAGTTAAATTATTTTTTGTGTTTTGGGTCAGTTATTCTTTGAAATTTCTTAAGACAAAATATTTGTTTATCGCATCTTCTCATCCCTGATTGGATTTTGTCAATTCTTAGTTTACGTTTGCCTTGTTCTCATCCTGCTTATGTCATCCTCCTCTCTCTTGAAACCCTTGGCACAAGCCTTAGTCGGAGTCTTTGATAATCACCAGCAAGCCCAGGATAACCCAACCTGGTTTGTTCCCACTCGTGTTTGGCAATATCCCCTCTCCCAACAGATTGATGGCAATTATGCCATTTTTGTCGAACAAGCCCCCCTCCTGAAGCTAGAACAGCCCTATCGACAACGATTGATGCTGCTCTCCCACCCCGAAGGAGCGCCCCTCCAAGTGATGTATCGGGCCTTCCGTCATCCCGAGGCGATCGCCGGGGCCGCCCGAGACCCTCAACGCCTCCAGGGTCTAACCTCTGAGGATGTTCTCGAACTTCCGGGCTGTTGTTTGCAGATTCGCCAAGAGGGCGATCGCTTTATCGCCAATCCGCCCCAGGGGGCAAAATGTTGCTTCGAGTATCAAGGGAAAACTCGTCAAGTAGAACTCGGTTTTGATATCACCCCAAACTGTCTCTACAGTCGCGATCGCGGCGTCGATCCAGACAGCGGTCAAGGACTCTGGGGCGCACTCATGGGTGCTTATGAATATCGCAAATATGATAGTTTTCCCTTGCCCGAGACTTGGACGTGATTAGGGGTCTTCTGGGTTCAGGGTGATAAGGATAAATTATGGCAGATTATATCCCTTGCCGTAGGGCGAACGGCCGTTCGCCCCTACAATTTGGTATACCATGCAACAAATCACACCATATATCCTGAAGACCCATGATTAGCATGATTTAAGGGTCAGTATGCTGACTCAATTTCAAGGCAGACCCTAACAACAATAAACCCAAAATGATGTAAATCCAATCACTGGTGACATACTGCAACAAATAGCTCCCAATCCCTGCTCCCAGCGCCGAGCCAAACGCCATATAAAAGATAAACTGCTTCTGGTTCGTAATCCGACTAAAAGCCCCTTGGCTTCGATATTTCCCTAATCCCATAAGAATCGTAAAGAGGCTAATCACCAGACTTAAACTCCCCGCCAAGCGAATATCCACCCCAAACACTAGGGTAATCGTCGGAATCAGGAGTTCCCCCCCAGCCACCCCCAAGAGACTACTAAACAGACCAATCACTAATCCCGCCAGAACCCCGATCGCCACCTGAAGCCCCCAAGGAATATCCCATCCCACCATTCCCAAAATAACGTTGTGGCCCAGAAGAATAAAACTTAAAACAATTAAAAATATCACAATAATTTGACGTAATACCTGTTCATTGATTGCCGTCGCATAGCGAACTCCAAGATAAGACCCCAACAACGAGCCACAAAGCAAGTTTAGGATAATCCCCCCATGGGCGATAACCATCTCTAGACCAATCACTCCACTGCGAAAGACTAGAGAAAAGGTCACCGTCACTAAACTAATCATGAGATTGATGATGACCGTCGGCAAAGGGCGATAGTGAAACACATTCACCAATACCGGAATCCGAAACTCCGCCCCACCGACCCCAATTAACCCCCCAGCGATCGCCACGATCGCCCCCCAAACAAACGCCTTCATCTTTCGCATCCCCAACATCCCCAATTCCAACATTCTCAGACTAACAAGTTCCCACAATTAAGCCTCACATCTGGGCCATTCACTGTTCAGGATTAACGATTCCCGGGGCATCCTCCACCACAAGACCCGACCCTTGATAAAATAGGGGCGATCGCGATCACTTCCATATCACCATTGATGAGCAGCTACTTTCGCCCCGCCGTGGATGCCATGCAGGGGTATATCCCTGGGGAACAGCCCAAACCCGGAACCCGCATCCTCAAACTCAACACCAACGAAAACCCCTATCCCCCCTCTCCAAACGCCATGGCGGTGTTGCGGAACTTTGACGGGGAGTTGCTGCGACGCTATCCCCATCCTTACGCCAACGCCTTTCGCGAGGCGATCGCCGACGTGCTAGAGGTTCCCCTAGACTGGATTATCGTAGGCAATGGTAGTGATGAAATCCTCAACCTCCTCATTCGGGCCTGTGCCGAGGCCGACTCTCGCCGAGTGGTCTATCCTACCCCCACCTACGTTCTCTACAAAACCCTCGCCGCCATCCAACCGGCCACCGTCCTCGAAGTTCCCTATGGACAGAACTATCAACTCCCCCTCGATGCCCTCCTAGAGGCCCAGGGGTCCGTCACCTTCATCGCCTCCCCCAACAGTCCCTCTGGTCATCTTGTCAGCAACGATGACCTGCGTCGCCTGGCCCAGGGACTCTCCGGGGTGTTAGTGGTCGATGAAGCCTATGTGGACTTCGCCGATGACACGGCCCTGCCTCTCGTGAGTGAGTTCGAGAACGTCATCGTGACACGAACCCTCTCCAAAGGCTACTCCCTAGCTGGCTTACGACTCGGCTTTGGCATCGCCCAACCGGGACTCTTGAGTGGCCTGTTCAAAGTCAAAGACAGTTATAACATCGATGCGATCGCCGCCGCGATGGGGGCAGCCGCCATGATGGATCAGGACTATAAAAACCAATGTGCCGAACGAGTCAAACTCTCCCGCCAGCATCTTAGCCAGGAGTTACAGAAACTCGGCTTTAAGGTTCCCCCCTCCCAAACCAATTTCCTCCTCGTCACCCCTCCCCGAGAGAATGCCGAAGACATTTATCTAGCCCTCAAAGCCCGAGGGATTCTGGTTCGTTACTTCAACCACTCCGGCTTAGAGAAGCAACTTCGCATCACTGTCGGAACCGACGAACAAAACCAAACCCTCATCGAAGCCCTCATCGACCTGATTTAGGTTGGATTCCTATGGCGGGAGGCAGGAGGCAAGAGAACCACAGAGGCACAGAGGACACAGAGGAAGAGGAGAGGGCGCACACTTGCCGCACGCCCTGCCTTTTGCCTTTTGCCTTTTGCCTTTTGCCTTCCCCTACCCATGCTTCGGAAAATGACTAATTTCCGCATAACCATTAAAGGTCAGGGTATCTTGGCGAGTCTCCAGGCGATTGAGGCGTAGTTTGACCCCATCGAGGTTGAAGCGATCTAAATCCACCATCCCATTGAGGGCATCGAGGAGGGCCTGACTGAGTTGTTGACTCTCCGGGCGTACCTCTTCGGGAACGGACTCATCTACAAATTCAGGGTTCGTGAACTGAATCCGACGACGGCGTTCAATTTCCACAGTCGTTTCCAAGACAATTGGGATCTCTGGGCGATCGCCGATTTTGGCCATGGCTACTAACTGAATCCGATTACCCGGTTTAAGCTGCACCCGTACCTGAGTAAACGAGACCGGTTTTCCCTCCGTCAGAGACTCTAAACCCGGTAATTCCAAATGTTCAAGTCGTTGCGTGACTAAATCCGCCTCAAAGGCCTGATTAATTCCCGCTTCCGTCAGAACCACCTGGGCGATCGCCTGGGTGGGCTGTTTCAGGCTTAAACTGCCACTCAAGACGGAACTAAAATCGATCGAGACGCGATCGGTCTCAAACGACATCTCCTTCACCGGAAAACGGCGGCGAATGACCAGACCTCGGCCGTCCATCTTAAAGCTATCAATACTCCCTTGCAGCAGTTTACTCGACGGCGAGCAGCGAATCTGTACGTCTACGGACTCGCTTTGGCTGAAAAGCTGGGCAATAGAGCGACTGGCTACGGTATTGAGCATCTGTTCGCCCCAATCCGTACCTGGCGCTGTTGGATTTCCGATCAAACTCCCAAACATATCAAGCAATGCGTGTCCGCATGTCCTAGAGGCAACTACCCTCTTTGTAACAAAATATGAAGGGGTCGGCAATCCTCTGATAGGTAGAGGGAACCCTCCCAAGGCGATCGCACTCTTTGGGCGATTGTGCTTCTGTCCTCTCTCCCTGGGGATAGTTTAACCGCGTTGCGTCATGAAGCGTCCAATGTTTTAAATTCGCTAGCATATTTATTTCAATCTGTCAAAGAAAACGAGTGAAAAAAGGGTCGAGCGGCCTCAAAAAACTCTGCCCGTTGTCGTTGAGGCAGTCGAGCGGGAACCGCTGCGATCGTCTGATAGAGACGAGTTCCCACCCAATAGATATGATGTTGATACACAAAACCATCCTCGCCCTCATACAAGAGAATGCGTCCCGGATTTCCCGACAAAGCCACCTGACGATCCTGAACCAATCGCCGACGTACATTGGTTAAAACCCCAGCAACTGCGCCATCAAAGCGAGTCTCCCGAGGAATCACCTCGAAAAACTCCGGAAAGTCAGCCACAATCACCCCATAGACCTGTTCATTGTTCTCCAGCCCGATCATGTATAGCTCCAACGTCCCCAAACTGGTTTCAAGGGGTTGTATGCTTTCCCGCAGGGAGCCTGGGGGTAAATTTACGGTAAACCCTAACTCAGCATGTTCTAGATCCTGCCAACTGTCTGGAATCGTTGGCTCAATATCCGCGAGATCCTCAATTTCCTCACTCTCCTCAATTTCTTCTAGGTTCTGATTCCCATCCTCAGCCCTAGACTCAGAACTCAGAGGACTCAATAGGACTCCTCCTAGGGTAAGCAGTCCCATCGCCACTGCTGCCATCATTCTCAACAGCCCAGCGGCGCGACCTTGCCTATATTTCATCACACGAACTCTGCCTCACAACACCAACAGGTTTTACAGCAACCATGGCGATCGCTATTTCTCCCTTCAGTTTGACAGATTTCAGCCCGGTTTGACGGGGAAATCCGTACCCGAGTCTTGCTCAAACCAGCCGCCAATTATCCAGAAAAACTGTCAGAATAGGAGAGAAAAAGAGTCTGGATAGCCCTTCGCGATCATTGCCCCCGAGGGGGGTTCGCCTGTGGGGAAACAGCCCCTAAGGCTTAGTTGTAATCCAGCTTGTAATCCAAATGTTTAGGCGACTCTTGACGTGAACTCCTATGGGACACCTTTTAGCACCACAGTCCATCCAACGCCGGACGGTTCAACTCCTCAGTCTAGTCATACTTTTCGGGATGTTGCTGGGCCTCACACCAGCGGCGATCGCCCTGACGGGTTCTGGTTCCCCTCAACTCGGCCAATCCCTCCCCACCCCCTCCCCCAATGGGGGTAGCTTCGTGACGGTCGCCGTCAATCGGGTGGGGCCCTCGGTGGTTCGCATTGATACCGAGCGCGTCGTCACCCGTAACTTAGATCCCTTCTTTAACGATCCTTTCTTTGAACGGTTTTTTGGCGGCGATATGTTCCCCAATCCTGGCCCTCGCCAACAACTTCAGCGGGGACAAGGGTCTGGATTCATCGTCGATAGCAGCGGAACCATCCTCACCAACGCTCACGTCGTCAACCGGGCCGATCGCGTCACCGTCCGCCTTAAAGATGGTCGAGATTTTGAAGGCCGTGTTACCGGAGTTGATACCGTCACCGACTTAGCCGTCATCAAAGTCGATACCAATGGTAGCGAGCTTCCCGTTGCTCCCCTTGGAGATAGTGAGCGGGTGCAAGTGGGGGATTGGGCGATCGCCGTCGGTAATCCCCTCGGACTCGATAACACGGTCACCCTGGGGATTGTCAGCACCCTCAATCGTTCTAGTGCTCAAGTGGGGATTCCCGATAAACGTCTCGACTTTATCCAAACTGACGCCGCCATCAATCCTGGCAATTCCGGCGGTCCCCTCCTCAACGATCGCGGCGAAGTGATTGGCGTCAACACCGCCATTCGGGCCGACGCCAACGGCATTGGCTTTGCCATTCCCATCAACACCGTCAAAGCCGTCAGCGATCGCCTGGCCCGAGGAGAAAGCATTGCCCATCCCTTCATCGGCATCCAAATGGTCGGCCTCACCCCGGAGATTGCCCGGGAGAACAACCGAGATCCCAATGGTGACTTCAATCTGCCGGAACGAGACGGTGTCCTTGTCATGCGCGTCTTAGCCGCCAGTCCCGCCGAAGAAGCCGGCCTACGACGGGGAGATGTGATTACCCAAATCGATGGAGAACCCGTCAGTGATGCCGAAAGCCTGCAACGAATGGTGGAAAATAGTCGGGTTGGCCAAGTGTTAGGGTTGCAAGTGATTCGTGGCGATCGTACCCTTTCCCTACGAGTCCGCACCGGAGAACTGCAAGCCGACGCTCGTTAACCGCTGACTTTCCCCCTACTCACCATGTTGATCCCCATTACCCGAGAACGGTTTGAAACCCTAATTCCCCTCACCGCCACTGCCTCCCAATACGCTTATTATTGGGGCAATTGGCAGAACTTAGTCAAGCAAATCCTCTTCTCGCTATTGGGGATTTTCCTCGTCTGGATCCTCAGCCTGACGCTCCATAGTCAGGGCTTAAGTCTATTTTTGGGAATTTTTGCCGGCCTCTATTGGCTCTGGAACCCGGTTGCCAAAGCCAGTTTCCGCAACGCTAAATATCGACGTTATCCTTACAGTGGCTTTTGGCAGGGGGAAATTCTCGATGTCTATGTCACCGAAGAAGTCATTGGCACCGAAGAAACCGCCAACGCCAAAGGGGAACTCGTCTTAGTCGAGAATCGTGAACGTCGTTTGAACTTAGAACTTGGCGATGAGCGAGGCTTTTTGGCCAAAGTACAAGTTCCCCTACGCCGTCAACATCAATTTATTTCGGCGGGACAAACGGTCCACCTGTTAGTCCTCTCTGAAGACCCTGATTTACGCCGCATTGCCAAACTCTCGGATTTATATATTCCCAATCGTCAAATTTGGGTGAGTGATTATCCTTGGTTACAACGGGAGGCGTTTAAAGAGGTCAGCCAACAACTTGGACGGGGCAATCGTCGCCAGACTCCCCCGCCTAGCCGTCGCCGTTAGTCACCTTGGGGACGAGTTAGTTGCCAAAATCAGGCTATATTATTATGGCGAAAATTGGTCTGAATAGGACAAAAAATTGGGGAAAAGAAGGCAGTAGGCAGTAGGCAGTAGGCAGTAGGCAGTAGGTGGGGAGGTCTCTACCTAAAGAGCAGTCCTATCCATCCCTGCGATTGCTATAGCAATCGCAGGGATGGATAGGACTGAAACTACGTAGGGGCAATCCCTTGTGGTTGCCCTTTTCCGGCAAAGATTGTCCTACGTAGGGGCAATCCCTTGTGGCACTGGTGTCAAGTTAAGGGGTGAGACCAGACCTGACGGGAGATAGCATCTTTCTTTCGTTGGCGCTTACGCCTAGCTTTAACCAGTCCGAAGGACTGGGCATATTGAACCAGAAAAGGAATGAGTTCATCATCCTCAACACGGCCCTGTTCCCGGGCGCGACTGAAAAAGTAAAGACTGCGGAAAACCATTTCCTGAGAAATGCGGTCAATGGGTTCATGTAAAGCCTCAGAGACCTGGGAACAGACGTCGGTAAGCACCGCATAGAAAATCCAGGTGGCATAAATCTGGATTTCAATGCCATTGGAGCCACCGACCCAGAGGTAAGCCAAACCTAACAAGCGTTTGGTCACGAGAAAGGCCTCCTCAATGCGCCAGCGTTGGCGATAAAGCTCGCTAACGTAGCGGGCGGACAAGACCTCGGGGTCAGTGACATTGGTCAAATAGCGGTAGATGGTTCCCTCCCAAGAGACGGACACCAGACGCACGGGATGGTGACAAGGATTAGAGCGGTATTGCCCTAAATCTATCAGTTCGTCACGAACGTAACGGTTTTGACCGAGTACCTTGAGATTCTTGTAAGCGGTTTTCTCCCGCAAGCGAGTCACAAAGAACTTGCCCGAATCGCTAAAGGCATCAAACCAAGGAAACTTAAAGAATCCCAGGTCAAACACCATTAAACCGCCCTTTGGCAGACGTTCGAGCAATGAGTCAGTCCAAAGCTTATCATTGGATTGGGCTTCAGGACTGTACCAGGCCGCCTGGGGGCGATGGTTGAAGGCATCGACCATCATCATCATCTTGCCGGCCAAGGGGGAGGTGGCTTTTTTGCCGCGATGACGATGCAGTTTCTTTTTTAAGGCTTCGAGGGTTGACCCGTCAGCTAGCCAAATGGCTGGGAACTTAGACCGCACCGGTCTCCAGAATGGCGAGACTTCCCCGGGCGCTGAGGATTGGTTCAAGCGCTCAATGACCTGCTCGAGCAAACTGGCAAACAGATGGGCCGGCAGGCTTTGTAATCTTTGGGATAGAGCCTGTTTACTGATGCGTTGAGCTTTCACCCAAAACAGTCCCTCCTGTTCTAGGGTTCGCAGCACTTCACTTAGCCCTGTCATTTGCCGGTAAACTAGGCTCAGGACAATCGCTGTCATCACCGGCAGGGTTAGAGTTCGCTCTCGTAACCGTCGTCCTTTGTTGCTTACGCTTTTGAGGGAGGCAAACGTTCCCGGACTTAACATCTCGAACAAGCGCTGCTCAATCGTCCGATTCACTGGTCCGGGCACTGAGCGATGTCGTCTGAAGTCCGGGTTTCCCGGTTTGTGATAGGTCTTCTTAGGCATCTTTTGTCCTGGCTAGCTAGTCCTTAGCCTATAAGCATTTTTCCCTTGGTCTCGGGTTGTTTACACTTTCTTGACTTTTCCACGATTTCCTTAACTTGACACCAGTGTCCCTTGTGGTTGCCCTTTTCCGGCAAAGATTGTCCTACGTAGGGGCAATCCCTTGTGGTTGCCCTTTTCCGGCAAAGATTGTCCTAAGCGAACCTTCACTTGCTATATAGTAGTAATATGGAGTTATTATGGCTGAAAAGAAATCAGATATTGGCAGTAAGAAATTAGTGAGTCTTGTCCCAGAAAGTTGGGCAAGCTGGTTAACTAATTGTCCCAACATTAAAGTGGAAGAATTGCTCGACTCGAATCTGCAATGGGTAGGGCGAGAAAATGACAGTCTCATGAAGGTGAGTACCCCAGAATTGGGACTGTTCTTGCTCTTAGTTGAACTTCAGTTACGGTATCATCGGAAAATGCCACTTCGGGTTCGGGCCTATACCGCGTTGGCGGGAGAAAAGTATGAGTTGCCGGTGTATCCGGTGTTAATCAACATTCTGCCCCATGTGAAAGACCCGCAAATCCCTAGTTGTTATGAGTCAGAATTTAATGAGATTCGGGCTTTGCAAGAGTATCGGGTTATCAACTTATGGGAAGTGGATGTCAATCTAGTTTTTGAGCAAAATATCCGTAGTTTGTTGCCGTTTGTGCCGATTTTAAAGGGCGGTGGCGAGGAACAAGTGGTTCGTCGAGCGTTGCGGGAATTGCGGGCGGATGAGGAGTTGTCTCAGTTGGAGTCGTTGCTCTCGTTTTTTTCGACGTTTGTGTTAGAGTTGCCGGTAGTACAACAGATTATGAGGTGGGATATGGCTGTTTTACGTGAATCTCCGTTGGCTCAAGAGCTGTTTCGCGAGGGACGAGTTGACGGTCAGTTGGAACTGGTGTTACGACAACTGACTCGTCGAGTGGGAACTCTGGATGAGTCTTTAGTGCAACGAGTTCGAGGCCTGTCTTCGGAGGAGTTGGAAGGGTTGGCTGAGGCGTTGTTGGACTTTTCTGATGTTTCGGATTTGCAAGGGTGGTTGGCTAATTTGACTGCCTAATTGTTGAGGTCAGACACTCGGTGTTTTTGGAGTGCGACTCGTTTAGGCGAAAGATAGGGTTAAAACACCCAAAACGTATGCCTAGTCAGGGATACAGAAAAGGCTACCCAGCCAATCTGCCCTGATAACTATCTCAATGTACCGACGGAATCAGGTGAAACACACTGACTCCAAGGTTGGAAAGGACAGAATCAGAGAATGTGACACCACACCCTCGTCCTACGCCTAATGGCAGCCCCAGTTTTAGAAATGACAACCCTAGGACTGAAGCGGGCTTGGCAAGGCATTGAGGATGAACTGACATCCAAAAGCATGACCACCGGCAAATCCACATGGTTAAGCCACGGCTGAACACTTGCTTGAACCCTAGTTACACGAGAGTAGCCAAACTCAGTTGACAGGCTGCGTCCAAAAAGGACAAGGGGAAAGGTAGGAATTTCTTGAAGTTACCTACAACTGATTCTCAAAAGTACCCCTGGGGATAGAGTGAACCTAACGGGATATAACCCATCGAGATGGAACGAAGTAACCCCATAGACCCTGACCGGTCATCAGGTCGATACCCGGTCAAGTAATAAGTCTAAGCGCAAGGGCTATGGGGAGCAGATGTAAGCCGAAGCCAATGCCCATCTATAACGGATGTGGATCAGCTAACAGCTTACGGCTTGTTAAAAGATAAGGAGTTTAGTAGCGGTGAAAATGTCGATAGCTAGTAAAGGGTTCAACCCCGAGACTAAGAACAACGAATGGCGAAATCTTCCCTGGGGTAAAATCCAGAGGAAAGTCGCGAAGCTGCAAAAGGCTATTTATCAAGCTACAAGTCGTGGCAATAAAGCGAAAGCGCGACGCTGGCAACGTTTACTCAATAAGTCCTACTACGCTAGGCTGCTGGCGGTACGTCAGGTAAGTCAGGATAACCAAGGTAAGAAAACCGCAGGAGTTGACGGAGTGAAATCCCTAAACGCCAAAGACCGGTTTCGCTTGGCTGACCAACTGCGTCACCCAGGCAAAGCTAAAAGCTTGCGACGTGTATGGATTCCCAAACCCGGGCGGGATGAAAAACGCCCACTCGGTATCCCAACCTTGCACGACCGCGCCTTACAAGCCTTGGTTAAGCTGGGGCTAGAGCCGTACTGGGAGGCTCTGTTTGAAGCGGATTCCTACGGTTTCCGACCCGGACGGTCGGCACATGATGCGATTGGAGCCATCTGGAATAAAAGTCGGTATAAACCGCAATACGTTCTCGATGCAGACATTGCCACATGTTTTGACCAAATTAACCATGATTACCTTCTGTCCAAACTAGACTGTCCCTCTCGGTACAAACGGAGTATTAAACAATGGCTTAAAGCCGGCGTTATGGACAGTGGCGAATTCAAGGCAACAGAGGCAGGAACTCCACAAGGTGGGGTCATCAGTCCGCTCCTTGCCAACATTGCTTTACAGGGAATGATTGATTCGGTTGTCAATAGCTTCCCTAACTCAAGGACAATTGACGGAAAACTAAATCGCTATTACCGCCCGAAAATCATTCGATATGCCGATGACTTTGTGGTTCTGGCTAACCGCCCGGAAGTCATCCTAGAAGCCCAACAACTGCTCAAGGAATGGCTTAAACCCGTCGGTCTCCAACTCAAACCGGAAAAGACAAGGTTATGTAACACCTTGTCGGAATGGAATGGGGAGGAACCGGGATTTGACTTCCTAGGATTTAACATCCGGCATTACCCGGTGAGTATCCATAAGGGAATCAAAACGGGTCCCGGTGGCGTTAAACCCTACCAGATAAATATTAAGCCTGCCCCAAAAGCTATCAAACGTCATTATGACGCTTGTAAAGAGGTCATCAAACAACATAAAACTGCACCACAAGCAGTTCTGATCCAGAAGCTTAATCCAATCATTAGAGGATGGAGTCGGTACTACTCTACGGTAGTTTCCAAAGAGACCTTCTCTAAACTCGACCATATGATTTGGATGGCACTGAGGGCTTGGACGGTTTCACGATGTGGTCGAGCGTCCTATGGGAAACTCCAGAACTACTTTCGTCCTGGAGTCAACAGTAAATGGACGTTCAAAGCCAAAAAGGGTCTTCGACTCACTAAGCACACCGAAACCCCCATCGTACGACATGTCAAAATCAGAGGAGGAAACACCTCTCCCTTTAACGGGGACTGGGCTTATTGGTCTAAACGTATGAGTAACGGGTTTGGCGGTATCCCTACCAAAATCTCAAAACTCATCAAGCGTCAAAAAGGACGATGTAATCACTGTGGACAACACTTCACCAGTGAGGACTTGGTTGAAATCGACCATATTCAGCCTAAATCCAGAGGAGGTTCGGATACTTACTCCAACCTACAACTGTTACATCGCCATTGCCACGATGTTAAAACCCGTTTCGACGGTAGCAGCACCCATGACAAGGGATAGCAAGCTAGGAGCCGTGTGAGGTGAAAGTCTCATGCACGGTTCTGAATGGGAGGGGGTAGTCGTGAGACTACTCTCGACCCCTAATAACGCCGGGTGTCCACTAAACCTTTGGGAAACCGAGTGTCTTATGGACTCCTTGTCACCCTTTAAGGAAATTTTATTCACCACTACAACGCATCATTACCTCTTGAGTACTACCAAGAATCTGGGACTTAGAGGTGGTTGGAGCAGCAAACAGAGTCTTTTCGCATTGATGAAATTGCTCGATCGCCGACTGACTTAGTGGCTGCGTACCGCATCATTGCACACCAGTCATTTGATGATAGTATATCAGCTAACCCAGTCCACTCCAAACCTGATTAATGTCGCGAGTGCAACCGCATATATAAAGATACTGATAAACGTAGTGATCAGAATCCGCCGACGTCTCATTCCCAAAAATTTAAGCGTGATAGCCATCGCCCAGACCCCAGTCCAAGGTGTCATGACAAACACGAACCAGCCTCCCCACCGATTGAGATACCGGATGACTCGCTCAGATCGCAGACGCTTAAACCAGCTACGCAGCCGAGGAATACGAAGCAATTGTTCGTACAGGAATTCTATGAGCAATACTGGTGAAAAGTTGCCCAACAATGGCCAGAAAACAGAAGAAACAGAATCCAAACCGAGCGCAATTGCCAAGGGGACAGCGACATATATTTCCGTAGCAGGAAAAAATCCAACGAACCAGGCAGATACTGCCTTTTCAAGGTACTCGATCATGTTCACTTTCTCAAAGAGTATCAACTCCCTGAAATCGAAACTAACATCCCCTCAATCCTAGAATAGACCCGACTGGTATTCGAGCCTATCCTTAAATCCCGCGCAGCCGTTTCCCCCTTACTTGGGAACCACAAAATTAACCAACCGCTTGGGAACCACAATCACCTTCTTCACTTCCTTATCCACAAGATAACGCTGGGCCGCCTCCGACTCTCGCGCTAACTGTTCCAACGTCGCCTTATCCGCATCGGCCGGAACCTGGAGATTCCCGCGAACCTTCCCATTCACCTGAATCACCAGAGTAATCTCATCCAACACCAACGCCGTCTCATCCAACTCACACCAGCCTTGCTGGTGAACCGAGTCGGAATATCCCAACATCTGCCACAATTCCTCCGTAATATGCGGCGCAAACGGGGCCATGAGTTTCACCAACGTCTCAACCCCCTCCCGATACACCGGAGAGTCCTGACAGTTTGCATCATTTAAGGCGTTGCTGAGTTTCATCAACTCGGAAACCGCCGTATTAAACTGATACTCATCCCGTAAATCTTCACTGACTTCCTTAATCGCCGTATGGATGGCCCGGCGTAAATCCTTCTCCCCTTTGGAGAGATTGGCCGTATCGAGAGGTTGACGGGGGAGATTCTGGCCCGCAAACTCCGTCACCAGTCGCCAGACGCGGTTGAGGAAGCGATATTGTCCCTCCACATCCGCATCATCCCATTCCAAATCCTTCTCCGGTGGCGCTTTGAAGAGGATAAACATCCGCGCCGTGTCCGCGCCGTATTTCTCCAAGACTTGCAAGGGGTCAACCCCATTTAGCTTGGATTTGGACATTTTCTCGTAAAAAGCCTCCAACGGTTCCCCCGTTTCCGGGTCTGTGGGATGGTTTAAATCGGGGATAGTCGCGGCGGGGACATATTTCCCGGTTTTGGGGTTTTTGTAGGTCAATCCCTGAACCATTCCCTGAGTTAACAGCCGTTGGAAGGGTTCGTTAAAGTTGAGATTGAGGCGATCGCGCAAAAACTTGGTAAAGAAGCGAGAATAGAGAAGGTGGAGAATGGCATGTTCAATCCCTCCCACATATTGGTCTACGGGAAGCCAATCGTTCACCGTCTCCACATCAAAGGCCGCCGCCTCATTTTGCGCGTCGGGATAGCGCAAGAAATACCAAGAGGAATCAATAAACGTATCCATCGTGTCCGTTTCCCGCTTAGCCGGGGTTCCACAGGTGGGACAGGGAACATTCACCCAATCCTCTAACTGCGCCAAAGGAGAGAGTCCCTTCCCGCTAAAGTCCACAGTTTCGGGAAGTTGAACCGGGAGTTGGTCTTCAGGAACCGGAACCGCGCCACAGTTAGGACAGTGAACCACGGGAATCGGCGCACCCCAATAGCGTTGACGGGAAATCAGCCAATCCCGCAGCCGATATTGAATCCGCGCTTTGCCAAATCCTTGCTCTTCAGCATGGTTGATAATTGCTTGTTTCCCTTTCTCCGAGGCGTTTCCATCAAATCGTCCTGAGTTCACCATCACCCCAGAGTCCGTGTAGGCCTCGCTTAACTCCATATCCGCGTTATCGGCATCGTCGGGGACAATCACCACTTTAATTGGCAGATTGTTCTCCCTGGCGAATTTGAAATCCCTTGTATCATGGGCTGGAACTCCCATCACCGCACCGGTTCCATATTCATAGAGAACGTAATCGGCAATCAAAATCGGGATTTCTTCGCCGGTGAAGGGATTAATAGCCGTTCCTCCCGTGGGAATCCCCCGTTTGGGTTTGTCCTCGGCGGTTCGGTCGATTTCACTTTGTTGGCTGACCTCTTCGATAAAGGCCTCGACGGCTTGGCGACGGTCGGGGGTCGTCACCTGTAGAGTGAGGGGATGTTCTGGGGCCAAAACCACGTAGGTTACGCCATAGGCGGTATCGGGACGAGTGGTGAAGACACCAATTTTGTCGTCGCTGGGGTGTTTCTGGTCATCCAGGATGGGAAATTCCAGATAGGCGCCGGTGGATTTACCAATCCAGTTTTGCTGCATCAACTTGACGCGATCGCTCCAACCAGACAAACTATCTAAATCGGCTAACAGTGCATCGGCATAGTCGGTAATCTTGAGAAACCACTGTTTGAGCAGTTTCCGTTCTACCTTCGCGCCACTACGCCAAGACCGACCCTCATTATCCACCTGTTCGTTGGCGAGAACCGTTTGGTCAACGGGGTCCCAATTCACCGCCGACTCTTTCTGATAGGCCAGTCCCGCGTTGAGGAATTGTAGAAAAATCCATTGCGTCCATTTGTAGTAGTCGGGGGAACAGGTGGTCACCTCCTTGTCCCAATCAAAGGAAATCCCCAGACTCTGAAGCTGCTGACGCATCTGGTCGATATTCTGGTACGTCCATTTGGCGGGATGGACTCCCCGCTGAATGGCCGCATTTTCCGCCGGAAGTCCGAACGCATCCCATCCCATGGGGTTCAGGACTCGATACCCCTGCATCCGTTTCTGTCGCGCAATCACATCGACGATGGTGTAGACACGAACATGACCCATATGCAGATTCCCTGAAGGGTAGGGAAACATCGAGAGTGCATAAAACTTGGCTTGGTTCGGGTTATCCGGGGTGACGCTGAGTCCTTGTTCGTCCCAGATTGTTTGCCATTTGGCTTCGATGGATGCGGGGGTGTAGCGAGACTCCACGGAAACAGCTCCTAGCTCAATTCGTCTTTACAGTGCATTTTTATAGCGCATCGTCCATTCTGACATATTCTGGTAGGCCTGTAGCGGTTAAGCTTCCCAACCCCAGAGGCTGCGCACCACCCAGAAACCAATCAAAAGGGCGATCGCCACCGTATCAACCCATTTTAGCTGTCCATCATGCCAAATGACCCGATGGCGATTGGGACTGGTGAAGCCGCGCACTTCCATAGCAGCCGAAATTTGTTCGGCCCGTAGTAGTAGATTTTGCAAGAGACGTTCGGCGACAATGAGCCAAATCTTGGCGGTTCCCCGAAACCCGAGTTTTTTCCAGTTGATGGCCCGAGTTTGCACGGAACGGCCTAAATTCTGGATTTCCTCCAACACTAGGGGGAGAAATCGCAAGGACAGAGTCAGGGTGAGCGCAATTTCCGTAACGGGAACGCCAAAGCGGCGTAGGGGTTGCATCAAGTCTTCTAAACCATCGGTAATGGCTTCGGGTGCGGTGGTGAGGAGATAGAGATTGGTGCTGTAGATAAGGGTAAACAGCAGGGTACTGACGCGAATTGCGAGAGAGAGGGATTGACGGGTGACCCTCAGGGGAGGTTGGTCTAGGAGAATATAGCGGTAGTCTGTCGGTTGAGGGAGTTCCTCGGTGTCTTCGGCCGCTGAGGTGTCATTCTCAGTTTCCCCCGTTCCCCAGCCAAAGGGGTTATACCAAGGATTGCGAGAGTCTTCGGGAGGCGGGGTAATCTCTTGCTGAGGGAAGTTGAGTTCATCCTTGGGGAGTCGGGGTTGATGGGTGTTGGGAAGGCCATCGGGGGTGACAGACCCGACAATGAGAATTGTGCTACAGATGAAGAGCAACCATCCCATCTGTTGTCGCCAAACCCGTAGGGGAATCCGAGCCGCTAGGGTCAGCAGAATCAGCAACACTACTAACCCCAGCCGCCAAACTTCGTGAGCGAGAACTGGGGTTAGCAGGAAACTCATCAACCAGGCGAGTTTGACTCGCGCATCCAGGCGGTGTAGCCAGGTGATGGGTTTTTCCAGATAGAGTCCGAGGGGGAGCGATCGCAGTAAATCCATGCCAAAATTGTAGCCGATCGCCCTCAAAAATCATCCCCTATCCCGAGAGTTGTTCGCGACGGTACACCCAGCGCGCCAACATCCCCGCCACAACCGTCCACCACAACAGCCAGAGGATGTGAATCCAATGGTAGCCATCAAAGCGGAATAATATAGTCCCTAGTTCATTCTCTAGTTCAATTTTTCCCATCCAGGCCACCAGTTGGCCATAGTGATAGGTGGGGAGTAAAAGAATGACATCTGGAATCCAGGCTTGAGGAAGGAAGCCGGAGACATCCAAGCCAAAGCTAATGGCCATAATGGCGAGGAACGCTAAAACGGCCCAACTGAGAGATTCAGTTTTGAAGAGATACCCTAGGGTGAAGCTAAAAATCGCGAAGGGAACCACCCCTAGGACTAGGATAAAGCTGAGGTAAAACATCCAAGGTTCCCAGATAAAGGAACTAGCTTCGCTAAACTGACTTGTACCCCAACCGCTAACAAAGGCTAACCCTGTCATCAGGGAGGCCAACACCAAGAAGTTTCCGACTTTGGCTGCAACATAGGTCGTAAAGGAAAGAGGCGTAATGCGTAGTAACTTCAACCAGCCGCGATCGCGTTCTGAGGCAATCTTAACCCCAAACTGACTCACACAGACAAAAATCACTAACGCCGCCAGAGAAGCGGCTACCAAGGATTGAAACTGGTCTGGGGTATTCTGTTCAATGGAGACTCCCGCAAAAATCGCCAATCCCAGACCAATGACAATAGTGTCAACCTTACGAAATGTTTGTAGCAATTCCACGTAAAGTTGACCCCAAAAGGCTTTGAAACTAAAGCTTCCGGGGTCAGATTCAAAGGTAGCCGACGTTTCAGCGTCAGAACTTGACTCAGAGTTAACTTTCGCCACTTCCTCCAATTCGGTGCAATAGTTGAGAAGCGCCTGATAGCGAGGAAACTCTTGGATATTGAGGTCTCCATTTTCGTTGTTAAGACGCACTTCCCGCGTTACCAAATCGGCAATCTCATCACAATCCTGTTCGCTGTGACTAATTGCTAAAATGGTTTTTCCTTGTCGGTCAAACTCCCGCACTTGTTTCCAAAAATTGGCTCGTGCTTCGACACTCAAGTTATTCGTTGGCTCGTCGAGAATCAGAATGTCGGGATTTCCCACAATAGCTAGGGCAAAATAAAGGGATTGAGCTTGTCCCCCGGCGAGACTGGTCGCGTAGTCATTTTGTTTCCCCGTTAGGCGCGATCTCTCAATCGTTTCTCCCAACTCAAATGGCTGAGGATAATAGCTTTGAAACAAACGAATGGTCTCTTTTACTGTCAACCCTTCTACGGGTTTTGCTCGTTGTAGCATCGTTCCCAATTTGAGATGTGCTTTCGGGTCTTTCGGAGATTTTCCAAAGATTTCAATTGACCCCTCATCAGGAACTTGCAAGCCGCAAATCAGGTTAACTAGCGTTGTTTTACCGGAACCATTGTCACCTCGAAGTAATATAAATTCACCAGGCAAAATATCGAGGTTTACACGATCAAGGACTTTTTGTTTTTGCTTGTTGATGACATAGGTTTTCGACAAGCCCTGGATTTTGATAGCAGTCTTCATGAGATGAATACCAGAATAAGCAAGGAATTTGAATGGGATTAGAGCATTTGAAGCCAGCCTAGATTGTGAAGCACAAACCAAACGCCAAGACCCGACAACAAGGCTGGGGCTAAAGCAACTGGAAACATACTCATTAAAATTAGTGTTACTGACCCACCAATCACAAGTTCTGGCGTCAAAATTACAGGCGGTGGAGTGCAAGTCGAGAAAATGCAAATCTGATTAGATAGCAAGCTGGAAATCAGTAAAAAAGCTGCTAAACCTACAATGATTTTTGCTAAACTTTTGGGGATTCCCAATATTTTGTCTGAGTCATTCATGGGTCTTTCTTTAATACTATTTAGGGATGGTTCTAATTGACCTTGTCAATCAGCCAGCAGAGTCCAGCTGCTGCTGAACTGCCCGCAGCAAAGGCGATAGGAGGGGGAATCAATAAAGCTGTGATTCCGAGGGTTACTATGGTTCCAATCATAACCCCTGCTTTAGGAGAGCATTTTAGATGTCTATCAGGTGAATTTGGCAAAGGTGGGTCAACAACAACCTTTTTCGAATTGCCTGGATAAGGTCTAGATTCTTTAACAATTACCTGCTGATCAGGCTGCCACCAAATAATCGGATCAGAACTATGTTGAAGAGCTAAAGTATAGCCCGTCAAAGCAATCGTACAGACCCCAAAAATTAGTAAAAATCGAGAACGTATAACCCCAAATGATGAAGCATTATGATTTGAGGGAACTTGTGACGTCATAACTAGAGTTCCTCGTTACAATGATAGTTTAACCTTATCCGACAGAGGCTACTGGTTAAAAAAATAAGCCTTGGATACTATCAAACGTAATTTTTTCCGTGCTCACTCAATTTAACATTGATTTTAGGTCAAGAAGATTTGTTTGGTTGAACTGTAATATATTTTTACCATTTTGAACATCCCTAAGTCCCTCGATTACATCTTAATAAGATGGGTCAAATTGTCAGGAAAACATGACGAATTCTGCGTTATCCCATCGTGATTTGTTGAGTATTGAGTTAATCTAAGGGTCAGCCATTGTTACTCAACATTGATGTTTTCATCAACTTCTACCCCAAAAAAAACAGCAACCCGTAGGCTGCCGTTTCAGATGAGTTATGCGAAGAGCGAACTGAGAAATTCGCGTGTAGTAGAGACGACGTCAGTGACTGAAGCCAGATATCGCCTATCACAGCCATCAACTCTGGGGGGGGCTGTGACGACCCCTTAAAGTCCTAAGACCCATAGTATCATCGATCGCCCCAAAACACTAGCCCCGGCGGCGACGATACCACTGTGCCAGTCGTTTGGGGGAAATTCCTAGTAAATAGCCTAAAACAATCAATTGGTTGAGCAATGTGACTCGTAGCACCCCTAAACCATCCCAGCGTCGCGCAGAAGTGACCACAGCCACAGGGGCGATCGCAATCTTTCCATAATGTTGTAAACGGCGCACTAGTTCAAAATCCTCCATCAAGGGTAAATCAGGAATTCCTCCCAACTGCAACAGTCGTTGACGAGATAGAAATAACCCTTGATCCCCATAGGGGAACCCCAACAGGCGCGATCGCCAACGCACTCCCCACTCCACCCAGCGTAAGGGCCAGGCCCGACTCGCCACCGCCAACTCAAAGGCCCCAGCCACCACCCCTTCATCCCTCAACAGGTCACGAATCACCAGATCGAACCCCCGAGGAACCCGAGTGTCCCCATGAAGCAACAAAACTGACTCCCCCTGAGCCGCCTGAAGACCCACATTAAACTGAAGGGCCCGGCCCGGAGGAGAAGACAGCAAGCGGACTGGCGTTGACGACTCCCCCTGACGGGCATAGCCTTGAACAATTTCCACAGTCTTGTCCTGACTTCCCCCATCCACCACAATCACCTCCAGATTCTGCCCCGTCAGCACTCGCTCCAGCGTTTGAGCTATCTCCGCCGCCTCATTCAAAACGGGAATAATCACCGAAATCAGGGGCTGACTCTGATATCTAGCCCGATCCCAAACCCCCAACTCCTCGGGAATATCCACATCAGATAACGGCGATAACTGCCTCACCGTTAACCCCAACCCCTGACTCCGTGCTAAAGTTTGTCCCAACACCCGATCGCTCCCCCAATCAATTCCCTTACACAACGGCTCGAACCTCTCAACCGGCACCGCGCGCAAACCAATTAAATAATAACCGCCATCTGTTGCCGGACCCAGAACTAGATCCGCTTCCTCCAAACTCTGTAACCCCTGTGCAATCGTTGCCTCGTCAATTTCTGGACAATCAATCCCCACCACCACCAACCGGTCTACGCCCTGAGCAAAACCCTCTTGGAAGGCTCGTAGCAGGCGATCGCCCAAATCTCCAGGCCCCTGCTCCCTCACCAGCAAATCCTCCCCCAACCAAGTCCGAACCCGTCGAGCCGATCCCCCCACATAGCGAATTTGTAACCAGCCCCCGGATTTCTCCCGCCAGGCTCGTAACTGATCAACAGTATGTCGAGTCATCTTCTCCTGTAACCAAGCGGCCCCTCGTGCCCCTAGAGCCGGAATCAGACGGGTTTTCGTCTTCCCTGGCTCGGGATAGCGAGTAAAAACGATGGCTCCTACCGGGGCTTGTCCCCGGATTTGGGAATGTATCATCACAGTTATGATCCGTCGCGCTCATCAATCAATATCCTAGTTCCCAGAATTGATGGAGTTCACCCCAACTCAGGCCTTTCACAGATAAACCCAAAAATTTTTTTTAAAATCCACGGTTAGGCCTTAGACATTCCGCTAAGATCGCATATATTGAAAGGTGTTTTAAACACACTCCGGCATTGGCAAAAGGCATGGCGAATAAACAAAGCGACCCCATTGGTATCCGGTTTGACGAGGAGTTAGCCCCCGAGGCCTCCTCGCCCATCCCTGCACCGGCTGAGGACGCGGCAGAACCTGCCTCCCAAGATGCGTCCTCAGCGCCCTCATCAGAAGCAGCCGCCCCGATGCCCCTCTTGGCTCGGGTCGCCTTACTGCCCCAACAGACTCTAGATCGATTGTGGGGTTGGCATCTCTTTTGGTTCCTTGTGCTGGTGGGCTTCACCAGTACCGCCATGGGAGCCTTAGTTTGGCTGTTCTCCATGCCTCCAGTGACCGACTGCCGGACGGTCTCAAACTTAGCTCCTGAGCGGGCCCGGCTTTACTGTGCTCAACAAGCCGCCCAGTCCGGTCAAGTTCCAGAAATTGAACGAGCAATTCAACTGGTACAGGGTTGGCCCGAAGACCATCCCCTCTATCGTCAGGGAGTCCGTTTCATGGAGCAATGGTCTCAGATGCTCATGCAACGGGCGAATCAGGAGGTCATTGCCGGGAACTTGCCCGTCGCCATTGGGCTGCTGAGCCGGATTCCCAGCAATAGCCCCCTCTACAACGAAGCCCAAACCACGATTGATAATTGGGATCAGGGTTGGGAACGAGGACAACAACTCCACGCTGAGGCCATGGATGCCCTGAAAGATCAGCGTTGGAATGAGGCGGAAGCTTATGCTCAACGTCTTGGGCGCATTGGCGATCGCTACTGGAGTGGCGCCCGTCTCGATGCCTTAATGGCACGAGTGGCCGCCGAAAAAGAAGGGCGACGACGGCTCACGCAGGCTCGCGAGGGCGTTATCTGGAATACTCCCCAGGAATATCAAGCAGCCCTGGGATTGGTGATCAACATTGAACCCGAAACCTTCGCTCGGGCTGATGCCGCTGAGGACATTGAAACCTGGAGTGCAGAGGTGGTTGAGCTAGCCATCACGCGCCAGGTTGAGGGGAACTATCAGGGTGCTTTAGAAGCGGCTCAAGTGATTCCCCCAGAGGCCTCAGTCTATGAGATCGCCCAAGAGGTGCGGCTGTTTGCCCAAACCGATCGCATCCTCAACGCCGAAAATCTCTTTCAACAGTCCATTAGCGGCAATATCTTGGCGTTGCTCGAAGCCCAAGCCTTGGCCGAGAGTTTCAGCCCCGACCATCCCCTCTATCGCCTTGCCCAAAATCGGATTCCCCTGTGGCAAGATCATCTACAAGACCTCTATCAACTACAGGTTGCTAGTGTCGTTGCCGATATTGGGCAACCCTTTGCCCTTAACTTAGCCGCCTCCCAAGCAGCCTCCATTGACGCCAGTCGCCCCCGGCGCGTTCATGCCCAAACCCTGTTGGCTCATTGGAGCAACGAAGTGCAACGGGTGGGCGATCGCCCCTATTTGCGCCGTGCCCAACGCTTAGCCGAACTGAACACCATTGAAGGCCATCAAGCGGCCATCGTCCAGGCTCGTAACATTAGTGAAGATCGCGCCGCTTGGTCAGAGGCTCAAGACCTCATCGCCAACAGCCAAGAGCAGATTTTGCTGCTTGAGGATCGCCCCATTCTCGCAGAAGCCGAAGAACTGGCCCAAGCTGAGAAATTTGCCGAAGCTGTAGAATTGGCCCAGCAAATTGAGCGCGATCGCCCCCTCTATGAGGACGCCCGAGAGGCCATCTCCCGCTTCCGAGAAGAGTGGAGTCGCTTTGAAGACCGACCCATTCTCGATGAGGCCATCGAATATGCCCAAGAGGGCCAACTCACCGATGCGATCGCCACCGCCGCGCAAATCGCCCCGGGCCGTCCTCTGTATTTTGAAGCTCAAGCTGAAATTGGCCGCTGGCTCCGAGAACGAGATCAGGGTGGTTCCTCCTCCCGCCCCCGTTCCAGTTCCAACTCCCCGAACCCAGCCCCAGCTCCGCCTCCAACTCCCGCGTCGGCCTCAGCTCCGGCCCCGGCTCCGGCTCCAGCCCCGGCTCCAGCCCCAGCTCCAGCCCCGGCTCCAGCTCCAGCTCCAGCCCCCGAACCTTACTACGCACCAGCCCCCGAACCTTACTACGCCCCGGCCCCCGAACCTTACTACGCCCCTGAGCCAAACTATGCGGCTCCCGAGCCATACCAGCCCGACGCATCAGAGAAGAAAATTATCTACTAAGCGTTTTTCGTTCACCCCACCCTTGGTCGATGGTACGGCTGCCTCAAGTCAGTGCCATCGGCCAGCCATGTTATGACTGACACGGATGATACGTTAACACTGCTTTTAATTGAGACCGATGAGATTATTCGTTTAGGACTGCGAACCTGGCTAGCCAAACAAACCGGAGTCGCCTCAGTATTTGACACCAACACGGTTGCTCAAGCCCTAGACACCCTAGAGGATAGTCCCGTTGATGTCATTATTATCGGGGACTTTGCCTCGGGCCTGCGCTTAGCTCAAACCCTAGAGCCACATCCTCCCGAATCCCCGACCCCGATTCTGTTATGGTGTTCAGCCCTCACCGTCGCCCAACTGGCCCTCGCTCGCCGAGCGGGATTGGGGGGCTATTGTGCCAAAGGAACCCCACCCCGAGAACTGTTTAACGCTGCCCTGCGGCTACTGGCTGGAGAACAAACCTGGCAGGCCCCCGCCCGCATTGATCCTGAAGCAGACATCACAAATCCCCCGCCAGCTCACTCAGCCCCTAGTTCTTGGGTTCCCGGCATTCAATATATTGAGGCGGAACAAGAGCAATTAGAGCGTTGGCTTCGGGACCCCAATCTGACCTTACTTCAGCGCATTATCTTTAACGGCCGCCGGCGGGAACTCAACGCCGCCCGCTGGCTGCTCTGTCAAGTGCGATCGCCCCGTCGGGTCCCAGGGACCCCCCCGCAACCCTCCCCAGTCTCACCACCATCGCGCCCATCCACAGCCTTGGTGCAGTCCGATGGCGGCGCGATAACCTCAGCGAACCTCGCCAGCGAAGACCTCGAAGACATCCTACTCGATGCCATCCTGAGTAAGCTTCAGCCCCCCCTGCGCAATCTCAGTGATACTCCCCTAGAAATTGAGATTTTACGCACCAGCAAACGGCGACAACTGTTAGTAACTGCCCTGCGCAGCTTCCAAAACCTTCTGAGTGAACTACGCCATTCAGACATTAGCCCCTCTCGGCTGCGGGAACGGCGCGATCGCCTGGCCTTAGATTTATGGCGGGAAACCACCCAAGAATTCTTCGGACGCTATTACACCCTCAGTTTCAATGGTGAATCCCTCGAACTGGTGGATATCCTGCTACGGGAGGCGGAGGTGGTGCAAAGTGCCATCCTGGATAAAATCCCCTTTCTCCCGGAACTCCTCTCTCATCTATTGTTTCAAACTCCCCTAGCCGTCGACGATCGCACTTGTGAGTTCGGCAGCCCCGAGGCGACCCTACGGGCTGAATATCTTCTACATAACCTGCTGATTGCGATCGCCAACGGAGTTACCCAGCCGCTTTTAGATCAAGTCACCGGCATCGAGACCATTGAACGACAGTTTTACGATCGCCGGTTCCTCTCCACCCGAGATATTGAGCGACTGCGTAACGATTTATCCTGGAAATATCGCTGGGAAACCTATCTTGAAGAGCCTCGGGCGATTTATGAAAGTCGCTTTTGGTTGTTTGTCTTAACGGAACGAGGCATTAAGCGTATGGCCATCTACGCCCACCGCCGCGAGGAATTTTTAGCCCTGTCTGGAGTTCGCCAAGCGGTGACCCTTGTCCTTGAGGGACGAGACGCCCTTGCACCTCGGCTGCGATCGGTGGTGAGTTGGGTGGGGAATGGACTCGTCTATGTTCTCACCCAAGTCCTCGGACGAGGCATTGGCCTAGTCGGACGGGGCGTTTTGGAAAATTTGGGAAGTGGCAGAACCCGCGCCTCCCGCTCTGGAGGGAAGGAGTAGCCCTTAGGAACTCCGCTCTTGAGCGAGATCGCGGATCAGGGGGGTTTTGCTGCGGATGTAATCATCTAACAGCCGCACGTCACGACTATCCAAAGCTAAACTCTGTTGGAGTTGTTTCAGAAGCCATTGAGACAAACTGGCATCATCCAAACTCAGGATCAGGTTGGCTTGGGTTCGTTCCACAATGGACCAAAGTTGGCGAAGTAAGATGGGAGTCACAAATACCTCCTGGGGTTAATGTCAGAACAACCCAGATTGTCTGGGTTTCATTCAGTTGATGTCTAACGAGTCTGGCAAGTTACCGACGCTTACAGCATAACGTCTTTTTTTAAGCCCACAAGATTTCCAGACAGCTTTGCAAAAAAACTTTGATCTTGATGGGGTTTTTCTCAGAAAGGCATCTTAAAAATAGACACCTTAACCTTCATAACGAGGGGTCTGTGCTAGGCATTATCCCCATGGTTTCAAGGGATTCACAGATTTATCCCTGGAACACTTGGGTCATGACGGCACTCTCATTTTCGGAGAAATTGTCCCCTGACAAATCCGTATTCCTGCGGATTTATTGTTAACTTTGGTAACATTTGTATCCAAACTGTCCTCAAAAAACAGCTCATTGCCTTTGGGACCCACCACAAGAGCCGCACTGTAGCCCGGCCCTAGGCAAAGTCGTTGGGCCTCAAAGGTCTGCCATCGCAATGGCTCACCTGTTACCGTCGAGTCCGATGAACGTCGCCAGAGGGAAAGGCGATCGCCCGCCTCAGCAATTTCCACCTTAGATAACGCCCCCAACCCTTCCCCAGTGGCTTTGAGATAGGCCTCCTTCGCCGTCCAATAGTCAAAAAAAACCTGACGTTGCCAATCCCCGGATAATTCCTGCAATCGCGCCCATTCTGACCCTTGAAAAAACCGTTTTGCCAACGCTAACACCGGCACAGAGCGATGAACTTCGAGATCAATCCCCAACGGGCGATCACCGCTAAAGGCCAACAGGGCCCAATCCCCCGAATGAGAGAGATTGAACCGTAGAGGAGATCCCGCCAAAAAGGGTTTTCCATGAGGGCTTACCTGAAACTGCAACGCCTCAGGGGCCAGCCCCAAATAAGCCCCCGCCAGCCGCCGTAGCCAACTACGAGTGAGGATAAAGCCCTGGCGATCGCCCGGACGACGATAGCGATCGGCCCGTTCCCGTTCCGCCGAGGATAAGCACTCCCACATCGAATCTAAATCCTGAGTCCCGTTCAGCGATAACCGCCAGACCCAAACCTGATCCGCCACAAGAGTCGGTAATACCGGCCACTGGGGCCAACAGACGGCAGATCCGTCACTCATACTTCGGTTTTCCCAATGATGAAACTACGATAAACCCGACTACGGTTTCCCCTAATGGCACTCCTCAACGCAACCTGTACCATGAGAAACAAGTACGCGGAAGCCCCGGCTCGCACCTAAACTTCCTTGATACCGTCCCCACCCAGGTTCGGAAAATACCCCTTCAAGGGAAGTGCCTCAGCCGTTCAGTATAGAAACAGACATCGGAATCTATCGGCGAGAGTTTAACAGAGTTCGAGCCAATCCGATTCGAACCCTGGCTCGCTTGGACCCCAGGTTGGCGATCGCACTCCCCCAAATGAGCGAACCCAGCTAACAGGATGCTCCCAAGCTCTGCTTGGGCCATTGCACCTTATTTTTTTGTAGAGACTAAACATTTTAGGAGACTTATGGCTAAAGTCGTTGGAATTGACCTCGGAACAACCAACTCTTGTGTTGCGGTCATGGAAGGGGGGAAACCCACCGTTATCGCGAACGCCGAAGGGTTTCGCACCACCCCATCCGTTGTGGCTTATGCGAAAAACGGCGATCGCCTCGTGGGTCAGATCGCCAAACGCCAGGCGGTCATGAACCCCACCAACACCTTCTACTCCGTTAAACGCTTCATCGGTCGTCGTCATGACGAAGTGACCCACGAAACCACAGAGGTTCCCTACAACGTCCTCAACGTCAACGGCAGCGTCAAACTGGACTGCTCCCAAGCCGGAAAGCAGTTCGCCCCGGAGGAAATCTCGGCCCAAGTGCTGCGGAAACTCGCCGAAGATGCCAGCAAATACCTCGGTGAAACCGTCACCCAAGCAGTGATTACGGTTCCCGCTTACTTCAACGACTCTCAACGTCAAGCCACCAAAGACGCGGGTAAAATCGCGGGCTTAGAAGTGCTGCGGATTATCAACGAGCCGACAGCCGCCTCCCTGGCCTACGGACTCGACAAAAAAAGTAATGAAACCATCCTCGTCTTCGACTTGGGCGGCGGAACCTTCGACGTCTCCATCTTAGAAGTCGGTGACGGCGTATTTGAAGTGATGGCCACCTCCGGGGATACGCACCTGGGTGGGGATGACTTCGATAAACAAATCGTCGATTACATCGCCGCTGAATTTGAAAAATCCGAAGGCATTGACCTCCGTAAAGATAAACAAGCCCTGCAACGGCTGACGGAAGCGGCAGAAAAAGCCAAAATCGAACTCTCTAGCGTCACCCAGGCGGAAATCAACCTCCCCTTTATTACCGCCACCCAAGATGGCCCCAAACACGTCGATATGACCCTGACGCGGGCCAAGTTCGAAGAAATTTGCTCCGACCTCATCGACCGTTGCCGCATCCCCGTCGAAAATGCCGTCAAGGATGCCAAACTCAGCAAAACTGACATCAACGAGGTAGTTCTCGTCGGCGGTTCAACCCGGATTCCCGCCATTCAACAGTTGGTTGAGAAAGTCCTCGGGAAAGCCCCCAACCAAAGCGTTAACCCCGACGAAGTGGTCGCCACCGGCGCGGCTATTCAAGGCGGTGTCCTGGCTGGGGAAGTCAAAGATATCCTGCTGTTGGATGTCACCCCCCTCTCTCTCGGTGTGGAAACCCTCGGTGGCGTGATGACCAAACTCATCCCCCGCAACACCACGATTCCCACCAAAAAATCGGAAACCTTCTCCACCGCCGTGGATGGACAAACCAACGTGGAAATCCATGTCCTGCAAGGGGAACGGGAATTCTCCAAAGATAACAAGAGCTTGGGAACCTTCCGCCTCGATGGTATTCCTCCTGCACCTCGGGGTGTGCCTCAAATCGAAGTGACCTTCGATATCGATGCCAACGGGATTCTCAACGTCACGGCCAAAGACAAAGGGTCGGGTAAAGAGCAGTCCATCAGTATCACTGGTGCATCGACACTCTCCGACAGCGAAGTCGACAACATGGTCAAAGACGCCGAAGCCAATGCGGAGGAAGACCGCCAACGTCGCGAACGCATCGACAAGAAAAACCAAGCCGACACCTTGGCCTATCAAGCTGAGAAGCAAATCGAAGACCTCGGTGATAAGGTTCCCGCTGACGACAAGACCAAAATTGAAGGTCTGATTGGGGAACTCAAAGAGGCTTTAGCTCAAGATGACGATGCGGCCATTGAGTCGAAAATGGAAGAGTTACAACAAGCTCTCTATGCCGTTAGCACCAATCTCTATCAGCAAGCTGGTGGTGATGCTGCGGGTGCAGGTGCTGCTGGGGCCGCTCCTGGAGCCGGTACGCCTCCTGAGTCTGGCAACGATGGCGGCGATGATGTCATCGATGCTGAGTTCTCGGAAACGGATAACAAATAGTTGACGGCCCAACGTTAACCGCTGAGAGTTAACGGCTAACAGTTGACAGTTGACGGCTGACCGTTGACAGTGATTAAGGGTGATCCAGTAGGGTCACCCCTTTTTATTGGCAGTCGAGGGGACGGCTGGCTCAGTCTGGCTCGATGTCCGGCTCGACTGTGGAGGATTGGTTGTTTACGGTCTAACGGTCATGCGAATTTTAGTCATTGGTGGAACCCGGTTTATTGGGGTGTATTTGACTCGGGAATTGGTTGAGGCGGGTCATGAGGTAGTGTTGTTCAATCGGGGCAATCATCCGGCTCCGGTGGCGGGTGTGGCCCAGATTACGGGCGATCGCACCGATGAGGCGCAACTGCAAGCGGGCCTGTCGGGAGAGTCTTTTGATGCCATCTTTGATAATACGGGCCGCAAGCTCGGGGATACTCAGCCCCTGGCGGATTTGTTTAAGGGTAAGCTCCAACATTTTGTCTATGTCAGTTCGGCGGGGGTATATCGCCAGTCCGACCAAATGCCCCACCGAGAAGGGGATGAGTTAGATCCGCAAAGTCGTCATCGGGGCAAGTTTGAGGCGGAGGACTATCTGCTCAAACAGGGGTTACCCATGACGTCGGTGCGTCCGACCTATATTTATGGCCCTGGCAACTATAACCCGATTGAGGGCTGGTTTTTTGACCGTCTGGTGCGCGATCGCCCCATCCCCATTCCTGGTTCCGGCTTACAAATCACCCAACTGGGCCATTGTCACGATTTGGCCAAGGCGATGGTGGCAATTTTGGGCAATCGTAATGCCGTCGGTGAGGTCTACAACATTTCGGGCGATCGCTATGTTACCTTTGATGGCTTAGCCCGGGCCTGTGCGATCGCCGTGGGTAAAGACCCGGAACAGGTGACGCTGGTTCACTATGACCCCAAAACCCTCAACTTGGGTAAGCGTAAAGCCTTCCCCCTGCGATCGCAGCATTTCTTCTGTAGTATTGGTAAGGCCCTCTCGGAACTGGACTGGGAACCGGAGTTTGATCTAATTTCCGGCTTGCAAGACTCCTATAAGCATGACTATCTGGCGGCCCAACAGCAGCAGGCTGACGTGGACTTTTCCCTCGATGATGAAATTCTAGCCACCGTCTGAACCTACCTTGGCAAGCAGGGTCTCGCCAATCCTCCTCCGTTAGACTGAGCCAAATGGAAGTTTTTTTCTAAAAATGCTTGCCAAAGCCAAAATCCCCATGCTACGATGGTAAATCGTTAAGGACGCATAGCTCAGTTGGTTAGAGCACCACGTTGACATCGTGGGGGTCACTGGTTCGAGTCCAGTTGTGTCCATGGGTTTGCAAGCCATCGGTTTGCCAAAAATAATAACGCAATAACGCCAGGCCCCAGCTTCCCCAGGATGCTAGGGTTTGGCGTTAGCTGCAATGCGGATCACCTCAATCACCGCCGGCAGACCGGAGCTATCTGAGAGCAGTTCTGGGTCTGTCAGACAGGGAAACACCCGCAATGGCGTTCCCTCTGCGGTTAAGACTCGATTCGCTAGGGCGGTAGTGCTGCCATCGAGGGTAACAATGGGCAGTTGCATTAAACCGGGATGGTCTTGGAATGTACTCAGGACAGCTTGACATTCGCTATCAGTCCCGCCGATATCCAGCAGCACCACATCCGGCTTCCAGACTTTGACTAATAAACCGGCTTGGTCGAGATCATCGACTTCAATCACCCGATAATGATATTGATGAAACAGGCGCTCTAAGGGGAGAGCCGCCGGGATATCGTTTCGATGGGGCGAGACAAGCCACAATAGGGTTAGGGGACGAGTGACCGGATTCACTTGGGTTGGACGAGCTAACAGGCGCGTGAGAACCCCTTGCATCTGACTGCGATCGACCGGCAACGAAAGGCAATCCACAACCGCCTCAAACCCCCGTTGGGCGATCGCCTTATCTTGAGCGTCATCGGCTAAGAGAACCACCGGTAGGCTTTGAGTCTCAGGGTCAGCCTTCAACAAGGTTAAAACATCCCAACCCGAGAGAATGGGTAAGCGGGGATTGAGGAAAATCACACAGGGATGTAACTGTCGCGTTTTGGCGAGAGCTTCGGGCCCGGAACGGGCTAAAAACACCCGATATCCCGCTTCACTGAGATAATGACCCAAGGGTTCGACCCGTTGACTATCGCGATCGGCTACTAAGGCAAAACGGACTTGAACCTCTTTGGCCCAAGCATTAAAGGTGGTGGTCGTTTCTGGAGGGGCAGATCCCTCGTCATAGGCCGGACTCGGCAAGAGCAGGGTAAATTGGCTCCCCCCTTGTTCTTGGGAGGTGAAACTAATTTCCCCCCCATGGAGGCGGGCCAGCCGTTGGGCTAAGACTAGGCCTAAACCGGTGGCTGGAGCGGGCATGGAGGGGGAGGATGGAGATAACCCCAGGGAGGTGGTGCCGGCGGCGGAGGGGAGTGTTTCAGTATTGGCCGTTAAGGAGGAAGATGAGGCCAGGGGATAGCCCTGGAAAATCCAAGGTTGGACAGCGGGCTTGATGCCAGCCCCCGTATCCCAGATCACAAAGGCCAACCAATGTTGCCACCGTTCAACTCGCAGGCCCACGGTTCCTGTGTCTGGGGTCGTACTGACGGCGTTGAGGAGCAGATGCACCAAAATTTGACAGAAGCGGGTTCGATCAGCCAAGACCGTATCAGCATCGGGAGCAATGTCTAGGCTCAGATTGGGGAGGGGAGAGCGATCTCGCAATTTGCGAATTTGCTCATAGGCCGTCTGGCTACAGGTTTGAACTGAGAGGGGTTGCAGATCTAAACTGAGTTCGTCGTTGTCCAGTTGGGCTAAATCACAGAGGTCGTTAACAACGGTCATCATTTGACGACTGCTCTGTTGAATTAAACGAGCATAGTTGGCCTGACGGGGGTTGAGGCTGCCGAGGTTGGGGTTTTGTAGGAGATTGGATAAGCCCAAGAGGGCGGTGAGGGGGGTTTTGAGTTCATGACCTACCCAGGAGAGCAGTTCGGTTTTTTGTCGATCCATTTGTATCAGATCGGCATTTTTGGCCGTGAGTTCCTGGGTTTGTTTTGGCATTGAGATGGCCTGTTGGGCCAGAAGCAGCCATAGGGGTGGGGAGGGGTGACGACATTGAGGCTGGGGGAGAAGATGGTTCAGAGAGATGGCGGTTAGATGCCAGTGGGGGTGTGGCTGACGATCGTCTTGGGAAAATTGCCCGAGATGATAGGGGGAGTTGTCTTGGGGGCGATCGCGTAAATCACAGGCTTCGAGGAGGGCTGGGCGATCGCACAACTGCCCCTGCCAGGTTTGCCAGTGGGGGTTCTCATGAATGACCCGGTTCTCTAAGTCTTGGAGCCGTAGGGGTAACGGCAAAAGGTCGAGGAGCCGGGTTAATACATCTAAACTGGGAAGGGTGGAGTCTGGGGGAAGGCGATCGCTCCGGGGCGCTATGAGTTCGGCCTCTAGGCGATCGCAGTCCAACAACCCTAAAATACTCCCCAAGCCGTCCACAATCACCACCTCTGGCCGAGAAACCCCAGCTACGGCCTCGAAGAGCTTTAGGCGAGCCATTGTGTCTAGGGACATCCGAGAACAGAGGCGATCGCCCAAACGTCGGATTGAAACGGATTCAATGGGAGTGATGGCCGCTTTGAGATTCAGCAGCGGTTCTTGCCACACCTGAGGATCTCGAAGCTTGCCCAAAAGATGACGGGCAAACATGACCCCCAGGGGAGTTTGGTCGTCATCAATCAAGAGGATGCGATCGCTCTGTTGCAACTCATCAAGCACCGCCTCTAAACGGTCGAGACCATAACAGACGGGAACAGGCTGGAGAAAAGGTTGGAGATTGAGACAATCCATGGGCTGTCAGAGAGACGATTGGACTGCCATCAATAGGCAATCGATGGGCAATCGATAGGTTATCAATGAGTCATCAAATGGCGCAATCTTGGGGATTACCGCCGGTTGAGTGTGAACGAAGCTTCTATGACCCATTATGCCTTGTTCCTTGGGTCCTGTCCCAACCCTCCTCCCAATCCCCGGGGCCCTAAGACAGACGGCCCACTCCAACGCCTCCAGATTTTTTGATTCCTGAGTTGGAAGGAAAAGACATTCCGAGTTATGATTGCAACAACACTCAATAAAATTAAGTAAAATTTAATTTTTTGGTGACAAATCTTAACTTGACAAGTCGCCCACTCTAGGCATAAACACCGCTGTTTCCTAATCTCTGTGCTACCTCAACTGTCAATCTGCACCCTAATCCAGAGCCAAACCTTACGAGAGACCCTACAGCAGACCCTCGATCGGGCCCGTTGTGCAGTGGTGCATTGCGGCAACGCCCAGGAATTTCTCGACCATGCCCAGGTTCAGAAGCACCACATCGACTGTGCCATCCTAGAAGAGCAAGCCGGATTAGCAGAGTTAAGCGAGCAGCTTCAGGAAGCAGGAGTTCTCTTACCCGTGGTTATCATGAGTGAGGTGAGCGAAAACGTCGCCCATGACAAAAACACCGGCCCCCCCAACCCGTCAGATTCCCCCCTGTACCATCAAGCTGAAGTGTGGTTGCTCGTCGATCCATCTGATGACAACATTGCCGAGGGAATTCACGCAGCCGTTGAGCAATTTTTAGATCTGTCCAACGACCCAAATTTTCCCCAACGGAAACGCCTAAACTCTGAAGTCATCAGTCGTGCCGAAGAGTTTTTGATGAAAAAACAACGGCGGCTCACCGAGAAACTGCGAGAACGTTTGGGATACTTAGGCGTGTACTACAAACGAAACCCTCAGCGATTTTTACGAAATCTACCTCAGGACGAACAGCAAGCGGTACTGCAAGACATTCAAAAGCTCTATCGAGAAGTCGTCCTCGACTATTTTTCCAATGAGGTTAATATCAATCCAATTTTAGATGAGTTAGTGAACATTGCCTTCTTTGCCGATATTTCTGTGACCCATATCGTCGAGATCCACATGGAATTAATGGATGAATTTTCCAAACAGCTCAAGTTGGAGGGAAGGAGTGAAGAAATCCTGCTAGACTATCGATTGACCTTAATTGATGCGATCGCCCACCTGTGCGAGATGTATCGTCGTTCCATCCCCAGGGAATTATGACGCCTCCCAAAAAAACCTACGTCTTAAAACTCTACGTTGCCGGAAATACAGCCAACTCCGCACGGGCGCTCAAAACCCTGAATGATCTTCTCGAACGAGAATTTCAGGGAGTCTATGCCCTCAAAGTCATTGACGTGCTCAAAAATCCGCAACTGGCAGAAGAAGATAAGATCTTAGCCACGCCAACCCTGGCCAAAATTCTGCCCCCCCCAGTCCGCAAAATCATCGGTGACCTCTCCGATCGGGAGAAAGTTCTCATTGGCTTAGACCTCCTCTACGAAGAGTTATACGATCGCGACCCCCAGATGCCAGAGTAGTCTAGCAACCGTTTAAACTAGGACATTCAACTCCTGGTACCTTCACGCCATAGCAGTTCGCAAAAATATCATGGACAGTCAAGCCGAACAGGAAAATCCCCGTAACCTGCAAGGGGTTCATAAAATCCGAACCATGATTGAGGGGTTCGATGACATCAGTCATGGGGGACTCCCGGCCGGTCGAACCACCCTAGTCAGCGGCACCTCAGGAACGGGGAAAACCCTCTTCACCGTTCAATTCCTCTACAATGGGATTACCCAGTTTAACGAGCCAGGGGTCTTCGTCACCTTTGAAGAGTCCCCGGCTGACCTAATCAAAAACGCTCAAAGCTTTGGTTGGGATCTCCAAGGACTCGTCGATGAGGGGAAACTGTTTATTCTGGACGCATCCCCAGATCCCGAAGGTCAAGATGTCGTCGGCAACTTCGACCTCTCCGCCTTAATCGAGCGCATCCAATACGGTATCCGCAAATATAAGGCCAAACGGGTCTCCATTGACTCCGTCACCGCCGTCTTCCAACAATATGATGCGGCCCCCGTGGTGCGGCGAGAGATTTTTCGCCTAGTGGCCCGACTCAAGCAACTCAACGCCACCACCGTCATGACCACGGAACGCCTCGAAGAGTATGGTGCTGTGGCGCGTTTTGGGGTTGAGGAGTTCGTCTCCGATAACGTGGTCATCGTCCGTAACGTCCTCGAAGGAGAACGCCGCCGCCGGACCATTGAAATCCTCAAACTGCGGGGAACCACGCACATGAAGGGAGAATATCCCTTCACCATGACCAATAACGGCATTAACATCTTCCCCCTCGGGGCCATGCGTCTGACGCAGCGTTCGTCCAATGTGCGCGTTTCCTCCGGAGTCAAAACCCTGGACGAAATGTGCGGGGGAGGATTCTTCAAAGACTCCATTATTCTCGCCACTGGGGCCACAGGAACCGGTAAAACCCTCTTGGTCAGTAAATTTACCGAAGAAGGCTGTCTCAAGGGAGAACGGGCCATTCTCTTTGCCTATGAAGAGTCCCGGGCCCAACTGCTGCGGAATGCCTATTCCTGGGGGATTGACTTCGAGGAAATGGAACGGCGAGGGCTGATGAAAATCCTCTGCGCCTATCCCGAATCCGCTGGCTTAGAAGACCATCTTCAGATTATCAAAACCGAGATTGTGGACTTCAAACCCTCCCGGATTGCCATCGACTCCCTCTCGGCCCTGGCCCGAGGGGTGAGTAACAATGCCTTCCGCCAATTTGTGATTGGGGTGACGGGGTACGCCAAACAGGAAGAAATTACCGGCTTCTTCACCAATACCACAGACCAATTTATGGGATCTCATTCTATTACCGACTCCCATATTTCCACCATTACCGACACCATTCTCATGTTGCAGTATGTGGAAATTCGCGGTCAGATGTCTCGGGCCTTAAACGTCTTCAAAATGAGAGGGTCTTGGCATGATACCGGGATTCGAGAATATACCATCAGTGCCAATGGTCCTGATATCAAAGGCTCGTTCCGGGACTACGAGGGGATTATCAGTGGGTCTCCCTCCCGCGTCTCCGTCAACGAAAAATCCGAACTCTCCCGGATTATGCGGGGGGTTAAAGGTTCCAAGGACAATGAATAACGGTAAGGGCAATCCGCAAGGGGCTGCCCTCTCTTTGCCTTATCGATATCGTTGATTGCTCGGGGGAAGGCGACGTTCTGGGGGAACGACGGGCCCTGGTGAAGCGGGAATCGGTTCTCGGGTTAAGACGAAATTCCGAATTAACCGTGCCACCGCGCGTTGAGCTAAACTGCTGACAATCTCCTGTCCCATTTGTTGAGTTTCCGGTTTAGCCACTAAGCCGGGAACCAGACGCACCAACTTCATGGGGTCAAATCCTGGGGTATCTTGGAGAATTGCCCAGATGCGTTTGATATGTTCGAGATTTTGCCGATCCTGTTCTGACATCGGCTGGCTTTTGAAACGATTTCCCGTCGATGGCCCCTTCCCATTCTTGCCATTGTTTAACCCCAGCCATTCACTCAGAGCCGCATTGGTATTCTGAACCGCATCTTGGGAGAGGAGATCGACATTTTTAACAATCTCATTCACCAGGCGATCGCGGATAAATTCTCCCCGTTCTGAAAACAAGAAATCGAGGGCTTGATTTAAGGCATCTGCCAAATCATAATCGTCACTGCCCTTGGCATTTTTGAGTAGATTTTCGAGACGATTCCAACGGAAGCGATCGTCCTTAAACAGTAACTCTCGCAGGGAGTTGCGTAATTGCGGCGAGGAGTCGGTGAGGAGTCGTTTCGCCACGTAAGGATAGGCTTTACTCAAGACCTTAAACTCAGGATCTACATTAATGGCAATCCCTTCTAAGGTCACCAGAGAGCGAATAATTAAGGCATAATAGGCCGGAACTTTAAAGGGATACTCATACATCAACTCCGAGAGTTTATCGGTGATACTCTTAAAGTTGAGTTCCGCCACACTGGCCCCCAAGGCATTATTAAATACCGAAGCTAAAGCCGGAACAATGGGGGTAAGATCCGTATCCTCCGAGAGAAATTCCAACTTCACATAGTCATGGGCCAAGCCCTCAAAGTCGCGGTTCACCAAATGCACCACTGCTTCAATGAGGCCATAGCGTTGATAGGATTTGACCTCGCTCATCATGCCGAAGTCCAAATACGCTAACTTGCCATCATCCATTGCTAACAAGTTACCTGGATGGGGGTCAGCATGAAAAAAGCCATGTTCGAGGAGTTGTCGTAGGGAACATTGCACCCCGACTTCAATCAAATAACGAGCATCAATGTCCTTGGCGGCGATCGCCTCTAGGTTCGTCAGTTTCGTCCCCGAGATCCACTCCATCGTCAACACGCGGCGACGGGTATAGTCCTCGTAAATTTCGGGCACATAGATATCCCGCAGATGGCCATAAAGCTCAGCAAACCGTTCCGCATTCTGAGCTTCATGGCTATAGTCCATCTCCTCAAAAATGCGGGCCGCAAACTCATCGAGAATCGCCACCAGGTCACTACGCAGGCGTTTCACCCGAGCCTGAATCCAGGTAGCCAGATTCCGCAGAAGATAGATATCGAGGGCCACCCGTTCGAGCAAATCCGGCCGTTGCACCTTAACCGCCACCAGTTCCCCGGTTTTCAGTTTTCCCTTATACACCTGTCCCAACGACGCCGCCGCCACAGGATTCTCCGAGAGTTCAGCGTAAATCTCATTGGGGGGAGCGCCGAGTTCTTCTTCAATGAACCGGAACGCCACCTCATTGGGGAAGGGGGGGAGTTGATCTTGGAGTTGACTGAGTTCTTCGAGGTACAGAGGCGGGACTAAATCAGGACGAGTCGAAAGTGCCTGACCAATCTTAATATAGGCCGGCCCTAATTTGGTGAGGATCTCCCGCATCTTGACGGCCCGCCGCCGCTGATTTTTGGCAACTGAACCGGTCCGCCGATCCCACCAAAGACTAAGGGAAAATCTCAGAAAGGGAAAGACAATATCAAATAACCGTCCAGCCACATGCCAAAACCGCCCTCGATAGCGGTTCGCCACCATCTCGGGGTCATAGCGAAGTCCTTGACCATCATCGTCAAAATCTACCTCTAGGACGGGATCTTGGAGATTGAGATCCCCCGATAGGTCTGGGGTGGTTTGGGGAGGTGAAACGGTTTTGACATCCATAGGTTGCCTTCTGTGTGAGAGTCCTTCACAGATTGTAACAATTTATGGAGGTAGCCAAGCAGACCAGAAAACCGTATTCGGGGGGAGCGATGGCGGGGATTAGTGGACGCGGATTCCCAAAAACACGTCATAGAGGAAGCTAAAAAAGCTTTTTCCCTCACGAAAAATCCCCAAGGACTGTTCACAGCCTTTACACGTCATAGAGGAAGCTAAAAAAGCTTTTTCCCTCACGAAAAATCCCCAAGGACTGTTCACAGCCTTTTTCATCTAACAGGGGTTTCGTGGCGTAATAGGCGCCTTGATAGCCATACCAGGGCACCGAGGGCCAGAGAATCATCTAACAGGGGTTTCGTGGCGTAATAGGCGCCTTGATAGCCATACCAGGGCACCGAGGGCCAGAGATGATGAATCAGGTGGTAGTTTTGCCCCAAAATCAGGACGTTTAGCAGGGGACTGGGGTAGACTCGGGCATTGAGCCAGCGATCGCGCTCCTGAAAGGGCCGATGGGGCAGATAATCAAAGAATAAGCCCAGGGCCAACCCCACCACCAACGCCGCTGAGAACCAGTAGTTGAGGATATAGCCGACAAAGCCGAACTGAATGGCAATTCCCACCACCGCGATCAGGAATAAGCGACTGAGGAACCATTCGAGCAGTTCATTATTGCGCCAGAGTCGGCGTTTGAAAAAGAAAATCTCATGATAGAAAAATCGCGCCGCAATCATCCAGAGAGGCCCCCCTGTAGAAACAAAATGATCCGGGTCATTTTCGGGATCATTGACATTGGCGTGATGCTGCATATGAACTCGTGTAAACACCGGGAAGGCAAAGCCCAGCATCAGGGCACTACTATGGCCGAGTACGGCGTTGGCCAGTTTGTTGCGATGGGCCACATGATGAGAGGCATCATGAATGACCGTCCCGGCCATATGGAGGGCGGCGACATTCATGAGGAAACAAGACCAATGGGGAATCTCCCACATCCAATAGCCACACACAGACAGAACGACCAAGCCTGTTGCCCCCAACATCAGTAGGACCGTGGGATTGATTAATGCTGCCGGTGGACCGAGAAATTCCTTGGGAACCGTCGTGATAGGCTTTGGATCTGAAGCAATTGCAGTCATATGCTTCTTTATAAATGATGATTGCGGAATGTTAACCTTCCGATGGTAACAGGGAAAGATGAATTTTTGTCAAGCAGGACACAGTTGTTGAGCAGATTGGCCGCCCTGGCAACTTTTAGGGCGGCCCCTACGTCTAAATCAAATAGTATTGCTGTATTGGTGCGTGGTCTCCGTCACATTTGGGGGAGTTGTCGGAATCCACGACACGGGATGAAATTTTAAGACCACATGACATTCAGAGCTGAACTCACTATGCTATCCAAATTTCACGTTGCCCACTCTCCCCGCTGGCTGGCCGTTGCCGGTGCAATGGGACTAACCCTGGCCCTGGCCCCTGGAGCGGTGGCCCAACTCCCAGAAATCCCAGCGGAAGAAACCAGCCCCACGGAACCGACCGAACCGGTGGCTGATGATGTGCGTTTCTCCTGTCAGAGCGTTAATGGGGAGTACACGGTCATGTACCATCCTGACGGTCAGGACGGACAGGGCTATGCTTGGGCAACTCCCACGGCGTTGGGAGGCGGTTGGACGCCTGAGCGCCGTTGCAGCGAAATTAGCCGTCGTCTGGAGTCCTATCGCCCCGATGGCCTGTCAGAGTTAGGAACCAACGTTGAAAATGGCTATGACGTGGTTTGCGTGACCACTCAGGAAAATAGTAGTTGCCGCATTGTCCTGACGGTTCCCCCGGGACAAGATCCCCGACAAACGCGGGATTTGGTCTTTGAGAACATTGTTCTGGCGGATTCAGGGACTTCCACTGATGGGGTAACGGCCCTGACGGGGAGTGATGGGGTGGAAATTGTCGAGGGCCTGTTAGGGATTGAACTTCCTGAGGGCCTCGGGGGTCGTCGCTCCTCGCAACCAAGCCGCCAACGCACCTCCTCGAATTGGATCGATTTGCGCCCCTTCTTAGCGCCGACGGATGGGGGAACCGGTGGACAACTGCAAAACTTCCGAGGGTCTTCACCGAGTCCTTCTCCTGAGAATCCTCAACTCGATCCCAGTCGCTTTTAGGGCTGGACGGCGTACCTTTCGCCCTTGATTCTCCCTAACCCCCTAGCCCCTTCAACTAAAACGGAAGCTCAGCCGAGCCACAAGGAACGGATGAGCGTTTTAAAGGGGGTTAGGGGGTGTGGATTCCCTATGAATGAATGAATTGCCTTGGATACACTCTCCCTATTAAAATGGGGTTAGTCGTTCCAACAGTCCCGATGCTTTATTAGTCAAGGTCGGAAACCTTTATGATCTCGTTGCTCACCAAAAGCTGTTGGGAATATGGTTGATAAAAACTAGACCTTCAGGGACAGGAGTTCGGTGAGGCTCACTCGTGCCGCCACCTCCCTACCGTGGCCCAACTCAAATGACTCTCGGTAACTCGATCAGTGATAACGCTTCAACACCTAGAGCCGGCTCATTGGACTCAGAGCGAGATCGCCTCACCAAGCTCCTGCGCCATGTCCCCGGTCTTGTCTATGAACTCCGACAACACCCCAATGGTCACTTCTGTTTACCCTATGCCAGTGAGAACCTAGGGGACATCTATGGGGTCTCCCTTAGTGATGTTGCCGTCGACATTGCTCCTCTCTTCGCCGCCATCCATCGGGCAGATCGCCAGATGGTGTGGGAATCCCTGCAAGAATCCGCCCAGTCCCTAGGCACTTGGCACAGCACGCACCGGGTTAATCAGGCTGATGGCCAGTGCTTATGGGTCTCGGTTTACGGCACACCGGAACGCCAACCGGATGGGGGAACTCAATGGTATGGCTACCTCGAAAATGTCACCCCCCTGCAACAGGCTCAACAGCAAAGCGAAACCAAACTGCGGCGCATCATTGACAATCTCAATGAGATGGTATTTATTGCCGCCCCGGATGGAACCTTTAGCTTCGTCAGCTCGCGGTTTGCAACCACTCTGGGCTATGCCCCAGGTGAACTCCTCCATACTGCCTTCACTCCCCTCGTCCACCCCGAAGACTTGCCACCCTACCTGGAGGTCTTTCAATCGATTCTAGCTGGAGAACGGGTGCAGGACTATGAATACCGTGTGCGCCATGCTGACGGTCATTATTATTGGCATTCGCTCAACCTCTCCCCCTTTCAAGAAGACAATGGCAAAACCGCTTGTCTAGGGGAGTCTAGCTTGATTCATTCCCTCAAACAAGCTGAGGCGAGCAAGGTTGAACAGGTAGAGCAAAAAGTAAACCTTCTTGAAACTATTTTCGACGTGGTTCTTGCGGGATATTGGGAATGGGATATCCTCAACGATTAAGCCTATTTCAGTCCAGGCTTTAACCGCATTTTAGGATATGAAAATAACGAATTAGAAAATTATCGCGAAAGCTGGAAAAAGCTAATCTTTAGTGACGACTTAACGATAGTCGTTCAAAATCTTGAGAACCATATTCAGAGTCGGGGAAAAATCCCTTTTTACAATCAAACAAGATATCATCATAAGGATGGTTCAACAGTCTGGTTGCTGTGTTATGGTCAAATCATTGACTGGGATTCTAATGGCAACCCTCTCCGGATGATCGGGTGCCATCTTGATATTAGCGATCAGCAACAAGCCCAAATCGGACTGATCGATCTCAGCAGCCAACTTAAAAAAACTCAGGAAGTTGCCCGCTTGGGTCATTGGTCGTTTGATGTTGCTACCGAGACATTTACCTGGTCTGAGGAAGTCTTTCGGATATTTCACCGCCCCTTAGAGCAAGAGGAACCCAGCTTTGAAGAATTTATGGAGCAAATTTACCCGGAAGATCAAGATCGGGTGTTAAAACGACTCAATGCTGCCCGTCAAGGTATCTCGCAAAACCTTGATCATCGGATTATTCGCTCTGACGGTAGGATCGGCCTCGAACGCTTCTTTACCATTTCCCTGGACTTACTCTGCATTGCCGATACAGGCGGTCATTTCCGCCGCGTCAGCCAAGCTTGGTCAGATACATTAGGGTATTCCCCCGCCGACTTGGAGGGACAAGTCTTCCTAGAATTTGTCCACCCCGACGACCTCGCTTCCACCCTCGCCGCCATTTCCACTCTCAAGGAGGGGCAGCCGGTGATGAGGTTCACCAACCGCTATCGTACCAAGTCCGGAAGCTATCGCCATATTGAATGGCTCTCTCTTCCCCAAGGCGAGTTGATTTATGCGGCGGCACGAGATATTACTGAGCGAATCGAAGCCCAAGAAAAACTCGAATCCCTCTTAAATCGAACCCAACTGCTGAATGCTCTCAGCAATGAAATTCGTCAGTCCTTAGAGTTAGATCAGATTGTTCAGAGGACAGTTGAGGCAGTTTTTGATGAGCTTGATCTCGATATTTGCACCTTTGCGCGCTACAGCGAAGAGGATGGTCATCCTTATGTGGAAATTGTACAAGAAAAGCGTAAGTCAAGTTGTCAGAGTTGGTTAGGGCTTTATGATGCCACCCAGTATCCCGACTACCATAAGGCGTTACTGACGAATCAAGTGTTTAGCTTTAACCGGCAAAATCCGGGAGAAGATTGCGATCGAGGGATCTATGATTTTTGTGAGTCGATGGGGGTGAATCTGTACCTGATGCTACCGATTCAGACGACGGACCAACTGGCTTGCTTAGAAATGGGCAGAGTTGATAGCAGTCGAGAGTGGCGACAAGATGAAATTGAGTTATTGGAAAGTCTAGGGCTGCAAGTTGCGATCGCCATGCAACAAGCCCACCTCTATCAAACCGCCCAGCAACGTACCGAAGAACTACAAGTCGCCTATCGGGACTTGCAAGAGGCGCAAGTGCAACTGGTTCAAGCGGAAAAAATGTCCAGTTTGGGTCAACTGGTGGCGGGAATTGCCCATGAAATCAACAATCCTGTCAGCTTTATCTATGGCAACCTAGACCCCTTGGGTGACTATGTGGAGGGGTTGTTGGAGATTATCCAAACCTACCAAGAAACTTATCCTGAACCGCCTATAGAATTGAGCGAACTGATTGAGGACTTAGATCTTTCTTTCATCGCCGAAGACTTACCTAAAATGGTAAATTCCATCAGGACTGGAGCGGCTCGAATTCGGGATATTGTCAGGTCGCTGCGAACGTTTTCTCGTTTAGATGAAGCCGATTTGAAGGCTGTGGATCTCCATGAAAATCTGGATAGCACGTTGATGATATTGCAAAATCAACTCAATGGCAGATCCGGTAAACCTAAAATCAAAGTGATTAAAAACTATGGTGATTTGCCTTTGGTGGACTGCTACATTGGCTTGCTGAATCAAGTGTTTATGAATGTGCTAGTGAACGTCATTCAAACCATTGAAGAACGGCAAAATACTGAGGGTGATTCCAGTCATCAAGGAGTTATTACGATTACTACAATCTCCAAAGAAGCGGGAGAGGTTATTATCTCTGTCCGGGACAATGGCTTGGGCATGAGCGAGCAGGTCAAAGGGAAAATATTTGAACCTTTCTTTACTACAAAACCCATAGGCTCAGGGACAGGCATGGGCTTACCCACCAGTCATCAAATTGTTACTAAATATCATGAAGGGGAGTTATATTTTGATTCAACCTTAGGGGAAGGAACAACCTTTTTTGTTCGCTTGCCTCGGTGCAACCCATCGGCAACAGGGAAGAAAGGCAGTAGGCAGTAGGGGAAGAAAAGACGTAGGGGATGCCCGAGGCTCGGAGTCAATCAGGCAATCTTCGATTGCTATGGGGAGAACCAGGGAGGGAGGCCGATCGCGCTCCTGAAACAACTTAGGGGCGGCCGACAAGGGCAGGCCCCTAGGTTGCTGGTTTTAACTCAGTTGATTGGGAGGATCGATGCGGTTGGCTAAGGCCGCCACGACCACCATGGGTAAGCCAATCAGGAGACAGATGCCCCATTGTTCTAGATTTAACGGGGCCGTGGAGAACAGCTCGTTCATGAAACCCACTTGACTAAAGAAAATCTGTAGGACCATCGTCACCGCAATGCCAATCCAAACCACAGGGGCAGTGGCCACCTCAACGGCTCGGCCGCGCAGTTTCTGACCAAGGCTAATGCCAATTTGGCTCAAGCTGATGAGATAGAAGACCCGGCCAAAGACGAGGGCTTGAATGGCCATGGTGCGGGCGAGGGCTTCGGTATTTTCCTGTTCCCAACCTTGGACCCACTCAAACACGCCAAAAATCAGAATCCAGTTAAACAGGGAAATCACCAGAATTCGCTGGAGGAGGCGTTTGTTTAACAGGGGACGGTCTGGGGAGAGGGGGGGCTGTTCCATCACCTGCTTGGATTTGGGTTCAAAGGCGAGGGGAACGGTCATGGCAATGGAGTTGATCATATTCAGCCATAACACTTGTAGGGAGAGAATGGGGAGGAGGCGATCGAGGAGAACGCTGATGACAATGGTCATGGACTCCCCGCCATTGACGGGTAGGATAAAGGCGATCGCCTTAATTAAGTTGCGATAGACGGTGCGCCCTTCTTCCACGGCGGCCTCGATGGAGGCAAAGTTATCATCCGTTAGCACCATATCCGAGGCTTCTTTGGCCACTTCCGTGCCGCTTTGCCCCATGGCGACGCCAATATCAGCTTGTTTGAGGGCGGGGGCATCATTGACCCCATCTCCCGTCATAGCCACGATATCCCCTTGGGATTGTAGGGCTTCCACGAGACGCAGTTTCTGTTCTGGGGCAACTCGGGCAAAGACCACGCCATCTTCGGCGGCCCGGACAAAATCATCTTGGGCCATCTCCCCGAGTTCCGCCCCGGTGAAGGCGATGACCTCTCCCGTGCGTTTTAGACGCATTTGGGCGGCGATCGCACTGGCGGTCACTTTGTGGTCACCGGTAATCATTTTGACGCGAATCCCGGCGTTTTTACAGGCTTCTACCGCCCGGATGGCCTCCTGACGGGGGGGGTCAATCATGCCCTGTAGGCCCAGAAAGACTAAGCCCTGCTTCACGTCGTCATGATCCAACTCAGACTGCTGAACGGTCTTACGAGCCAAGGCTAAGACCCGTAACCCTGAACTGGCCATGGTTTCGGCTTGATGATGAATCTCTTGCGCATCGATGGGTTGGGGCTGTCCCTGGGCATCAAGGGCTTCGCCACAACGAGAGACGATCGCCTCGACGGACCCCTTCATATAAATCGTAGCCTCGCTCCGATGCTGCCCCCGATGTAGGGTAGCCATGTATTGATAGTCAGACTCAAAGGGGATCACATCCCGGCGAGGCAGTTCTGCATTCAGTTGATCTAGGGTAAAGCCAGCTTTACGACCACTGACGAGTAACGCGCCTTCGGTGGGATCGCCTAAGACTTTCCAAAGGCCCTCGTCTTGAGTTAGATGAGAGTCATTACAGAGTAATCCGGCCCGCAGACAGTCGGTGAGGCTGGGATGTTGGTCTACGTCAATGGCTTCATTATCTCGACAAATATTTCCTTCGGGTGCATAGCCCGTCCCGAGAACTTGGTAGGGTTGCCCTCCTGCGTAAATCTGTTGCACGGTCATTTGATTTTCCGTTAGGGTTCCGGTTTTGTCGGAACAAATGACGGTGGCACTCCCTAGAGTTTCCACGGCCGGCAACTTGCGGATGATGGCATTACGACTTGCCATACGAGAAACTCCAATAGCCAGGGCCACGGTGACGACGGCGGGGAGTCCTTCGGGAATGGCACTGACCGCCAGGGCAATGGTGGCTTCAAAGACTTCGTTAATACTTTCTGCGGTGAGGTCTTCGGCATAGCCTAAGCCAACCGCTAGGGTGAAGGCCGCTACCCCGAGGATGATATAGAGGAGTTGGCGGCTGAATTTGTCAAATTTCCGGGTTAGGGGGGTGATGAGGTTGGTTTGTTTCTCCATCAATTGGGAGATACGCCCAGTTTCTGTGTCTTTGGCGATCGCCACCGCTAACCCTAGTCCCTGGCCCGAGGTGACGAAACTCCCGGCATAGGCCATACTGCTGCGATCGAGCCACCGCTAACCCTAGTCCCTGGCCCGAGGTGACGAAACTCCCGGCATAGGCCATACTGCTGCGATCGGCGAGGGGGGCATTCTCCGCCACGGGCTGGCTCTGTTTCTCGACGGCGGTGGATTCTCCCGTTAACCCAGATTCATTGACTTGTAGGTTTTTTGTCTCCACCAAACGTAAATCGGCAGGGACTTTATCCCCGGAGGTGAGAATCACTAAATCCCCCGGTACAATCTCCGAGGAAGGCACCTGTCGTTTTTCACCATCGCGATAGAGGGTGGCTTCCGTTTCGATGGAGGAGGAGAGAGCAGCAATGGCATTTTCAGCTTTGGTTTCTTGGATAAAACTGACGATCGCATTGATGAGGACGACCCCCCAAATAACCCAACCATTCGCACTTCCCCACCCTTCTAAAAAGAATTTGATGGCTCCAGCAATGATTAAAATATAGAGTAATGGCTGATTAAACTGCTCAAGAAATCGAATCAGGAAACTTTTTCCCGCTTTTCCTTCAATGCGATTAAAACCAAATTCAGCTTGGCGTTTTTCAAATTCAGCTTGAGTTAAGCCCCCCTTAAGCTGAACACCTAATTTTACTGCGGTTTGATCCACCGGGAGGGCGTGCCAAGTTGTCTGTTTAGGTCTAGAGGTATCCTGTGTCATAGGTCTAATTCAAGGCTCAAAATTGTGATTAAAAAAATTGGATTTCGCTGAGTCAAGTTTAGGTTAATGGCTCATTAAGGTTGTGGTCACGTTTTGGGCAAGAGAAATCAACGGATGCTTCAAGAAGCCCCCCTCTGCCCAAGCTTTAATATACCGAAAGATACTGAAGTTACACCCAGTCCTCTTAAGTGGGAGCCGGGCTACTCCAAGATGGGGGGAAACTGACCCAGCGTTCTGAGGAGAGTTCAGCCAAGGGCAGATAAGAACAACCATCCCACTCACCAAACAAGGTTAGGGGTTGGCCCCCACTGAGGGCCATCAGCTGCCAGCCTTGCTGAAAGTCGGGGGAGAGGGGCAGGGTTTGGCCGCTGGCGTCCCGCAGTTGAGTTCCGGCGTTGAGGGGTAGGATCTGGCTGAGACTGAGGGGGATGCGATCGCACCAGGGATTCTGGGCCAACGCCTTGGCATAGGCGTTGAGTCCTTGCTGAATCTGGGGATAGCCTTGCAGGTTAAGGTTTGGGGTGGGGGCGGCTTGCGGCTGTTTGAGTAATGCCCGTTGCGGGAGGGCCCCATCATAGAAGACCAGTTCCCCCCTCCAGCTACTACCGGGGGGTTTATCATCGGGGAGAGATTGACGATGGTGAACGTAATCGAGCAGGAGGGCGAAGCGTTGGTGCTGTTGTCCCCAGAGCCAGGTTCGTTGTCGTTTGAGGGTCGTCGCGCCGGTGCTTTCGTGATCGCGAACTTGCCCGACAACCACCCAGAGGTCTTTCAGTCCGGGACGTTGCTGTAATTGGGCCTTTTTCTGGGTTTGCCCCAATTGCGATCGCACCTCTTGGGCTAAGGCGGGGGGGAGTGAGCCTTGGTTCTCATAGCCCTCAATCAACAGCCACAGTTCCCCCAATTCCTCAAAGAACAGTGGGAGACCCCCTTGCTGAGCGAGGAGCGCCAGCGATCGCAGTCGTCGGGCCAGTCCTGGGGCTTTGGCATCCACCATATGAGCGGTAATGAGGGCCCACTCCTCCTGAGTCGGGGCATTGGCCCAGCCGAGTTGTAGGCGATCGCATAGCCACTGGCGTAGTTCCTCAATCCCCGGTTGAACCGGATCTGGGGCAGACTCAGATGTAAAAGAAGACGAGGCCATAGTTCATGGGAGAAACGATACAGGCACTCGCTGGCAATTTTGAGCCAACGTCTCAAAACCTGGCAGTTTAGTTTTAAGTTTTGCGAAGCCCTAAATTCGGCAAAATTGCCATGATTCCTATCCTGTCTTGGCTTTTATGGGATATTGAGCCAATTTAGGGCCGGGGGTGGTGCTGTCCCCTTACTAAAAAATCGTATTACATTAAGAAGTAGCCTCCCGACTACTGAATTGACAAGGATTGAGACATAGCTCTGCTGTATTCCCTGACAATGCCAGTTCTTTAACCTCTATTGATGTCCTAAGGTTATGAGCGCCCCGCTATCTGATACCCATTCCCTCACCTGCCCGATCTGTCATCACCGTAATCGGGTCCCCCCCGGAAAACTCCTCAATGGACTTTATACTTGTCCCTGCTGTCAAACCCACCTCGTGGTCTGTTGGAGTGGGCATTATGTCCGAGATCCCCTATCAGGTCAAGTTCCCCTGCTCAGCCTCAATACGGGGGACGTGTTACGTCGCAAAAGTCGTCCCCTGTCGCGGCTGCTCAGAGATGTGGGGGGGGTAAAGTGGATTATGATTTTGGGGGCGATCGCCCTGAGTCTCACCTTTGCCTCCCTAAAAGTCTCCGAATCGTCAGAGTATCAGCTTAACTTGGAGGAGTTTCCCCAGGATGCGGAAGGGTTGGGGCCGCAATAGTCCCCTTACCCGTATGACAAGCTAAAATCCAATGGATGCCGATGGCCACCAGGTCTTCTGACCTTAAGTTAAGCCGATCCAAACTCTCATCATCTACCAACACACAAGTGGGAGTCTCCCGATGCCAATACTCATAGAGTTCCTCTGGGCTGGCAGTAATCACCGGGCGGTTGGCATAGAAGTTCAACGAGGGGCGGTTGTAGGGATGGGAGGTATACACGGGTTGTCCCTGGGTTTCCTGTTCAATCATGGCCGCCACGGGTTTCACCGGATAGTCTTCATTGAGTTCCCAAACCCAATCGAAGGAGCCAAAGAAGAACATCAGCGTTATAAACCAGCCCCAGATGAACACCGAGGGAAGATTAGCATTCCGCCTGGCTAGGAGGATGGTGCAGAGGCTTAGGGTCAGCGCGGCCAGCAAGGACGGTGGCAGCAAATGCAGCATTTCCCGCTCCATGATTTCCGTCAGGGAATAGCTCACCAGGAGCGTGGCCGTCCAGGCAGCCAAGGCCATGACGAGGAAGCACCAGAACCAGGCCTTAGGATAGCGGGGATGGGGATCATGGCTCGGTTGTCCCCGCCGTTCGAGGTAGTCCCAAATCTCCGCAAAGACCACCCCCACGGCTAGGGACAGCATCGGATACAAAGGCAGAATGTACCAGGGAAGTTTCGTACCCATCAGCGAAATTGCCCCCAAATAGCCCCCCCCACAGACCAGAATTAGGCGGGCCCAACTGAGAGTCTGGTTTTGCCAGGCGAGTTTCAGCCCGGTGGGGAGGAAGACGAGGTTGGGAAAGCCATATTTTAGGAGTTCTAAGAGGTAGTACCAGGGCGGTCCCGTGTTCCCTTCCACGCTGTCCCACACGCGACTGGCCGATTGATTAAGTAGGTTTTCGACTAAGAAGTCTTGGCCGTAATAGTTCCATTGGGCTAAATACCAGGCCCCCAGGGGGACGAGTCCCAAACTGATTCCCCACCAAAACCAAGGGGTAGTCAGCAGACGGGGGGTATCCCAGAGGAGAAAGCCCAGGGACAGGGCCCCAAATAGCACCACAACCATCACCCCTTTGGTTAGGCCCACCAAGGTGGCGGCGATGCCAAGACCGAGGGCATAACTGAGGTTGCGGCGAGTTCGCAGTAGACAGAGGAGCCAGAGGAGCCAAAAACAGAGAAGGGCCCCTTCTAACATGGCTAAACGCCCATGGCGCGACACCGGGAGCCAGGTGAGGTAAGCTAGGGCCGCCCAGACAGCGGGGGCCCGATGGGGCCAGAGTTCTCGCCCGAGGAAATAGAGTAAGGGTACTGAAATCGAGCCTAAAATCGCCCCAGGAACCCGGGCTGAGACTTCATCGGCATGGCCAAAAATCTGATAACTGAGGGCAATGAGACTATGAACTAGGGGGGGTTTGTTGAGATAGGGTTGACCATGAAGGGTTGGATGTAACCAGCTTTGGGGGTTCTGCCAAATTTCTCGCGCCACCTGGGCGACGATGCCCTCATCCCAATCTCGTAAGGCCACCAGGTTAAGACTGGTCAGAAAGAGGGTTAAGGCACTAATCAGCAGGGTCAGGGCGCAAAACCATTCCAGGTTAGAGCGGCGACGAAAGCGCGGCGGGGGGTTCACGGGTCCAGATAAGGATGACGGCATGATGAGGAGGGGAACAACATTTTGTGACGAAGCGGCTGCGATCGCCAAACTTTCCTTTAGACTGAACTGAGCGATTCGGGTTTGTCAATTATGGCTGCGATCGCTCCATCCCTCATTTTAGTCAAGAACAATCCCATTACCTGGGCTAGGGATGGTTGACACCCCTCTGAGCTGGTTAGGAGTTGACGATGAATCTACCGCTGGTTGTTGATATTGCCATTGGCATTATCTTTATCTATTTGACGTTAAGCTTACTCTCGTCTGAAATTCACGAACTGATTACAACCCTGTTACAATGGCGGGCGGATCACCTTCGTAATTCCATTCGTGTGTTGCTCGAAGGAGGGGGGAAATCTGAAGTCGATCCAGCGTTAAAGCAGCGGGAGGAGCAGGTTCAGGTCTTGACAGATCGCCTTTATTCTCACCCCTTAATTCGTAGTTTAAATCAGGAAGCAAAAGGGAATCTAGCTCAGTTCAACCGCAATATTTCTGATGCCATCATTGGTGGTTTGTATCGAGTTTCTTCTTGGATTTTTAACCTTTTTAATCGACTTACTGGCAATCCAGAAACGGCGTTCAAGAATCCTTTTGCCAATCATACTAGCGCCCCCTCTCACATTCCTCCAGAAACATTTGCTTCAACGATTTTAAAAACATTTCAAATGTCGGAGATTGGGCGACTGGTGACGGTCTCTCGCTTGGAGAAATTTCAACAGCGGCAAGTCTCGACGTTACTTAAAAAAGAACAGTATTTGCGAGAGCCAGAGTCGCGACGGTTGGCGACAGAACGGCTTCGGCAGATGACCCGTGATTGGAATCAAACCCGTCAAGAGTTTGCTGATGGGGGGATTACCCTGGGGGCGACGATTGATAGAATGGAAAATAGCTTGAATGGCTATATTGGCTATTGTGAGCAATTTATTCGTGAGCCAGAAACGATTAAAAACTTCTTTCTGTATGAGCTAAAGTATGCTAAAGACCGCTACTATAACCCGACAGAAAAACCACGAATCCTAGAAACCCTGCGACCGACGTTGAATGAGTTAATCGATCTGGTTCAGAATAAACCGAGAATTTATCAGCAGTTAGAAGCCGCCTTCCAGGATAAAAGTAGTCCTACCTATCAGGGCTTTAAAGCGGTGATTGACCGGGTTCCAGATTTACCAGAGGCGCTACAAAATAGCCTTAAGGCCTTAACGGATAAGATGGAAACTCGTAAGGCCAGCTTGGAAGACGAGATCCAGGATTTACAAACTCAACTCGAAAGTTGGTTTGATCAGTCCATGGCTCGCGCCAGTGGGGTCTATCGCCGCAATGCCCGAGGGATTGCCATTTTAATTGGCTTTTTGATTGCGATCGCCACCAATGCTGACACCTTTTTTATGGTGGATAGCCTTTCGCAAAATACCCTGTTGCGCGAAACTGTTAGTGATTATGCTCAAACGGAAGTGGCGCGGACGCAGAATCTCGATGAGGTGAAACGCAATGTGCGCAACCAACTCGATGATGTCTCCCTCCCCATTGGTTGGAATGAGGCGATTCGCCGACAACAAATTCCCCCCGAGGAGTCTGTGCAAATTCCGGGACTGAACCGACAAATCGGCAATCCCCTACTCTATCTTAAACGGCTTCTGGGTTGGTTGATTAGTGGCATTGCCATTTCGATGGGGGCGTCGTTCTGGTATGACCTGTTGCGTAAGGTGATTGATGTGAAGAATACTGGCGACAAACGCTAACCTATCGTATTTACTATGTCAGTGGCATCGTCCCCAGTTCGCGCCCTATTCCGCGCCGTTACGGTTCCTGAGGCCTCTGCGCCTTATGACACCTTGCATTTGCAGGTGTTTTACCCAGCCTTGCATCCGGAGGGGTTTTCTGGGTTAACGCTGCCGGTGGATGAGGGGCGATCGCCGTTTCCGGTGCTTTTGTTTTTCAATGGGATTAATTGTGAACCCAGTCTCTATCGCTGGTTGGCGATGGGTTTGGCCCAGTGGGGGCTGGTGGTGGTGACGTTTTCCTGGATTGCTGAAAATATCCCAGGGTTGGTGGGGTTAACGCCGGGGGTGAGGTTAGACGCCTTGATGCCCCAAGTCTATGGATCTCAACCGACAGCGGCGGCGGTTCCCAGCCTCTTACAGGAGTTGCAACGGTTGCAGGAGGAGGGGGTGTTGGCGGGACATTTGGATCTTGATCACCTGGTGTTGGGAGGTCACTCAGCAGGGGGACGGGTGGCGATTGAAAGTGCTAGCCCCGAGTTTTTTCCTCAGGTGAAGGCGGCCTTTTGTTATGGGGGCCATACGGCGGCAGCGCAACAGTTGGGCTATGAACCGGGGAGGATTTTACCGTTACCCGATCGCCTCCCTTTGCTGTTGATGGGAGGAACAGCGGATGGGGTGATTGCCAAGAGTGGCGGACGCTACGGGGTGCAGTGGGACCAGCCCACAACGCCAGTGGTGCGAACCTTTGAGGAGGCGATCGCCGGTGGCCGGGAGGATAGTTATCTGCTGCTGCTAGAGGGGGCGACTCACTTCACCATCGCCCATCCCTTCGAGGCGATCGCCAGTGTCTCATTCCTGGATGAACCCGCCACAGCCCCCCAGGCCCCCTTACGAACTCTGATGCTAGAGGCGATCGCCCAGTTCCTAGGGGCCCATTTATACCCCGCAAGCGAAAGCCACCAGCAAGCCTGGCGAGAGTACGGCCGTCAACAGGGGGCGATCGCCCGCTTTGCGTGGAAGTAATCTATAAGCAATCGAAGATTGCCTGATTGACTCTGAATGGACAGAGAAGTCCCCACCTGCTGCCTACTGCCTACTGCCTACTGCCTACTGCCTACTACCCCTTGCCCCACACGACTCCGTAAATACCGCAAGTAACGTAATATAAATTCACGTTTTGCGTAGATATACGCAAAAAAATTCGCTATAATCAGACCACGGTGTCAAAGCGACATGTCAGTCAGTGACACCCAATCCAGTTCGAGTCATGGGCAGTTTAATCTCGATCCGGTCGTTGCAATCAGGGTTATGGGGGGTTAGCAGATCGCCCAGTCCGCTAATACCCCCGACTGGGGTAAAGGCTTTGTGGCACAGCAGCCGCCACCGTTCAGACATTAGGAAGAGAGCAAAACACTATAATGTATAACTCAACGAACACAGCAACCCAAACCCACTTACCCACATCCCGGTTAGGGCGCAAGCGTCTAGGGGCATACTTGCTAGAGGCCGGACTCATTACTCCCGCCCAGATCCAAGTGGCAGCCTACGACCAACAGGTGACCGGCAAGAGATTTTCAGAGGTGATCGTTGATCGCGGTTGGATCAAACAACAAACCATTGATTTTCTAATCAAGCACGTCATTAACCCAGAACAGCGGGGAATGCGCTCGGCTGGAGTCTTTGCACAGCCCGTTGAGCCATTTGAGCAGGTTTATGCTCGCCGCAAACAAGAAGTCCTCAATGGTGCAAATCACCCCGAGGAAGAGGTCCCCTGGACGGTGGACTAATGGAGTCAGCTTCATCAAGACGTAGGGGGACGAATCATCGGGTTCGTCCCTCGTTTTGTTGACAGGGTAGGGGAGACCCTCGACAGTAGACCTATTCCCTCTTCTTGCCCCATTCGACCCGTGACCTATCGTTGGCTTCCCCTTAGTCTCCTGCTGCTGCTGCCGGGTGTGAGCGGCTGTGAGATGCTTCGCTCTCCCTCCCCTGTAGCCACCGCTGAGATGGTTCTGATGGAAGCACAGCGTACCAATGAGGCGATCGAGCGCGGGGTGGCGGCGCGAGGTTTGGCGGTGCGGGAGGCCTTGGCCGATGAGGATCTTCAGGAACTCGATGAGTGGTGGCGTGCCCGAGATATCTATGATCCCCATAAACATCTCCTACCGCCGATGTTGGCCCAACTGAGCCTCACCCCCGAGGAGGAGCAGGGGCCGATTTGGGATGTTTGGTTGAGTTTGGAGGAGGACAAACCGGAGCTGTATCATTTCCGCAGCCTCTATGACGTGCGCATCTTTTTCCTGTTTCAAGAGTCCTTACCGGAGGCGGTTCAGGACGCCTATCGCAGTATGTTGCAGCCGCCGCGCATCGTCCAATGGGGGCAGGGGGGCACGGAAAATCATCTCTGGCAACAGTATATTTCCGGTTTAGCGATGATGGATGGCAGCGGCTTCCCGGTGGCAAATCCCCATTTTCTGGCCACCCATGAAGCCTGGCTAAGGGCAGAACTAACGAAATATCTCACCATTGGTCAGGGGGAATTTCATTCCTCGACCTACTATGGTTTCAGTATCGGGGCCTTGCTGAATCTCTACGACTTTGCGCAAACCCCGGAACGGCGACAGTTAGCTCGGGCGGTGTTGGATTGGTTCTCGACTCAAATGGCTCTACGGCTGAGTTGGGGAACCGCTGGGGGCGCCGAAAGTCGCGGTTTCGATCGCCAAACCTGGGGCAGTGGTTTGACGGCCTTGGCTTGGATTTGGTGGGGGGAGGATGATCCCCAGGAGATTGGGCGCATTGTGGGGCAGATGGGTCGCCAGGGTCACCGTCTGGCGATTTTGGCGGCCACCAGTGGCTATCGTCCTCCGGCTCAGTTGCGATCGCTGGCCCAGAAAACGATTCCTCTGCCCTTTCAACTGCGGGCTAGTCATCCGAGCTATTACAGCTATCATCAGGATAACCAGTTTTGGGAAACCTTCTATGTCACCCCTGACTATAGTTTAGGAACTCTGCAAGTTCCGGGGCGCAACTATCAAGTGGAGGGGACGATTAATGCACAATATGCCACCTATAAGTTAGTGGTGCGCGATCCCCAGGGCCGGGAGAATGCGGTGGTGAGTTTGGGGGGAACCTATCATAGTCCCCTGGCCACAGGACAGAGTCCGGGCGATCGCTATCTTCAGGAGAAAGGGGCCAGCCTCTATCAATTGCGACTCACTCCAGAGGATGAGGCGGCGGGGGTTCCGGGACGGTCTCACTTGGTAATCCCCAAAGGCTATGGGGAACCGCACCGGATTGGCCCTTGGTATGTGTGGGAGATTGAGGGGGTCTGGCTTTGTGCTTGGGCCTGGGGGGATGAAATTCGCTTGGAGATGCCCCTGGAGGAGGCTGAGGAGCATTTGGCGTTGGTGGCCCAGGGAGGACATATGGCCTGGGTGACGGAGGTGCTGGCTAGCTCGGAGTATGAGACGCTGGCGGAGGTTGAGGCGGCCCTGGCTCAGACGAGGGTTCATGATGAGAACTTGCAGGCCTCGGGACAGCTCATCTATACCAGCGTTGAGGGCGATCGCCTCGAACTTATTGCTGACGCTCGGTTGAGGGTGGGGATTCGACGCATTAATGGGGTTGAACAATCCTTGACGGATAACCCGGTTTTAGAGAGTCCCTATGTGAATCAGCCCCTCTGGAGTGGCCGCCTCACGGTGGACGATCCCCAGTTGGGCAGTTGGGAGTTACAGTTAAAACCGGGTCAACCTCGCTGGAGTGATCCCGATTAGTTGACGAGGCCCGAGCGTAAGGCCCGCACGGCGGCTTGGGTGCGATCGTCCACGCAGAGTTTGTTGAGAATGCTGCGAACGTGAGTTTTGACGGTTCCCACGGTGATGTAGAGTTTTTCGGCAATCTGGGCGTTGTTGCAACCGCCGACGATTAATTCCAAAATTTCTAACTCCCGTTTAGTGAGGGGATCGGATTCCATCAACTGCTGCACTTCAGAATCTACACCGTCGATACTGCGGGAGTCCTCCTTAAGGTTAGTTTTTTCTACCTCGGTAACCTCGGCGGCGGGGGTTCCCAGGGAGACGGTGGCTCCGGAGGGGGAGGCTTGCACGGAGGAGGCAGCAGACTGGGATTTACGAGCCTGTCGCAGCACGATTTGGGCGATGTTGGGGTCAATCCAGGTGTTGCCCTCATGGGTTAGCTGAATCGCCTCTAGGAGCCGATCTAAACTGGCATCTTTCATGCTGTAGGAGTCGGCCCCGGCGGCGAAGGCTGCTAACACCGCGTCTTCGTTGTCGTGCATGGTCAGAATCAGGACTTTGACGGAATTGGCATTCTCTTGCTGAGACTGACGAAACTGTTGCAGCAGTTCAATGCCGTCAATGTCCGGCAAACCAATATCGAGAACCGCCACATCCGGTTGGGTGTCCTGGAGAATCTGTAATCCTTGTTTGCCGGTGGAGGCTTCCCCAACGATATCAATCACGCCAGTTTGCTCGAGGGCCGCTCGAATGCCAACCCGAGTTAGTTCGTGGTCTTCGATCAATACGGTGCGAATCATACGATTTATGTAAAGGCTTTACAGAACGTTATGGCGGCTAAGGGAATGGGTTAGACCCTAACCCATCTGGGCTAAGAGGGGCAAACGTTGGTCAAGTTTGCTAGGGAATCCAGGGAAAATGGGGTTGCGAAGGAGGTATCACCTCTGGCAAAATCGAGGAAGTTTGTGCCACGGGAATCATCAGCAATTAGGCGAGGCTTCGCCTCTTGCATCATGAACCTCTTACTCAAGATAGAGGACAAATCGCCTAAAAATTTATAACTTCGTATTATAACCCTTTATTGACCTTTGGAAGATATCATCCCTGGATATTTTGTTCCCACGACTCATGATAGATGGAAAAATCCCAATTCTGGTGATCGGCTTTGACGTTGACACGGATTCGGAGGCAAAGGGCGCCTTGCGGGCTTTTGCGACTCCCAATCCGGGCGATCTGACTCCCAAACTTCGTTTCACTCAGCATTATCCCACGACAGACTGGCTCCCCCAAGAGCCGATGTTGGGGGGAATTCTTGTGGATGGCGATCGCGTCAACCCTCAAGCGACGCTGACAGCGCTGCGAGAGGAGTTTCCCCAAACCCCGATTGTCGTCGTCAGCACTCAAACGGATTTGGAAGCGACGATGATGATGGCGGGGGCGGATGATTGTGTGAATCGTCAGCATTTCACCGCCGAGGGGCTGGCGATGATGTGGCGGGTTTTGTTTCGCGGCTACCGGAGAGGCGATCGCCCCTGCAACTCGTCAGGAAAGCTGTTTTTCAGCCCCGGAGAGGATCTCGATATTTCTCATCCTGGGGGCGATCGCCAGCAGTTGGAGGCGCGGATTAGTGAGCAAAGTCGCTTGATTGCGGCGCAACATCAGGAGTTGAAACGACAACGGGAACAGATTCGCCGTCAGCATTTGGCGCTTCTTGAAGCTTCTCGTATGAAGTCGGCGTTTCTGTCTACGATTTCTCACGAGTTACGAACGCCACTCAATGTGATTATTGGCTTTTCTCAACTTCTATTACGTAAAAAGAATAGTACTTTAACCCCAGTTCAGGTTCAAACGTTACAATGTATTTTTGACAATGGTAAACAGCTATTGTCGGTTATTAACGATATTATTGAACGCTCGAAGTTAGAGGCAGGAGCGTCTGAGCTTCGACCCAAGGGATTTAACTTGGTTCAATTGGTGATGTCGATTGCAGGAAATGCTCGCTGGCTTTGTGAACAGAAGGGACTTGAGTTGAAGATTGAGGCTCGGGTAGACAATCCTCGGGTGATTCAAGATCATCAAGGGGTTCGCCGCGTTGTCTCTAATCTTTTGGCAAATGCTCTGAAATTTACCGAGGAGGGGATAATTTCGGTGCGAGTTTGGGAAGTGACGCCTGAGCGATTGGCGATCGCTGTTTCGGATACGGGAATTGGTATTGCTCCAGAGCATTTGAAACGTATTTTTACGGCGTTTGATCAGTTAGATAATTCCCTCGCTCGCAACTATAATGGCGTGGGATTAGGCTTAGCGATTGTGGACTCCCTCGTTAAAATGATGAAGGGCAGTATTTGCGTGGAAAGTGCTCAGGGTGAAGGCTCTACCTTTCGAGTTGAGCTACCTCGCTCGGTCGTCGATATATGTCCCAGTGAGCCGCGAGAGCAATATGATTTCTTGAAAACGCGAGCTTCGTAGAAATTGGCAAGAGCAAATTGAGCGGCTTAGGGATTCCTGGGTTCGTGGCCCTTTGTTTGCTATTTAGTTAACTTAAAACTCAGATTACACACTAACATGACAAAAATTGAACCCGAAATTGATAGAATCTTAGCCGTCGATGATTCTCCTGATAATTTATTCCTGGTGCAAGCCATCCTCGAAGAGGAGGGCTATATTATTGATTTAGCCGAAGATGGGTTTGCCGCTCTCGAACAAATCGAAGCCAATCCCCCAGATTTGATTCTTTTGGATGTGATGATGCCGAATCTGGATGGCTATGAAGTCACCCGACGACTTCGCACTCAGAGTAATTTGCCGTATATTCCTATTTTGTTGATTACGGCCCATGAAGGCTCTAGCGTGGTGAAGGGCCTCGATGTGGGTGCCGATGACTTTATCCGTAAGCCGGTGGAGATGGAGGAGTTACAGGCGCGGGTGCGATCGCTGCTGCGGCTCAAGCATAGCATCGATGAGCGCGATCGCATGGCCCGAGAACGGGAGGATTTCGTCTCGCGGCTGACGCATGATTTACGAACCCCTCTGGTGGCTGCTGATCGAATGCTCAATTTGATGCAGTCTCAGGCGTTTGGGGAGATTTCTGAGTCTATGGATGAGGCGATCGCCACCATGATTCGCAGTAACCATAATCTATTAGATATGGTGAATTTACTGTTAGAAGTCTACCGCTATGAAGCGGGGCGAAAACAGTTGACTTTTGCGCCGTTTAATCTTTGCGAAACCCTGAACGAGATTTTAGATGAACTCTCACCCATTGCTAAGGATAAACAGATTCAGATTGTCCGCGAGTTTCAAGACGATATTTGTGAGGTTGTTGGCGATCGCCTTGAACTCTATCGCGTTTTTATGAACCTGATTGGCAATGCCATTAAGTTTACCGATAAGGGAACCGTACAACTACGACTGTATCGCTCTCCTGTCCCGAACTCTTGCCTTGTCTTAGAAGTTGAAGATACGGGAATTGGCATTGAGAAGAGCGATCGCGCTAGTCTCTTTACCCGCTTTCGTCAAGGTCATCATAAACGCTCTGGAAGCGGTTTAGGCTTACATCTGTGCCAGCGAATTGTCGATGCGCATCAGGGCAAAATTGAGGTAGCTTCAGAAGTGGGTCGAGGGAGCCTATTTCGGATTAAATTACCGCTGGAGATGAAAAGGATTCCCGGATAGTTGCTGTTGAGACTGGCGAGTGACCACATAGTCGCGCATCTGCTGAGCATTGCGATAATCCTCATGGCGTTCCCGTTGCCGGTAGAGTTCTACCGCTGCCGCCAAATCGGCGATCGCCGCATCATAATCTTGCTGTAAATACTGAGTCCAACCCCGCAACTCAAACAGTTCGGGATCATTGCCAAGGGCTAAATCAATGGCCTTATTAAAGGCAAACACGGCATTATGATAGTCTCCCACCGCCGCCGCATCTCGTCCGACGGCCTCCCAATCCTCCGCCGTATCGAGGTCAGAGGGAATAGGGTGTTGCTCATAATTAGGGGGAGTAAACTGCACCTCAGAACTGCCCAGAGCCGACCGTCCACCGAGGCTTAAGGAGGCGGCGATCACCCCAACAACAGCAACTCGAACAAGTTGGTTTTGTCTAAACATAAAACGGACTCATGTAATGTTAAGAATTGCAACTCTAAATCAATCCCATTCAGAGTTCCATCAACTATCCCTAACCTACAGAAATAGCACCGCCAAAGTCATCTATCGTCAGTCAGGAATCCCCCTCTACCAACAGATAGATTTCCACTGACCCCCCAACAGCCGTCTCACCCCAATCCGAACTAGCCAGGAGTCCCACCCCGGTGCAGAATTGCATGAGTGACAATCGGGGCCCCAATCACCGCCGTCACCGCATTCAACGGCAAAACAATATCCTGACCTGGAACCTGAGCCATCCAATCCGCCAACAACGCCAACATCGCTCCCAACAGCATCACCGCCGGGAGTAACTGCAACACATTGGACGTATTCCACAGAGAACGAGCCAAATGAGGCACTGCAACCCCCAAAAAGGCAATTGGGCCACAAAACGCCGTCACCGTTCCCGCCAAAATCGCCGTACTCAGCAGCGTGAGCAACTGCACCCGTTGCAGCCGTAACCCCAACCCAATCGCCGTCATATCCCCCAACAGCAACAAATTCAGAGACTTGGCCAACCCAGCAGCCAACAATAACCCCAGCAGGACCATCCCCGCAAAAAGCGTCATTCGTTCCCAGGGAATCCCCGCAAAACTGCCAAACGTCCAAGTCAAATAGGCTTGAATCCGCTCCCGAGAACTAAAATGCAGCAAAATCGTCACTAGAGAGTTGACCCCATAGCCAAACATCAACCCCAACAACAGCAAGCGTTCCCGACTGCGAACCCTCCGGGCCATCAGCATCACCAATCCCAACACCACCGCCGCACCCAAACTGGCCGCCAACACCCGACTCCAGGGGCCCACCTGGCCCAGCAACACCACCAGAGCCACCCCCAAACTGGCTCCCGAACTAATCCCCAAGACAAAGGGCCCCGCCAAAGGATTGCCAAACAGCACCTGCATTTGTAACCCCGACACCGACAACGCCACCCCCGCCACCATCGCCGTTATTGCTTTCGGAAGGCGAAAGGTCAGGACAATGGTGGCCCAAGTGGGGTCTTGAGGCGGTTGTCCCAAGAAAATCCGTAGCATTTCCCCCATGGGAATCTCCACCGACCCCATCGCCAAACTCAGATAAAGAATGAGTAAAAATAGGCAGAATACGCCACCACTGACTCCCAGCCTTCGGTCTAATTTCACAACGGCATCATCCCTAACATCAGCATCAATCAACCCGGATGAGAACGAATCACCTCAGTCTGATACGTGCCATCCTCAAACAACCTTAAACCCCGAAATCCAGGATAGGCCTCTTGCTCCCTCGCTTCCTCCCGCAGCACTTGTTTACAAGTCGAAGGAGTCCCACAAAACTGAATCCCTTGATACAGTTCATCAAACTTTAAGTGAACATGACCAAAGAGGACGAGTTTCACCTGAGGAAAGCGAGTTAAACAGTTGAGAAAGGCTTGAGAATTTTGCACGCCAATGGTATCGAGCCAATCAATTCCCATAGGAATAGGATGATGATGTAACACCACCACTGTCGGCTGAGAACAGGCCGTTAAAGACTGTTCTAATTCCTGAAGTTGAGCCTCACTGACATAGCCTTCTCCCGATTCCGCTGTCTCTAACGTAGAGTCCAGCAGCAGAACCTGCCAACCCTGACGCTGAAAGACGTTATCCGCTAAAAAAGGCGAGTCTTTAAATTCCTGGTTTAAGACATCCACCTGATCATGATTTCCGGGAATATAGTAAGTTGGCAAATTGAGAGGCGCAATGCGTTCAATCAGATGTTGATAGGCTTGGGGTTCTCCCCGATGGGTTAAATCTCCCGTAAGCAGCAGAACATCAGGCTTCCAGTCCCTTACCTCTGCCACCACATCCCCAAGTGAGTCCCACGTTACTAAGCCTCGCATCGCAGTTTTGCGGTCAGCAAAGAGATGAGTATCGGTGATTTGAGCAATTTTGAGAACCATAATACTATTCGAGCTTTTGATAATAGGTTTTATCCGCATTTGGGAGCAGATTGGGGTGGAAAATTTGAATCAAATCTGCTAAAATTAGGTTGGGGTAGAGAATCCCTGTTTCCCAATAGTCATTGCCGCCAAATTCGTTAACTCGTTTACTATTATTATAGATGCGATCGCCCTGCCAAGCCGCAAAATTTCCATAGCGGGGGTCATCCTCAATCACATCAGCCCGAGTTCGCCAGTTACTATTGACATTTACCCAAAAATCTGCATCTCTTGCCCGTTGATAGACCACCTCAAAATCCAGAGGAACCGTCCATTGACGGTCCAGGTCATCCCAGAGATAATCCGCCCCCGCATCCCGCAAAAACTCGGCTGCATAACTATTTCTGCCCGGAACATACCAAGTATTCGTTGAACTAAACCCCGTAAACACCGTTGGCCGAGACGTATCATCAGCAATCGCCGCCGCCACCCGTTGACTCAACTCCTGATAATCAGTGCGAATCTCCTCAAAAACCTCTTTTGCTTTTCCCTCTTGATTGAGAAACAACGCCGTAAACTTCAGCCATTCCGCCCGTCCCAGAGGAGACATTTCCAAATATTCCGAATTAAGGACAACCTGTAAACCCGCATTCTCCAACATCAGCACCGTATCCGAACTCGCCCCCCCCGCATCAAAGGTAATCACGATATCAGGATTAAGATTCAAAATCGCCTCAATATTAACCACCTGATTGCGGCTCACATCTCGAATCTTTTGCTGTTTCACCCGTTCGACAACAGCAGGAGTTTGAGTAATTTGAGTATCACTGATTCCCACCAAGTGATTAACCCGGTCTAGCGCCGCAAAATGGGGTAAATAAGTCGTCGATAACACCACCACCGACTGCACCGGAACCTCAACCACCATAGCATCACCGACATCATCAGGAATGGGGGTTCCACATTGAACTAAAATATACTCAACGGGGTCATTTGCCTCAGGATGAGGAGAAGCGAGCGTGACTCGTTTATAGTGACCCTGATAGTCCACCTCAAACCCCGTCGCAAACTCCACCTGAACCTTATCTAGAAAATAATCCTGACTGGGGTCAAACTCCTGCACACAATCAGGATGAAGCGGACGTTGCGCCACCGGAGAGACCGAGTTTTGAACACAAGCATTCAGACCCAATCCAAGGAGAAATAGAACGGGAGTAATTCCCAGAGATAGTCGCATCAACAAATCCTATTCTAATTCAACAAATCCCGTCGGGGCGAACCCTTGCGATCGCCCAGGATATTTCGGAAACCATCCGACCCATTTAATCACCAATATATTGAATGTAACGTCACGATTTTTTTCTGAGTCCCAGATGCGTTCCGGCAGTTTCCACATTCTGCTATCATTCAATCAACGTAACTCGCCGGAACACATCCTACCAACCCGGGCAACCACAAGGGATTGCCCCTACGTGATTAACCTTACGACTGCGGAGGATACAAATGCTCTTTAACAGGCGTTCCTTGCACTAAATGCTCAGACACAATCTGATGCGCCACCTCCGGTTTCACACGACTGTACCAAGTCCTATCTCCTGAATAAAAAACAATCGGCCCCAACTGACAGACTTCCAAACATCCCGCCGTCCGAACCGTCACATCTAACCCCGCCTCCTCCACAGCAGATTCCAACGCCTCAAATACCGGTTCCCACTTACGAGACGGATTACAACGACTCGACCGACACACTGCCAAATAGGGACGTTTGAGGGGATTTTCTTCAAAGGGAATCGGCCGTTCTCCCAAGATATAAATTGAGCGCAACTCATCATAAAGCGCCAACTTCTCCAACAACGGTTTTCCTTCCGGGAGAACATCCTCATCCTCCCCCAGCAACGGATTCGGTAAAAACAGATTCATCATCCGTTCTCCCTCCCCATTCCAAAACTGAATCCCCCAACTTCTTGGCTGGCCCGCTTCATTCAAACGCCGATAGAACGCACCCCGACTTAAACGCCGCTGTTGTCGCAACCCTGGGGGAGTTTTGCAATGGGGACCCCCCAGATGCTCTTCTAAACAGAGATGTAAATGCCAACCTTCTGTCACAACCGTTAAATAACCGTCATACAATAAACAGGTTTTGGGCGGGGCCGTCAGTTCCAATTCCAGGACACTTCCCTGAACCACATGACCCACGCCAATCTCCGACCAATGGTTTTGAAACAGGTCATATAACAGGGGACCCGTGACATCACTAGAAATGGGAAAATCTTCATATTCTAGGGTTCCTCCTTGCGGGGTGGGTTCTGTGGTTTTGCGGTTGAGGGGGGCAACCCAAGGCTGAAAGTTTGTCATGATACAACAGTTAAATACATCTGTTTCCCTTGTAGCATACTTCTAGAAGCTATAACGAATCCCCCCTTGAACACTTCGACTTAAACCGGGAAAGCCGGGAAAGACCTCATAGCGTTCATCAAAGAGATTGGTTACACTGGCGTTGAGCCGTAACTTGTCGGTGATGGGAGCTTGTAGTTTGAGGTCTAATGTGGTGTAGCCTGGTAAACGTTCTGTGTTCGTGTTGTTCGTAAAAAAGTTGCTGAGATTGCGTAGAAATAACCCGGCATACCAGCCATCGGGGGTGGCGTAGGCGACTCCGATATTAAACACATCGGCATCCCGGAAACTGAGGCGATTGCCTTCTACAGCTTCGTTGGTATCTTGCAAAATTTGGGTGTTGTTTAAGGTGAGGTTGGCAAAGGCGAAGACATTGGGAGCCAGTTGCAGGTCTAAGGCGGCTTCTACCCCTAAGGCTTCCACTTTGCCGATATTAACATTGGTGCTGGGGTCGCCAAATTCAAAGGCAATCAGTTCTGAAATTTGGTTGGCAAAGAGAGTCAGACGAAATAAACCGATATTGCCGAGTTGTTGGTCGATGCCGAGGTCAAAACTGTTGCCTCGTTCCGGTCGTAGATTGGGATTGCCGGCGACGGAAAAGGCGGCGAGTCCTTCGAGTTGAGACATGAGGGGAGATTTGAAACTTCTGGCATAATTGGCGCGGAGTGCTGTGCTGTCACTGAGGTTCCAAAGGACACCGACGGCGGGAGAGGTGAAGGAGCCATTTTCGAGACTATTAAATTCTTGGCGCAGACCCAGATTTAGACTGAGATTATCGGCAAGGTTGACCTCATAGCGAGCAAACGCGGCTCCATTGTCGATGCGACTGTTGTAGTTTTCCGTACTTTCGCCTGTGGAGAAGTTAAAGGTTCTATTTTCTGAGGAAATGGTGCGAAAGTCGATGCCGTAGGTGAGGGTTTGGTTATCGGTGAATTGCCAGTTATGTTGAACTTGCAAGCCGAAACTGTTGCGGTCAAGGTTGCTACGGCTGCTTTCGGGGTCGCGGAAGGTGGAGTCGAGGATATCGGTATAGATGCGGGCCGTGAGGTTGGAGGTATCCTCGGGGTTGAGTTGGGATTCCCAGAGGAGGTCTAGTAGCCAGTCTTCGGTGTATTGTCTGGCTTGGGGACTAAGACGGTTAAATTCTCCCAGGCTTCCGGCTTCGGTGGGAACGCCGCCGGGAACGCCGATGTCTCGGCTGAGGTAGAGGCCGGAGAAGGTCAGACGGTTGCGATCGCCCAAATCGGCGGCTAGAGTGAGGTTGAGATTGTTATAGTTGGCCTCGGCATTGTCCCGAGTTCCCGAGACATCGACGGTTCCCAGGTCAAAGGGAAAGTCATTGCGGGAGAAGGTGCGGTTATAGCCAATCACCCAGCCGAAGTCTCCGGCGGTTCCCCGACTTTGAATCACTTGTTGGTTGTAGCCAAAACTCCCGACTTCGCTTGCGATAACCACTTCCGGTTCCTCTGTGGGGGATTGGCTGACGATGTTGAGGGTTCCACCGACGGCGCTAGACCCGTAGAGGGTGGAACTTCCCCCAGGGAGGACTTCCAGGCGTTCGACAAAATTGGTGGTGAAGGAGGAGAGGTCAAAGCCTCCAGAAGACCCCAGGTCGTTGATGGGTCGTCCGTTGAGGAGAATCAGGGTTTGGGAGGAGTTCCCGCCGCGCATAAATTGGGAACTGACGGACCCGAGTTGACCGCCACTGGTTCCATCGCTGAGGATTCCGGGGACGAATCGCAGTGCATCTTGGACGGTGGTGGCCCCTTGAACGTCGATTTGTTCGCGGGGAACGACATAGATGGGACGGGAGGAATCCCGTAGGGGTCGGTTTTGGCGAAAGGGGCCAAAAACGGGTTGGCGCAGGATGCGTTGAATGAAGATTTCCACTTCTTCAAGTTCTTCGACGGGAGGGTCTTCTTCTGTGGAGGAGTCCTCATCGGGGTCGGGGTTGGCGAGGGTGGGAGCGGCGAGCAGGAGGAGGAAAATGAGGGACAGGGGAAGAGATTTCATGATTTTTGAAATGGTGAATGAGTCACCGATGCCATGAGTCGAAATTGGCAGAAGTGACCTATCTCGACTGTTAGATGAACGACGAGATGATGATGTAGAGTTAGCAGAAACAGGCTCCCGATTGGGGAGCGTTGAAGAGGCTAAGTTTTTCGGATTTTAGATAACTAAAAACCCCCAAAAACTGCGCCTAGAGTGCCTGTAGCGAGGGCGGATGGGCAGTTTTGGGAGCGATTGGGGTGGGAAACCCGAGAAAATTTCGGCGTTGGTTTAGTCTTGTCATGGCAACCATCATCTGTAACTCGCAGATGTTTACGGTGGATATGGGTCACTCGGCGGGCATCCTGACTTAGAGCATTCTCGCTCCTTACAGTTGCGGTACAGCGCCGGATTTACACCGGACTTTCCCCGTCTCCTCTGATGGCTGATCCCCATCAGAACCGAATCCTAGAACCTTAGCATGGATGGGACAAATCAGCAAGCCTAGGGGTGATGTCGGGCGATGAGTTGGGGGGCGATCGCATTTTGGGCAACAATGACTCCCTGGCGTTCAAAGAGAATAACGCCGATTTCTAACTCGGTATCGGCATATTTTTGCACGTAGGCTTGGGAATTTTTGCGGATGCGATCGCACAAGTCTTGAAACACCCTATCCGCTAGGTTTTCTTGCTCTAAATACTGATAGGCTTTCGCCATGGTTGGACAGTCTAAAACCCCACGAATGAGCTTGACATTATCTGTATATTGTGCTAAAGCCGCCGCTAGAATTTCCAATTTTCCATCAGCAATATGGCTCGATGTATTAAAAATTTTGCCCGCCAATTTCACCAATTTTCCATGATAGCCCAGTAACAACACTGAACGAACCTCACGTAATCCTGCTTCAACTAATAGCGCCCCCAGCCAGTTTCCTACCTGAACAATTGCCGTTTCCGGCAGTTGTAATCGGTCTGCCACCTGGAAGCCATTACTGCCAATACAGAAAATCAAATCCTGGTGCTGTTGAGATTTTTCCTGAAGCTGAGTTTTGGCATTTTCCAAACTTTCAACCGCCGTATGAGGTTGAGCAATACCATGAGTTCCCAAGAGTGATAAGCCGTCCAAAACACCAAACGCTTCATTGGAGGTTCGTTTCGCAAGCTGTCGTCCTTCGGGGAGAATAATAGCGACGCGCAGGGTTTTTCCCTGGGGAATGTACTCTAGGAGATTGGCTTCAGCTAAACGACGCGCATAGTGATAAATGGCGGCTTGTCCTTCTTCGGTTTTACCAATTCCTTCTCCTCCGACTAAGGAGAGGGAATCACCGCAAAAGGGGTCTAGGGTCACATCGGCCCAGATAGGGGTATTTCGGGTTACGTCGAGATTTGCGCCGGGGTCACTGCGGGAAATCCCTAAGGCGCGGTTCTGGTCAAGACAAGCCACTTGTTCGATGGGGATTTCGGCGTCACCGGGTAGGAGGTTGAGTTTGACGGTTTGGGGAGACTGGCGTTGTTGTAGGTGGAGTAGGGCGGCTTTAGCGGCGGCGATGGCGAATACGGGGAGGGTGTAACCGGAATTTTGCATGATATAAGTATTAAATTGGTTAAAAATGACTCAAGGTAGTCTAATTCTCTAGCTTTATGGGAATTTCGGCTTGATTTGGCTGATTTTAGGGTTTTAATACTTTATTAAGGATTCGGGGTTGTCGAAAACTAGGAATTATGGGTAAACTGTTATGAATCTAGGTAATTAAAACTCATCCCTGTCAATTCTGTTCCTTGTTGGCTCAGCTAAGTCCATTAGGAAATAAGTATGTCCACCTCGAAGAAATGGTTGAAGCCAGGCTTGGGAGATCTAATCCAATTGGCAGTGTTTCCCGATGGCTGGAATGGCTCGGGCGGTTCAGGGGTCTGAGCAATGGCTGCAAGACTATGTCAACTGTAAAGCCGTGCAGACACAGAGGCAAGTTGCTGTCAGTGTCAAAAAAAAGGGCCGATGACGGTGCAATGTAATGAACTTTGGTCGTTTGTCTGCTACAAGGGCAACAAACAATAGATCGGGTTGGCTCTCGATGCTGAGACCCGCGAGATGATCGGTGCTTAGGTCGGTTCTCGTGCTGCCGAGAGTGCGCAAAAACTTTAGGTAAGGAATCCCAAAGTCGATCGGCAGTGTGCTGTGATCTACACTGATGCCTGGGAGGCTTACCGGCAGGCGCTGCCGAGCAAAGGACACCGGGTCGTCAGTAAGCCGAGCGGCAAGACAAGTTACATTGAGCGGTTCAACAATACCCTGAGGCAAAGAGTTTCACGCTTTGTCCGACGCCGCTTAGCCTTCTCGAAAAGTTTACGTAATCACATCGGACTCCTGTGGAATTTTATTCACCATTACAATGCATCATTACCTCTTTAGTACTATCTATCCACCCAGGACATGCTCTGTATGAAAGGGTTTCGGTCTATCTCCTCTTAAAAGACCAGAGGCGTTAACTTGGACGAAAGTATTTGATACCAACTTAGAAGTCGTGAATTAGCAAATTAGTAGGTCTGTGTTCTAATACTCAATTAATAGATAAACCCTTTTCACTCAAGATTTTCTCAGCTTCTCGTCTTCTATCCCCTCTTGGGTATTCATCAATAATTCGTCTCAAAGCCTGAATTTTAAGTCCTTCATCATCCGTTAAAGTAGCAATCGATATTAAAGCATCATCTGCCAGGAAGCTCTGCGGGAAATTATCTACAAAATCATCAAACGCTTGAACTCCTAGTTCTAACCAAGATTCTTCTTGCCCTAATCTAGTCCACCAACCTTCATGATGCAGCCAGTAATAAGTTAGTCCTACTGAATAAGCTGCTTTCTCTTTTAGATCGGATTCAGGGTAATCAGAAATAATACCTTGAAATAATTCTAATGCTTTCAATAATTCATTCGTGGTATTGAATCCATTCATCGCTTTTTGGAAAAAATCAAAATTTATTGTATACAGTACTGATGTACTAGCACCTTCCCACTCCCTAGGAACGAAAGCTCTAAAATTACTAAAAAACCTAGATTCCCACAAATGATTTAACAGCAACCTTTCATTGTAAAAGAAAACCCTTGCTTCTTCATATAGCTTTGTAGCATTGTCACTATTTGATTCTCGAATTTCTTTTATTTCTTTTATATGGTTGACCTGGTTTTCTACAATTTGAAAAAAGGTTTGATCTAAATATACATCACCGTTATATAAATCACCTAGAATTCCTGAAATACGTCGCCCTCTATAGACAGAAAGAAATTTTTCTAATTCATATTTTGCTTCCAGTAGCCTGTCTTCTCGGAATAAGTGTATGGCTTTGCTATAAATTAATGCAGGAACCAAAGAGTTTTCAGGATGACTTTTTATAAAATCTTCCAAAAAGTCTATATCTACAATCATATCAATAATAAATAGAATTCTTCGTCTAGCAGCTAAACTGAAATGGTCATTATCTACATGACGGTATGCTTTTTGATACCAAAGCAACGCTTTTTCATACTTACCTTGAAGTTCGTAAGCACGAGCAACACGATACATTGCGTCGTTTACGCCAGGATGATCTTCATACTTATCAATAAAATCTGGCCAAATTTCTAACTCTGTTGATGGGTTAAATGGTTGTCTAAAAAACGATTTTTTACCACTGGAACCAAAATAAGCCCCTCCTCCCGCTAAAGATGCATATTCTTGAGCACCTTTAGTGAATTTTGATTCAGGATATCTATTAGCCAACTGAAGTAACTCTAAGGTAAATAAATGACTTAAGAGATACAAATCGTCTTCAACAGCTCTTTCCAGTAATCCACGTACATAGGGAGTCCACTGCCAGTTTGTCCACTGATCATCACGATTTTGATCTAGAGTCAACTCTTTCCAAAGTAAAATACGGAAAGACAAAGATGCCAAAGACTTATCATCACGTTCGATAATTTCTTTTAGCCAAGAACGAGAAACTGTTTGAGTTCCTAATTTTCTAATAATTTCTAGCTTCAAACTCTGATCATTGGTCTTGTCATATAAATCCTTTAAATCTGACAAGTCTTCCAAGGTTACTTGAACATTTCTAAGTTTACGCAAAGCATCTCCAGACGGAGTAGGAACGGTAAGGTCTTCCCAAATTTCTGACAAGCTAAGCGACTTATTTATCCTCTTATTTATCCTTGAGTCTGGGTTCCCATAATCTAAGATACCGCGAACTAACCCGCATCCTGGAAGAACTGTAAGAAAAAGAATTAATAAAACTTGGGGAGTTAAAAGGAGTAATTTTAGGTTCAATTTCATGGTAGGTTACCTCGGTTTAATACAGCTATGATAGTCATGACTGTATGTGTGTTTGTTGAAATAGCTTTTAAGTGTCTGGGTTGTTATTCGGTTGTCTATATTGTAAAATGATTTTTCTTCAGATGTCAAGCAGCGACTTAAGCTTTGTAAAGCCAAGTTAACTAAATCAGGACCTCCAGTAACATAAACCTTGATCTGACTATCATCAGTCAAAGCTATGATGTAATTAGAGTCATGAGGAGAAAATCCTGCATAAATCACATCTGATTCAAAACCATTAATGATGAGAGGATTATTAGGGATGCTCAAGTCCCATACTCGTACTGTATTGTCATGACTTGCTGTTAAAAAACGCCGAGGGTTATCTGGATCAAATTCGCCATAAGCTACGATATCTTTATGACCCCTAAGACGAATTAGATTTCCTAGATCATCTAAATGCAAAAGGCTAACCACCTTGTCATTTCCTCCGGTCAATAAACGATTATTATTATTCGGATCAAAACGAGAAAACCAAAGAGGCTCTGAAGTCACAATAATTTCCTGTAGAGGTCTGAAAGTATCTTGTAAGCTCCACAATCGAACTATACCGTCATCACTAGATGTCAAAACTTTGTTAGAGTCTTGAGGATGAAAGTCAACAAAACCAATGCTGTTTGGATGAACCGAAATAACTGAAGGATTTTGTTCAGGCCTATTGATATGACGAATAGTTACTGCACCATTATCTTCAATTGCAAATACATGATTCTGGTTTATCGGAGAAATCCCACCCAGCAATGGTTTATTATCTTCCGGCGTTAAGTTCCAAACTGAATTATTTAGATTCCGCAAATCCCACCCTTGAAAAACTCCCTGAATATCAAGGGTTATAACTTGACTCATGCTTCCTGGATAAAAATTAGCATAGGTTAGTGAATCTAATCCAGTTTGAAGATTATAAATCTGTTTCGCGTCACTGTCACGTATATTCCATAAAGTAATAACACTATCTCGATTTATTGTAAAGATTTCTTGATGATTTAAGTTTGAAAATCCAGTTTTTACGATAGTTCTTTGGTTATCTGGTAATTCGAAAACACTCTTTTGGTCTAATTCCCAAATTCTAGCTGTTGCGTCTTGACCTATGGTCAAGATTTGCCTGGAATTTTGAGGATTGAAAACACCCATATTTAGTCCAGATTGATGTCCTTTCAAGGTTGCCTGAAGTATAGGTGTATTATTATCTGAGATTTTCCATATTTTAGCAGTTCCATCTTTACTAACCGTAAGAATTTGATTGGACTCATCGCGAGAAAATTGACCATAAACTACTGCTTGAGTATGCTCTGAAAAAGTTATTGAATTTTCCAAATCTTCCAGATTCCAAACTTTAGCTGTGCCATCTTCACTAACGGTCAAAATCTGATTGGAGTTATTGATATCAAAATCGCCCCCTTTGACAGTTCCTGTATGACCTGATATAATGAAGGGTTGATTGGGATTATTCAAATCCCATAACCTTGCGGTTCTATCAGTGCTAGCAGTTAGAAGCCTATCGGGTTGATTCGGATCAAAACGACCGTATAAAACCTCGCCGTTGTGACCTCTTAAAATCACCGGACTATCAATATCACTCAAATCCCAAACTCTAGCTGTACTATCACTACTAACAGTTAAGATCCGATTAAACTCATGAGGGTCAAACTCTGCCATCCATATATCCCGTTGGTGTCCCGTCAAGGTTGTCGAGACGTCAGGATTGCTCACTTCCCAAACTTGAGCGGTATTATCACTGCCAACAGTCACAATTCGACCAGGCTTATGAGGATCAAATTGACCATAATTGATGGGAGCATTATGTTTATCAAAACTTACAATACTCTGAAGGGTATTCAAATCCCAGATTTTAGCAGTTCCATCATAGCTAACTGTTAAAATTTGATCCGAGTTATGAGGGTTGAAAGTTGCATAAGGTATCCTGTCTTGATGTCCTCTAAGTATTATAGGATTTTCGATATCATCTAAATTGAAAATTTGAACAGTCTTATCTCGACTAGCTGTTAATAGTCTTTTGGGATTATTAACATCAAACTCAGCATGTAAAATTTCTGATTCGTGACCAACCAAGTAAAATCGCTCATGGCTATTCACAAATGCATTCCATAACGCTAAATTAGCCTGTGGTGTGTTTTTAGTTAGCTTGGCATGAATGGCTAAGAGCAGACTGCGGGTTGGATCGGTATTTAAACTTACTTCTGAAGCTATAGCTAATTGCACTGATTTAGCGATATTCTCTCGCTCTTGTGCTAGACTACGCAAGTAAAATGCAACCAATGCAGTTAAACCGAATATGATAGCAAAAAAAGCTGTAGCCAACCATAAACGTCGTAATTTTTGGTTATTCTTTTTGAGATATTCTCGTTCTCTCCTTTCTCGTTCTTCCTTTTGCTTGATTTCCCGATCTCGAGTCTCTTGACTTATTTTTATCAGATATATTGCATCTGACGAAATCTCTTCTGGATAGTTCACCAGAAAATTTTCAGCTAGGTTTAAGTCAATTCCTACTAAGACTTCTTCTCGTTCTCTAGGTTTTCCTCTTCTAACCCATTTTCGGGTTGCTTCCTCAATGTCCCGCTTCCGACGCAGCATGTCGCGATTTTCGTCCAACCAGCCTTTGAGTTGGGGCCAATGGCGAATGAGAGATTCATGAGCTACATCAACTACCGTTACCCGAGAGTCATCCCCAGCTCCCCTCGCTTTTAATTCATCGGTCACCACCAAGCGAGCCTGGACTAACTTATCCAGAATGTTATCAATCATTTCCTCACTATACTCACCGGTAATAAGTTCATTTTTTAGAACACGCCGACGAGTATCATCAGTTCCCTCTCCTAGTTGCGTTAACTCTAGAAAAATACGCTTAGCCAAAGTCCGTTCTGGTTTGGATAAAGCGGCTAAAAATGAATCGGCTTGTTTCTGTAATGCTCCTTTCACTCCTCCCAAACGATTATAATCTGATAGAGTCAAGCGGCCGACCATTTTTTGATGCCAGAGTTCCGTCAGGGTATATTGTAGAAGAGGCAAACTTCCTGGAGAACCTTGCACATCTTCAATCATTTGCTTAACCAGTCCCTCCTCCACCTCTAATCCCACCTTTTTAGCCGGTTTCCGAATCGCATCTTTTAATTCAGACGCATTAAGAGTTGGCACTAAGTATTGATTCTGATTGATGTATTCTGTTAAGCCAAAATACTCCTTCTCCGCGCATTTTCCCAAAAAATCGGCCCGCATGACCAAAATCAGACAAAGTTTTCCTCCCAGAGCTTCCAAAGCACCGAAGAGACATTCAAAAAACTGTTGTCGTTCAGACTCATCTGGAACTAGAGTGAAAATTTCTTCAAATTGATCAATAACTAAGACAACCCGAGGAGCTTCCGTTGCCTCAATTAAGCGTTGTAATCCTTGACTTCCTGCCGCAATTAACTCCTCCGCTTTCTGGAGTTGGCTAGCTCTCTCTATTACTGATAACTCCCCTTCAGCATCGACAAAAATTCGGGCTAAATTCTCTAGGGGCGTTTTGTCTTGTTCGCCCGGAGTAAAAGGGGGGTAAATTTTCCAGCGTTCAGTTCCAGAAGCATTTCGACCGGCTTTAAGCTGATGGAGTAAACCGGCTCTAACTAAAGAGGATTTCCCGCTCCCCGACGGACCAACAACTGCTAAGAATTTGCTGGTTTTAACCGTTTCAATTAACTCATCAATCCGTTCCGTGCGTCCGTAAAAATACTGAGCATCTTCCTCTTTGACATCAAAATATCTTAAGCCTCGATAGGGGCAAACCCCCTCCCGAACGGGTTGAACCTGTTTGCGATCACGGCTCGTGAGCAGAATGGAGTCCCCCGAGTTGCTATAAATTGGAGCTTGAGGAATCCCCCGTACCTTTTCCTTGATCAAATCGACTAAGACGTGGTTGGTAACTTCCCCCTCGGCTTGCTCACTCGGGTCTAGTCCTTCCAAGAGAAATTGCGTGAGAACGCCATGCTTGCCACTGAGAGACTCATAGGCTGACTCAAAGGGACGACATGCGGCGATAAAACATCGATCTCTTCCCTGTCCTAAGTGACCCGGATCGGCCTCGTCAAAATTATGTAATTCTCCGCTATGGCAGCAATCTAGCCAAATAATTTGCTGTTTAACAGAACTTTTCTGGAGTAATCGCCTTAACCATTGCAGGGAGACTCCCCAGATTTCTTCTTCGGGATCGCAGTCACTGGCGGCTAAAAATCCTTCACTCACACCTCCACGAACCTTGCGTAGACCATGACCGGCAAAAAATAACAGTGCGGTGTCAGGGACTTGAGCTTCATCCCCATCGGGATTAAAGAGAGTCGCGATCGCCTCTTCAACTTCCTTACAGCGGACTTCGGCCCCCTCATACACCCACAAGCGACCTTCCCGGTTAACCTCCGGCACTCGTCGCACTCGGAAGCCCCCATGTTCTTCGAGAAGCTGGGCGATCGCCTCCGCATCCTGAGCCGGTTTCGGTAAGTCGCTCAGTTCTGGGTAGCTATTAATCCCTATGACCAGGGCATCACGAGTCATGGTCTGACCTACACCTCGAACAGAGTGATTTTAGGGTAACATAGTCCTCAGAGTCATTTCCGACTCTAAATCTAAAATTTGTCTAAAATTTCCTGATAACTATTCCCTCTTCCCCTTTCTCTGAACAATAGGATCTATGGCTACCACCATCAATCAATCGTTACTGGCGATTCTCGTGGCTCTTGACCAGTCAGATGAGCCTCTAACTGAAGAGCAACAGGAAGCCTTGTATAAAATGGGTCAGCGGTTAGGAACTAAACCCAAAAAATGGTCATCTCACCTTGACAAACTTTTGACAGTCTTTCCAGAAGAGTCTGATTTTATCAAGTCTTATCATGAAGCATCTCAAGCCTTAGCCCAGTTCCCGTCAGAAGAGATCACTCAAATTTTACCGGATGAAAAAGAAATTGAGCAATTTTTTCCTGACGCACCGGTGGTAAAGCGAGCCTACTTTGAGGGGCAAGCCGATCAGAGTAGTCAAGAAATCTGTAATTTTGTCAGCAGCGTGGTGAAGAGTCATCATCCAGCGGAAACCAGTAAGAAATTAAATCTTGCTCAGCGTCTTGCGGAATCTCTTAAAGCTTTCGGAAACTCATGAGTCAACTCATCTATCCCAACCTCTTTTGTTTTATTTATGACCTCAAAGAAGGGTTGGGTTTTAGTAAAAACGAGTTAAGGAGGTCTCAAGAAAACTTTGCTAATAGGCTTCCCAAAATCTCCCACATTTTGTCAGAAAATGACCATAACTTTGAAACCGAGTACCATGAACTTTTACCCACGAAAATCGAGAAGTTCACAGACCCAGAAGATGGCTATAGCGGATACTACTACCCCGTCCGTTTAAATGATACCTATGGAATCTTAGTTGCCTGTTCTCCTCCTGAAAACGCTAAAATTTATTCCGCGAATCAAGTCATTGCTAAGCTCAAAACAAAAATCGATGAAACGCTAGCAGCTCAGCCAGGGACATTAGGAACCAGTTGGGTTATCTTGGCTCATCTCCCTGAAGGAGATCATAATGATCGGTCTAACGTTGCTCGGGACTGCTACCAAGCGTTAATGGAAAATCATGCCTCTCAGTCCTTTGCCAATTGGGAAACTGATTTAGAAGGTCAAGGAGAATTTTTAGGAGGAACTCTTTTTGAGTTATCCCAATATAATGTTAGTCCAAAATCAAAAAACACAAATTACACAAAAAATTATGATTTTGAGAATTATAGTCAAAACTTACTAGAAAATTTGCAAGTATCTCATCATGTTTTAATTGAATTATATCCAACTTCTTCAGCCGCCAAGATAGCCGCTAGCTTCAATTTTGATTGGATAAGATTATTTTGTTATCGGCACAAAATTTTGTTTGCTTATACTCAGAGTCGCTTTATAAAACAGCAACTAAAAGAGGGTTATCGAAGTATTAAAGAGTTTATGAGTTTGTTTCAAAAAGAACGCCAGAGCAACCCGAGTCTTAGGCAGTTAAAAAAGAAATTATTGCAAGCACAATATAGCTTATATCACTATTCAATTGACCTAAATCAATTTGCCGATCAGATTCGGACAATGGAAGTAAACTTATTAAACTATGAGAGACGGATTAAGGTTATTCAGGAAAAGGCTAACAAAGAAACGCAAATAAAAATCATCTCGGATTATAGCTATTTAAATGATTGGGGATTTGATTTAAGCTCTTTAGATTGGCAGTTAGTTCCCCAATCAATGATTGACTTTATATCCCCTCACAACTTTGGTTTTATGGACAAGTTTAGGCAGGATTTCAGTAACAAATATATGTTACAAGTAGAAAAAGATTACGAAAGTCTAAGTCCTGGCTTAATTCTACTGGAGGAATTAATTAATTCAATTTATGGAATCACAGATTTAGATCAGGCACAGCGCGATCGCACCTTTCAGATTTGGGTTGGAATTGTGGGGATCGGCTTAGCAATTGGAGCATCTTTAGCTTCGATTTCTGGTCATTTTCCAACGGTTAACACTGACGAAACAATTGATATTTCCCAAGATATTATCGGCTCAACATTGCTGATGTTGGGAGTCTCGGAACCCTGGTTATCTGCGGCAATTTCAATGGTTATCAGTTTTGGTTTTTCGATTATTTCAATTTTAGTTATCCTGGTTCTTTGGATTATTTTAAGAGTTACAAAGGAAATTATAGTTTTTACATTTAAGTCTATCAATAAAACAAAAATTAGTAGACTTAAAAAAAATAGATAAAAATTTCAACACTCAATTAATGTACTCGCAGCAGTATAAGAATACTATGACGGTCACCTACTGGTGGATGCAGTTGATGCATTTTAAGATTCTACAAATGCTTCACGCCCTAGATCCCTCGGTGCGATCACAGACTCCCAAACACTCAGATTTGCGATCGCGGACTCCAACACAGTCAGATTTCGGATTCCCAACCATCCTCCCGATTGCTCTATAATTCTACGATGTAGCTCTAAGACCTCAATCAAGCTCAAATAGCGAATCATGCCAAACATCGATACAACTGAGCATTTTTTGCCAGCACATAGTCCGCTGCATTATCAAAATTATCTTGTTGTACATTGAGCCAATCGTCTAGGCTTGCCTTCCAAAGCACGTCAGTGGCAACACCATAGGCCTGTGCTAACCTCTGTAGCTTTTGGAATTGGCTGTCTGACAAATCAATTGTGATAGAAGTCACAGCAATCGCTCTCCTGGTGTATCTGGGTTAAGTTTAACATTCGACAGTTTGGGGAGACTGGCGGTGTTGCAGATGGAGTAAGGCGGCTTTGGCGGCAGCAATGGCGAATACGGGGAGGGTGTAACCGGAATTTTGCATGAGGTGTAGCAAAGTATATAGATATACGCAATCAGGGTTAGGTGTTGTTTTGGTCCCGCCGTCCTCGGGCAATAAACAGGCCCATCATGACAATCACTGGAGTAAAAATAATCGTCAACGCCGATAGTCCGTTTACCGGAATGGGAATGGCTGGGGCAATGTATTTAATGGCTAATGCCCCAACCAATGAAGCAACGATAACTTTTACAATAAAAATTACTTGAAGGCTAGTAGCGTTTTCTTCCATAGGACTTAAACCTTGACTATATTTGTTTATTCGGGTGTGTTTTTTGTTAAAATTAGAACTAAAAGACGTAACAGCCTGCGCCGTACAACGTCATTAAGGTTCACCAAGATAGTTCCCATGGTAATGCAAAAACTCGATCGCCTTCAAGATGTATTTCAACATATGGATCGGGCCTTAATTGCCTATTCCGGCGGGATTGATTCCACGCTCGTGGCCAAAGTCGCCTATGACGTACTCGGCGATCGCGCCCTAGCCATCACCGCCGTTTCCCCCTCCCTTCTCCCGGAAGACCTCGAAGATGCCCGGATTCAAGCCGCCAGCATCGGCATCGCCCATGAAGAAGTCTACACCCAAGAAATGGAGAACTCCGACTACACCAGCAACCCCGTCAATCGTTGCTACTTCTGCAAAAGCGAACTCCATGATACCCTCAAACCCCTCGCCCTTCAACGGGGCTATCCCTATGTCGTCGATGGAGTCAACGCCGATGACTTGCAAGATTATCGCCCCGGAATCCAAGCCGCCAAAGAACGGGGTGCGCGATCGCCTCTAGCGGAGGTAGGAATCAGCAAAGCCGAAGTCCGTCAACTCTCCCAACATCTGGGACTTCCCTGGTGGGATAAACCCTCTCAACCTTGTCTCTCCTCCCGTTTCCCCTATGGCGAAGAAATCACCGTCGAGAAACTGCGGCGCGTGGGACGGGCCGAAGTCTATCTGCGACAACTCGGATGGCAAAACTTGCGAGTCCGTTCCCAAGGGGATACCGCTCGCATCGAACTTCCGCCAGAGTTGATTCAAGACTTTGTTCTCAAGAGTGACTTAGCCCAAGTGGTGACGAAACTGCAAGAATTGGGATTTCTCTTTGTCACCCTGGATCTCGAAGGCTATCAAAGTGGCAAACTCAATCGCGTCTTAGAACGTCAAGCGGTGACCGTTTAGGGGATAGACGGACAACGCGGTAAAGTGTTGAGGACATCTATGCTATCCATCGGAGGATTTTAACATGAGTGATGATGCCGTCACCCTAATGAAACAACAGGTCGGGAAAGCCGCCGCCGATCGCGTCCAATCGGGAACCATCGTCGGACTCGGAACCGGATCAACCACCGCCTACGCCATCCAATATATTGGCGAACGGCTGCAAAAGGGAGAACTCAAGGATATTAAAGGGATTCCTACCTCCTTCCAAGCCTCGGTGTTGGCCAAGAAATACGGGATTCCCCTCACCAGTCTTGATGAAGTTGATCGCATTGACGTGGCGATCGATGGCGCCGATGAAGTCGACCCCCAAAAACAACTGATTAAAGGCGGTGGCGCGGCCCATACTCGCGAAAAAATTGTAGACTCTCTCGCCGAACAGTTTATCGTTGTGGTGGACTCGTCTAAGTTAGTCGAGAAATTAGGCTTAGGCTTTTTGCTTCCGGTGGAAGTCATCCCCATGGCCATGACTCCGGTGATGCGCGCCATTCAAGGCCTCGGCGGTGAACCCACGTTACGGATGGGAGTCAAGAAAGCTGGCCCCGTCGTCACCGATGAAGGAAATCTGGTGATTGATGTCAAGTTCCCCAATGGAATTGAGAATCCGGCGGAGTTGGAGAAAACCCTCAATAATATCCCTGGGGTGTTGGAAAATGGTTTATTTGTCGATACCGCTGATGTGATTCTCGTCGGTGAAGTAAAAGACGGCCAGCCTAGCGTTCGCGAAGCGTAGAGAACCCCTTCAGTCACAGAGGACACGGAGAGGAATTTGTAGGGGCGAACAATTGTTCGCCCCCACGAATTTACATTATTTGTTGGGTTGGGGAGTCATGCGCAGGTAGGGTTTGATTTCTTCGACTCCTTTGGGAAATTGTTTTTTGGCATCTTCCGTGGCGATTTTGGGGGAAACCACACAATCATCGCCATCGGTCCAGTTGACGGGGGTGGCCACTTGGTAGTTATCCGTCAGTTGTAAGGAATCGATGACACGTAGGATTTCTTGGAAGTTGCGTCCGGTACTGGGGGGATAGGTAATCGTCAGACGCAATTTTTTGTTGGGATCGATGACAAACACCGTGCGCACCGTCACCTTAGCATCGGCTTTGGGGTGAATCATCCCGTACAAATCTGAGACTTTGCGGTCTGCGTCGGCCAAAATGGGATAGTTAACGGCAGTTCCTTGGGTCTCCTCGATGTCACCAATCCAGCCTTTGTGAGAGTCGCTGTCATCAACGCTGAGGGCGATGACTTTGGCGTTGCGTTTTTCAAATTCTCCTTTCAGTTTGGCGACTTCCCCGAGTTCGGTGGTGCAAACGGGGGTATAGTCGGCGGGGTGGGAGAATAACACCACCCAGCTATCGCCGGCCCACTCATGGAAGTTGATGGTTCCTGCGGAGGAATCCTGGGTAAAGTCGGGGGCGATGTCTCCGAGTTGTAGGGTCATAAACCAAGCTCCTATGGATGTTCTTACAGGGTATCCTAGGTTTGATTGTAGTGGCGATCGCCCCCTCTATACTCCGGTTTTCCAGTCGGGTTTACGGTGAATAAAAATCTTAGTCTTGACCACTCCAATATTCCGGGGGGAGGGGATCGTTGAAATCGTCAGATATCCAAACTTTACCCCGATGGAGGCCAGCGACGCGGGGTTTCTTCGATCGCGGCTGTGGTTTGGGATATTTCTGGGCCAGAAACTCGATATAGTCTAGGATCTGTTGCTGTTGCGTCTCGGGTAAGTCTTGGAGTTTCTCCAGAATCGTCTCAGAGAGGGAATTGGCGGTGTCAGTGCTGGAGGGGGTCATGGGAAACCTGGAACGCCTACGCTGATAGTCTAGCAAACCCCAATCTGGGGCGGGTGTCGAGGGTGTGGGCGATCTTAAGGTCATTGCCGGGCGATTCAAGAACCGGTCTTGGTCTGGAACGAACCGAGCAACTGACCTATAATGGGGAAATTAGATTTTCCTCACCTCAAGCTCCTCCCATGTTTCAAGGTCTTTATTTCTTAATTAAGGCAATTGAGCCATTTTTGGTGCCGATTTGCTTCCTAAGTGCTTGGGCGATTCTTCTAATGCTATTGGGGAACCTCTTGGCGGCCGTCCGCAGTACCCACCGCCGGGCCAAAGTTATGCACCAAATCCCCTGTGCGAATTGCGCCTATTTTACCAACGATCATCGCCTCAAATGTCCGCTACACCCCATGGTGGCATCCTCTGAGGAAGCGATAGGCTGTAGCGATTATGAATCAACGCGGCCGGCGTTCCTGGATCAATTAGGCTAAAATGTTTACCTCTGCTATCCTACGTGACCCTCCCCAGATATCGCTTCAGACCTCCGTTGGGGAGGCGATCGCCCTCCTGGAAGCATCCAGGATAGACTCTAATCCGGGAGAGGGGGGGGTGCTAGTAATGATGAGTCAACGTCCGGAACCCCAACCCCTGGGCCTATTGACTCCGAACGCCATCACAGCACAACTGGCGGCGACTCCGTCCTTAGACGATTCCCTTGAGCAAAACTACCTCATCCCCATTGTTAGCTTACCTGAATCCCGATATGGGGATATCGAAGAGGTGCAACAGCTCTTTCAGGAGCATCAAGTCCCCTATATTTTGCTAATTGATAAGGTGGGGGAAATTACGGGCCTGCTGAGTCGTCAGCGACTGCGATCGCTCCTGTTCCCAGACTCAGCCTTGTACTCAGACATCTGCGATAACTTAACCCCCTTCTTTGAAACCTCCTTAAACCTCCTGGTAGTACTAGAGAGGTAATGATGCGTTGTAGTGGTGAATAAAATTCCACAGGAGGCCGATGTGATTACGTAGACTCTTGGAGAAGGCTAAGCTGCATCGGACAAAGCGTGAAACCCTTTGCCTGAGGGTATTGTTAAACCGTTCAATGTAACTGGTCTTGCCACTCGACTTACTGACGACCCGGTGTCGTTTGCTCGGCAGCACCTGCCGGTAAGCCTCCCAAGCGTCAGTGTAGATCACAGCACATTGCCGATAGACTGTGGGTAGGGAATCCCAGAGGTTTTGCGCACTCTCGGCAGCGCGAGAACCGACATAAGCGCCGATCATCTCACGGGTCTCGGCATCGAGAGCTAACCAGACCCATTGTTTGTTGCCCTTGTAGTCCACAAACGACCAAAGTTCATCACATTGCACCGTCATCGGCCCTTTTTTTTTGGACTGACAGCGACTTGCCTGTGTGTCTGGGCGGCTTTACAGTTGACATAGTCTTGCAGCCATTGCTCAGACACCTGAACCGCCCGAGCAATTCCAGCCATCGGGATGCGTTCTAGCAAGAGCCGGTCAATGAGTTCGCGAGTCGGGGTGTCGATGACCTTATTGGTTGGGTTTTTGACAAACTGACGACCACAGTTACGGCATAGATACCGTTGCTTGCCCGTGTGGATGTGGCCATTTTTGACGGTTCGCTTAGAATTGCAATCAGGGCAGTGAGGCATGGGGGTTGTTCTGTCGCTTCATGATCATCTTAACAAATCTATCATTACCTCTCTAGTACTACCCCCGAGGAGTTACGGGAAAAGATATTTGAGAAATATGAAATTGGAACCATGATGGCTAATATTTCTCAAATTGGCTTAGGCTTAGCCTTTTGTAAAATGGTGGTTGAAGCGCATCAGGGGATGATTCAAGTGCATCCCCATCCGACTCAGGGATCAGTTTTCCAGATTATCCTTCCCCGGCGAGTTTCCTAGCCCCAGGCCCTTGAGTCCTCTCTCACGAGTCCATAACCCCCAACAGGCGATCGACAATCTGCTGCCACGTGAAGCCCTGTTGCACCCACTCTGGGGCCGTGCGTCGCGCCTGTTCGATGAAACTGGGGGTTTCGATGAGTTGGCTCATTAAGGCCACCGTATGCTCTAAACTCGGATGCAGATAATCCCGGATTTCGTGATCCCATTCCACCTGTTTGAGTTCACTGTCAATGTAGCGTGTGAAACGGCGATCAGTAAAATCATCCGTTGAGCCGCCTTGGGTGCAGAGAATCGGCAAACCGGAAGCAGCAGCTTCTAAAACTGGCATATTAAACCCTTCTGCCAGATAAGGAGAAATATAAGCATCACAGGTTTGATAGAGTTGGGCCAACTCCTGAGTTGAGAGACTGCGGCCAATATAGGCTAAGCGAGGAATGACGCGATCGCGCTCCTGGGGCGTTAACATCTCATTGAGGCCTTCGAGGACAAACTTACGAGAGTTGCGAATCGCATCACTGCCTTTCAAGACTAACCGAGCCTGGGGATAGCGTTGCGTCACCTCAGCAAAGGCTTTGACCAGCATTCGTAGGCCCTTATTCCAAGTCATCACTCCGATATTGAGAAAGGCAAAACAACCCTCAAGCTGCGACTGTTGCCGCCAGCGTTGCCGTTGGGCCGCCGTCGCCGGATGAAACACCGCCGTATCTACCCCCAGGGGAACCACCCGCACCCGTTCGGGAACCGCCCCCGCTCGCAGAAAGCCATCACGAGACCAATGGGAGGGGGTAATAATCACCGTTTCGGAGTCTCGATGAGCCTGGCCAAAATCCTCAACCCCCATCATCTCCATCATGGCTTTTTGCACAATCCGCCATTCTGTGGTGGCAAAGACATAGGTTCTCTGGGAGTCGGAGTCGGATAAATCATAGGGCATCACCATGCGTAGGGTGGCATCAGCCCGCAGATGTAACGGAGGCGGCGGGATTTGTCGTAATTGCTGTTCCTCGGCCTCCGTAAACAGTCCCGCTTGCGGTTGCCAGGTGTGATCTAAATAGGGTAGTTCTCGATGAAAGACCTGTATCTGAGGACGGCGTAGAAATTCTAAGAGTTGATGTTGATTGGCCACCGCAAACGAGTGATGGACAAAACGCCAGCCTTCTACCACAAGTTTCATAATTTGTCAAGTTATTTAAAAAAGGGATGAATGGGGAGCCGGAGGAAATCCAGTTTGACATCCTCCGTCCTCGTGTCAGCGCTGAAGCCGTGACACGCACTCTAGGCGGCTCTGCCACCAGGTTCAACTCAATGCTTCTCAAGGCTTTCAGGGATTGTATGGTATAGTAACTCCAGGGTTAGGGTCAATCCTATCCTCCCAGTAACGCACCATCTTGGGTGTGAGACAGTCGGATGATTCTCTCGACTATCAGGAGGCAATGATTGAGGTTGACTCAGGTGGTGGATGTCAGCCCGCAGCCGGGTCTTGTGTTGCATAGGTTAATCCCATTCATGTCATCGACGCCTACTCTTTTTCCTGAATTTATTACTCAGTTTCTGGATCTCCATCCCCCTGCGATCGCCCCGGAAACCCCCCTCAGTGACATCTGGGAGCAATTTCAGGTTCAGGTAAGCCTGACGGGAGGACTCGCGCCAAGTTCCCCGAGGAAGTCTCTCCACTCTGGCTATGTCTGTGTGATTGAGGGCGATCGCTGTTTAGGCCTGATTACCACTCAAGAGGCGATCGCCGTTCTGGCCCAGGGTCACGATCCCCGCTCAATTCTCGTATCCCGTCTGATTAGCCCCGGACAAGCGGTGATTACCCCAGACACCCTTAACCAGCCCTGCGCCCTCTACGAAGCCGCCCAACAGCATCCCTTCTTATTGTTGCTCGATCAACAGCAGCACTGTCTAGGGGTGTTACCCAGTTTAGCCCTCTTGCAGTTGCCCGAGTTAGCCGACTTACCTCAGGAGTTCTGCGCGCTGAATCCCTTTGAAATTGCCCTAAACCATCTTCCCATCACCGTGTTTCGCAAAGATTGTCAGTTGCGTTACACCTGGATTTATAAAAGCTTCCCCGGCTTAGATCCCCAAGAGATTTTAGGCCATCGCAATCATGACTTCTTCTCCCCGGTGGATGCTGAGCAATGGGAGGCGATCGAGCGGCGAGTCTTAGAACACAAACAAGGGAGCCATCAGGACATCGCCCTGACCTTAAATGGCACGTTTCATTACTATGACCTGACCGTAGAACCCTTGTTCGATGATTCCGGGAGTATCCTGGGCCTGGTGGGAACGGCCTTAGAGATTACCCCGAGTTATCTCAATCAGCAAGCCCTGATCATGCTCAACCAGGAACTCGAAAACCTCGTCGAAGAGCGAACTGCTGAACTGCAACGCAGTAATGCCCAACTCTTGGCTTCTCTGTCAGCGGCGCGGGAACTCAACGAGCTTAAATCACGGTTTATTACCCTCACCTCCCATGAATTTCGCACCCCGCTAACCACCATTCTCGGCTCCGCTGAACTGCTCAAACATTATGGCCATAACTGGAAGCCCGAAAAAAGACAACGCTATCTCGATCGCATCCATGAGACCGTTGATCACATGACGCGCCTACTCAATGATGTGTTGACGGTGGGGAACGCCGAAGCGGGGCGACTCACCTTTTCCCCCAGCCTAATCAATCTCCTAGACCTGTTCGAGAGTGCGGTCAAGACGGCCCTCACCAAGACCTATCGCGATCGCACCATTGAGCTGAGCCATGACCTCCACGCCAGCTATCTCTATCTCGATCAGACGTTAGTATTACAAATTGTCTCAAATCTCCTTTCCAATGCCCTCAAATACTCCTCAGCTAATTCGGCGATCGAGGTCTACTTAAAAAGCGAGGAAACCCAGGTCATGTTCCGGGTACGGGATGAGGGAATTGGCATTCCCGAAGCAGATCAAGCCGATTTATTTACCTCATTCCATCGTGCTAAAAATGCCGCTAACATACAAGGGACAGGATTAGGCTTATCCATCGTGAAAAACGCCGTCCATCTCCATGGCGGCCAAGTCACCGTTGAAAGCCAAGAGGGTTCTGGTTCGACCTTCACCGTCCTGCTGCCCCTTACCCAATCTGTAGCTTATGACGACAATTCTGGTGATTGAAGATGAAACTCATGTCCGAGAAATTCTCAGTGAGTTGTTAACCACCGAAAAATTTAACGTCCTGACCGCTGAGAATGGTGATTTAGGCTACAAAATGGCCCAACGCCAGCGCCCCGACTTAATTTTATGCGACATCATGATGCCGGAGTTGGATGGCTATGGAGTCCTCAGCCAACTGAAAGAGAACCCTGCCACCGATGATATTCCCTTTATTTTCCTCTCCGCCAAAGCCGATCGCCTAGATTTCCGGGTGGGGATGGATTTGGGGGCTGATGATTATCTCACTAAACCCTTTACACGGGATGAACTCCTGACAGCGGTGCGGATGCGCCTGAAAAAGCAGGCAGCCCTCTCCCAACGACACCATCAGCAACTGCTGCGCACCCAAAGCCATTATCAACAACAACTGGAGCAAGCCAAACAGCATCTAAACCAGGTGTTAGCTCAAGATCCCTTAACGGGGTTACTGAATCAACTGAAGCTGCGACAGGAGTTTGAGCGATTTATCAAGGAACTCCAGCCCCTAGAGCCGTCGAGCTTAGTTCCCTTAGTCTGTTTGGGGGTAGAGCGTTTACAAGAGATTAACGCTGAATTGGGCTATAGTAGCGGCGATCACTGCCTGCAAGTCCTGGCTCACCGGCTGCGAGAGTTCTTTGCTCAGTCCTCGCCCCTCATGGCCCGTCTTAATGGCAATGAGTTTGTCTTAGTTTTGCCCCCCGTCAGCAATCGTTATCAGGCTCAAGAGCAGGTTGAAAACCTATTTCATTTTCTCAGTGACCCCATTAATCTGAGTCAGGGGGATATGGCGCTTCAAATTAACCTGGGGATTGCCTTCTATCCTCGGGATGCCAAGCAACTCGATCCCCTATTGCAACATAGCCAACAGGCCCGACAGAAAGCTCGGTCATCCGGGGGAACAGCCGTTGAGGTTTATAGTGGTGCCTTGCGGGGTGATCGCGGCGATCGCCTAGCCCTAGAGCGAGATCTCCGCTGTGCCTTAGAGAACCCTGAGCAGTCCGGTGAATTGCTACTCGTCTACCAACCCCAAGTCAACCTGAACAGCGGCAAGATTTGCGGCGTCGAAGCCCTCATGCGTTGGCATCATACCCAGCGAGGTTCAATTCCCCCAAACCGGTTTATCCCCATCGCCGAAGAGAGCGATCTGATCATCCCCCTCGGGGAATGGGTGTTAGAAACCGCCTGCCGTCAGGCCCAAACCTGGGAAGCTCAAGGACTCCCTCCCTTGCTTATGGCAGTAAATCTCTCAGCCCGGCAATTTGAAGATCCCCAGCTTTACCGACGGCTGGCGGAAATTTTGCGCCGCTTTAACCGCAAACCTGGCTCCTTAGAGTTAGAACTGACGGAAACCAGTTTAGTCCGGGAGCCAGAGACCAGTGTCCGCATTCTAAATCAACTCAAAGCCTTGGGCGTTTCCATTGCCATCGATGACTTTGGTACGGGGTTTTCCTCTCTGAGCTATTTACAACGCTTTCCCTTTGATATCCTCAAGATTGACCGCTGTTTCGTGGCGGATATACACCGTCACCGCAAAAATGCCATCATTACCGAGGCCGTCATCGAGATGGCTCATAAAATCGGTCTGACGGCGATCGCCGAAGGCATCGAAACCCCCGAAGAGCGAGCCTGTTTACAGGAACTCGGCTGCGATCAGGGCCAGGGCTATTTCTTCCACCGGCCCCTTCCGGCTCTGGAATTACGCCAACTACTGCAAGCGAGTTAGAGGGGAGGAATTACCCAGTTCAACTCAACCGCCTCGCTGATTTCCAAACGACCCAGATTTCCCGTTGTCCCGAATCCGCACTCCCTATGGCAACTATTCTAGTTATTGAAGACGAACAAGATATTTGTGAGATTATTTCCGAAATTCTCTCAGAAGCCGACCATACCGTAGTCACCGCTGCCAATGGACGGTTAGGGGTCGAACAGGCCCAAGAAACAGCGCCAGATCTGATTATTTGTGACATTATGATGCCGGAACTCGACGGCTATGGGGTGTTAACGTATCTGCGCAGCCAGCCGCGTTTCCAAACCGTCCCTTTTATCTTTCTGACGGCGAAGGCGGACAAACAGCAGGTGCGAGAGGGGATGAATTTAGGGGCCGATGATTACCTCTCTAAACCCTTTACCATCGGTGAATTACTCGAAGCCGTTGAAGCACGACTGGAGAAACAGCAGCTTTGGGAACAGTCCTCCAATCAGCGCCTTGGGGAACTGCGGCGCAATTTAACCCGTTCCCTCCCCCACGAGTTACTGACTCCCCTCAATGGCATTCTCGGCTATGCCACCTTCCTCTGTGACGAGCATGAGGATATCGAGCCAGAGGAGGTGTATGAGATGGGGTTGGGTATCCGTCACTCGGGGGAACGACTCTATCACTCGATTCAGAACTTCTTACTCTATGCTCAACTCGAACTGATCAAGGACGATGTAGAACGCAGCCGAGAGTTGTTTACTGGGCAAACAGAACAAGCCACAAAAACTTTGGCCGTCCGGATTAAGGCTATGGCGAACCGTTTGCAGCGGCTTGGGGATTTAGAGATCTCTCTGCAAGACAGCCCAGTAGCGATGCCGGAGACTTGGTTGGTGAAGGTGATCGAGGAACTGCTCGACAATGCCTTTAAGTTCTCCGAGGCGGGAACTCCAGTGCGGGTGGCGTTGACGGCCAGCCCGGACCAGGTGCAGCTGACGGTGAGTGATCGCGGCCGGGGATTAGAACCGGAGCAGATTAAGCGTTTGGGGGCTTATGAACAGTTCGATCGCAAACTCTATGAACAACAAGGGTCAGGATTGGGGTTAGAGATTGTCAAACGCATCGTCAATTTGAATCAGGGAACCCTAGAGATTGAGAGTGAGCCGGGGGAAGGCACTCAGGTGATCCTGACCCTGCCCACGGAACTCTCTTCGATGGTGTAGTTGGGACGGAATCCCCGGTAGAATACACAAGTTGTAACTCGAAAGGAATCTAACATTGTGGCGCGTCTAGCACTGCTGAGCGTATCCGATAAAACCGGACTTGTGGACCTGGGGCGATCGCTCGTCGAGGAGTTTCAATTTGACATTATCAGTAGCGGTGGGACCGCCAAGGTCTTAAAAGAGGCGGGTATTCCGGTGACGAAAGTCTCGGACTACACCGGCTTCCCAGAAATCCTCGGCGGACGAGTCAAAACCCTCCATCCTCGCGTTCATGGGGGCATTTTAGCCCGCCGCGACCTCCCAGACCATCAACAGGACTTAGAAGCCAATGAAATTCGCCCCATTGATTTAGTGGTGGTGAATCTCTATCCCTTTGAGGCCACCATTGCTAAAGCGGATGTCACCCTGGCCGATGCCGTGGAAAACATCGACATTGGCGGCCCAGCGATGTTGCGGGCCTCAGCTAAGAATTTCCAACATCTGACGGTTCTCTGTAACCCGCAGCAGTATGCTGACTATTTAGAGCAACTACGTCAGCATGGAGACCCCTCCTTCGAGTTTCGCCGGGATTGCGCCACAGCCGGATTCTGGCATACGTGTCAATATGATCGGGCGATCGCCACCTATCTCAACCAACAAGCCAACAGCGACAGTCTCCCCGAACAGTTTGGCATCGCCGGCAGTCAAATCCAAGCCCTCCGCTACGGCGAGAACCCCCACCAGAAAGCCGCCTGGTATCAAGTAGGCCAGACTCCCAGCGGTTGGGGTGCAGCGGAGAAGTTACAGGGCAAAGAACTCAGCTACAACAACCTCGTCGACTTAGAAGCGGCGCGACGCATCATCGCCGAATTTCTCGGAGAAGACCAACCCCCCGCCGCCGCCGTCTTGAAACATACCAATCCCTGTGGAGTGGCGTTAGGGGAGAGTCTGGTGCAGGCCTATGAACGAGCCTTTGCCGCCGATTCCGTGTCAGCCTTTGGGGGAATTGTCGCCCTTAACCGGTGTCTGGATGCGGAGACGGCCACGGCCATGACTAAAACGTTCCTCGAATGTGTGATTGTCCCCGATTGTGATGCAGCCGCGCGAGAGGTGTTAGCCAAAAAATCCAAGTTACGGGTGTTAACCCTGGCTGACTTAAATGTCGGAACTGGGGAAACCCTCAAAGCCATTGCCGGGGGCTTCCTCGTCCAAACCGCCGATGATTTAGTCGAACAGACCCAAGATTGGCAAGTGGTGACGGACAAACAACCCACACCGCAGGAGTTAGAGGAGTTACTCTTTGCCTGGAAGGTCTGTAAACACGTCAAATCCAATGCCATTGTGGTCACCAAAGACCGCACCACCCTCGGGATTGGCGCGGGACAAATGAACCGTGTCGGTGCGGCTAAGATTGCCTTGGAACAGGCGGGAGAGGGCTGTCAGGGGGCGACTCTTGCCAGTGATGGCTTCTTCCCCTTTGACGACTCGGTGCGTTCAGCAGCGGCGGCAGGAATTACGGCCATTGTCCAACCGGGGGGCAGTATCCGGGATAAGGATTCCATCGCGGCGGCTAATGAGTTAGGGGTGGTGATGGTGTTCACGGGAGTGCGCCACTTCCTGCATTAAGGGATTTGCTAGATTGAAGATAGCCCAGACCTCTGGCCTCAGGGGTCTGGACTCTCTGTGAACCGTCTCTAAATCCACGATGGAGGACTCCCCATGATTGCCCAACCGGATTTCCCCCCACGCCTGACTCCCCAAGAGTATTTAGATTGGGAGGCCCAGCAGGACTATCGCTACGAGTACATCGATGGCGAAATTATAGCTATGACGGGGGGGACGATTCCTCATAATGATCTTGCCCTCAACTTTTACCGGGCCTTGTACCCTCATTTGCGCCAACGAGGCTGTCGAGCGAATGTGTCTGATGTCAAGGTTGAGGACAGTAAGAACGAACGCTATTTTTACCCTGATTTAGTGGTGACTTGTGATGCAGAGGATTTACAGGCTCAAACGTCGGTGAAACATCCTACGGTGATTGTAGAGGTGTTGTCTCCGAGTACGGCGACGGGCGATCGCAGCACGAAACTAAAATGCTATCGTCAAATTCCTACTGTGCAGGAGTATGTGTTAGTCGATTCCCAGTCGATGACGGTGGAACTCTACCGTCGAGGTGATGAGGGTCGGATGTGGGGCTATGCTCAGTATGAGGCGGGGGAACGGTTCCGGTTGGAGAGTCTTGATTTTGAACTGGAGTTGTCTGTGCTTTATGAGGGGGTTAATCTGAATCAGTAACCCTCCCAAACATTATGCAATTTGACGAGGTCTGGCAACAGTATGACTTTACCGAAGCTGAGTTACTCGGCATGGGTTGGCAGCTTCCTTATAATTATGTCCTGCATCTGAACTATTACTGGGACCTCAATGATCGGGGAATCACGACGGATGTGGCCTCGGGGGATCAACCCCTCCAACTTATTCTCAATGGCTGTATTCACTTGGATATCCAAATGCAGCCAACTCTCAACGGAGACCTTCAAACACCTAGACATCTCGGTACGATTGTGGGATGGGGTCAAGTGACTCCCTCTCCTTGACTTGCACAACGTTCTCTTGCGGCTTCGGAGTGGATGCACCTATTTTTTGATATCGGAGGGAATCATAAAATTCAGGCGATCGCGCGATCGCTCTCGATTGAGTCTTTAACCGGTTCGCCTTTAGCCACAGCGATCAATCATGATTACCCTTAACCTAGACTCGACCTTAAACCTAAGCAATGAAACCTCGATAATGGCGCTCAACTGGGGTGGTTACTTAACCCAAATACACGACGGGTTGACCGCTATTGTCCGGGAGCGTCGATAGCAGTGTTTAGATGACCCAGAAACGCTGGCGGGAGAGGGGTTATTGCCGGGGTTAGTGGTTCATTTGCGATGGGTTTGGGGATGAGGTTTTCCTGATCCTCTCGCTGATGTCATAGGGAATCGGGTTTTAAAAGGGTCTGCTGGGTTCAGGGTGATCAGGAAAAATTAGGGCAGATTATATCCGGTGCTGACGGATTACCCCTCGTGTCATGACTGAATCCGTGACACAGACTCTGGGAGGCTCTGCCGCCTGTACTCGGGAGGCAGAGCCTCCCCAAAAGCATGACGAGCACTCGATGCCAAGTCACCAGGAACAATCAGGAGGTATGTCGATAACGAGTGTAGTGCTAGTTGAGAGGTCGAACCGGTCGAACAAAGTAGGAATTGGCTCGAACAAAACAGATATGATTGGTCGAAGAAGCCCCAATCCAGAGCCAGGGAAGGTCACGGTCATCATAGCTAATTTGGGGTGATATCAACCGTTGTCCCTGCTCGAAGGTATGAGAAACCGGATAGTTATAGATATCACTCCCCCCCGTGGGAGATCCTTGAGCGCGATTAAGGTAGCGACAATTTAAACCATTGGGATCGGGATCCATAACTTCCCATTCCCAACTTGTCCGGGGACGGTTGCGATTAGGGAAATGATAGTCACCATTGCTATCCTGGACTGGACGGGATGCTGAGGCGGAGGCGATGGGAGACTCTGATGCGCTGAAGAGAGTGGGGAGTCCGACGGATCCTACGCTAGTTCCTAAGACGGCTATTAGGCTCAGGGGGAGGAGTTTGTGAATTGACATAATGCTTGACCTGACTCAATTGTAAGGCTTAGTCGGTCTGAGCTGTGGGGGGGCTTTTACCCGCCTAGAACAAAAATCAGAGAGGCTAACCCTTTATATGAGTATAAAGTCTATTTTTGAAGATGTCACCCCACTGGGATGACTCAGCAAACTGCACGGAGAACTTCCCCATGATTGGCCAACCGGATCTTTCCCTCAGGCCTTAGCCGCCAATAGTATTTAGATTGGGAGGCCCAGCAGGAATACCGATCTGTATCACCTTCACTCAGGCCTTAGCCGCCAATAGTATTTAGATTGGGAGGCCCAGCAGGAATACCGATCTGTATCACCTTCAACTCTTCTAATCGCAGCAATAACCGTTATCCTCCACGTTATAACCCTGATCGATCATGCCAGCACCAACAACTCTTCTAATCGCAGCAATAACCGTTATCCTCCACGTTATAACCCTGATCGATCATGCCAGCACCAACTCAGACTCAACCGCTTTCCCTAGGGGAGTTTCTCAAACTCCCGGAACAGAAACCAGCTTATGAATATATTAATGGGAAACCCCATCAAAAACCGATGCCTAGGGGCAAACATAGCCTATTACAAACTCGTTTATCGGCGCTCATCAACCGCGTTGCAGAACCCCAACAGGCGGCCCTTGCCTTGACAGAGTTACGCTGTAGCTTCGGGGGACGCTCTCTGGTTCCAGATATTGCTGTGTTTGCTTGGGAGAATATCCCCCTGGACGAAACCGGAGATATTGCCGATCGCTTTAGCATCCCACCAGATTGGACGATTGAAATTTTATCTCCACAACAGCCGCAAACTCGGGTAATTGACAATATCCTATTTTGCCTAAATTCTGGAACTGAATTGGGCTGGTTAATTGACCCGGATGAAACAACAATCTTAGTGTTTCGGGCAGGAGAACAACCTCAACTTCAGCGAAATGATGATAAACTTCCGAGTTTAAGTCACGTTAAAGGATGGGAAATCTCAGTCAATCAGGTGTTTGATTTATTGAAATTCAGGTTGCCAAGTCAGGGACATTAGTCATGACGAGTTGGTGCAAGATCGCCCGAACCGATTGGCTGAAATCTTTCTATTCTCAACTCTACTCTAGGTGGCCACCTATTAGGAGGCAGAGCCTCCGGGGGGACGTGTCACGACTGGAGCCATGACACGAGAGTACACGAGAGTAACGTCTTAATAGCCAGCCTCTTCTTCATACTCGGGTTGCTTAGTCTTCTGAGGAATATTCACCTTCGGAGGATCATACACCCGTGCATCCTCTTCCTCAGACCAAGCATCCGCCTCAATGTCCTCGTACTCCACAGGCTGGGAATAGTCCGGATAATCCGCCTCCTCATACACCGGTTCCTCTCGATAGGGTTCCGGCTCATAAGGTGGCTCGTACTGACTGCGACTGGTTTCACTCCAGTTTTCTGTCTCCGGCTCGTCGTACTCCACATACACCGGCTCCGGTTCTGGCTCGTAAAGCGGTTCAGGTTCCGGTTGTGTCCACTCGTCTTCATCCCATTGCTGCTCAACGGGAGCCTCCATAGCTCGACGGCGGGGTTCTGGAGGGGCGTTGGGAATGCCACTGCCCAGTTGATTCTCAGGGCGAGCGGTGGGAGTATAAAATTCTTCCTCTTCTTCCCGTTCCCAGGGCGCACTCCCTAAGCCTAACCGTTCCATGACCCCCACCGATAACTGGCTCAGCCGTTCTTCTGCCCCCTCAAAGACAATCAGACGGTTGGGACCACTGCTGACAATCTCCTCGATGGGGAGTTCGTAGGTACTCAGCAGTTGTTCGGGAATCTGGGGAATGCCAATCGAGGCGATGATGATGGAGGTGACTTTGCCATCGCGGGTGTCGAACTTGAAGCCTCGCACTTTCCCGAGGAGTTCGCCCACTTCAGTAATCACCTCACTGTTGATGATGGTGCTATACATCTCAACATCGAGATCGTCTTCGATGACTTCGTCGGTATCGACTAGGATGACATCACCAATCTGGCGGATGCGATCGAGCTGCATGTAACGGGGGAGCCCGGCCACCGCTAGGATATTATCCCGCATCCCGAGGGCGACTACTTCCCGGCGATCGATATCTACCCAAATTTGGCTGACGACTCCGAGCCGCCTCCCGCCGTCGCGGGTGATGACTTGGGTTCCTAACAGATCGGAGCGTTGACGGATGTGTTCGGATGTCATTCTAGATGGAATCCTACGAGTCGAATCCTGGTTAATATACTGTACTATCAGACCGATCGCTCTGGCGAGAGAGATTCTTGAGTTTCGGGTTGTGGTTGCTGTTGCAACTTCAAACCCAAAACTTGGGTATAAGCACCTCGGGCCTGGGTGACACCGATGGTTCTCGCGGCGGCGGCGATAGTGGGACGGCGCAAACTCACGACAATAAATTGTGCGGCTTGTGCCTGCTTTTTAATCATTTTAGCTAATCGTTCCACATTTGCCCCGTCTAGAAACATATCCACCTCGTCAAAGGCGTAAAACGGGGAGGGACGATAGCGTTGTAGAGCAAAGATAAAACTCAACGCCGTGAGAGATTTCTCCCCCCCTGACATCGAGGCCAACCGTTGCACAGGCTTACCTTTAGGATGGGCCACCAAGTTCAAGCCGCCATTGAAGGGGTCTTCCGGGTCGCTCAGTTGCAGATATCCGTCCCCCTGAGACAGTTCAGCGAAGATTTGGGCAAAATTCTCATTTACCGCGTCGAAGGCTTCTTTAAAGGCGCGTAACCGCAGGGTGGTGAAGTTTTCAATGCGTAGTAGCAACTCCTGACGTTCATCCTGGAGAATGGCCAGTTTCTCAGTCAGTTCTTCTAATCGAGCTTGGGTGCGCTCAAATTCTTCTAGGGCCAACATATTCACTGGTTCCATGGCCTCGATGCGTTTGGCGAGGCTACGGAGTTCTTTGTCCAACGCGTCTAGTTTTAGCTGGGGGGGAACCTCGGGGAGGGGGTTGGGGAGGTCTTGCTGCTGTTCTCGCAGTTGTTGGCGCACTTGCTGGAGTTGTTCAACTCGCCCCTCTTGGGTTTCTTGGAGTTTCTGTAAACGCCAGTCGGTTTGTTGTTGGTTGACGCGCAATTCCCGCAGTTCGGCTTCGGCGCGATCTCGGGCCTGTTTCTCTTCTCCTAATTTGGCCTCAATTTCGGCAAAACTGGCACGAGTTTGAGCGATCTGCTCATCTAACTCCTGGTGTTGTTGCGCCAGTTGCTCCTGTTGCTGCTCAATCTCCTGGCCACGACTCTGGAGTTCCCCCAACTGTTGCTGACGTTCCTGGATTTTCTCACCCAGTCGCCCCTGTTGACTGGCTAATTCTCGTAACCGTTCTTCCCCGTCCCGCAAACTCTGGGTGCGTTGGGCCAGGATTTCCTCCCGTTGTTGAATCTCCTGTTGGTACTGTTGCCATTCTTGGTGAGTTTGGGATTTCTCCAATTCCGCTAGTTGTTCTCGCAGGTTTCGTAACTGCTGCTCTTGCTGAGGGAGTTCCTGTTGCAGTTGCTGCAAACGAGCCTGGGTGCTATCGAGTTCTTGGCGTTGTTGACTTTGTTGCGATCGCCCCTGCTCCTGGTGCTGCTGTAAACTCTCAATATCCTGCCCCAGTCGTTCCCGGCGCAATTGGTGTTCTCGATGTTGCTGTTTCGCCTCCATCAGCGCCTTGGCCCCTAATTTCAGTTCACTACTCCAGCGTAAAATCTCCTCCTCACAGCGTTCGAGAATCTCGCCAATCTGCCGCAGGCGATCGCGCAACCCCTTCACTTCCGCCGATTCCCCAGTCTCCACATGGCCAAAATGTAGATGAGATGATCCCCGCCGCTGACTTCCCCCAGTCATGGCCCCACTGGCTTCGAGGAGTTCCCCATCGAGAGTCACCATGCGCGCCTGTCCCAATAACCGACGGGCATTGTCTAAGCGGTCAAACACCACTGTTGAGCCAAACACATAGGCAAAGATAGCGTCATAGCGTTCCTCGCAGTCAATCAGATTCACCGCATAGTCAATAAAACCGGGAGTGCGTTCGACCTCGGGAGTCCGCTGAAAACGAGGGGCGCGAATCTTATTCAGGGGCAGAAACGTGGCCCGCCCAGCCCGTTTTTCTTTCAAAAGCTGAATCGCCGCAGAGGCGACTAAATCATCCTCAACGACAACAAAGCCCAATCGTCCCCCGGCAGCGGTTTCTAGGGCGATTTGCACGTCGCTCTCGACCCGTCCCAGTTGGGATACCGACCCACAAATTCCGCTCAATCCTGACTGTTCCACCACTTGGCTGGCATAACTGCCGGAGGCTTCTTGAATGGCTTGATTTTGGGCTTCGAGCTTATCGAGGCGGCGTTGTTTGTCCCGCTGTTCTTGCAAGAGACGAGTTTGGGTATCTTGCTGAATCTGCAACTCCTCCTCGGCAGCTTGGCTACTGCGTTCGAGGTGTTGCAGATGCTGTTGAGCGGTTTCTTCTTCTTGGCTGAGGTGTTGATACTCCTGTTGACTCTGTCGCAGTTGGTCCTCTCGTTGGGCGATCGCCGTCTCCCGTTGACTGAGTTGTTCCCCCAATTGGGCCAGCCGTTCCTGAAGTTGGGCCTGTTCGGTGCGTTGGGGTTCAAGGGTTCCCAGGAGGGTTTCCGTTTGTTGACGGAGTTGGGTTTGTTCTTGCACCCAAGCTTGAGCGCGATCAGCCAGGGCGTTGGCGGACTCTCGGGCCTGTTCGAGTTCTCCCTGGGCCAACTCCCGTGACTCTCTCAGGGTGGGAAGTTGGTCAGTTTCTAGGAGTTGCTGTTGTTGGCGAAGTTGCTCCTGTTGCTGCTGGTTTTGCGCGATCGCCCTCTCGGTTTGGGCGATCGCCCCCTCAATCTCCTGACGCTGCTGCTGCAACTCCTGCCGTCGCTGCTGGCGTTGCTGCTGTTCGGCTTCCTGACGGGCCAACTCCGACTGACGAGCCAAGAGTTCATCTTCGCCGAGGGCCTTCACCTGCTGATTTAACACATCGAGTTCATCGCTGGCCTGTTTCAAATTCTCAGCCAGTTGGGCCAGAGTGTCCTGAAGTTCCCCGCGAGTGCGATCGCCAGCTGCCAATTGTTCCCCAATCTGCTCTTGGCGTTGGCGCAATTGCTGCCACTGTAAAACTCTAGCCCACTCTTGTTTCTGCTGAAGTTCCTGGCGTAATCGCTGATATTGTTCGGCTTTGAGGCGATCGGCGGCAAGGCGATCGCGTTGGGTCATCAATTCCTTCTCCACAATGCGACAGCGATCTTCGCGTTCCTCCACTTCGGCGAACTTCTCTTTGGCCCGATCAATTTTGCGATCGAACGCCGCCACCCCGGCCAACTCATCAATAATCTCCCGCCGTTCCCGAGCGTTCATGGAGATAATACTGGTCACATCCCCCTGAAGCACCACATTATAGCCCTCAGGATAGACGCGCAACTCATTGAGTTGTTCATGCAACTCTCCCAGAGTACAGACCTCGCCATTGATCGCATATTGCGAGGTATAGCCCCCCGACGGCGTCACTCGCAGCCGCCGCGTCACCCGCCAATCCTGATGCTGTGGCAGTGTCTCATCCTCCCCAGCCCCCTCTTCAGAAGCATCAGAGACGTTCTCCTCATCAGAGTTTTCCGCTCGCTGCATCCGTCGCCACAACAGATCCTCCCGAGACAAATCAAAGGTGACACTGACACTGGCCTCCACCGTCGATTTACGTCGATTTTGCTGTTGATTGACTAAATCCGGCAGGCGATCGGCCCGCATCCCCTTCGATGAGGCAATTCCCAAACAAAACAACAGGGCATCCAAAATATTAGACTTCCCAGAACCATTCGGTCCCGAAATGACCGTAAACTCACGCCGGAACGGAACCCTCGTGGTTCCCCCAAAGGATTTAAAATTAGTGAGTTCGATTTCTTTGATGTAAACCATGGGGAAGGGAAGAGGGAGAAGAAGGCAGTAGGCAGCAGGCAGTAGGCAGTAGGAGGGGAAGAAGGCAAGAGAAAAGACGTAGGGGCTTACCCTTGTGGTTGGTGAGCGATCGCCGAACCGTGGTTGGTGAGCGATCGCCGAACCGTGGTCGCCCTAGGCAACAGGCAACAGGAGAGCTGATGGGCGATCGCTCCTAACACCACTGGTTTGATAGAATGCCACTAAAGCCGCCTGGGGAGCAAGGGAAACCACATTATGAATGTTGCCATCTTTGAAGTTTGTCGGAATCCCGAAATCCGCAAACAAACGGAAACCCTTCTACTCTCTCAAGCCTTTGAACGCCTTGCCATTCCCTGCCAAGTGTATAGCAATGATGGCATTTGGCAGCGACGAACCTTCCTTAATCGTAGCCTATTGCAGAAATCTCTTAGTGAAACGGCTCTTGATGTCATTCACTTAGCCCTCCATGGCGATCGCGACGGCCTCGTCCTCGGATGGTCTCAAGCCGAAAAAATCCGCGATCGCCGTCCCCAAACTCGCCTCTCACCCAGCGAAATCGAGAGCATGACTCAATGGCGAGGCAAACTCATCGTCAGTGGGGCCGCAAGCGTATATCCCCTTGCCGACTCCTTCCTAACCGCTGGTGCGTCTGGAGTCATTGTCCCAGAACGCTCCATCTCCTATCAGCACCTCGTCCCCTTCCTCGAAGGATTTTATGGTAGCCTTGCCAATCGCCAAGCTTCCCAGACGGCTCTCGACAGCGCAATTCGTCAATTCCCCGACCTCCGAAGCTTCCGTTTTCTCTCTCGTCGAAGTCCAGGGAGCTTGAACTAACCCCTCGCACTCCACTATTAAACACCTCTTGACAAACTTCTCCCTGACAATTACTCTCATTAAAGCCGATTCTAATTCGGAATAATTCTGAATTAGTTTAACCTACAACCTATGAGGATGGCAGCGGGCTATCCCGACCCTCAATCTGGCGGATCAGGCTCAGTTTACCCAAAACCCCTATTTAGGGATAGGAACTGAGCCAATCTCGTGACCTCCGTGATGGAAACTCGTCAGTTTCTATCCGTGATGCACCTGAGCCAGAGGTAATTGCTGTGTTTAGCCGCACCTCACAATTGACAATTTTTATAGACTTTCACTGACGAGGAAAGTTGGGAGACTATCATGAAACGAAGAAAAGTCATTGCTCTAATTAGCTTAGCCGCCGCCACAAGCACAGCATTAATTGCTTGTGCTCCGGACGATAGCCCAACCGCAGATGGAGCAGCCGGCCAAGGGGAAACCCTCGTCGTCTATTCCGGTCGTGGCGAAGATCTCATCGGCCCGATGTTTGAGCGTTTTGAAGCGGAAACCGGTATTAGTGTCGATGTTCGTTATGGGGACACCGCCGAACTGGCTGCCACCATCCTCGAAGAAGGACAAAACTCCCCGGCAGATATCTACTTCGCCCAAGATGCCGGGGCATTAGGAGCCTTACAAATCGAAGGTCGCACCCGTAATATTCCCGAGAACCTACTTGACCAAGTTGACCCACGCTTTCGGTCCCGAGAAGGGCAATGGATTGGCATCACCGGCCGGGCCCGAGTCTTTGCCTACAACACCGATATGCTCGATGCTGACGAGGTTCCCGACTCCATCTGGGACTTAACCGAACCGGAATGGTCGGGTCGGGTTGGCTGGGCCCCCACTAATGGTTCCTTCCAAGCCTTCGTCTCCGCTGTGCGAGAACATGAAGGAGAAGAGCGGGCCCGGGAATGGCTCGAAGCCATGCAAGCTAATGATCCTCAAGTGTTTCGCAACAACACCTCAATTGTTGAAGGTCTCGGTCGTGGTGAAGTTGAAGTGGGGTTAGTGAATAACTACTACCTAGCCCGTTTCCAAGCCGAAGACCCCAACTTCCCTGTCGCTCACCATTACCCTAGCGGTGATGTCGGTTCCATGATCAACATTGCCGGTGTGGCCATCCTGGATACCACCGACCAACCTGAGGCCGCCGAAGCCTTTGTTGCGTTTATGCTCAGCCCCGAGGCTCAACAACACTTCGCAGAGGGGAACAGTGAGTATCCCTTAATTGCCGGAATTGATCCCCCCGACAATCAATTGCCCATTTCTGAGATTAACCCCCCAGATATCGACCTAAGCAGCTTAGAAGACTTGGAAGGAACCCTGAGTCTTTTACAAGAAACCGGGGCTTTGTAGACAATCCTGGGTTAATTCATTAGGTGCGACTGCACCTACCCTGATGGGGCTGCATTGGCTACAATGTAGCCTTTATCGGTTTGCCCCTGTCCATCACGAACGACCTCATGGAACTACAATCCCAACCGGCCAAAGCGCAATTTCCGCCCTCAGGGCGATCGCGGCCTCCCTTGTTCCTGGTTCTCATGGCCAGCCTAGTGGCAGTGGGGATGGCATTGCCCTTGGTATACCTGGTGTTGCGAGCCTTGGGAATCGGAGTGGTGGACTTCTGGGCAATTTTGCAACGGCCGCGCACCATTCAGGTCTTTTTTAACAGTATTGGCATGGTCTTGGCGGTGACGATTCTCTCCGCCCTAATTGCCATTCCCCTGGCCTTTCTCACCGTCCGCACCGACTTACCCGGGCGGCGATTTTGGGGGGTCACCTCCACCCTGCCCCTAGCAATTCCCACTTATGTGGGTAGCTTCGCCCTGCTGGCCTTTGCCGGTCCCCGAGGCAGTATGCTGCAAATTCTCCTAGAACCCTGGGGGGTACAGCGGCTGCCCTCGATTTATGGCTGGACTGGGGTGATTTTAGCCACGACCCTGTTTTCCTATCCCTATCTTCTCCTGACGGTGCGAGCCAGTCTCCAGGGAATGGACCCCGCCATGGAAGAGGCCTCCATGAGTCTCGGCTATAGCCATTCTGAAACCTTTTGGCGTGTGACCTTGCCCCAATTACGGCCCGCGATCGCCGCCGGGGCCTTGCTGGTGTCCCTCTATTCTCTGCAAGACTTTGGAACGCCGGCCCTGATGCGTTTTAACTCCTTTACGCGCATCATCTTCCTCCAATATCGGGCCAGCTTCGATCGCAGTATGGCCGCCGCCCTAGCACTGGTCTTAGTGGCCCTAGTAGGCTGTATCCTCTGGTTAGAATACCGGGCCCGTTCCAAAGCGGCCTACTACAGCAGTGGTTCCGCCAGCCAGCATCAGCCTAAATTAATTCCCCTAGGCCCCTGGAAATGGTTAGCCTTGGCCTTCTGTAGCCTCGTGTTCCTCTCGTCCCTGGTCATGCCCTTGACTGTATTAGTCTTTTGGCTCGGACGGGGCATGACAGCGGGCCAAAGTGCGATCGACCTCGTCCGTGCCATGCTCCCCTCGGCGGTCAATTCCATTTATGGCTCAGGCTTAGCGGCTCTCATCGCCGTCATCTTCGCCCTCCCCATCGCCATTCTCGCCGTCCGCTTTCCCAGTCCTCTAAGCAGTCTCTTGGAACGACTGTCTTACATCGGCTTTGGGATGCCGGGAATTGTGGTCGCCCTATCCCTAGTCTTTTTTGGGGCCAACTATGCCAGGGCCCTATACCAGACCCTGCCCATGCTCCTGTTTGCCTATTTAGTCCTCTTCATCCCCCAGGGCGTGGGAACCCTACGCAGTTCTCTATTACAAGTCTCCCCAAGTCTAGAGGAGTCGGCCCGCAGTTTAGGGCGAACCCCCTGGCAGACCCTACGAGAAGTGACCATTCCCCTAGTCCGTCCAGGGATTATCAGTGGAGCGATGCTGATTTTCCTGACGGCCATCAAAGAACTCCCAGCGACCTTATTACTCTCTCCCATCGGCTTCCGCACCCTCGCCACGGAAATCTGGCAAGCCACCGCCGAAAACGCCGCCTTCACTCAAGCGGCCGTGGCCTCCCTCATGATGCTCGTCGTCTCCACCCTAGCTACTCTGATCATCCTTTCCCAAGAGCGACTCAGCCGGAATAGGGAATAGGGAATAGGGAATAGGGAATAGGGAACAGGGAACAGGGAACAGGGAACAGGGAACAGGGAACAGGGAACAGGGAACAAAAATAACGTAGGGGCACGCCCTTGTGGCTGCCCTCTTCCGGCAGTATGACTCTGTGGTTCTCTACTGCCTACTGCCTATTGCCTACTGCCTTCTTCCCCCCATAGCAAAACTGGACAGCCTCAGGAGACTGCCCAGCATCAATGCGGTGATACCCACACGGAATTTAATGACGGGGGACGAGACTAGTTGCTCGGGGCAACCTTTTCCTTAAACAGTTTGCCAGCGGAGAAGGCGGGAACCTTGGTAGCGGGGATAACCATTTTGTCACCGGTTTTGGGGTTACGGCCTTCACGGGCTTTACGATCTCTGGCTTCAAAGGAACCAAAGCCGACCAGAGTGACTTTGTCATCGCTGGAAACCGCTTCCACAATGGTTTCCAGGGCGGCGGTCAGGACGGCGTCAGCTTCCTTTTTCGTGACATTCGCTTTCGCGGCCACGCGATCGACGAGTTCTCCTTTATTCATATCTGGATGTCTCCTTAAGGTCAGATAGTACAGGTTCGTGACTGCCCAAACGGGTCTTGAGGACACTTTAGGCAACAAACATCGGAGGGGCTTTTTGGGCAAAAAACCTTGAAACTCTTGGTCTTCCGATGTTTCACTGACTCATTCTAATGGGTGTTTGCCCGATCTGGATCGTAGAAAGTATTAATTTATCTTGATTTGAGGATTTTTTTGACTTCTACCATTTTTTTAAGGCAAATTTCGGAAAAAATCTTGACAATTCCCAAAAAATTGAGTAATACTCTCTCCCTCTAGCAGCGGTTGTCCTGGGGCCAGGAGGGCGATCGCCCCTCTCGATGTTGGCGGGGGTGCTAATAGTTAGGGAGGGTTGCAATCTTGGCCATGAGGATGCTCTAGCCACTCTAAATCCAGGGTGATCATGCCAAAAACGACTATATAGCAATCAAGGCTAGGGTGAGGATTGTCGAGGCCATCTGATACCTTGCTGAGGGTTTTAGGGTTTGTTTAGTTTTGAAAAATTTTAAGGGCGAGGCGTCCTGACGAATCACTAAACCGCTAGAAACTCCTGAATCACCTCTTGGGAGAGGTCTTGTGTCTCTCCCGAGGCAACAATTCCCCCCTTCTGCATGGCGTAGTAGCGATCGGCTTGGCGGACGAAGTGTAAGTGCTGTTCCACCAGGAGGACTGAAATTCCCGTTCGCTCGATGATGCGACGAACAGCGGCCTCAATTTCTAAGATGATTGAGGGTTGAATCCCCTCCGTGGGTTCATCGAGTAACAGCAGGCGCGGTTGTCCCATGAGGGCCCGGGCGATCGCCAACTGTTGCTGTTGTCCACCACTCAAGTCTCCCCCCATACGCCCCAACATGGTCTCTAAAACCGGGAATAGCTCAAAAATCTCAGGGGGAATCACCTTCTTCGAGCGTCCTGGACGAGCCTCTAACCCCAGTAAGAGATTTTCCTTAACCGTCACCCGAGGGATAATCTCGCGACCTTGGGGAACATAGCCAATCCCCGCTTGGGCCCGGCGAGGAGTCGATAGGGGTAACAGAGGGCGATCGCAAAAATTGATACGCCCACTCCGAGGCGCTAACAACCCCATAATGGTCTTCAACAAGGTCGTTTTACCCACCCCATTACGACCAATCAGACAGACCATCTGACCCATGGGGACACTCAAATCCACATCCCGCAAGATATGACTTTCGCCATAATACACATTTAATCCCGAGGCTTGTAGCATTAACCCGGACTCTGGGGTCACGGTTCTGGTATCGATGGCTTGCATGATTAATCTTCCTCCTCCGAGGGCCCTAAATAGACTTCAATCACTCGTGGGTTATTTTGAATCTCATCCATAGTTCCTTCACAGAGGAGAGACCCCTGATGTAAGACACTTACCGTGCGGGCGATTTGCCGTACAAACTCCATATCATGCTCAATCACAATAATCGAGTGATTCTCCGCCAGGGTCAGGAGCAAATTGCCAACATTTTCCGTTTCCTCATCGGTCAACCCCGCCACCGGTTCATCCACGAGCAGTAAATCCGGGGCCTGGGCCACCAACATCCCAATTTCCAGGCGTTGCTTTTCCCCATGGGAGAGTAAGGCCGCCTCTAGGTTCGCTTTGGCACTTAAGCCGATGGTTTGCAGAATCCCGCTAACCGTCAGCCGTTCCCCGTGATCGGGTTTGCCAAATAGGGTTTGAAATACCCCTTTGCGGCGATTGCAGGCTAAATCGAGATTGTCCCGTACGCTGAGATTGAGATAGACCCGGGGGGTTTGGAATTTGCGGCCAATGCCCAGGCGAGAAATTTGATGTTCGTTGAGGTTGCGGAGATTGCGACCTTTGAAGTGGACTTGACCCTGAGTGGGTTGGACTTTGCCGGTAATGGTATCGAGAAAGGTGGTTTTTCCGGCACCGTTGGGACCAATGATGACCCGTAACTCGCCTTTGTCGAGACTAAAGGTCAGGGCATTGAGAGCTTTAAAGCCGTCAAAGCTGACGGTGAGGTTGTCGATTTCCAGGATTTTTTCAGTCATCGTGAGGGAAGGGGAGAACTAGCCATCGAGGTGTTCGAGTTCGTCTTTTTCCTGTTGTACGTCCGGGTTGAGGTCGATGTCTGGATAGCTAACCAGGCGCGGTTGCAGGCCGAAGCGCGATCGCAGTTTGGGAATGGCCCAGTCCCGGAACCAACCGTACAGTCCCTGAGGAAGAACCGTCACCACAATCAGGAATAAGGCCCCCTGGAAGAATAACCAGGCTTCGGGAGACCATTCACTAAGGAAGGTTTGGGCACTACGAACCAGCAGCGTGCCGATAATCGCCCCAATGAGGCTGGCCCGTCCCCCCACGGCGACCCAAATCACCATTTCGATGGAAAAGGGAACTTCCATAAAACCGGGGGTAATCAGTCCCGTTTGCACGGTAAACAGGGCCCCAGCAATCCCGGCGATCGCCCCGGAAACTGCAAAGACTAAAATCTTAAAACCCGTGGGATCATAGCCAGCAAAGCGGGCCCGCACTTCGTCATCACGAATGGCCACCAGCATTCGCCCAAAGCGCCCTTGAGTCAACCAGCGACAGAGTAAATAGACCAGGGCCACCATGACTGTGGACAGTTGAAAAAAGGCAAGCTGGGCTTCGGGCGCTCCCGAGGCGACTCCAAAGATTTCATAACGATTGGTGCTGAGTCCATTGGTTCCATTGATGAGTTCTTGCTGTCCGTTGAAGAAGTTAAAGAACACCAAGAGAGCCGCTTGGGTCAAAATGGAGAAATAGACCCCTTTAATGCGGTTGCGGAAGACCAAATACCCCAGGAGGCCCGCAACGATCGCCGGAATCAGGACAATCGAAATGAGGGTAATGGGCAGGGAATAAAAGGGTTGCCAAATCCAAGGCAGTTCATCGACACCATAGAGACTAAAAAAGTTGGGAATTTGCCCCTCAGGAAGTTGCAAATTCAGGTGCATGGCAAAGGCATAGCCCCCGAGGGCAAAGAAAATGCCATGTCCTAAACTCAATAAACCGGTGTATCCCCAAATGAGGTCAATCCCCAAGGCAGCAATCGCCAGGGCCACAAAACGCCCCAATAGTCTGAGGCGAAACACCGGTAGAAATAAGGGCATGATGACAGCAAAGGCAATCGCAATGCCCAGGGCGATCGCCGGTTCCAGCCACCATTTAGAACGACGAGATTTGGCGGCTGATGGAGGTTGTTTGGAGGGTTGCATATCACATCAAATACAGTTATCAATACCTACACCAAAATCAATCACCAAGGTCAATTGTAATGACCCAGGCCCCGTAGACTACAGCTCAGCCGTTCGTCCTTTCTGGGGAAAGATCCCCGAGGGTTTGACTTGTAAAAAGGCAATAATCAAGGCAAAGACCATGACCCGAGCCATACTGGTTGAGGTGAAGAAGCGGAGAAACTCCGCGACAAACTGCAAGGAGTTGATATCCTCAAACACACGAGCCAAGGCTCCAGATCCGAGTAGATAGGTACTCACCCCAATGGTGAGAGCGGCGATAATTGCCCCAAATATATTACCAACACCGCCAACCACTACCACCATGAAGGTATCAACAATGTAGTTTTGTCCCACATTGGGGCCCACAGACCCCAGGAGGGTGATGGCACAGCCGGCAATCCCGGCTAATCCTGAGCCAAGGGCAAATGTCAGAGCATCCACAGTCCCCGTGGGAATCCCTAAACAGGCACTCATATTGCGATTCTGAGTCACCGAACGAATCCGTAATCCCCAATCGGAGCGATTAAAGAACCAGTAAATTCCCACCAGACAGAGAATCGTCAACACAATAATGAACATCCGGGAATAGGGCAGGCGATAGGCCCCCAACTCGAAGCCTCCCCGCAGCCAAGGGGGAGTCCTCACATCCAGATTGCGCGGACCAAACCAGGGCCGAGCCAGGGCAGCGTTACCGGTCATGGCCCAGCCAGCAACTCCGGCGATCGCCAATGACAGAGGCAACAGGATGGCGATCGCCCACCCTTTCATCCCCTCCCAGTTGGGCCGACGACGTAGCAGCCACATTCCCCCGAAAAAGAGAGCGCAAAAGAGAAGAATGGCGATCGTCAACAGCCAGTTCACACTACGCACCAACTGGCGCAAAATTAAACTCACCCCCCAGGTTGCCAACAGGGTTTCGAGGGGTCGGCCATAGAGAAAGCGAATCACCCCCCGCTCCAAAATCAGCCCCGCGATCGCGGAAACTAAAAACGCCACCGGGAGAGCCACAATAATATAAAGTCCAAATACCCCGTCACCGGCATCCAAATCTCGGAAGACATTTTGAACCACAAACGTGGCATAAGCACCCAGCATCATTAACTCACCGTGAGCCAAGTTAATAACACCCATCAGCCCAAACACAATCGCCAAACCTAAGGCGGCGATAAGGAGGACTGACCCGATGCCAATGCCGTTAAAAATACCAACAGCAAGCTCGATCATGGGTCGTGATTGACAATAAAACTGACAATAAAGAGGCAGAATTGAGGGTGAGGCTTCTGTCGCCGAACACCCTCAACTGAGATCAAACCTAGGGACGTTAGACTGAGTATCTAAGCCTCGTCGAGTCTAAACCGTCCCCCTTTATTTGGGTCACTCCAGTCGCAGCCATAGCCTTGCGTCTCGGGAACATATTGGTTCCAAGGCTCTGGGTCAACGCGATCATCCGTGGCCCAGACAATATCAAACAGACCATCATCACGCACCTGACCGATACGAACCATTTGCGAGATGTGATGATTCTCATTCATCGTCACTAACCCTTGAGGGGCTTGGAACGACTGACCAATGGCAGCGGCGCGTACCGCTTCGAGATCATAGGCATCCCCAGCCTGTTCGACGGCCTGTTTCCAGAGATATACCATCAAGTAAGCAGACTCCATGGGATCGTTGGTGACGCGATCTTGCCCATACTCGGCTTTGAACGCTTCAACCCAGGTTTCATTTTCTGGGGTTTCCACGGTTTGAAAGTAGTTCCAAGCCGCATAATGACCGACGAGCAGGTCCACACCAATTTGTTGAACTTCTTCCTCCGCCACACTTACGGACATAACCGGATAGCGTTCAGGGTCCATACCGGCCCCTTGCATTTGCGTGAAGAAGGCGACGTTACTATCTCCATTGAGGGTGTTAAAAATCACGCCTCCATCGGGTAACGCCTGTTGAATTCTGGCGATAATCGGGGTAACTTCTGTGCTTCCGAGGGGGATATAGTCTTCCCCAACGACGGTTCCTCCCTCAGCCGCGAGTTGTTCTTTGATAATGGTGTTAGCCGTCCGGGGGAACACATAGTCCGAGCCAACTAAGAAGAACTCATCCCCTTTGTTATCCAGCAGCCACTGCACCGCAGGCTCAATTTGCTGGTTGGGGGCTGCCCCAGTGTAGAAGATGTTTTTGGAGCATTCCTGTCCTTCATACTGGACGGGATACCAAAGCATATGATCTCGGGTCTCAAAGACATCTTTAACCGCCTGACGGCTCGCAGATGTCCAGCAGCCAAAGACGACGGCGACGCCATCTTGGTCAATGAGTTTTTCGGCTTTTTCGGCAAATGTTGGCCAGTCGGACGCTCCGTCCTCCACGATGACTTCGAGTTGTTTCCCATTAACACCACCATTGGCGTTAATTTCTTGGATAGCTAGTTGTTCGGCTTCAACAACAGTTGTTTCACTGATGGCCATGGTTCCACTAAGGGAGTGGAGAATGCCAACTTTAATGGTATCGCCATTGGCACCGGCACCAGCGGTTGTTGGGCTATTGGGGTCAGCACAAGCCTTAAGGATTAAACTGGTTCCAAATGCCGCTGAGCCGTACCATAAAAATTTACGCCGTCCTAAACCTTTGTTCATATTCAGTCTCTTCGCTTAAAAATAGGAAACTGTTAGCTGTCTCTAACGAGAAATTCTGGAACTCTTAACGTCCATCATTGTCAGAGAAGGGAGTCCAGGGCTACAAGATTGTTTGTTCTGGATAGTTCGTCCAGGAATGTATCCTAGAGCAATTTCTTAAGAGCAAATGTAGCCTAGGCTACCAAAAAACTGAGAGGCCAATTAAACTGTTATCAAACGAAAAAATGAAGTTCAAAAAAGCCCCCGTTTTCGATTTAGAGACTCGTGAACGGGAGCCTGATCTCAATTTATGATATGTTGCGAAAGATTTAGCGAATACGATAACCAATATCACTACGGAAATACGCGTTCTCAAAGTCAATTTTGTGGACCGCTGCATAGGAGTCGGCGATCGCTGCCGAAAAACTTTCGGCCACCGCTGTCACCCCTAGCACTCGTCCACCACTGGTCAGCAATTGGTCTTGTTTCAATTGAGTTCCGGCATGAAAGACCAAGGCCCCCGTTTCTTGAGCCTCTGCTAATCCAGAAATTGCCTTACCTTTTTCATAATCGCCGGGATAACCTCCTGAGGCCATGACCACACAAACCGCCGCGCCAGGATGCCAGTCTAAGGGAGGCTGCTCCCCTAAGGTTTGGTCTACACAGGCCTGTAAGAGCGTATCTAGAGGGGTTTGCAGCAGGGGTAATACCGCCTGAGTTTCCGGGTCTCCGAAGCGACAGTTAAACTCTAAGACCTTAATCTCGCCGCTTTGGGTCACCATCAAGCCAGCATATAACACCCCACGATAGTCAATACCACGGGCCTGTAAGGCGGCCAGAGTTGGCTCTAGGATAGCCGTCTGAACCTGGGCAATCCCTGCTTCAGACAATACCGGCGTAGGAGCATAGACCCCCATTCCCCCGGTATTTGCTCCCGTATCTCCTTCGCCAATGGGTTTGTGATCCTGGGCCGGCAGCAGGGGAAGCACAGTTTTGCCGTCACATAGGGCCAACACCGACACTTCCTGTCCTGTGAGAAACTCCTCAATGACCAGTGTTTCCCCAGCATCCTGGAACCGTCCGCTGGCAATTTCATCAATGGCAGCGTGGGCCTCCTCAATAGTTTGGGCGACGGTGACCCCCTTGCCGGCAGCGAGGCCATCGGCTTTGACCACAATCGGCGCGCCCATCCGCCGCACATAGTCTTTGGCGGCCTGACTCTCGTGGCGTTCAAAGGTGGCGGAGGCGGCTGTGGGAATTCCCGCTTCCACCATTAAGGTCTTGGCCCAAGCCTTACTCGCTTCGATTTGGGCCCCAGCTTGGCTGGGACCAAACACCGGAACCCCGCGCTCACTTAAATAATCTGTAATGCCCATGGCCAGGGGCATCTCCGGCCCCACCACCACAAAGGGACAGCCTTGCACCTGAGCAAAGCGAGCAATGCCCTCAAAATCCGTGACTGACATGGCAAGGTTAAAGCAGTTGGGGAGACTCGCGGTTCCCCCATTCCCCGGCACGCAAAAGACCTTATTGACTCTCGTGGACTGAAGCAATTTCCAGGCGATCGCGTGTTCCCGCCCACCGTTACCAATAACTAATACGTTCACTCAAACCTCCTAACATCCGATTCACCCCGGGGGCGATCGGCACAATCGTGCCAAGCCTGATTCTACCCTACTGCTGCCTTAGAGACCATTTTCTCCGCCCCTGCATTGGGGTAGAGGCGCAAATTTGGGTAGAATGATTGAGTTTGAAGAGAATCAATGTCTAAAATAATGTCTAAAATACAGTGGATCAAATCTAGGTTGGGCATAGGCTCGCGTTCTCGTTCCCTTTTCGTCAGTTTATTAGCAGGGATGATGCTTTTCCTGGCCAGTTGTGGGAACGCTCCCCCGGCCCAACCCCCCACCTATACCCCTGATGTGGTGCAGCGGCTGGAGTCCTACGCGAACGATATTCAAGGGATGCGCGATCGCATGGGAGAACTCGACCAGCTCATACGGGATAGAGACTGGGTCTATGTGGACAACTTCATCCACGGTCCCCTGGGAACCCTGCGGCAAGATATGAGTTTGTTTAACCGCAATCTCCTGCCCCAAGACCAGTCCCAAGGTCGGGAGTTGGCTCGGGAAATCTCTCGTCATCTTGAGGCCATCAGCCTCGCGGCCCAACAAGCCGATTACGCTACAGCCACGAGAAACTATCGCGAAACTCTAACAGACTTGGATGCCTTCATCGGCCTCCTTCCTGACGCTACGTAGAGTTAGACCCAACTCGCGGGGCGAACCGCCTGGGTTCGCCCCAATTGTGGTCCTCAGCGCCGAACAACTCCCCTAAAGACTCGCAAACACCTCACGAGCCGCCGCGATGGTGCGGTCAATGTCTTCATCGGTATGAGCTAAGGAGGTGAATCCTGCCTCAAACTGAGATGGGGCGAGGTAAATCCCCCGTTCCAACATGCCACGATGGAACTCACCAAATTTCGTAGCATCGGAGAGTTTGGCATCGTCATAGTTATGCACGGGCCCTTCGCAGAAGAACATCCCGAACATGGCACTGAGAGAACCACCACAGACGGTATGTCCAGCTTCTTGAGCGGCATTCAGTAAGCCATCGGAGAGCCGTTTGGTTTTTTCGTGCAGTTGTTCATAGACCCCAGATTTTTGCAACTGTTCCAGGGTTTTAATGCCAGCGGTCATCGCCAGAGGATTTCCAGAGAGGGTTCCGGCTTGATACATCGGACCGGCGGGAGCGACCATGGACATGATGTCGGCACGACCCCCATACGCGCCCACGGGTAACCCTCCACCAATGATTTTACCTAGGGTGGTTAAGTCCGGAGTTACCCCGAAGCGTTCCTGAGCGCCCCCGTAGGAGATACGGAAGCCGGTCATCACTTCGTCAAAGACCAATAACGCACCGTTGTCTTGGGTGAGTTCCCGTAGGCCTTCCAGGAAACCTGCATCGGGGAGAATAAACCCAGAGTTGCCGACCACCGGTTCTAGGATGACCCCAGCAATTTCATCGGGATTGTTTTTGAACAATTCCTTGACGGCTTCGAGGTCATTATAGGGAGCCGTCAAAGTGGCGCTGGTGGCAGCTTTGGGAACCCCAGGGGAGTCGGGAAGTCCGAGGGTGGCGACCCCAGACCCAGCTTGCACCAAGAAGCTATCGGCATGGCCGTGATAGCAGCCTTGGAATTTAATGATTTTTTCTCGTCCGGTGAAGGCCCGCATCAAGCGCAGGACTCCCATACAGGCTTCAGTTCCAGAGTTGACAAACCGCACCATTTCGATGGAAGGAACGGCATCAATGACCATTTCAGCCAGGACGTTTTCCAGATAGCAGGGTGCTCCAAAGCTCGTCCCTTTATCTAAGGCGTCCCGTAACGCACTGATGACTTCTGGGTTGGCATGACCACAGATAGCCGGCCCCCAGGTGCCCACATAGTCAATGTATTGGTTGCCATCGACGTCCCAAATATAGGCGCCTTGAACTCGGTCAAAGACGATGGGTTGACCGCCAACGGATTTAAATGCTCGTACCGGCGAACTCACGCCACCGGGCATAAGTTTTTGGGCAGCGGCAAAGATTTCTTCCGACTTGGTTGTTTGTAGTGTCGTATAAACCAAAGCAGGCTCCTTAATTGATGTCTAACGGCTTAAAGTCAAGGTCGCGCAGGATAATGTCTGCGATAAAATTGCATTTTGAGAAAACTCGAAACTTCTATCTTAACTGACAACGGCTCGAATCTCACGCGAGGGGGCCGGTGATGAAGGAAATTGTCTTAGGGATGTTGGACTCCGGGGAGACGGATGCGGGTTGTACGAGACCGTCGGATTATAGAGTGAGATGGACTCGACGATGGCATAATGGGGGTCGATTGATGACGCGTCTAGGGTAAAAACGTGCGAGTTCTACTGACGATTCCCCACTATTTTAATCCTCAAGGTTCCAACGCTCATGGGTCGTTGCAGACGAATCCTCAACCTCGCATTGAAGGGTTGACGGCTTGCCTACGATCGCTCTATGAAACCTTTGGCACAGGTCAAAGTTATTATGCTCATGATGCCGAGCAGTCTCGGGTAGAACGCCAACCAGCCAATTGCTACAGCCGAGTTGAGCTGGATGTAGTCATTTGTACCACGGCGGATTTCCATCTGTTAGATCAGCTAGATCAGCTCCGCGTCCCATCGGCACTGTTTAGGCGAGAGTCTTTTTCTTTGGAAGATCCCAAGTGGCTAGGACTCGGCTGTCATTTAGTCCTAAAACGTCAGTTGGGATTTTATGATTATTATGGCTATTTCGAAGATGATTTAATTCTTAGAGACGGCTACTTTTTTCAGAAGCTCAATTGGTTTAATCAGCATCTCGGCGATGAGGTGGTTCTGCAATCCAATCGCTTTGAGGTCACTCAGCAGGGCGTTCCAGAAAAGGTTTATGTGGATGCGGATTTTGAAAGTATTTCCCCACTGTTTGCGGACTGTCCCCATGACTTTAGTGATAAACAGCGGCTTTCAGCTCAGTTCCTCGGTCAGCCGTTACACTTTAATCGGGCTAGGAATCCCCATTCTGGCTGCTTTTTCCTCAATGCTCGCCAAATGGACTATTGGACACAACAGCCCCATTTCATGAATTTTTCTCGACGGTTTATTAGTGGCTTAGAAACCTGTGCGACTTTGGGACTCATGGAAACGTTCCCCGTCTATAAACCGGCGTTTGAGAATGCTAACTTCCTAGAAATTCAGCATCGTGGCGATACCCTAATCCAAAAATGGCAGGAGGATAACCGTTTCCGCTATTTTAGCCGTCGCTACTCACCTCGGCCGCCCAACCCCAAGAGCTTGGGTTAGACCGACTCATAGCAGTGATTTAGGACAGATTAAACAATGGGGGTGGTGGGACTTGAACCCACACGACTGTCACCAGTCAACGGATTTTAAGTCCGTAGCGTCTACCATTCCGCCACACCCCCAGGATGTAGGTTGGGCTTATTTATTTTAAGCGCATTCCCTCAATATAGCTGAGAGAGCTTTTTTTGGCAAGCCCTGGGTTGAAATCGCTCGAAAACAGGTAGAATGGCTGCCAGTTTAGTGGCAACCGTCCATCATGCAATCCATTGACTGGCTCATCGTTCTGAGTTACTTGGTTATCACTATGGGCTTAGGGATTTATCTCTCCCGCAAAGCCTCTAGTAGCTTAGAAGACTTTTTTGTCTCCGGGCGATCGCTCCCCTGGTGGTTGGTGGGGGTAAGCATGGCGGCCACGACGTTCTCCATTGATACCCCGTTACTCATTACCGGCATTGTCGGCAATCAAGGCATTGCCGGCAACTGGCTCTGGTGGAGTTTTGGCATTTCCCATCTGCTGACGATTTATCTCTTTGCCAAGATGTGGCGGCGTTCCGAGGTGATCACCGATGCGGAACTGACGGAGATTCGCTATGGGGGCAATATGGCCGCGATTCTGCGGGGGGTAAAAGCCTTTATCTTCGCAGTCCCCATGAACTGCATCGGCATCGGCTACGCCATGCTAGGAATGGTCAAAGTGGTGGATGCCCTGCAAATTTGGGAAAATCTAGGGATGGATGCCGGGGATACCCAGTTAAAAATTTGGAGTGTGGTGGGGGTGAGTGTTTTTGTCCTTGTCTATTCCGGGTTAGCGGGATTGTGGGGGGTGGTGGCCACGGACTTCTTCCAGTTTATTTTGGCCCTATTGGGGGCATTGCTGGTGGCAGGAATTGCCCTCGATCGCATCGGTGGCATGGAAACCTTGATCAGCCGTATCCCTGAAGTCACCGATATTAACACCCTAGCCATTCTTCCCTTTGATATTGGTGGCGAGGGGGGTCTGATTAGCTTTGGGGAAGCTGCCGGCATTACCGCCAGTGCCTTTTTTGCTAATATCTTCATTCAATGGTGGGCCTGGCGACGCAGTGATGGCGGTGGGGAGTTTGTGCAACGGTTTGCAGCGGCGAAAACGGAGGCTGAGGCAGAAAAGGCGGCCTGGACGTTCAACATCATGCACTATGTGGTACGGACTTGGCCCTGGATTGTGGTGGCCTTGGTGGCCTTGGTGGTTTTTCCTGATTTAGAAGACAAAGAACTCGGCTATCCCATGCTGATGTTGGAGTTTCTGGGGCCGGGATTGTTGGGATTGGTGGTGGCCTCGTTGGTGGCGGCGTTTATGAGTACCGTCTCGACATCCATTAACTGGGGGGCTTCCTTTATTACCAATGACCTCTATCGCCGCTTTATCAACGCCGAGGCGACGCAAACCCAGTTAGTGTTCGTGGGGCGGCTGTCGTCGGTGTTGGTGACCGGGTTAGGGGCGATCGCCGCGTTCCTGGCTAATGATATCAGTCAGGTGTTTGAGTTGATTATCGCCATTGGCACGGGGTCGGGTTTGGTATTAATGCTGCGCTGGTTCTGGTGGCGAGTTAATGCGGCGGCGGAACTTACGGCGATTGTGGCCAGTTTTATTGTGGGAAGTTTAGCCACCGTAGCGGCCGGTTGGCAGGTTCCCCCTGGCAGTTGGTTGGAAACCTGGGTAGTAGTTCCTATGTCCGACTATGGACTTCGGGTGATGGCGATTACGGTGATTGTCTGTACCCTTTGGATTGTGGTGATGTTTGTCACTCCTCCAGAGTCAGAAGAGACCCTAGATGAGTTTTACCGCAAAGCCCGTCCGGGGGGGTTAGGCTGGGGACGACAACAGGCCAACACGGGACTACTTCCGGCTCAGGATTTGACCTTAGATTTGAAACGCTCGGTTGCGGCCAATCTCTTGTTGTTTGGGATGTTACTCGGTTGCGGTGGCTTTCTGCTGTTGCGATCGCTCTTCGGTTGGTTCTGGCTAATTGTGGCAGTGATTGGCGGAATGTGGCTACGTCAACTCAATAAACACAAGGCGATCGCCATTCCTCGCCCAGGAACTGAAGAATAGGTAATAGAAAAGATGTAGGGGCGTACCTTTATGGTCGCCCTCTTCCGGCAGTAGGCAGTAGGGGGGCTTCTCCCTCCTCTCCCTCTGTGTCCTCTCCGTGGTTCCCCTCTTGCCTCTTGCCTCTCCCTCTTGCCTTCTTCTAAACCTGAAAGCGATCGCCCAAATAATACTTACGCACCAGGGGATTATCGTAGAGTTCCGCTGGACTTCCCGAAGCGAGGATTTCCCCTTCGCGCATGATGTAGGCGCGATCGGTAATTTCTAGAGTTTCGCGGACATTGTGATCCGTAATCAGGATACCGATGTTGCGATCGCGCAGGCGAGCAATCACCTGCTGGATATCATTGACGGCGATGGGGTCAATTCCGGCAAAGGGTTCATCGAGAAGTAAGAAGATAGGTTCCCCATATCCCGTCGAAAGGGAGCGGGCAATTTCCGTGCGTCGTCGTTCTCCCCCCGAGACTTGCCGGCCGAGGGTGGACGCGACTTTCCCTAAATTAAACTCCTCAATGACCTGGTTAAGTCGCTTTTGCCACTCGCGACGGGGAACCCCAGTCTGTTCAAACACCAGTAAGAGATTATCTTGCACCGTCAGATTACGAAAAATACTGGCTTCCTGGGCCAAATAACCCACCCCCATCTTGGCCCGCTCGTGCATCGGCAATAACGTGATATCCCGTTGATCGAGCCAAACCCGGCCGCGATCGGGTTTCACTAATCCCGTCACCATATAAAAGGTAGTTGTCTTCCCCGCCCCATTGGGTCCTAAAAGTCCTACCACCTCCCCCTGACTCACGGAGAGGTTGACTCGGCTGACGACAGAGCGTTTTTGATAGGACTTATGGATGTTATCCAGGACGATTTTCATAGATCAGGGAGAGGAACCGGGAACCAGAGCGAGTCAATTAACGAAGCGCAGGGGGTGCAGGAGCGGAGGGCCGTTGCCCGTTGCCATTTTCGGGAATCATGTAAATGGCTTCCACTTGCCGTTCTGGGAGAGGTTGCGCCACAAATAAGCCATCGTCAATCAGATACGTAACCACCTCGCCGCGAATGCTGTTGCCTTCCTGGAGAACAAAGACATTCCCCGTCAGCACCAGACGTTGTTCATTGCTAAAGAACTGGGCCTGATTGGAGGTGGCTTGGAGATTGCGGGACGGGAAGTTCACCTGAACATTACCTCGGGCGGTGACAATTCCCGTGCGTGCGTCGGCTTCTTGTTGGTCGGCGCGAACCGTTAGGGGGGAGCCACCATTCGCTTGGGAATAGGTGGGGGGGGCGATCGTTCCCGAGAGGGCGATCGGCAAAGATAACGCCAGCGCCAAGCGCCATTTCGCCAATGTTGGGATGTTCATAATTAATTACGTCACAAAGGCTGAATCGATGAGCCAATCAGAAGTTAAGGGGGTGAGCCAACCGGAACAGGTCTTAGGTTGCTGTAGTTTATCTTAGCAACGGCTGTTCTCCATGAACGATGCCATAGGACACTCTTCAACCTGAGTCGTCCGGTTTCCGGTTTAAGCCTAGGATGCTCTAAATCGCAGCCAATCCCCCCACTGGCTGCATTTTTGTCACAACTAACTCCAAATCAACTCCTGAAACCCCTATAAACTCGTATCCCAAGCCTCACAACTGTCACAGTGTCCAGAAGACACTCGGCAAAGTCAACTGTTTCCAACCCTAGGGCCAGAGTCCTCAGCACACAATGAACTCATACAAAACAAACGACCTCGCACTAAGGACTCTACCGCCATGAAAACCGCACTTCGCCTCGCTGCTCTCTCCACCCTCGCTGTCTCCAGCTTCGGTACCAGCTTTGCTCCCCAAGCTGCTCAAGCCGCGACCTTCGGAGAACGAGCTGTTGCTCAAGATAACTTCGTTGCTGTAGCTGCACCTGTGGGTAACACCGGACGCCATCAACTGCTCGTCATTGAACAACAATCCAACCGCCGCGATTGCTGGGCTGAAAATGGCTCAATTGTTAATCCTCTGTTAGCGAACTTCGACTTCACCGGGATTTGCGGACGTTATACCGATAGTAACGGTTACTCCATCCGCACCGCTGGACAAGACTTAGGGGTTCAATATAATCTACGCACGGTTCGCCAAGGCGCTGATCTCGTCTTACAAGGGGTTCCCTTCCTCCCCAACCGACCCACCATTGAACTTGGACGCGCTCCCTACGCTAACGACTTTGTCCGCATTGACCTTAATGATGGTTGGGCATTCAGCAAACGCACCTATCAAGGACGCACCCTCGGTCATGTGTATCTCTCGAACTCCCAAAGTCTGAACGCATTAACCCAAAACTCCAACCCCAGTGCCAGCCGTCCTTCTACGCCGACTCCTCCCCGTCAGCCTCAAGAAAAACAGCCCACTCCCCAACCCACTCCTGAACCGTCTCAGCCTAGCCAAGAGCAACCCGTCCGGGATGAGATTGCCCTCAGCAACAGCCAACAAGAGCGCATTACTCAAATCCGTCAATCCTATCTAGCCGAAAGCAGCCGCCTCGAAGGTGAACTGAATCAGGCCCGTCAGGAGTTGCAAGAGATGATGATTAGCGACGCCTCCACTCGTCAGGTGCGCCGCCAACGGGATCAAGTTGAACGTCTGCGCCAACGGATTAGCGACAATCGTTTCTCCAGCATGATGGCGGTTCGTGATGTGATGTCGGTTGAACAACGCACGGCGTTTGCTGATTCGATGGATTTAGACAATACGGACATGAATGCCGTTTTGACTGCACTAACTCGCTAATGTGTCAAGCTATTTTATCTCGCAAACTTGGCTAAGGTTCCGCCCCGGTTGTTTCCCTGCACCGGGGCTTTTTGTTCAGGTCCAGCAAGGTTCAACAATCAGAATTGTGATGTCCCGCGCAATCACCTGAACTCGGGTTCCGGGTTCTAGGATCAGATCCCGATGCTGACATTGCGCTTTCCACCAGGTGGCGCGGTAGTACACCCGTCCTGGACAATGGTAGGCAATCCGTTTCGAGACGGTGGCTTCCCCGAGTCGCCCCAAAATGGGATCATGGGGGGGTTGAGGAAGTTGGGGGGTAGACGCCATCAGGCGTTGATGAAAGCTGAACATCGCGAGTCCTCCAAGTTGATCTGCTCTTTGATTACACCCTGATTTTTAGGTGATTTATGCAACTCGATGCACGTGACGGCAGGTAATTTATGCGTTAGCTAGTTCAGCAAATTGGGCAATTTTTGTAATTCGCACCAAACCTCAATTTGATTCCCTGAATCTCGCTAAAATAGATGCCAGCCCTTACTAATCTGTCCCGTCTGGATCACGATTTTTACGGGTTTCTCTTTTCTCCATGTCCTCTGTAACTCTGTGGTTCCCTCTGGTTTGCCCTCTTCTCCCATGTCCATCTCTCTCCCCTGTCATTTCCTAGTTGGTATCCCCGCGAGTGGTAAAAGTCACTTTGCAGAGGGATTTGTGAAACGAGACCCGACCTATGTGGTGGTGTCCACCGATGCGGTGCGGGAAAAACTCTATGGGGATGCTGCCATTCAGGGGGATTGGTTTGAGATTGAGGCGGAGGTCTTGGCTCAGATTCAAGCGGCGATCGCCCAAGAGCGTCCAGTCATCTATGATGCCACCAATGTTCGCCGGGCCTGGCGTTTAGACTTCTTACAATCAGTGCAGGCCTTGAGCGATCCGCCTCTGACTTGGATGGCCTGGGTGATGGAGGTTCCGGTTGACATCTGTAAACGGCGTAATCGCGATCGCCCTCGGGTGGTTCCCAGTCACGTCATTGAGCGCATGGCCAACTCCCTAGCCCAGACTCCAGTGACAACGGCGGAGGGATTTCTCGATGTGCGATCGCTCCCCCTAACCTTTCAAGGAGATATCGACTTCTCCGAAGTCTTTAAACAACTCGATCGCCTGCCGCTGCGCCTGGTGCGTCGCCGTAACCGCAACTCCCAGGTGGTGTGGCATCCCTATGGGTCCCTGTTGGACTTTGAACGGCTGATGTTTCTCATTGCCTATCTCCTCAAACAAGGGGCCACTTCCCATTATCCCAGTCTGAGCCAGATTGTGCGGGATTTGAGCCAGCAGCAGGGGCCGGTGTATGCCGAGGAAGGGGCCCTAGCGGCGGATCTCCATTGGTTGCGTTCTCAGGAATTTTTTGCCCCCCACGCCGAGGGATTAATTGAGATTGAGACGGCGGAACTCCGTGATCCTCAGGGTTTAATTTACTGTCACCGCTATAGCGATCGCCAATGCTTCCTACGGCTACTCGAAACCATCCGCGCCATCTTGCAACATCCCTTTGAAAACCAGTCCGATTTGACCGTTCAGGAGAGTTTGGTGACCGTCGTCAATCGCCGTCACACCGTAAGCGATCGCGTCACGTTGCGCAAAGACATCGAACTGGCCCTATATCCCTATGGGATTCTCGATCGCCAGAAGAATTATCGCTCCGGCTATTATCTCGGAACCTCCATTTTCTCCCTGGAGGATTTAACCTGGCTGCACGAACAGTTACAGGGCCAGGCGGAATTTATCAGTCGTCCCGAAGACCGGGAGCGGTACTATCGCATTTTGCAGCAAATCGAGCGCCTGCATCCCTCCGCCTTACAATCCGACTATCCCATTTGGCGGTTTGGAAATCCCTCCATCATTCAAGTCGATGGCTTAGTGAATGTGTCCCTGGCGCGGCGACGAGGACGCATTGAACGGGCCATTCGCGATCGCGAACTGCTCTCGCTTCAGAAGTTACAGGGAACCGGAGAGTTTCCCGGCGACCCCGTGGCCTTAGAGGCCTATCCCCTACAACTGATTTTCCATCAAATCGCCTGGTATGTGGGTTGGGAGTCGAAAGCCGATGGTTTGTTGAGTTTTGAGCGTTTGGATCGTTGGTATTTACGGGTCGAGCGCACCCAAGTGTATCGCGATCGCCCCCCACACCAGAAAGCCCTGAAACGGCTACAACAACTCCATGAAGCCAGTGTCGGGGTATTTCTCGGCCGCAGTCCTGAAGAACAAGCCCAGTACTTAAGTCGAGGGCCCAGACAGCGAGGGTCAACGGTACTGGTGGAATTGTGGTGTAACGATGCCAGTTTTCGCTTTATCCGGGAGGGAACCCAGCGCTTCCCCCTACAACAGATGAGAATGTCCGATCCCGATGGCCGGGGCGATCGCCGTCGTCTGACGCGGCTGTTTTCCGCCAAGGGAACCGACGACCCCGATTATCCCCACCGCTTCCAAGTCCGACTCCCCTGTTGGTCTATTGATGATATTGACCTACGGCGTTGGATTCTCGGGTTTGGCGGTCAGGTGCGGGTGGTGAGTCCCCCCCGCTTGCAACAGATGATCCAAGAGACTGGGGGGGCGATCGTGGCCAGCTATGACAATCTAAAAGAGCAATAGGACAAAACCAGAAGCAGTCCGCACGTGGCGTTTCCTGTCCCAGCTCACTCACAATCCCCCCTCCCAGCAGCCAATTCACTCCACTGGCTGCCCTGAGCCGCAAGAATGTGCCCCAAAAACGCCCGAAACCCCTAAAACCTCGTTCCCCCAGTTGCCAACTGTCACAAGGGCAACCGGACAGTTCTCGAAGTCAACTGTTCCCATGCCAAGCTATCCCACCCTGCCTCCACAATGAAGTCATAGCAAACAACCACCAACCCAATTACAGGACAACTACCATGAAAGCTGCACTTCACTTCGCCGCCCTCTCCACTCTCGCCCTCTCCACCTTCGGTGCCACCTTCACCCCTCAACCTGCCCAAGCTGCCCTCTTCGGGGAACGGGCCGTTGAACAGCAAAACTTCATCGCCGTCGCTGCGCCGGTTGGAAATACCGGGCGACACCAACTGCTGGTGATTGAACAACAGTCAAATCGCCGCGATTGCTGGGCTGAAAACGGTTCAACCGTTGAACCTCTCCTCTTAAACTTTGACTTTACCGGTATCTGTGGACGCTTTACCGATAGTAATGGTTACTCCATCCGTACTGGTGGGCAAGACTTAGGAATGCAATATCGCTTACAAATAGTTCGTCAAGGAGATGACCTCGTTTTAAGAGGTGTCACCTCTCGTCCCAACCAACCCACCTTAGAACTCGGACGCGCACCTTATAGCAATGACTTTGTCCGCATTGACCTCAATGATACCTGGGATTTCTCGAAACGAACCTATCAGGGACGCACCTTAGGTCACGTGTATCTCTCCAACCAATCGGAGTTGAGCGCCTTAGGGAATGACTCCAACACCGTGGCTGATCGTCCTTCGACTCCCTCAAATCCCAGTGAGGACAAAAAACCCTCTGAACCCTCTCAACCTTCCCAACCCTCTCAAGACCAAGACTGGCGCGATGAGATTGAACTCACGAACGAACAACAACGGGAGATTGCTCAAATTCGTCAGTCCTATCTGGCCGAAAACGGTCGCCTGGACAGTCAGTTAAATCAGGCCCGGGAAGAGTTACAAGAGATGATGATTGGGGACGCATCAGCTCGTCAAGTCCGTCGTCAACGCAATCAGGTTGAACGCCTGCGCCGCCAAGTCCGTGATAACGAGTTTTCCAGCATGATGGACATTCGTCAGGTGATGTCCGCTGAACAACGGGTTGCCTTCGCAGATGCGATGGAGTTAGACAGTCAACTGGCGGATGCTGACCACATCATCACCATGCTGCTTCGCTAAGTGAGTTTCCCCCTTTTCCTTGCTTCTCCTGAATGTTACATCCGGTTTCCTGAGTTGAAACCGGATTTTTTTGACTGGAACGGTAAAAAGGACAAGCCCAACTCTGGAATCCTCGCCAGGAGGGCAACTGGCACAAGGCTGAATAGACAGTTGGCTAAGTAGAACTTGTCAATCCCTAGTCTCTGGGAGGTTCACAGATACTAATAGGTATCAGATGAATCTCCGATTCAGATTAGACATTAACCACGTTCACCAACAGGAACCACAGGTCATGAACACCGCACTTCGCCTCGCTACTCTTTCGACTCTAGCCTTCTCCACCTTCGGCGCTACGGTTACCCCACAAGCGGCTGAAGCGGCCGCCTTTGGCGAACGGGCTGTTGAACAACGTAATTTTGTCGCAGTTGCGGCTCCTGTGGGGAATACGGGACGACATCAACTTCTGGTGATTGAGCAACAATCTAATGCTCGTCCCTGCTGGGGTGAAACGGGCAATCGAGTCAATCCCTTACTGCTGAATTTCGACTTTACGGGAATTTGTGGACGCTTCACCGATAGTAATGGTTACTCCATCCGTACCGGTGGACAAGATTTAGGAATTCAATATAGTTTACGGACGGTTCGCCAAGGAAGTGATTTGGTTTTACAGGGGGTTCCTTTCCGTCCCAATCAACCCACATTAGAACTTGGACGCGCACCTTATACCAACGATTTTGTGCGGATTGATTTGAACGATGGCTGGGAGTTCAGTAAACGCACCTATCAAGGACGTACCCTCGGTCATGTCTATCTGTCCAATCCCGCCAGTTTGAGTGCCCTGGCCGGTCAATCTCGTCCGGTGGCTAATCGTCCCTCCACTCCGGTTACAAAAGAACCCTCTCAACCCTCCCAACCCTCTCAACCTACTCAATCTCAGGATTGGCGTGAGGAACTGGAGTTGACGCAACAACAAGACCAGCAAATTGCTCAAATTCGTCAGTCTTATTTGGCTGAAAACGGTCGTCTGCAAAGTCAACTGACGGCGGCTCGCGAAGAGTTACAAGAGATGATGATTGGGGATGCGTCAACGCGTCAAATTCGCCGCCAACGCAACCGGGTTGAAACGCTGCGTAAACAAGTCCGGGATAATGAGTTTTCCAGTATGATGTCAATTCGTGACGTGTTGTCGGTTGAACAACGACTGGCATTTGTGCAAGTGATGAATTTGTCTGGACAATCCCTGAGTGTTGATGAAATTATCACCACGCTGCTCCGCTAAAAATAGAACCTGTTTCAATTTGTTGTTTTAGGACAGGTTACTATGAATTTAAATCGAGGCGCTTCTACGATAGGAGGCGCCTTTTTGATGGAAGGTTCATCTAGTCAAACACGTTTGGTTTCTATAAAAATTAGGATGGTTGTTGTTTTTGGTAAAATCTACTATAATTAGTGAGACCTCCTTTCAGTGAAACTGTATGGCCTCCCCGATCGCCCCCCTAACGGATGAACAGCGACTCACGGTTCGCCCCGAAGACTATAGCTTGCTGACGGATTTGTATCAGTTGACGATGAGCGCCTGTTATCTGGGGGAGGGGTTGGAAACGGAACGGGGGAGTTTTGAACTGTTCGCCCGCAAGTTTCCCCCTGGATTTGGCTATGCGATCGCCTTTGGCTTGGAAACCGCTATTGATTACCTAGAAAACCTGCGCTTCACCCCCAGCCAATTACAGGAGTTGCGGGAAACAGGGATTTTCTCCCAGACGAGCGATCGCATCTGGGATGTACTGGCTAACTTCCGCTTCCAGGGAGATGTTTGGGCCGTTCCCGAGGGAACCGTGGTGTTTCCCCATGAACCCCTACTACGCATCGAGGCCCCCCTCTGGCAAGCCCAACTCCTCGAAAGCTATCTTCTCAATGTGATTAACTATCAAACCCTGGTGGGCACTCGGGCCGCCCGGATTCGTGATGTGGCCGGCGATCACGCCCTCTTATTAGAATTTGGAACCCGTCGCGCCTTTAGCCCCCAAGCCTCACTCTACGCCGCCCGGGCCGCCCTCGCCGCCGGCTTTGACTCCACCTCCAATGTCTTGGCGGCCTTCAAACTCGGGCGAAAACCCACCGGAACCATGGCCCATTCCTTCATCCAGGCCTTAGTCGCCATGGAAGGAAGCGAAGCCAATGCCTTTACAGCGTTTCATCACCACTTTCCCGGCGCCCCCCTTTTGATTGATACCTTTGATACGGTAGCGGCGGCCCGCTATCTCGGTAATCGCCTCGAAGGAGATGAGATTGAACTCCATGGCATTCGCATCGACTCCGGGGATATCGCCGCCCTCTCCCAACAGGTGCGATCGCATCTCCCGGATATTCCCATTTTGGCCAGTGGCGACATGGATGAATGGGAAATCGCCAGACTCCTCGGAGAAGGGGCAACCCTCGATGGCTATGGAATTGGCACAAAATTAGTATCCGGGGAACCCTTCAACGGGGTTTATAAACTCGTTGAAGTCGATGGGATTCCCGTCATGAAGAAGTCTAGCGGCAAATCCACCTATCCAGGACGAAAACAGATTTTCCGGCGCATCGAAGAGGAACAATGGCAGGGCGATCGCCTCGGCTTAGCCGACGAATCCCCCGAACCCGGCGAAGAACCCCTATTACAACCCATTATTGTTAACGGCGATCGCCAACAGTCCCTAGACTCCCTAGAAACCCTCAGCAAACGCACCCGAGACAACGTTATGCAACTCCCCGGAGAGGTTCGCGACATCCATCACCCCCAAGTTCCCGACGTAGAAATTTCCCAACCCCTAACCCAACTAAGCGATCGCGTCTCCCAACATCTCAACCAATCATCAGTATAAAATTCCCCTCGCCCCTCTCCCCTCTCCCCTCCTCTACCTCCCTCCGTGACTCTGTGGTTCCCCTATTCCCTGTTCCCTATTCCCTATTCCCTCAAAATGCCCCACATCGCCCTCTTCGGAACCAGCGCCGATCCCCCCAGCATCGCCCATCGAGAGATTCTACGTTGGCTGTGCGATCGCTATGATTGGGTAGCGGTTTGGGCCTCCGACAATCCCATGAAGCCCCAACAAACCCCGTTATCCCATCGCGCCGCCATGCTAAAACTGATGGTGGAGGAGTTGCGGCAAACTCATCTCAACGCCGAAACTCCCCTATCTCACAACATCGCTGTCGAAGAACGCCTCAGTTCCCCAAGAACCCTCTTTACCGTTGAAAAGGCGCGGCAAATTTGGCAAAATGCCCATCTGACGCTGGTGGTGGGATCGGATCTGCTGACGCAACTGCCCCATTGGTATCATGTCGAAGCCTTATTAAGCCAAGTGCAACTGTTGGTGATTCCTCGTCCCGGTTGCCCCGTCTCGTCCGCTAAGATTAAGGAATTGGAGGGGTTGGGTGGACAAGTCACGGTGGCGGATATGGATGCACCCGATGTTTCCTCGACACGGTATCGTAACAGGCAAGACTCCCAAGCGATTCCCCCCAGTGTTGAAGCGTACATTCAGCGAGAACAGTTATATGTCTAATTGGGGGATAGGGCGGTTGGAGAGGGGGCTATGGTAAAGGGAGAGGAACAGCAGCGGCAAATCTGCAACTCACTGGCGGCGTTTAAGGTGGGGGTAGATAATGCCATTTTTTCGGTGGATGTGGCCCAAAATCGGGTGTTGGTATTGTTGTTGCGGCGACAGGGGGAACCGGATTTGGGACAATGGAGTTTGCCCGGAACCCTCGTGCGTCAAGGGGAATCCTTGGAGGATGCCGCCTATCGGGTTCTCTCGGAAAAAATTTCGGTCCAAAATCTCTATTTAGAACAGTTATATACCTTTGGCGGCCCAGCGCGAGATCCTCGGGAATCGCCCCAGTCGTTTGGGGTTCGTTATCTGTCGGTGAGTTATTTCGCCTTAGTGCAACATGAGGAGGTGCAGTTACTGGCGGATTCTGCGGAGGAGATGGTTTGGTTTCCCTGCGATCGCGTCCCCAAGCTCGCCTTTGACCACAATGAAATTGTCAAATATGGCTATCAACGGCTGCGAAATAAATTAGAATACAGTCCGGTGGCGTTTGAGGTGTTACCGGAAATGTTTACTCTCAATGAACTGTATCAACTCTATGCAGCGGTTTTAGGAGAAAACTTTGCTGATTATTCCAACTTTCGCTCCCGAATTCTCAAGTTAGGGGTTCTCTGTGATACGGGGATGAAACTCTCTCGGGGTGCAGGTCGTCCGGCGAGTTTATATCGATTCGACTCAGAGGCATTTGCGCCCCTAAAAGATAAACCCATGGTCTTTATTTAGATATTCATTGATTGTTGGAAGTTTTAGAATGAAAATTGCGATCGCCCAACTCAACCCAACCATTGGAGATTTGCCAGGAAATGCCCAACAAATCCTAGATGCAGCGCAGCAAGCTGCGTCTCAGGGTGCATCAATTTTATTAACCCCCGAATTATCTCTTTGTGGCTATCCTCCCCGCGATTTACTCCTCAATCCGGGATTTGTTGAGGCAATGGAACGTCAGTTAACAGAGTTGGCGCAACAAATCCCCAGCCAGCTTCATGTTTTGGTGGGAACTGTTCAACGGAATCCCCAGGCTCATCAAGGTGGAAAGCCTCTCTATAATAGTATTGCCTGTTTGCTGGGGGGTAAGGTTCAACAACAGTTCCATAAACGACTTCTCCCCACCTACGATGTCTTTGATGAACATCGCTATTTTGAACCCCATTCCCAGAGTCATCATTTTAGCCTCAGTAATGGCGATCGCGAAGCGTGCGGGAACCGCAATCGCACCTATCGCATTGGGGTGACGATTTGCGAGGATATCTGGAATGATGAAGAGTTTTGGAGTCAACGTCACTATACTTGCAACCCTCTAGCAGATTTGGCTGATGCACAAGTTGACCTGATTGTCAATCTTTCCGCCTCCCCTTATAGTGTCGGGAAACAACAATTGCGAGAGTCGATGTTGTCTCATGCGGCCCGTCGCTATCAGGTTCCCATTCTCTATGTGAACCAGGTGGGGGGAAATGACGATCTGATTTTTGATGGTCGCAGTGTGGCCTTTAATGGAGATGGGAGTCTGGTATATCGTGCCCGAGGCTGTGAGGTGGATTTCGCGGAGTTGGCGTTGACGGAAACGGGATTGAGTCAGGCTGAGGTGGTTCCCCTTCCCGATTGTCGTGAAGCAGAGATTTGGGCCGCCTTGCGGTTGGGGGTGCGGGATTATGCGCGTAAATGTGGGTTTTCTCAGATTGTCTTGGGATTGAGTGGCGGGATTGACTCGGCCCTGGTGGCGGCGATCGCAGCGGAAGCGGTAGGTGCGGAAAATGTGTTAGGGGTGTTGATGTCATCTCCCTATACCTCCGAGGGGTCGGTGACAGATGCGATCGCCCTAGCGGAGAATTTGGGCATTCAAACCCATCATCTCCACATTGAAGCGGCCATGACGAGTTTTGACAAGACCCTGGCTGAGTTATTTGCGGGAACGGAGTCAGGGGTAGCCGAGGAGAATCTACAATCGCGGATTCGTGGAACTCTACTGATGGCTATTTCTAATAAGTTAGGCTATCTGTTGATTTCTACGGGCAATAAGTCAGAAATGGCTGTGGGATATTGTACTCTCTATGGAGATATGGATGGAGGCTTGGCGGCGATCGCCGATGTTCCCAAAACCCAAGTCTATGCACTCTGTCGTTGGCTAAACCAACGTCAACCTGGGGTTGAGGTCATTCCCGAGACAATTATCACGAAACCCCCCAGCGCCGAACTCAAACCCAATCAAACGGATCAAGATTCGCTTCCCCCCTACGATGAACTTGATGACATCCTCCATCGCTGGATTGAACGTCATCAATCGGCGGCAGAAATTGTCGAAGCGGGATATGCGTGGGAAACGGTCGATCGCGTGATTAAACTGGTGTCTCGCGCCGAGTTTAAACGCCGTCAAGCTGCGCCAGGATTAAAGATTACCGATCGCGCCTTCGGAACCGGCTGGCGAATGCCGATCGCCTGCCGTCGTGGGGATATCCGTTAGGCTACGACTAACCCATCGAATCCTAATTTGGGGGGATAAACTATGTCTCAACTGCACTCGTTAAGTCGCCATCTTCGTCAGGATCCCGATCTTCTCGCGGGGGAACCTCTAATCCTAGAGAATCGCCATAGCTTGCGTGCGATCATCTCCGCTTGGAAACGAGGTAACTCCCCGGAACAAAAGACTGAACACTTTGATCAAAAATAGCGACGCATTCCCCCACCTCGTGTCAACAGGTGGGGGTCAAGGAGCGGTAAGGTTAATCATCGTAGCCTTGCCCCTCTATGTAAGCTTTGAGGACATCCAATGAGGCTCCACCGGCCGAAACGGCACTAAATCCACGCTTCCAAAAAACCGGACGACCATAGTACGGTTTCAATTGTCGCACAAAACGCTTCCTGATTTCGCGGCTGGTGACGGTCTTCATCGTATTACAGAGCTTAGAAATAGAGACCTTAGGAGCTAGGTCAACCAATAAATGAATATGGTCATTAGTCCCTAAATCTGCCTTCGCCTCTTCTAGGAGACAATCATTCTTCTCGCAGATGCTCCGACAAAGCTCGATCATGTCCTGTTCTATCTCCCCAGAGATGACGGGATGACGGTATTTTGTGACAAACACTATATGAATCTTGATGCTTGCAACCGTGTGAGCGAAAGACCTTAGAGCTTTTGACATTGAGGTCACCATGAGTTAACATGACCCCATGGTAACCCAGAAACCCACATCAATCATCCGTACAGACCCATGGACTCTTAACCCGACAGCCAGCCAGCGGGTGCTGCTGAGCCGGACGGTTGGGGTCTATCGTCGCCTCTGTCGGCATTTGATGGGGATTCTCTTCACCCATTGGCCGTCTCTAGCCGAGTTATCGAGTCAAAAACGGGTTCTAGCTGTCGAAAAACTCATTCACCAAACCGCGAAGAACCCCAACCCCAAATACCAGCAATTTGACCAGACCTTTTACAAGTTCCCCAGCTACTACCGGAGGGCCGCGATTGTTTTCGCCGCTGGCCAAGTCAGTAGCTACATGACCCGGTATCAGGAATGGCAATCGGGAACCCGTCAACGTCGGGACGCTAAACCTCCAGTCCTCAATCCCAACAGTGGCTGTTATCCGACCCTGTATAAGGGTCAGTGCTATAAACTCCATGGCTATGACCGCATCGAAATCAAGGTCTTTAACGGAACCGATTGGGTCTGGACGACCGTTGGGATAACCAGCTTGCGAGAACGGCATACCGTAGATAGCAACAAGCAGTTGTCACCCTCCCTGATTTTTGATGAGCCTACAAGGGCTTGTCATCTTTCAGTTCCCTTTGAGTGTCATCCACATAAACGGCAGGGAGAGGGTCGGGTTGTCAGTGTTGACCTGGGTATCAACACCACCGCTACTGTGGCAGTCGTGAATTTTGACGGCACTGTAATCCACCGTGACTTTATTCACCCTGGGAGAGACATAGACCGTCGGGATAAACGGCTCAAATCGGTATCTAAACGAGCGAGGCAAACGATGGGACAGGGTGGACGCCTCCAGAAAGGCTTCTGCTCTCATACCTATCGCAAATGCCGTAATATCAACCGTCAAATTGGGCAGATTGTCTCGAAGCGTATCGTGCAGATTGCCCAACAGTTCAATGCCGATGCCATTGTCTTTGAGAACCTCAAAGGATGGAAGGCTAAGGGAGGGCGAAAACGCTCTAACCTACGCCAACGCTTTCATGGGTGGCTCAAGGGGATGATTCGAGACTTGACCGAGATGAAGTGGCAAGAGATAGGCGGTCAGGTGATTGATGTCGTGGCTGCTTATACATCAAAGCTGGCTTATGACGGCAGTGGAGTCGTGCGACGAGACTCCAACAACTATGCTCTGGCTAAATTTTCCTCGGGCAAGCGATACAATGCAGACCTCAATGGGGCGCTCAATATTGCTGCCCGAGGTATTCTTCAGCTCACTCGCCGAAAGGACAGTGAGGAGCGTTCGAGCCAATGTTCTCGGCGTTCGCCTAGAAGCTGGGCTTGTTTGTGTGACCTGTGGACTCATACAGTCTCAGGTTAGCACCGACACCCCCACCTCGCCCAAGGCAGGTGGGGTGAGCTTCATAGGATGAGATAAGATTTGGCAAACCGGTAAATTCTAGCAATAAGATAGGGGCGACCTTCGTGAAACGACAATTACAAAAATTTGGCGATTGGCTAGAACGTCGTTGGGTGCAGCCGGCCTTTGCCGGTTGGTTATGTCTGGGACTGTCCCTGTTTTATCTCGGTTCCGCTGCCAATACCATGTCTGGCTGGCTATATGCCATTAGTGGCGCATCCTTGGCCCTGTTGGGAATCGCGGCAATTCTCCCCCCGCGATCGCTACGCCGTCTGCAACTCAAACGCCAGTCTATCGATCCCGTCAGTTGTGGGGAATCCCTGACCGTCATTTTAGAGGTTCATAATCCCCAACGTCGCTCAAAACTTCTCTTACAACTGCACGATGAGATTCCCCCCCGCTTGGGAACCCCACCGCAACGAGTGATTGAATCTCTCCCTGGGGGGGAGACGCTGCGCTGGATTTATCAGCATCGGGCCGCGCAACGGGGAATTTACCATTGGCATCAGGTTAGCCTACGCACGGCGGCGCCGCTGGGATTGTTTTGGTGTCGGCGATCGCGCCAGGTTCCGGGAAAGGCGATCGTCTATCCCCGAGTTCTCCCCCTACAACGCTGTCCCCTCATCGATGGAATTGGCCAGGAAGACAATCCCGTCTTTTCCGCCTATGAACGTCAGGTTCAACCGGCCTCAGAAGGCTTAACTCGCGCCTTACGTCCCTATCGCTTCGGCGATCCCATGCGCATGATTCACTGGCGCACCTCGGCCCGCTATGGGGAGTTACGGGTGCGGGAGTTGGAAGTGTTCCAGAGTGGACTCGATGCAGTAATTGCATTGGATACGGCGGCCCATTGGAATGCAGAAGACTTTGAACAGGGGGCGATCGCCGCTGCGTCTCTGTATTTCTATGCCACTCAGATTCAACTGAATGTGCGTCTTTGGACGGCAAAAACCGGCTTAGTCCACGGTCATCGAGTGGTGCTAGAAACCTTAGCTGGGGCAAGTTTTGGCGAGTCGGAAGCGGCTGAACCCATCGGCGATCGCCCCACCCTCTGGCTAACCCCCAACGCCGCCACCTTAGACAACCTCAGCGCCAGCAGTCGCTGGATATTCTGGGGCCAGTCTGTTCCCCCCAGCTTAGCCAGTGCTGGACTCACTATCGACCCTGACAAGGATTTGCAACGTCAGCTACAATCACTGTTGAAGTAACTCGACGGCATCATGACGGAGTTTCCGCCAGAATTTTGGCAAGGGAAATAGATTGATATCAGGTCTAATGACACTAATCCGCCAGGTCGAAATCCGGGGCTTTAAGTCCATTTATTCCACAAGCCTAGAATTGGGCCGGGTGAACTGCTTGATTGGTGCAAATGGAGCGGGAAAAAGTAACCTATTAGAAGCGTTAGGTGTGTTGGGGGCAGCGGCTAATGGAGTTGTTGATGATGAGAGTTTACTGCGTCGCGGCGTACGAGCAGGTCTACCCCGACTTTATAAAAGCTCATTTGCCAGCGATCGCACTCCGGCTCATATTGCCATTAGTGTAACTGGCTCAAAACACGAAACCTATCGCGTTTCTTTACTCAATCCTCTGGACTCTCCTGAACCGGCGTGGTCTTATAAAACTGAAGTTCTCAGTGATGGTGAGACCGAGATTCTTTCTCAGGGAGTCCGCAACAAGAAAAACCTGAATCCAAAAGCTGGTTTAGCCGCCTTAGAACGGGTGCATCTCAACCGCACAAATCTTGCGGCTCAACTCATGCAACGCCTTCAGGAGTTTGCGATTTATTGCCCGAATACCCCCACTCTACGGGGGATTTTACCCGATCAACAATCCCGGATTCCTGTTGGCCTCAGTGGTGGACAATTGGCTGAGGGGTTTGCGAGCCTGCGTCACCATTTTCAGAGTCAGGGGAATACGGGTGAGGAGATTCTTGATCAGGTGCTGGAGTTGATTGACTGGGTGCTTGACATCGAGACAACCGTTTCTGGGAGCAATTTATTGTCGCCTAAGATCCCACGCACGAAGCGACTCCTGAAATTCAGCGATCGCTTTATGAATCCCAGTCGCAATGAACTCACCGCCTATGATGCGAGTGAGGGCGCACTTTACGTGATTTTTGCAGCCTTGCTGTGCCTGTTGCCCCAAGCGCCTCAATTGCTTGCAATTGATAATCTGGACCAAGCTCTTAATCCTCGGTTGCTTGTCCGGTTGATGTCGCGTCTTGCTGGCTGGCTTCGACATAATGAGGGTGATCGCCAACTGTTGTTGACGGCCCATAATCCCGCTGCTTTGGATGGATTGGATTTAACCGATCCCGAGGTGCGCCTCTTTGGGGTGGAACGCAACAGTAATGGACAAACCTGTATCCGCCGTGTCACACTCACCCCTGAACTCACTGAACTGAATCAGCAATATCCCCTCTCACGGCTTTGGTTAATGGGTCATCTAGGAGCCGTTCCCAATGTCTGAACCCTTGAAAATTGGCCTAATCGCCGAGGGACCGACGGATTTTGAGGTAATTCAAGCAGATCTAAAGGCCATATTACCCGACCCCTTCATCATGACACTTCTACAACCTTAAGCAACTCAACCCCAACTCGGAGGTGGTTGGGGTGGCGTGCTGAAATGGTGTCACACGGTGCAACAAAGATATACAGGTTCACTGGATACTGATCCGACTCTGAGCGGTTTTAATCTACTCATCATTCATGTCGATGTCGATGTATCGAGTTTCCGATATGATAACTGTGGTGCATCAGCCAGTGAACTGGCCCAAGAGAACAATTGGCAAACTCTCCCCTGCTCACAACCCTGTCCTCCTGTCGTTGATACTGTAGAGGCTTTACGAAAGGTGGTTATAAGCTGGTTGGGTAACGTGACTCCCGGTGATCGCACCCTGTTCTGTCTTCCGGCCCAATCCTCGGGAACTTGGTTAGCCGCAGCAGTCCTCTCTCCTGACGATTCTCTTCTGGCTGATGCTGAGTGTAATACAAGGCTAGAGAAAAAACTAGCAGAGCTACCCAAGAAAAAACGTATTAAGAAAAATCGGCGCAGTTATCAACTCAATGCCCCGAATATCACTAGAAATTGGCAACAGGTTAAAAAAATTTGTAGCCAAGCCGCTGACTTTGAGCAAATAATATTCGACACTGTTCATCCCCCAGAATAATTTGGCGGTACTCGTTTTGGCTGGACACGGTGACTCCGTTAGATCTGGCGGCCTATGGTAGAGAATCTGCTCCCCAGCTTAGCCAGTATTGGACTCACTATCGACCCTGACAAGGATGTACAACGTCAGTTACAATCACTATTGAAGTAAGTGGACAGCATCATGACGGAGTTTCCACCAGAATTTTGGCAAGGGATTGAGGAATTTAATCGAGGTGAGTTCTACGCTTGTCACGACACCCTAGAAGCCATTTGGCTCGAATCTGTTGACCCAGAAAAGAAGTTTTATCAAGGCATTTTACAAATTGGAGTGGGATTTTATCACCTCAGTAATCATAACTGGAAAGGCTGTTTAATGTTGTTAGGGGAAGGAACCAATCGCCTACGTTATTATCGTCCCGAATATGGTGAGATTGATGTAGAAGGGTTATTTTCTGAAACCTTAGAAATTTTGCAAACCTTGCAAGAGGCGGGAGAGGAAAGAACGGCAGAGTTTGCGAGCAAGTATGGGTTAACGAGAGAGTTGCCGGAAATACCCTTACCTAAAGTGAGGAAAGTGTCGTCGTGAGTTTGACGTTATGTGTCAAAAAAGTTAGACGAACTGACGAGATGCGGTTCCCCGGAAAAAACCGAGTGTCTGATAGTCACCCCAAGTTCTTGGCGCTCATCAAGAATGCCGGGGAACCAACAGACGACTAACAATGCGTCCATCCTCAATCTTCTCAATTAGGAAATCTCCTCCCATCTGACGCATTAGACGCTCAAAAATAATCAACTCTAACCCCGGTGGACGATCTAACGGAGAGGCCGCCAGAGCGTCGCGCTTCTCTCGGGGGGCGCTGAGAATCGCCGGCTGGAAGGCCCCTAAAATTCGGGGACTAACGTCGCCACTATCTGTCACCGAAAGCTCAACAAACTCAGTTCCCGCCTCCTCTTCAGCCGTGACGGAACGATACCAAATATCAATTCTGCCCCCCGCCGGCGATCGCCGACAAGCGGCCAACAACACCTCCACAAACACTAACTCAAACTTCGCCGGATCGGCATACAGGGTTACATTCTGATCCCGATGCACCTGCATCCAAATTTGTCGTTTGGCTGTCGCCGGTTCGACGCGCTCCAACACCCGCGAAAACAGCCGCACAATGGAGATGGGTTCCGGTTTCAGTTGCAAACGCCATTGTTCATATTTAAGGAGATGAATTGCCCCATTGAGACTATCCGAGAGATGACGTAACAACTCCTGATGACGCACCTGTTGTACCGATCTCGCCCGACTATCATCCTCGTCCAAATTCGCCACTCCCCCCGTCAAATCCGTTAACTGAGTTAGATGTTTGATATCTAAGCCAATACTGCGATACAGTTCCTCCAACCGGTGCTGTTTGTACCAATTCAGGGGGTCAAGGCGATCGCGATACCGATTAAGTCGTTGTTCCAATAACACCGCCCGTCGTCCCCACGCCAACTGCCCCGCCAGCAACTCCAGCACCTCCACCTGACGCTCATTCCACTCCCGTTGCGGAGAATCCGCCACTAAAATCACCCCAGTGGCTTTGCTGCTCGCGAAGGTTTGCAGGGCGATCGCCCGCAGAACTAACCCTTGCAACGGGCCCAACCAAGCCTGACTCACCGTAGGGAGCCGATCTACCGGAACCGGGCCAAATACCCCGGAACGCGAGAGAACTTTTTGCAAGAGGCGTTCCTTCTTCACATTAATCTCTTGCCCAAGCACAATTTCATAAGTCTCCTGCTCCACCAACGTACTGAGAACCCCCGTTTTTAACCCCGGCTCCCAGGTTACAAGGCCCACAAAGGGAGATTCCAACATCTCCGCTAAATACTGCACATGACTGGCTTCGGCAGCTTGCCAATTTTCTGCGTTGGCCAAACAATCCAAACTATGGCGAATCCCCTTCACCATCCTTTGGTTTTGTTGACTCTTCTGTTGCATCGCTTGACGGCGCAGAATTTGGCCCACCTGGCGACTGGCTAGGGTGACTAACTCCCGTTCTGAACTCGTCCACACTCGGGAGGATCGCTCCGCAATTACCACAAAGTTTTTCGGCAGTTGGCCCGGTTCCGTATTGGCAATCAGGGGCGATCGCACCCCCGCCTCAATAAACAAAGGTTGCCAAGAGGTTAAGCGCATATCCCCCCCGCCTCGGGTCGATGCCTCATTAAAATCATCACTCAGTTGAAGAGCGATCGCCCCATCCCCATGTTGCAGTAACTGCCAATCCACAAAGGACAGAGACGGAAAAGACTCTCCCACTTCCCAACCGGAACTGGCCGGGTAAGCGGACAACAACTGAATCTCATTCGTTTGCGAATCCGCCGAAAACACCAACACTGGCGCATCTTTGAGCCGCTGACTCAGCCGTTGACTATAGGTTTCCAAACTGATGTCATCCTGGGGTAAGCCAATGGTTAAATCCCGATCCAACTCAATTTCCGTAATGCGCTCTTGTAAATGAGATAGGGGAGTTGCGATCGCCACCAACTGAGCCGCACCCCGAATATAATCCTTCTCCTCCTCCCTCCAAATACGGGCCTCCGTTCCCTCCACGGAGAGGAAGCCTAATAACTGGCCCTTCGAGAGAATCGGAGCCGCCAGGAGCGATCGCGCCCCAATTTGGGCCATCAACCGACTGGTGGCATCGGCCTTCAACGATGAATAGGCCTCACCAATGGCAACCAGGCGATTATCACAGAGAGTTTTATGAAAACCACCAAACTCCGCCAACGGAATTTCACGGGTTTCTTGATACTGAGAGCCATTGCGAGATGTAGTACTCCCCATTTTACGCCGGGAACCAGTGGCTTGCTCCTGGGCACGGAGCCAAAACAGCTCGCGCTCGCTGTCATACCAGTAAATATGAGTGCGAGCCGGCATCAAAAACTGCTGCGTTGTGACCACAATCGTCATCAGGCGATGATCGAGGCTTTGAGACTCCTGCAACTGAGACATCATCTCCAACAACGGCTCATGGGGGCGTTTCAGCCGTTGACGTTGCTCATCGAGATCCGCCTGATGGAATCCCATCGCCAACTCCCCAAACAGCATTGAGAGCAAGGAACGCTCCTCAATCGAGGGAAAATCACCCCAGAGACTTGATCCCAACATCACCACCCCAAAACACACATGGCGGTGACACAGAGGAAAAACGGTCGTCCCTTGAATCCCATGGCGGCTGGCCAACGCCTGCCATTCTCCCCCCCGGCTTTCCTCCCGTAAATCCGCCACCTGCACCGGCGACTGTTGAATCACCGTCTGTTCCATGATGTCCCCAGGACTGAGGGCAAACTGTTGAGGCATCTTCACCTGACCCTCTTGAGTCAGTTGTCCCCCAACCCCTCGCAGGCGGTGGCTGAGGCGGTCATAGAGTCCAATCCACAACAGGGCATAGTTAAACTCACGGCGTAGGTAGTCTAAGGTGGTGGTCACCAACGCTTCAATGCTCTCCTGATCCCGGAGGGTTTGCAGGGTATGACTGAGACTAACCAATGGATTTTCGGAGGTGGTCATGTAAGCGTCTTGCATAATCCGGGTGGGGGGAACAGAGCAGTAACGGGTCGAGAGTGTGCCTCAAGACTTGGCCCGTGATATACCTTGAGTCCAGTGTAGGGTTGAATGGAGAGGATGGAGTTTAAGGGGTTGCCATGAACCTATACCAACAAATCTTTCGCCCAATCCTGTTTTCCACAACCGATCCCGAATGGATACACCGGCAGTTTATGGCGAGCCTACGATATCTTTCGCGCCAGCAAACCGTGATTCCGCCGAACTTCCCCGCTCGGGCGATCGCCTCCCAAATCGAGAAGCAATTCTGTTTTCGAGATGATCGCCTGCAACAACAGCTTTGGGGATTGACCTTTCCCAACCCCCTCGGCTTAGCGGCGGGGTTTGATAAAAATGGCGAGGTGGGGCAGTTTTGGGGGTCGTTGGGGTTTGGATTTGCAGAACTCGGGACGGTGACATGGCATCCCCAACCGGGAAACCCTCCCCCGCGACTGTTCCGCCTCATTGAAGACCAAGCTGCTTTAAATCGCATGGGGTTTAACAATTGCGGGGCCACGGTGATGGCGCAGAACTTGACGCAGGTGCGATCGCCCGAACTTGCCAAGATTCCCATTGGGGTTAACCTGGGCAAGTCTAAGGTGACAGCCCTGGAAGAAGCCATGGAGGACTACCGCGATAGCTTCAAGGTATTACAAGGCTTGGGGGACTATTTTGTGGTCAACGTCTCCTCACCCAACACCCCAGGACTGCGATCGCTCCAGGCTCCAGAACGTTTGGAGCAAATTTTGAAAACCCTGATGGACATGAATACAGATGCTAAGCCTATTTTAGTCAAAATTGCCCCCGATTTGGAAACCGGGGAAATACGGGCCATTCTCGATTTAGTGATGGGTCTACAGTTAGGGGGAGTAATTGCCACCAACACCACCATCTCGCGAACGGGGTTAAAGACCCAACGGTTAGCCAAAACGGGAACATCGCCTCAGGAGGAAGCGGGCGGAATCAGTGGTGCGCCCCTCAAAGCTCGCTCCACGGAGGTCATCCGGGAGATTTGGCAATATACCGAGGGAAAACTGCTCATTATTGGCACGGGAGGCGTCGCTAGTGCTGACGATGCCTGGGAGAAAATCACCGCTGGGGCCAGTCTATTGGAAGTTTACACCGGCTGGATTTATCAAGGCCCCGGACTGGCGAAGCAGATACTCTCAGGACTGGTGAGCAAATTAGAAGAACAAGGCTTATCTCACCTCTCCCAAGCCGTAGGACTGGCCCATCACAGGTAAACCCCTCCCCCGCTCCTCGCACCTCCCCCCTGAGACTCCGGAGGGGAGCATAGTACAATCAATGGCAGCCGACCTTTCATGATCGCAAAGACATCCAGGAAAAAAGCGCCCTCGGTGCAACTTTCCCGATACAATGGCTATCTGCGGGCGGGCGGTGGAGCAGTGTGTCTTTAAGCTGCAAACGTCAAATCACCAGCGATCGCGCCCTCTTCTCCCTAACCGACACACGAGCGATGGGGAGGGGTTGCCATAAGCGAACACCAAGCTGCACATTATGCCAAAAGTTCTTGTTTCCGATTCCGTCGATCGCGCAGGGATCGAAATTCTCTCTCAAGTCGCGCAAGTTGATGTCAAAACCGGACTGCCTCTGTCCGAACTCATCTCCATTATTCCCGAGTACGATGCTTTGATGATTCGTTCGGGAACCCAAGTCACCAAAGAGGTCATTGAAGCCGGCACACAACTGAAAATCATTGGTCGCGCCGGGGTCGGGGTGGACAACGTCGATGTGGCGGCGGCCACCCGACAGGGGATTGTGGTTGTCAACTCCCCCGAAGGCAACACCATCGCCGCGGCCGAACATGCTCTGGCGATGATGATGTCTCTCTCTCGCTATGTCCCCGATGCTAACCACTCCGTCAAAGGCGGGGAATGGAATCGTAAAGCCTTTATCGGGGCCGAAATCTACAAGAAAACTCTGGGATTAATTGGCTTGGGTAAAATCGGCTCCCATGTGGCCAATGTCGCCAAAGCCATGGGCATGAAACTGATTGCCTATGATCCCTATATCTCCAATGAACGAGCCGAACAAATCGGCTGTCGTCTCGTGGAACTCGATGTTCTGATTCAAGAGGCGGACTATATCACCCTCCATATTCCCCGCACTGAGGAAACAGCCAACCTCATCAACGCTGAGGCCCTGGCCAAAATGAAACCCACGGCCCGCATTATTAACTGCGCGCGGGGGGGACTCATTGATGAAGCGGCCCTGGCCGAAGCCGTGAAAGAAGGACGCATCGCCGGTGCGGCTCTCGATGTCTTTGGCAACGAACCCTTAGAAGCGGATTCACCACTGCGAGAAGGCGATAAAAACCTGATTCTGACTCCCCACCTCGGCGCATCTACCGCTGAGGCTCAGGTCAATGTTGCGGTGGATGTAGCCGAGCAAATTCGCGATGTGCTTCTGGGACTTCCGGCTCGTTCGGCGGTCAATATCCCCGGCTTGTATCCCGATGCGTTGGCGAAACTGCGTCCCTATCTGGAACTAGCCGAGGCGTTAGGTAACATGGTGGGTCAATTGGCCGGTGGCCGGGTGGAGTCTCTGACCATTTCTCTGCAAGGAGATTTGGCGAATCAGGACAGCAAACCGATTACCATTGCCGCTCTCAAAGGCCTATTAACCCCAGCTTTGCGGGAACGGGTCAATTACGTCAATGCCAACATTGAGGCCAAGGAACGGGGCATTCGTATTATTGAAATGCGGGATGCTTCAGTTCGGGACTACACCGATTCGCTGCATCTCGAAGCCAAAGGCTCTCGGGGGCAACATACGGTGACTGGAGCCTTACTGGGGGATGGTGAACTGCGGATTACGAACGTGGATGAGTTCCCCGTGAATGTGCCGCCGATTCAACATATGCTCTTTACCCGTCACCGGGATATGCCGGGGATTATTGGCCGCATTGGTTCCCTGTTGGGGAGTTTTAATGTCAACATTGCCAGTATGCAGGTCGGACGCAAGATTGTCCGGGGTGACGCAGTGATGGTGCTGAGTTTGGATGATCCCCTACCGGAAGGAATTTTAGAGGAAATTCTCAAGGTGTCTGGGATTCGCGACGCGTATACCGTCACTATGTAGGGGTGAGTGTCTAGCCGGGAGCCTCTTGGTATTAACCCGGTTAACTGGGGCGATCGCATGGCTGACGCCGGTATGGCGATCGCCCCGCGCCCAACCTAAAGGAAGAGGAGTTATGAGCAGTAGCTGGTGGGAAATCCAAATTTTGGGACATCCAGCGTTGGAGGAAACCATTTTCTGGCGTTTGGAGAACTTCGGCTGTCGGGGTGTGGTGAGCGAAGCGCAAGCGGACTCCTGTTTGATGCGGGCCTATCTCCATCAAGATCAGGTGCAAATGCTGGATTTAGCGGCTCTATCCCTGTGGCTGCGCCAGGATGCCATCGCCATTGATTTACCGCCCCCAGGGACCCATTGGCACCTGATTGAGGAGGAAGACTGGTCCAGTAGTTGGAAGGAACATTGGCAACCGACGGATATTGGCGATCGCTTTACCGTCTATCCCGCTTGGCTCGATCCCCCTCAAGGGAGCGATCGCATTCTCCTGAAACTCGATCCCGGTGTGGCCTTTGGCACTGGGGCCCACGCCACCACCCAACTCTGTCTCGAATCCCTAGAAATGCGCTTTAGCATGGGAGAAGAACATCCCATTGTTGCTGATATTGGCTGCGGTTCGGGGATTCTCTCCATTGGGGCCGCCTTATTGGGGGCGAAAAAGATTTACGCCGTTGATGTGGACTCTCTGGCGGTGAAAGCCGCTCGGGCCAATCAGGCCCTCAATAACATTTCTACCGAGACGATGGTCGTCGAAGAGGGAAGCCTCGATCGCGTCGTCAGTCTTGCCAATCATCAACCTGTCGATGCCATTCTCTGTAACATCCTGGCGGAAACCATTGTTGAGCTAATTCCCCAAATGACGGCGATCGCCGCTCCCCATACCTGGGGCGTTATTAGTGGTGTTCTCCTAGAACAAGCTAAACCCATGGCGGATGTCTTAGAACAACATGGCTGGATTGTCGCCACCCTCTGGAAACGCCAAGAATGGTGTTGTTTCAACATTCGCCGCAGTTAAAAATCACCATTGAGTGCAAAGAGTTGTAACCAGAATTTATGGCTGAAGAATTGAGAGTTCGCTATCGGCGAGGGATTGGCATCACCCTACTGGCTGCCTCTGTTTTTGTGATTTTAGATGCCTTTGTGGTCTCCTTAAAGGGAGGCTTTCCCTTTAGCCTTATCTCCGGTTTTATTACCCTCTATGGGGGCTATTTATTTGTCAATAAGACCTATCTCACTCTCTCGAAGCATGAATTAACCCTGTATAAACTGACCGGAAAACTGGATCGAACCTACAGCCTGCGATCGCTCAAAGACTTAACGATTGACAATAACCAGATTATCTATTGCCCCAAAAAAACAGCCACCGGGATTCCCATCTATCCGTGGCTCTGTCATCAAGAGGATTGGCTGAACCTCATCAAGGCGATTGAAACCTCTGGACCTCACCCCCAGCCAAAATCTTAACCAAAGTTAAAAACTGGCCTCCCCCTGCCTTGACTGGGCAACGTCGTTTAGAATGTTAGGACAGCCAACCCACACCAAGGACAGTTCAAGGAGATTCGCCCATGACTACCCATGAATTATTTATGCTGGCCCTGTTACTCTCACCGGGCCTACTCTTATCCGCTCTGGTGATGGGGGCGTTTTCCCGGGGGGGCTAAGTCAAGCCAAAATAGCCGCGTGACGGAGTGGACATCAAGCAACCAACCCCCTCACGCGGCTCTGTGTGGAACCGAGTATGGAACCGAACTATGGAACCCAACTGAGGTTAAATTGAGCCTCTACCAGCCACTTTCAGCCTTCGAGAGAACATAAGCCGCCACATCGGCGATATCTGTGTCGCTCAAACGGCCCTTAAAGGCAGGCATCGCGTTTTTGCCATTGGTGACTTGATTGATAATGGCTTCCTCAGACGCCATATCATACCGTTCTAAGGCATCCTTACGTAGGGTTTTAGTGGCATTAACCACATTGCCACCCCCAGCATGACAGGCGGCACAGTTGGCACTGAAAATTTTGGCGCCGCTGGCAACGTCACCGGCATAGGCTGTGCCACTTACGCTAAACAGAGCGATCGCCGCAAAAATTAAGACCGTAGAAATAAGCTTTTTCAAAACCTGTTCTCCTTTCATTAAACTGTTAGAACGATGAGATCTAATGGGGAATATCTCCAGATAAGTCTGTCTTACCGAAAACAACTTAACCTGTCAAAAGACGGCTTGTCATAGTCCCCTTGACAAGTTATAAGCCCCTCCTAGACCCCTTCGTTAGGGTTGGAAGCTACCTCCGAGTCTATCATGGAGTCTCAGCGCATTTATAATTCCGATCGCGATTTTTGTAAACTTTTGTAATTTCAGGCTCTTGTCCTCACCCCTGAACTTGGCGTTGACCTCAAAGTAAAATTCGCAAAAATTGGCTAACCGCGCTTAAATAAAGATAAGACTCGCCTAAACACGATCACCGACGAAAGAATACGCATGGCAAAAGATACCAGTTCCGGCTATAAAGTCATTGCCGATAATCGACAAGCGCGCTACCGCTACAGCATCCTGGAAACCTATGAAGCCGGCCTTGAGTTACAAGGAACCGAGGTTAAATCCATCCGCCAAGGCCGCGTCAACCTCCGGGATGGCTATGCTCTGATTCGCGGCAATGAAGCCTGGCTACACAATGTTCATATCTCCCCCTACGACATTGCCAGTCAGTACTTTAATCATGATCCACTCCGGAACCGTAAGTTACTTCTCCATCGCAATGAAATCCGCAAATTGATTGGTAAAGTTGAACAACAAGGACTGACCTTAGTCCCTCTTAAACTCTATCTAAAAAATGGTTGGGTGAAGGTCAGTATTGGCTTGGCGAAAGGGAAGAAACTCCATGATAAGCGCGAGAGCCTCAAACGCAAGCAACAAGATCGTGAAATTGCTCGGGTGATGAAGTCCTATTAACTCCCCGTCAAGGGGTTTCCCTGGGGAGAGGCTACTGAACGCTAAGCTGCTCTAACTGAACGGATGTGGGGGTGGGAGAGGTTAGGGTTAACAGCAGATAGGCGGCGGGTTCCTCTGAGGTTAGGGTGATGGACTCTGAGGCCACCTCCGAGGTGGCGATTATCTCAGCCTGGGAATTGAGCAGATGAGCCACGAGGGATAAGGAGTCTGGATGAGGGGAAACCTGGAGGCGAATCGACTGCGGATTGGGAAATTCTCCGATATAGAGCAGATGTAGGGGTTCAGATAAGCGCTCAATGGCGAAATTGGCGGGGTTACTACCCTGATATTGTCCCTGGAGGGGAATCCGGGGCGTGAGATTGACCCAATCTGATTGTAAGCCGGGGCGATCGCGGAACCGGGATTTCATCTCAATTAAGGTGTTGACGGCGGTTTGCCAATCGGTGGGCCGTCGTCGCTGATAGAGCAACACAGTGACATCGTTCTCTAAGCTAAAGGTTTCTGGACGTTGCTCAAAATCCTCGGTGATGGCCCAGGATTCCTGAAATACCTCATAGGGAACGGCAATCACCTGTTGCTGTTGCCGGGGCAAATGATATTGTAACGGCTCAGCTAAGACGATGTACTCGGCAGCCAAGAGGGGTTCTAGGGGATAAATACTGTTGGAGTCAGCCGTCGGAAGTTCCAGAATTTCGATGCCGCAGGGAATATGACAGGAAAGGGGAATCGACTCAGGCGCGTACTGATGCCAATGAGCGTTACGAATTAACCCCCGATTGAGAGAACTGGAGGCGGCAATGAGATGAACTGGCTCGTCATTGGGGGTTAACTCATGTAGGGTGTCCACCAACCGCAGGAGTTCCGGATAGTCTTGTCGCACTAAGGGGGGATGTGTGCTGGCGAAGAGTTGGCGGCCGGGAAGGTTTTGGCTTCCTAAGGGGGTCAGTGCCAAGATAAGATTGAGGAGCAATACCCCGAGCAGCAGTTGACGGGGAAGCCGGGAGAGCGATCGCCATAACAGGCTTATCCCCACAATCACAAGAGGCGTCAGATGCAGGGTGTAATGGACAGAATCATAGCGGAGTAGAAAGACTTGGAAGGCGATCGCCAATCCCCCCCAGAGTAGCAAAAAGCCAGCGGCCCGAGAGGGAAGGGGCTGATATCGCCAACGCCGCCAAAGTCCCCAAATCAGTAATCCCCAGATGAGATAGCCATAGGCCGAGGCAAAATAGTCGATGCTTTCGGGAATGGGAACACTAAAAGAGGCATAGACGGCGCGATGATTGGCAGTCAGGGCGCGATAGGTAAAGTCTGGGGCAACGAGTAGGAGTAAGGCCAAGCCAGAGAGTCCCATTAGCCCTAAGTTGCGGCTATATTGCCAAACCTGCTTTTTCAAGTTCCGAGGAGACGGCGATCGCAGAATCAGCCAAAGTTCCACTAGGGCGATCGCCCCCCCCACCGCCAGGCCCCCATAGGCGAAGTGGCGACGAAACAACACCGCCAGGGCCAACAAGCCACCAATCCCCGAAAACCGCCACCCGCCTTGCCTCGCCAAATACAAGCCACTCGCAGCCACCACACAAAGCATCCCCACCGTATCCGGGAATCCCCGCAAGCTGGGAATCCAAGTCATCGGGATAAGACAACCGATCATCACCCCCCTGTAAAACGAGATTTTTGGTGGAACCGTTGGCTCCAGATAACGCAGCAAATAAGCCGTTGCGGCGATAAACGGCACCCCATAAAGGATGATTAAACTCAGAATATAAACCAGCCGAGAGGTTCCCAATACCCAAGAAATCGGTAACAGGGGAATCACATAGAGCAAATTATAATCCCCATTCAGGGAATCAATAATTCGCCCAACACCCGTTTCAAATGAGTCTTGAAAGGCTAAAACCAGTTCCGTAACACGATGCTGATAAACAACAAAATCCGTCCAGTAAAACGTTCGTTCACTAACAACATACAGTCCAGACAAAAGGATAGGCAACAACCACCATCCCTCCCGAAGACCTCGACTCAGCATTGCCCTGAATTGGAATTGCTTAGATAGCATGATATAGCCAAAGTTGGTCTGAATAGGACAAAAAATAGGGAACAAGACATAGGGGCAATCCCTTGTGGTCGGTGAGCGATAGCCGAACCGTGGTTGCCCTAGGCAGTAGGGGTGAACCTACCCCCACCCCCTTAGAGCGCCATCCCTGCTACAGTTCAGACGCTCTCTTCTCCCTCCATGTTCTCTGTGACTCCGTGGTTCTCCTCCAATTCTACATCCGTTCCAACACCGTAATTCCCAACAGTGACAAGCCCAATTTAAGGGTTCGCGCACTCAAATCACACAGCAGCAAACGAGAAGTTCGTAACGGTTCTTCGACTTGTAACACCGGACATTGGTCATAGAACTGATTGAATTTCTGACTCAGTTCAAACAGATATTGACAGAGGCGATTGGGCAGTAACTCCTGAGCCACCTCATCCAGAATCTCCGACAAGCTCAACAGATGTTTAGCCAGCGCCAGTTCCGTCTCCTCCGAGAGAGTTAATTGACTATCTTTTAAGCTCTCAAACTCAATATTTCCCTTACGGCTAATCCCCTGCACCCGCACGTAGGCATACAGCAAATAGGGGGCAGTGTTTCCCTGGAGGGATAACATTTTGTCGTAACTAAACACATAGTTACTGGTGCGGTTCTGGCTCAAATCGGCATATTTGACCGAACTAATCCCCACCCCCTCAGCCACCTGTTCAATAAACTCGGGGGTTTCCGAGCGTTCCTCCGTCTCAATGCGCGTCTGTAAATCCACTCGGGCCCGATTCACCGCTTCATCGAGTAAATCCTTGAGGCGAACCGTCTCCCCGGCCCGAGTTTTGAGCTTTTTGCCATCTTCCCCTTGCACTAAGCCAAAGGGAACATGAACCGCCTCTACCGTCTCAGGAAGCCATCCCGCCCGTTGCGCTACCTGGAAGACTTGGGCGAAGTGGGTTCCTTGGCCCGCATCCACCACATAGATAATGCGCGTGGCCCCATCCTCTTGAATCCGATAGCGCAGGGCTGCTAAGTCGGTGGTAGCGTAGTTGTAACCCCCGTTGGATTTTTGGATAATTAGGGGTTGAGGCTTCCCTTCTTTGTTCTGATAGCCTTCTAGGAAGACACATTGCGCCCCTTGATCTTCGACCAGTAGACCACAGTCTTTGAGGTCTTGGACCACTTGGGGGAGTTGGTCATTATAGAAGGATTCTCCCCGTTCGTTGAGTTCTACATCGAGGCGATCGTAGATTTTCTGAAATTCCCGCCGGGATTGATCACAGAGGAGTTTCCAAGCTTGGCGGGTTTCTGCATCCCCCGATTGCAGCTTCACGACGTTGTTGCGGGCGGTGTCTTGGAACAGAGAATCCTCATCAAAGCGGATTTTCGCCTGTTTGTAGAAGCTCACTAAATCGCCAATCTCTAACGCATCTGCCTCAGTTAGGGCATTGGGATAGACTTCTTTGAGATAGGCGATTAACATCCCAAACTGGGTTCCCCAGTCGCCCACATGGTTGAGGCGGCGGACATCATGACCCTGAAATTCTAAGACACGGGCGATCGCATCCCCGATAATGGTCGATCGCAGATGGCCTACGTGCATCTCCTTGGCGATATTGGGACTGGAAAAGTCCACCACCACCGTTTCCGGGTTCGGGGTAGGGGCGATTCCCAGGCGATCGCTCCCCTGCATCTGTTGCAGTTGAGACTCTAGGAACTCGGGTTTCAGTCGCAAGTTAATAAACCCCGGCCCCGCAATTTCTGGGGGGAAACAGAATTGGGAGACATCCAGGGCCTCAATGAGTTTGGCGGCGATATCCCGAGGTTTCTGCTTAAGAGGTTTGGCCAGGGACATGGCTAAGTTGGCTTGATAATCGCCAAACTTGGGGTTATTCGTCGGGGCCAGGAGGGGATCCGTTGTGGCGAACTCCTCCCCGAAAGCGGCCACGAGGGCCGGACTGAACTGCTGCTGAAGCTGTTTGAGAATCGAAGACATGGATGGTAGGGGTGATAGGCGCGATCCAGAGTACCCGAAAGGGGCTGCGTCTGTGAATTAAGTGGGGAGGATCTAGGGTTGCGGGGCCTTTAATTGCGCCAGTAAGTCCTCCTGGATGACCTCCGGGGGGCGATCGGCGTCTACCCGTAGCAGTTTATCCTGGGGTTTGTAATAGCCGGTGATGGGGATGGTGCGTTGATGGAACAGATCAATCCGTCGTCGGATAATCTGGGGTTCATCATCATCCCGCGATCGCGCTAAGGAGCGTTGCATGAGAACTTCTACGGGTGCATCGAGCCAAATTGCCCAATCCAGGCGTTGTCCCATATCCTGAAGCAGAAAATCTAACTCCTCGGCCTGAAACGCCGTGCGAGGATAGCCATCTAAGAGCCATCCCCGGGTTGCATCCGCTTGACTGAGGCGATCGCGGATAAACTCGATAGCGATGGCATCAGGAACTAACTCCCCCTGTTCCACATAGGGTTTAGCCTGATTTCCCAAGGGAGTATCAGCGGCGATCGCTCGGCGGAAAATCTCCCCCGTGGCAATCCAGGGGATACCCAAGTTGTCACAGAGTAACTTGCCTTGAGTTCCTTTTCCAGCTCCGGGCCCTCCTAGAATCACCAGTCTCACAAACAGTCTCTCCTCGACTAAACAGTGCATCAGGGGTTGGGGTTAGGGTATTTCCCAAATTTCCCCCTCCTCAGTATAAAGGAGGTCACGGCCCCCCGCGTCCCTCAGATAAAATCTAACCCAAGCCCCGTCAAACTCCCCTCAAAATAAGGTAGGCTGAAAAGCTGACGCTGAACCCTCCTGCAACTCAACCCATTGTGATTAAAAACGACACCTGGATCGCCCAAATGGCTGAACAGGGTATGATTTCCCCCTTCGAGCCTCAACAAGTCCGCCGGGTTGGTGATGTTCCGGTGATTTCCTACGGCTTAAGCAGTTTTGGCTATGACATTCGCCTCTCTCCGGCGGAGTTTCGGATTTTCCGGCATATCCCGGGAACGGTGGTCGATCCCAAAAACTTTAATCCTGACAACTTGGAACCCACTCGTCTCTGTGAAGATGCCAATGGGTCCTATTTCATTCTTCCGGCCCATTCCTACGGCCTAGGGGTTGCCCTAGAACGTCTCGATATCCCCAGTACAATCACGGTTATTTGTATTGGTAAAAGCACCTATGCAAGAGCGGGGATTATCGCCAATTTAACCCCTGCCGAAGCCGCATGGAAAGGACATTTGACCCTAGAGTTTTCCAACTCCTCTAGTGCTGATTGTCGTCTCTATGCCAATGAGGGGATTGTGCAACTCCTGTTCCTAGAAGGAGAACCCTGTTCCGTGAGTTATCAGGATCGCCAGGGGAAATATCAAGACCAAGATGAACGGGTGACCTTAGCTCGGGTTTAGCCTCTGCTAGTTAACCGGCTCCTCCTAACCCACCACCACCTGATTTCGCCCTCCGGCTTTGGCTCGGTAGAGGGCCTTGTCGGCGGCCCGTAACAAAGCCCCTCGGGTCAATCCCTGTTCCGGGAACGAGGCGACGCCTAAGGATGAGGTGACGGAGGGCAACGGCTGACCCTGATAGGTTAATCTGAGATCCCGAATCGACCGACAAATCTGCTCGGCTCGGCGAGTTGTTACCCCCAATGATGACTCGGGTAGCAGAAGCGTCATTTCTTCTCCCCCATAGCGACAGGCGATATCGGAACCGCGAACATTACGAGCGAGAAGTTGACCCACTTGTTGCAAGACAAAGTCTCCTGCATCGTGGCCATAGGTATCGTTGAACTGTTTAAAGTGGTCGATATCTAACATCATGACCCCAATAGGATGATGGTTGCGTTGGGCCCGCTGAATTTCTTGGTCAAAAAACTCATCTAAGTAGCGTCGGTTAAACAATCCGGTTAGGGGGTCACGAATACTTTGCTGTTGCAGGGTTTCTCGGAGTTTTAAGTTGGCGATCGCCATGGAAACTTGCTCAGCAACGGTTCGCACTAATTCCTGACTGGTGCCAGATATGGTCTTCCCTTGGTTTCCATTGATATATAACAGTCCCAAGGGTTCTCCCTGAGCAATCATGGGGATACAGACTGCTGAAATTTCAGTACAACTGCTATCAATATGGTTGCATTTCAAGCCATGACTCCGTGAACTGATACTATGAACAGTCCCCCGTCGTAATGCCCAACAATCTTGAGGATGAAACTGCATTAAAGACTCCAACTCTTCCCCCCAGGTTGCGACAGCCTTAACCTGATTTCGCGAATTATTGAGCATATAAATGGCCCCCGAGCAATCTGGAAATAGGGGTCTGATAAAGCCACCAATGGCTAAGCAGGCTTCTTCAACGGTTAAACAGGCTTGCAGAAAATCACTAATCTCATTTAAGAGTTTCATGTCTTGGTTGCGTTCTTCTAAATCCTGCAAACGCGCAGCGAGTTGTTGATTGAGGTTGTGTAGTTGATGTTGAGACTGTTTCAGTTCAGTGATATCACGAAAGGTGACGGTAAAGCCATCTCCTAATTTGACGGCAATGACATCAAACCAGGCATCAATTCCTTCATGGTTATAGTAAAATTGCTTGGTGTACGGTATCCCAGATTCAACCACTTTAACGTAGTCATTAAAGAGTCCTTCCTCGAAATTTCCGGGCATTTCGACCAGTAACTGCCTGCCGATGAAGTTGTCTTGAGGTCGTCCCACCAGTTCGCAGGCGCTAGGATTACTGAATAACCATTCAAAATCGAGAATTTTTCCCTGGGCATCACGAATGGAACGAAAGGCCATAATTCCATCTAAGGAGGTATCTAAAACCCCCTTGAGTTGCATCTGGGATAGTTCTAAGGCCTCCTGGGATTGCACAATTTGTGTCATATCCGTTAGTAGACCAATCGCACCACAGGGATGTCCCTGAGCATCAGTATTGGTAGCAACAGACACCATGACCCAAATGATTGAGCCATCTTTTCGCCGCAGTTTTGCGATATGATTCTCCCGAATTCCCTGCTTTCGTCGTCGTAAATGCTCAATTGCATCGGGCTTATCCTCATCCTCCATGAATTCTAAGAAGGACGTCCCTCTTAACTTTTCCATGGAGTACCCTAACATTTCTTCTAGGCGAGAATTGGCAAAGATTGTTTTATTTTCATCATCAATCACCCAAATTCCTTCCTGACTATTTTCGACGATTTTACGGTAATTTTCTTTGCTTTCTTGTAGGGCAATTTCTGTCTGCTTTAAGTTGGTGATATCCAGGTTACTACCAACAATCCGGACAACCTGATTCCCTGAGTCTTTTACGGCGATCGCCCGGGCATAAATATAACGAATTGAGCCATCTTTATGGATAAAGCGGATGGTCTTCAGGAATTCATTGATTTTACCGGTTCGATAGTCTTCGAGCAGTTGAGAGACCTCAGCCAACTCTTCAGGACAAATTACTTTGTGCCAGGTTGCCTCAGAATTGTCTAGCTCATGCTCTTGATAGCCTAACATGGCCTTCCACTGAGATGAGTAATAATACTCACCGCTGCGGTAATCAACTTCCCAGAATCCCTCTGATGCTGCCTCAATGACCAGCTCTAGCTGTTCTTTAACGTGCTTGAGTTCTAACTCATTGTGTTTGCGATCGCTGATATCCTCGACAACATAGGAAAAGCGAGGATATGGGTAACATGATGGTCCTAAATAAGAGACAGTCGCCAGAAACCAATAGGTTTTTGTGGCGCTGGAATAGTGATATTCAAACTGAATTGGGCGCTGTTCAACCTGAGCTTGATGATATCGATTCAACCAAAGTTCTACAATCTCAGCGGAGGGACGAATATCCGTGAGATCCATCAGCTTTCTCAGCTCAGGACTGGGATTGATTTCCTCAAACAAAACCGAAAGACTGGCCTGATTATAGGAAATCATATTGATGTCGCCATCAACGACTTCCTCCACTCCCATCCAGAGTGGACAAGAATTATAGAAACTACGTAAAATTGCCGATTGTTCTTCAATAGTTTCTCGGATTTTCTGGGCGTTTAAGATCTCCTCTAACTCCCGTTTCTGTCGGGCGATCGCCTCGGGGCCTGTCATGGGGTCGTCGTCAGTTTCGGCAGTTCCCCGAGACTCCCATTGCAGGGAGTGGCTAATGGCCTGACTGATGTGAGATCCGAGTAATTCCAAGCCGTCTCGCTCAAAGGACTGCCACGGGCGATCGCACGAACCCTGTTGAATCATCAAAACACCCCAAAGCCGATTTGAGACCACCAGCGGGATACCTAAAGGCTTACCCAGCGGACTCTCCAACTCAGAACCAGCCGCTGTGGTTGTGGAACTGAGAAGGTTGTCTAAGATGAAGAAATGCTCTGAGGGACATATCGGCTCATCCCAGAATTGATCAAGTCCCATTATTTCTAAACCAGGTTGGACGATCGCGTCCCCTGGGAACGACCCAGACTTGGCCAAGATTTGAAACTGCTGTTCAGGATTGGCTGAACAAATATAGACATAGCTATCCTTGCAGTCATCAAAGAGCAATTGATGAACTTCATCAACCGTCTGTTGTAACAGCTCAGAAAGGATTAAGGAACGCCGTAGTCGTAGAATGGCAGTTTCTAAACGATGCTGCCAGGTTTGCCAAGAGGAACTATCGGAGTGGCTAGGAGGGCAGAATGGATCGAGAAATGGAGTCTCATCCCCATAACCTGTTGAGTCTGAAGGATTCATGGTCTAGATAGGAATCGCACCTGGCTTGTCTCGATTGGATGCTTCTTCATTCCCAGGGACAGGGATCTCCGAGAGATGCGTTTGTCGTGTTGCAAGTCTTAATTGCTTACTTGATATGGGTTGCTAATATACAAGCTAACACAAAGTATTGGAATATCGATACAACTTCATAGAATCTTTAAACTCTCAACCGTAAAAACAGGGTGCGATTCCCCGAAGCGGAAAAAGCACCCTGTTGAGAGGAACCACAGTGTCAGCCTATTTCTTCTGTCCCTTAGAACTGAGTTCCTTTTCTGCCTTAATCGCGCCATTGGACATCACTAAGCCACTGCCGACTAAGATGGCGATCGCAAAGCCAACGACCACCCAATCCATCCAAGCTGGAATCTCCATTATTGTCTCCTATCATGGGGTCTACACTTGAGAGCTTATCGCATTTGCTCAAAAGTCCGGGAAACCCCCCTCGCGGTCAACCCCGCTTTCGAGCTACAATCTTAAGAGACTTAAAGAAAGTTAACGATTTAGTTAAAGCAAGCGAAAACATCCGTGGAATCGTCTCAAGCCAACCCTGACCGCTCATTTGAGTTCAACAGCATCGAAGAGGCCCTGGCAGACCTCAAAGCTGGCAAGTGCGTTGTTGTCGTCGATGATGAGAATCGAGAAAACGAAGGAGATGTCATCTGTGCCGCCGATGCCATCACCGGCGAAATCATCAACTTTATGGCCGTTGAAGCCCGAGGGCTGATCTGTCTGGCCATGACCAAAGATCGGTTAGACGAACTGGATCTGCCCCTAATGGTCACCAGTAACACCGAAGCCAATCAAACAGCCTTCACCGTGAGTATTGACGCCTCACCGGAGTTAGGGGTGACCACCGGAATTTCCGCCGAAGATCGCGCCCGCACCATCCGCGCTGCCGTTAATCCCACCACTCAACCCAAAGACTTACGCCGTCCTGGACATATTTTTCCATTACGGGCTCATAAAGGAGGGGTGCTCAAGCGAGCGGGCCATACTGAAGCTGGGGTAGATTTAGCTCGCTTAGCCGGCCGCTATCCCGCCGGGGTGATCTGCGAAATCCAGAACCCTGATGGAACCATGGCGCGACTCCCGGAACTCATCGAATATGCCAAAATCCATCAGCTAAAACTCATCAGCATTGCCGATCTCATCAGCTATCGGCTGCAAAACGAACGCTTTATTCAGCGAGAAACCATCGCCGCTCTCCCGTCGGAGTTTGGCAACTTCCAGGTGTACGCCTATCGTAACCAGATGGACAACACCGAACATCTGGCCATTGTCAAAGGAGACCCCACCTCCTTCGGCGATCGCCCAGTGCTGGTACGGGTTCACTCCGAATGTCTCACGGGGGATGCCCTGGGGTCCCTGCGTTGTGACTGTCGTCTGCAACTGCAAGCCGCCCTCAAAACCATCGAACAACGGGGCGAAGGGGTGGTGCTGTATCTGCGCCAAGAAGGACGCGGGATTGGGCTAATTAACAAGCTCAAAGCCTATTCTCTCCAAGATATGGGACTCGATACCGTCGAAGCCAACGAACGCCTCGGCTTTCCCCCAGACCTACGGAACTACGGGGTGGGGGCGCAAATGCTCAATGACCTCGGAGTTCACAAAATCCGTTTAATCACCAATAACCCACGGAAAATCGCCGGCCTACGAGGCTACGGCATTGAAGTGGTCGCTCGCGTTCCTTTACTGATTGAAGCCAACGACTACAACTCGGTCTACTTAGCCACCAAAGCCAAAAAACTCGGCCACCTGTTGCTGCAAACCTATCTGGCGACCGTGGCCCTGCACCTGCGGGGACCGGCCCTCTCAGTAGATGAGCGATCGCAACTCCTGAAAGAACTCCAAGACCTGGCCCGGGAGCATCATCTCCTATTACAAGAGGAAACTCGCCCCGTCACCGTGGCCCTATTCGGTCCGTCTGCCTTGACCTTCCATTTAGGCTTCGACCAAGCCAACTTAGCTCAGTCAAATTGGTATGACAACCCCGACCATCCCTATGTGAAGGCCCTTGTGCAAATTCTCGATCGCCTCAGTACCTGGGATGCGATCGCCTCTTTGGAATTTCTCCTCTCGAATGGTCAGGACCCCATGACCAGTCTCAAAGGGAAACTGGCCCGGCGCAAGCTTGCCCCCGGAGAATTTCCCTCCGCCGTCTGCGCCGACTGGGCCACTCAGAACATCTATCATGTGGAGCCAACAGCCCTACATTAGGCCTTCGCTTCGACCATCTCAATCACATTCCCCTGAAGGTCTTTCAAGAGGAAATTCAGGGGCTTCTCGCTGCGGATTTTATACTTAGCCCCCTGGCGTTGGGCTTGCAGCAACACTTCTTCGAGACAGTCGCGGTCAAAGCAGACATGACGTTGGCGATTCTGTCGTCCCAAACTGGCCCCAGCAATCACATGAAGCTGGGCGTTCTTTTTCAGTTGGTACCATAACCCTTCCGGCTCAGGAACGGGTCGGGAAGGGCCGAAGTCCGCCGACAGGTACAGGGGATCGACCGCCGCCGCTCCCAGGGTCTGATCGTAGTTGTAATAGTAATGCAGGGGCACTTCCGCTGCCGGAAGCCGTAGCTCCCCCTCATAAAACTGTTGGGCGATCGCCAGATCAGAGACCATCACCGTATGGACCTTGGGGGCGCTGGTGAGAAACATCCACATGGCAACGCCGTAGGCCGCCAACAACATCACCATGATGCCCTGAGTGGAGAATAGAGTATCCATCAAGGGGAGGGCGGCTAACAAACTCGGGGGGATCTGTAAACTAAAAACAATTTCAACCATAGATGTGCGCGAATGGGGGGAACTCTCCCGCTTTAGAATTGGCGAATGTCTCTCTATAGTCTAGCCAATCCAAGAAAATTATTAAACTCAGTCCGCCCCAACCCCTAGGGCTGAGTCCTCGCAAAACCCATCAATCCTTCCCCGTTGCTCTTGATTCCGACAGTTGCCAAGGTATGCTAAAGAGAGGTTTTTCCCACTGGCGAATCATTGTGCAAATCCCAACCTTCCCCGAAGCCCAACACCCGATCGTCAAGTCCCTATTTCACCACAGCGATCGCGAACTGCTGACCCTCTATCAGCGTTATCCACAAGAGGGAAAATATTTTACTGCCCTGTTTTGTCGTTACAGTGCCATCGTCTATACCCTCGTTCACCATTCGGTGACCTCTCCGGTGCGGGCCGATTACCTGTTTGTGTTGATTTGGCAACGAATTTTCCATGAAATGCGATCGCTCGATCTCAATCCTAGCGCCGATGCCAATGAGGATGAGACGGGAGAGGTGACCCTGCAAAATTGGTTAATTCAACTAACGGCCCTCTCGATTGATCAAGCCCAACTCCCCGAAGTCGAGGCCATTCAATACTCCCTCGACAGCGCCCCACCCCCCTTATGGTGCTATCTTCAGCAAGCCTTAGACCTCCTTGACCCCTTGTTACGCCTGATGGTGGTCATGTCCCAGACCTTTAAGTGGAGTGAAACCCGCATTGCGGCCTATCTGCAAGCGGAAGGGGAACGACTGACTCCAGCCGATGTGGCGCGGCAGTTGCCCTCAGGCTATCGTGAACTAGAAACCAATCTCCCAGAGGATATTCGGGCCATTTATTTAGAAACGGCCGAGAGTCTGGCGGGGTCGTCGAATGCCCATTTGTCGGAACAGATGTCTTGATATTGAGGGAATAGAGGTACTATGCCAACTTGGGTTAGGACATTGACAGGGATACCACTTTTACTGCTGCTGGGACTTCTGGCCCCCGACCCCCTACTGAGTCAAGGGGTTGAGGACAATAACTCGGGAGTCCGCATTGAACGCAACCGCGAGACCTCCCCTCGCAGTGAAGCCGATCGCTTACTTCAGGAAGGACGTAATCAACGAGATGAGGGCAATTATCGCGAGGCGATCGCCCTCTGGCAACAGGCCCTAGAGTTATACACGCAGATGTATGACTGGGGAGCGATGACCCAACTTTATACCCAGTTGGGGTCAGCCTATGCCCAGTTGAATAACTTAACCCAAGCCCAGCAGATGTTCGAGGCCCAGGTGTCCCTGACGCGACGGCGAGATAATCGGCGGGCCCTGATGGCGGGATTAAACAATTTGGGGACAGTGTTATTACGTCGCGGCCAGTTGGATGCCGCTCAAACTCGTTTTGATGAAGCCTTAGCCCTGGCCACCGAAGGCAATGTGATTCGGGTGTTGGGCTTAACTCACAGTAATTTGGGTCTACTCGCCGCCACTCGCGGCAATCACCGGGACGCCATCCCCCTCTATGAACGGGCCCTGCAATATCGCATTCAAGCCCGAGATGTTTCGGGCCAGGCGAATACCTTTAATCATCTTGGGGATGCCTATTGGGCTTTAGATGATTATGAGAATGCGATCGCCAACTATGGGGCGGCGTTGCGACAAGTGGAGGGGAGAGAGTCTCAGTTCGAGAATTACCTGCGGGCCGTTGATGGACTAGCTACGGCCCATCGCTCTGTGGGACGCTATCTGCGGGCCCAGGAACTCCTGGAAACTCGTCTCGAACGGGTCCGAGAACGGGGAGATGTACGGCAAGAAATGAGGAGTTTAGAGGCCCTGGCCGAACTGTATCTAGCAGCCGGAGAGCGAGAGGAGGCGATTCGCTTCTATAGTGGGGCGATCGCCCTCGCCGAACAGCTAGAGGACATCCGCGCCGTCTCTGCCTTGGAGAATGCCCTAAGCCCCCTCCTAATACGCCGCTAGAACAGCCCTAGAACCCGCACATCAGACCCTACTGAAAAGACCGACCGAAAGGAAATAGGGCTAGTTGAACCAGCTTAATATGTTGTTTGGCGAAGGGTAAACCGATGATGGTAATGGCCAAGATAGCGGCGTGAACCAAGTGTGAGATGGCAATCTCCCAACCAAATAGCAAAATCCAGATGACATTGAAGATGGTCTTGAGAGTGCTATTGGGGTTTTCATCTTCGACGATTTTGCGTCCGAAGGGGGTCATCGTCGCAAAACCGAGCTTAATCGCTTGCCATCCGAAGGGAATCCCGACAATGGTCAGACAAAGTCCGAGTCCACCGACGATATAGCCCAAGCCTGATAGCAAGCCGCCGAAAATTAGCCAGATAACGTTACCAATAAGGCTCATGATGGTTTGGGTTGAGGAAAGTTTGGCCTAAGCTCTTATTATAACCACCGATTTCCAGGAAACTCATTGATGGACGAGCAAACAGCCCGTAATTTCATCCTCGATCAGGGAATGGCGTTACAAGAGCGACGCAACCCCAATGCCTTCTTGATTTTATTGCAGCAGGGAAAGTCGCCGGTTCCTGGACAAATGACCTCGCTGTTACTGGCGTTAAAGATTCTCTATCAGTCCTTGGAGGGGGCGTCACACATTGATCGCCCTCTGGCCTATGCCCTCCACCGTCTGGCTCAGGATAGCCGCCATCATTTCGAGGAGGGCCGCCGTAAGCGGGTGGCCTGGTCTCCCCTCCTCATCTCCGATTTGGAACGCCTCGATCAGTTAGTCTCTAGTATTCTCTCGGGCCAATGGCAGGGATGATTAATCATCATCACCCATGGGCGACTGATAATAGGTGTCCTCCTCCTCCTCTCCCGGTTCCGGGTCATTCTCAACGGAGGGGGCTGGGGGGGGAGCCAGGGCCTCTAAGTCCGTTTGGACTGTGGGAATGTCATCGAGGAGAATCAGGGCGAGTTTGCCCAGAACTGGCTCTTCTCCATCTCGTTCGGTGAGTTCTAGCCAGTAGCCAAAGCGATCGCCCTGCCAGAGTTGACCGCGCCGTTTATCTTGCCCTCCGGGCCCCGTGGGGCTGACATAATCATAGATTAACTCGGCATTACGATAGTCTTGATAGAGATCCAGACCATAAACCCCTCGGACGGCTTCAATAAGTCGCTCGGAGGTGACCCCATTGTTGTAGTCCAAGACTTCGAGCCATTCACTGCGAATCCGCCTTTCTCCGACGCCTAAGCCGCGCTGGGTGGGGAGGGTTTTCGAGGCAACAAAGGTAAACCGTTGTCCGGGAACGTCACTGCGGCTAACTCGTAAACTTCCCCGTCGGCCGTCGGGAAGCAGGGGATTACTGTAAATCCAATTGGCCACCTCATCCACCGCTTCTCCCGGAAGAGACGAGCCGGGGCTAGGGGCCATCAGAACGAGGGCGATCGCCGTCCCAATCGCCGTCCCCATAGGTATCCTAAATAATGAGGAAAGGGGTCGCACGACGGCTTGTTTAACCATTACCAGGTGTTTTTCCATTGCTGAATTCGTGTGAACACACGTTCGGTTACGTGAGTGTCGTTAACATCAAACCATTCAATCTCAGGATAGGCGCGAAACCAGGTTCGTTGACGCTTGGCAAATTGGCACGTATGTAACGTGGTTTCGGCCATGGCCTCGTCCAAGGAGATCTCCCCTCGCCGGTAGCGTCCCATCTCGGCATAGCCCAAGGTCTGTAACAAGGGTAAATCATCACCATAGCGATCGCATAAGGCGTTGACTTCTTCGACCAGCCCCATCTCCACCATCTGCTGAGTTCGCCGGGCGATGCGATCGCGCAACAGGTCTGGATCAGCGTGCAGTCCTAGGTGTAAAATAGGATACTTGGGCGGCTGTTCTCCTTGTTGTTCTGACAAGGGACGACCGCTAACATAATAGACCTCCAAAGCCCGCAGGGTGCGGCTGGCATCATTGGGGTGAATCCGTTGACTGGCTGGCTCGTCCACCTGTTGCAGCAATTTGTAGCATTGCCGTTGACCGAGGGTCTGAAGCTGCGATCGCAACTCAGGCTGAGGGCTAATTGCTGGCATCCTTAAGCCTCGGGTGATGGACTTAATATAAAGTCCCGTTCCCCCGACCAACAGCGGCGGCGACTCAGGACAACTCTGGTGCTGCTGGGCAATTTGCCGTTGCGCCTGGCGTTGATACTGCCCCATGGTAAAGGTCTCGCGGGGGTCACAGCTATCAATAAAATAATGGGGAACCTGCTGCTGTTGCTCAAGACTCGGTTTCGCCGTCCCAATATCGAATTCCCGATACACCTGGCGTGAATCCGCACTGAGAATTACTGAGCCTAACCGCTGCGCTACGGCGATCGCCAACTGCGATTTTCCCGTTGCTGTCGCTCCACAAATCACGATTAGGCCGCTCACCAATTCTCTCCCCGCAAACTCAACAAATTTTAGTATATCCAACCCCCACCCTAATTTATCCCCAATTTGGTCTAAACGCGCCGTGAGCCATTTTGTGTTAAAATTTTGGTGATTTTTGTCGTTATTTAAAAAATCTAGGGGTTAAACCCCCTATACGTGTGGAGCAATTTGTCATGACTAGTAGCTACAGTGCCGATCAAATCCAAGTTCTCGAAGGGCTGGAGGCGGTTCGCAAGCGGCCGGGGATGTACATCGGCTCCACAGGTCCACGTGGCTTACATCACCTCGTGTATGAGGTAGTCGACAACGCCATCGATGAGGCCCTGGCTGGATACTGTACGCATATTGAAATTGATATCCACGCCGATGGCTCCGTTAGCGTTACCGACAACGGGCGCGGCATTCCCACCGATGTTCACTCCAAAACCGGACGCTCCGCCCTCGAAACGGTCATGACCGTTCTCCACGCCGGGGGAAAATTCGGCGGCGGTGGTTATAAAGTCTCCGGGGGTCTCCATGGGGTGGGTGTATCCGTCGTCAACGCCCTCTCCGAATGGGTAGAAGTCACCGTTTGGCGCGATAAAAAAATTCACCTGCAACGCTACGAACGAGGAAAGCCCGCCTCAGAGTTAACCTCGAAACCCAGCTCTGAGAAGCAACGCACCGGCACCTCAGTTCGTTTCCTCCCCGACCGTGATATCTTCGTCACCACCGGCATTGAGTTTGATTTTAATGCCATCGGCGCTCGGGTGCGAGAGTTAGCCTATCTCAACGCCGGAGTTCGCATTACCTTTACTGACTATCGCCTCGACTTGTTGGGCAAAGAGGAACCCCGGGTTGAAACCTATTTCTATGAGGGGGGGATTCGTGAATATATCCAATATATGAACCGCGACAAAGAACCCCTCCATGAGGAAATTATCTATGTGGAAGGGGAACGAGATGGCGTCGTGGTTGAAGCCGCCCTGCAATGGTCGGTGAATGCTTACAGTGACTCTCTCCTTGGCTTTGCTAACAACATTCGTACGGTGGATGGGGGGACCCACCTCGAAGGTCTCAAATCAGTCCTCACCCGGACCATGAACGTCACCGCCCGCAAACGCAACAAACTCAAGGACAATCAGCCCAATCTTGGCGGCGAGAACATCCGGGAGGGCTTGACGGGGATTATTTCTGTGAAAGTCCCTGATCCTGAATTTGAGGGACAAACCAAAACCAAGTTAGGTAATCCCGAAGTACGGGGAATTGTGGATTCTCTGGTGGGAGAAGTGCTGACGGAATATCTGGAGTTTCGTCCCCATGTGGCCGATGCCATTTTAGAGAAAGCCATTCAGGCCTTCAACGCCGCCGAAGCCGCCCGCCGGGCCCGGGAGTTGGTCCGTCGTAAGTCAGTATTGGAATCCTCCACCCTACCGGGGAAACTCGCCGATTGCAGTTCCAAAGACCCCTCAGAGTCTGAGATTTTCATTGTGGAGGGGGATTCCGCTGGAGGGAGTGCCAAACAAGGACGCGATCGCCGTTTCCAAGCTATTTTGCCCCTGCGCGGTAAAATCCTCAACATCGAAAAAACGGACGATGCCAAGATTTACAAGAATAATGAGGTGCAATCTCTAATTGCTGCGTTGGGATTAGGGATTAAAGGGGAAGACTTTGAGGTATCCCAGTTACGCTATCACCGCATTATCCTCATGACTGACGCTGATGTGGATGGGGCCCACATTCGTACATTGCTCTTAACCTTCTTCTATCGTTATCAGCGCGACATGGTGGAACAGGGCTTTGTCTACATTGCCTGTCCGCCCCTATATAAGGTTGAACGGGGTCGCAGTCATCACTATTGTTACAGCGATCGCGAACTCCAGCGCCATCTCAACGAACTCCCCAGCAATGCCAATTACAACATCCAACGCTTTAAGGGCTTAGGGGAGATGATGCCTACCCAACTCTGGGATACCACGATGAACCCAGAAAGTCGCTTATTAAAGCGGGTGGAAATTGAGGATGCGGTAGAAGCCGATCGCATCTTTACGGTTCTCATGGGGGATAAAGTCGCCCCTCGCCGAGAATTCATCGAAACAGAAGGGCCAAAACTGAATCTCACCGATTTAGACATCTAATTTCAGAGGGAACAGGGAACAGGGAACAGGGAACAGGGAACAGGGAACAGCAGGCAAGAGGCAAGAGGCAAGAGGGGGAATCCATCTCTGTTTTTCCGACCTGTCCTCTGTGACTCTCTAGTTCTCTACCGCTTACTGCCTACTGCCTGCTGCCTCCTCCTCCCTTCTTTTACCCAAAAAACGCCCCGATGAGAGTGATCTCATCGGGGCGTATGCGTAATCTCAATCTGGTCTAGAGAAGAGATTGGGGTGAAACGACTATTCGCCTAAGTGGTTGCGTTGATAGACATCGAGGCCATAAGCCGGGACGCGATCTCGATAGTCGGTTTTCTGTCCGGTGAAGGCTTCGGCGAAGCGATCGAATCCTTCTGAGTTCCAATTGCGCTCGTGGATGGGCTTGGTTTGCTCCCCACGGAAGTAGGCTTGGGTTCCGAGTACAGCGGCTGCGACCCAGCCGGTGAATAGTAAGGCAATGATAAACAAAGTCATATTGAGTTCTCCTATGTCGGTTTCTTTCTGCGTTCTGTAAACCATCATAACATTTTGTAAAACTTTGTAAAGTTCGCTTGACGAAATAAGAGTCGTAATATCCGTACAGCTAAGACCGGTTCCCTGACCAGACCCCCGTAAGACAGCCGTCTGAGATACAGGAATATAATTGATGGTTTTGTCCTTATTTTTGTCATACTTTCTGGTAATATATGTATATGTATCAATGAAGCGCCATGACTCCAACCTCTCCCTCCTCCACTCCCCGCCCGAGTGATTGTCGTTTAATCGAGATTCCCCCAGAAGCCCTCAACGATATTGCCGAATTCTTCAAGACCCTGTCCGAGGTGAGTCGCCTGCAAATCGTCTGTAGCCTCAAGGCGGGCGAGAAAAACGTCTCGGAGATTATCGAAGCCACAGAATTGGGACAGGCTAACGTCTCCAAGCATTTGCGAATTTTGGCCCAGGCGGGACTCGTCACCCGTCGCCAACAGGGGGTTCACGTCTATTACCGTATTGCCAATCCTGTGGTCTTCTCCCTCTGTGAGTTAGCCTGTGATGTCCTGACGCTACAGCTAGAACAGCAAAGCCAATCCTTTGCTGCTATGAAGCGATTGAAAAATTCCTTTTAAATTTCAGTCAGCAATGCTATCATATAACCAGTCAATTAGATACGAGAAGAGAGTGCCCTAAACGTCAAGTCGTCACTCTCCGCCCTTATTCCTCTCAACCCACCTACCACAATGCTATTCCGCCAACTTTTCGACCCAGAGACCTCCACCTACACCTACCTGATTGCCGATGAGGAGACTCGCGACGCTATCCTCGTCGACCCGGTTCTCGAACAACTCGAACGGGATCTGCAACTCCTCAAAGAACTGAACTTGAAGCTATGCTATGGCTTAGAAACCCATGTTCATGCCGACCACATCACGGCGACGGGGAAACTGCGAGAACGAACTGGCTGTCAGGGAATCGTCCCCGAAAATGCCCAGGCCGACTGTGCCGATCGCTTCATTAAGGATGGAGAGGAGTTGGTCTTAGGTGGGGTCAACATTCGGGCGATCGCCAGTTTAGGCCATACCGATAGCCACATGGCCTATCTGGTGAATGGAACCCATCTCCTCACAGGGGATTCCCTCTTGATTCGCGGCTGTGGACGGACAGACTTCCAAAGTGGTGATGCCGGAACCCTCTATGATGTGGTCACGGAACGGTTTTTCACCCTGCCTGAGAATACCCTCGTCTATCCAGGCCATGATTACCGAGGTCAGACCGTTTCCACCATTGGCGAAGAAAAACGCCATAATCCTCGCTTTGCGGGCCGCGATCGCGCCGAGTTCATCGAACTGATGGCCAACCTCAATCTCCCCAACCCCAAGAAAATCGCCGAAGCGGTTCCAGCGAACCAACGCTGCGGGAATGTGCCTGCCTAACCGATGGATATTACTTGGATTATTGGACATATCCTGGCCGTCGGGATTGGCGTTAGTTTAGGACTGCTCGGGGGCGGTGGTTCCATTCTGGCCGTTCCCATCCTCGTCTATGTGATGGGCCGATCGCCCCGAGAGGCGATCGCCGCCAGTCTCTTTATCGTAGGGGTCGTGAGTCTCATAGGACTGATTCCCCATGCCAAAGCCGGTCACGTCAGTCTCAAACTCGCATTAACCTTCGCCCCAGCCGCCATGGTGGGGGCCTATGCTGGGGCGAGACTGGTGGAACTGCCCTTTATTAGTGACACCATCCAACTGGTGGCCTTCGGAATCGTCATGTTCCTGGCCAGCATTCTTATGATTCGCAAAAAACGGGATGCTGCTCCCCCCCAAGCTGCGAGCCATATCGCCCCCAAATCCCCATCTTTGGGTAAAGTGCTGCTGATTCCCCTAGAGGGGCTTTTCGTAGGGGTCATTACCGGCTTTGTAGGGGTTGGCGGCGGCTTTGCCATTATCCCCGCCCTCGTCTTACTGGGGGGAACGCCCATGAAGGAGGCCATTGGCACCTCCTTACTGATTATTGCCCTGAAATCTGCCACCGCCTTTTGGGGCTACCTCGGTCAAGTCTCCTTGGATTGGTCCATCATCCTTTCCTTTACCCTGGCTGCTAGTCTCGGGACCTATGGCGGGGCAGTGTTAAGCCGTCGCATTGATGCGTCTCATCTCCAGAAGGCCTTTGGCTATTTTGTCTTAGCCGTCTCGATTTTTGTCTTAATTCAACGGTAAGCAGAGGCCAGCGGGGACAGGTTACCTCAATTTTAGGCGAATCTCCTCTAATAAGCCCTCACAGGCATCGAGAAGTAAGTCAATGACCCGATCAAAACCCTCTGCTCCCCCGTAATAGGGGTCTGGAACCTCCTTGAGCTGATGATGACGGCAAAAATCACACATCATCCGCACGCGATCGTCATACTGTCCGTGACGATCTAGGGCCATGATTCCGGCATAATTATCCCGATCCATGGCTAGAATCAGGTCAAACTGGTCAAAATCTGCGGGAATAAACTGGCGAGCTTGTCCCACTAACTCGATGCCCCGTTTTTTAGCCGCCGATCGCATCCGAGCATCGGGAGAACTCCCAATGTGATAACTTGACGTTCCGGCTGAGTCACAGATAATTTGCTCCTCCAGCCCCGCCTCAGCCACTAAGTGACGCATGATGTTTTCCGCCGAGGGCGATCGGCAAATGTTGCCCAAACAAACAAACAGTAAACGATATGCCATAGTGCTTTTAGTGTCAGATCACAGTCCCAAGACGGGACCAGGAACCCAGTAATAAAACCCAGCAATAACAAAGCCTGCACTCGCAGGCTTTGGGGGTCTTAGACCGTGTTGTAATTACATACCCGGCAGATTCAGACCACCAGTGAGTTCTTCCATCTTCTCCCGCATGGTTGCTGTGGATTTACCATAGGCATCCTGCATGGCTTCGGTTACCAAGCGCGAGACGGCTTCAGATCCCTGGTCTAGAGCCGCTTGAGAGACCTCTGCTCCCCGAGGTTCTTGGTTACCGCTGAGGACTACCGTCACCGTCCCATCACTGGACTGGCCAGGGATTTCCAGCATATCGAGTTCTTCCTGAAGACGTTTGGCCCCTTCTTGAACCTCCTGTGCTTTCTGGAAGGCGGCGGCAAGTTCTTTCATCTTGCCCAAGCCAAATCCAAATCCTTGTCCTTGTTGTTTAGCCATCGTGCTTAAAACTCTCGCGTCAAATTAATTACAAGTACGACCCATTGTGCCATCGCAGCGTCCTTGTCACCAAAGATCACTCACATCCTGGGAAAACTCCCCGAGCAGTTTCACCTCGGTTTGCAGTTCAACATCCCAGCGATGGCGAACCATCTCCCGTACATGACGGATGACGGCGATCGCATCCTGAGTCGTTCCCCGACCACTGTTGAGAATGAAATTAGCATGTTCATTGGCCACATGGACTCCTCCCACACAATACCCCTTCAACCCCGCTTGTTCAATCAACCAACCAGCAGCTTGAGGTTTGGGATTGCGGAAGACACTCCCACAACTAGGACGGTGATAGGGTTGGGTTCCGTGGCGTTGTTTCAGATGCTTGTCCGTCCGTAGCCGCACTCGCGCTGGGTCTTCTCCGGCTTGGAGTTGTAGGGTTGCCCCGAGAACCAAACGAGAACTCCCTTGCAGACAAGAGGTTCGGTAACTATAGCCGAGGGCATTTCGGGGTAGGGTCACCACCTGACCATCGGTTTCTAAGACCTCCACCTCCAGCACATTATCGGCCAAACAACTGCGGTGAGCGCCGGCATTCATAACAACCGCTCCGCCAACGGTTCCCGGGATACCCACGGCCCACTCGAAACCACTTAACCCATGACTCGCTAACTCCCAGGCCAGTTTGGGCAACGGGAAACCGGCGGCGACCCTCACCGTTCCTGAGACATCATCGAGATGATACTCCCGTAAATAGCGGGTGCTGACCACTAAGCCCGAGATGCCGCGATCGCCAATCAGTAGATTCGAGCCGGCCCCGAGAAAGGTAATCGGGAACCCTTCTGAGTTGGCCCAAGTCAAGGCAGCATAGAGGTCATCGAGATGCCGTGGGGCCATGTACCACTGAGCGGCTCCTCCGACGCGCAGGGTGGTCATCTTAGCCAGGGGGATTTGGGGATACAGCGGGCATTTCGCACCTAGAATATGAATCGGCCTGCGATCGGGCGAGTCCATTGATAGGGGAGGGCTTGAATGGGAAAACATTATCATCGCTCAGAGATAGCTAGGAACGGGAAGACTGCATGTGATCATGCTTATGTTCTACCTGGCGATGCCAGTCTAGTAAATCCGGGACAATCTGATTGAGATCACCAGCACCCAAAAATAACGCTAAGTCCCCCGGTTGCAAAAAGTCCTGGAGGAAGGTTTTCAGTTCAGACAGGGTTGGCTGAACATGGACGGCATCGTGATGTTCGGCAATGGCGGCAGCCAGATGGCTACTGCTGACTCCAGGAATCGGGGTTTCACCTGCACTGTAAACCGGAGCAATCACCACTGCATCCGCATCGCGGAAAGCAGCAGCAAACTCACGAATGAAGGTTTGGGTTCGACTATAGCGATGGGGCTGAAAAATTGCCACCAACCGACGACTCGGAGAATCGGGTCCCTCAACCTGCAAACGGGCTGCTGAGAGGGTGGCAGCAATTTCACTGGGATGATGGGCGTAATCGTCAATAAAGCGAATCTTATTGGCAACACCGAGCAATTCAAAGCGACGCCGGGCGCCCTCAAAGCTATGGAGAGCTTGGGCGATAATGGGAAAGTCCAGTCCGAGGGAGCGGCCGACGGCGATCGCCGCCAGGGCATTACTGAGGTTATGAGTTCCTAACAGAGCGAGATGGAGTTCCCCCAGACAGGTTCCCCGTTCCCAGATTTGGGCTTGAGTTCCTTCGGCGGACACGTTGACGGCATCGGCGGTGTAGTCTGCCCCTCGTTCGGGGTCTAAGCTGTAGGTGATGTCCGGCTTAAGGCGATCTCGGACCACATCACAATCAATACAGCCAACTGTAGTTTGACAGCGTTGGGCAAAGGTGCGAAAAATGCCGGTGACTTCTTCGAGGCTTTGGTAGCGATCGGGGTGATCCAGTTCAATGTTGGTAATAATCCCTAACTGGGATTCAAACTTAACCAAAGAGCCATCGGACTCATCGGCTTCTGCCACGAGATAGGGACTGTTGCCTAGACGGGCATTCCCAGACCAGGCTTCGACTTCCCCGCCCACAACAATCGTAGGATCGAGTCCAGCTTGTAAGAGTAGATAGCCGATTAAACTGCTCGTGGTCGTTTTACCGTGGGTTCCGGCAACAGCGATACTATGGTGGGTTTGGATAAGGGCCGCCAAAACATCGGAACGGTGAAAAATTGGGCAGCCCAGAGCTACTGCTGCCTGGTACTCTCCATTGTTCGGATTGATGGCTGTCGAGCAGATCACCTGGGGGAGTTCTTGAGGGGCGATCGCCGCACCACTGGGTTCATGTAGCTGGCCCGTCCCGGTTCCAGAGGATGGGGATTTAGGCGTAGCGGTGAAGACCTCCAGATTTTTAGCTTCCTGTTCCCAGAAAATATGAACACCCAGCTTCTGTAATCGCTGGGTAATATGATTAGACTTTAAATCTGAACCATAGACGGGAAGCTGGCGCTTCGCTAAAACATATGCTAGAGCAGACATGCCAATTCCACCGATGCCGATGAAATGAAATGGCTTGCCGCTGAAATCAACAGAATCCGGCATTTTCGCTCCTAACACACCACACCGTACCGATAACACGCGACATCATATCAGGTATTGTTATTTTGCGATACGACTTTGGACAAATTGAACAGCATTCATCTTACCCACATCGGCAGAGGATGGTTAAGGGATCTGTCACCTCAATCTTGATGCCTTCTAATGGATTTATCCATGATTGAGCTTGACCTCTCGGGTTGAGGGCTATCATATCTCCTCATGCGCCAGACCCCAAATCCCACTCGTTCACCGAGGTTGGCCGAGTACCCGAGATCCCTCGAAGGGACTACCCCATTTGCAATGGCCGCCAGGGGCAGTCTGTGAACTAGCGTTCAGGGACTGCCTGGGTGAATCCGCACAATTTTTCGAACTCGTGATTCGCGGTGATAACACTCAACGCCGTGAGGATACAGCCAAAGCCTAACTTGGGGAGTCTTGGACATCCCCAGTTCGTTCTGACAAAAATGATCAGGAAACGGACAGGCTTTGCGATATGATTAGAGGCGCTACCTGAACTTGCCAGAGTGCCACCACCATGCCTTAAAAGGCAAGGGGTTGGAGAATGGTGAGGAGAGCAGATAGGATAGCAGACAAACCCAATAATCATGTTGTGTTGGGTCGGTAGATGTAGGTCAGAGTCACCGAACTGCGTCACGAAAATTTCATAACGACTTGTTGACCCCATGCACTCAGATGCAGTGTAACGATGGGATATCAACGTAGATTCAAAACTGCCTGTGGAGGCGATCAAACGCGAGACACCAGCCGTCTGCCTAAACAGACCCCGGCTTGCTCTCCCGTCTGGATTCGTTCTCAACGAGGCAGGAGACTCAGTCTGTCAAGATTGAAAATCTGTGAACGAGCATTATAGCTCGATTGTAACGTCAAGCCCGTTTATCGATTTGGTGGGCGATCGCTGTTAGGAGGAAACAAGGTGATTAGAGTAGCAATTAATGGTTTTGGACGTATTGGACGCAACTTTTTGCGTTGCTGGCTAACCCGTGAAAATACCGGGTTGGAAATTGTGGGGGTCAACGACACCTCCGACCCGAAAACCAATGCGCACTTGCTCAAGTATGACACCATGCTGGGCAAATTAGACGCAGAGGTCAGTTCAGATAGTAATTCGATTATTGTCAATGGCAAGACGATTAAATGCGTCAGCGATCGCAATCCCCTCAATCTGCCCTGGAAGGAGTGGGACATTGACCTAGTGGTGGAATCCACTGGAGTCTTCGTAACGGAAGAAGGAGCCTCCAAGCACTTGCAAGCTGGAGCCAAAAAGGTTCTCATCACCGCCCCGGGTAAAGGCGGCGCAATTGGCACCTATGTTATGGGGGTCAACCACGAAACCTATACGCACGATGCCTACAACGTGGTGAGCAACGCCAGTTGTACCACCAACTGCTTAGCTCCCATTGTCAAGGTGTTGCACGAGAACTTCGGCATCATCAAAGGCACCATGACCACCACCCACAGCTACACCGGTGACCAACGGCTACTCGATGCCAGTCACCGGGATGTGCGTCGTGCTCGTGCAGCGGCTATGAACATTGTCCCCACCTCCACCGGTGCAGCCAAAGCCGTGGCCCTGGTCATTCCGGAAATGAAAGGGAAACTCAACGGGATTGCGCTACGGGTTCCCACCCCCAACGTATCTGTGGTGGACCTTGTGGCTCAAGTTGAGCGTAAAACCTTCACTGAGCAATTAAACGAAGTGCTCCATAGTGCGGCCAATGGTCACATGAAAGGCATCCTAGGCTACAGTGACGAACCGCTCGTCTCGACTGACTACAAGGGAGCCAACGAGTCCTCCGTCGTCGATTCCAGCCTCACCTTAGTCATGGATGGAGATCTCATTAAAGTTGTTGCCTGGTATGACAACGAATGGGGCTACAGCCAACGGGTGGTTGACTTGGCTGAACTGGTTGCCGAGAAATGGGTTGGCTAGTCACCGCGAAGGTTTGAGGCTCGTTAGGATGCCTTAGACTGATCGATCAGACTGCTAAAATAATATCCCCACGAAGCAGAGGCGGCCATTTAGGTCGCCTCTTCTATCATGGGGGACAGTTCCTTCTGCGGACAAGGATAATGAATCCCATAAATTTGTTTTTCCCAATTCAGACCAGTGGTGACATCAAGCCTCTGTCGCTGCCTTACCTGGGCCAAGTCCTAAGTCCCACGGACGATCCCGTTGCCATCTTCCTGATTATTCTGGCCATCATGTTGGTGGCGCCGCTTTTATTTGAGCGGTTCAAAATGCCCGGTATTATTGGACTTATTTTAGCGGGGGTTGCCGTTGGTCCCCACGGTTTAGGAGTTCTCGAACTCGACAGTACCATCGACCTCTTAGGGACAGTAGGCTTATTATTTTTAATGTTTTTAGGAGGATTAGAAACTAGCCTAGAAGATTTACGGCAGAATGCCAAAGGCGCGATTACCTTTGGCTTGGCGACATTCTTATTGCCCATGGTAATTGGAACGGCTGCCATCCTCATGCTGGACTATTCTCTACTAGCTGCCATCCTGATTGCTTCAACCTTTTCCTCTCATACCTTGGTTGCCCTACCAGTGTTGAATCGGCTGGGAATCATGAGGTCGCGGGTGGTCACCTCGACCCTTGGGGCAACTCTGATTACCAATATTTTAGCCCTACTGGTCTTAGCCGTTGTGGTGCGCGCTGAAGAGGGAGAACTAACTCTGGAATTTTGGTTATTTTTAATTCCCTCCCTGATTATTTATACCTTTGCAACCTTATGGGGAATCCCCAAACTGGGCCGTTGGTTTTTTATTAAGTTTGGCCATGATGATCGAGCCGAATTTATGTTTGTTTTAGCGGCTTTATTTGTGGTGTCCTATTTAGCCAACTTAATCCAAATTGAACCGATTGTCGGAGCCTTTTTAGCCGGGGTTGCTATTACTCCCCTAGTCCCTCAACTGAGTCCACTGATGAATCGGATTCAGTTTATCGGCAATACCCTATTTGTGCCGTTTTTCCTGATTTCCGTCGGGATGTTAGTGGACCCGATGATTTTGATCGAAGAACCCGAAGCCTTGCTAGTGGCGGCGGTCATGGTCGGAGCGGAGGCTATGAGTAAATTTGCAGCAGCTTGGGGAAGCGGCTGGTTTTTAAAATGGTCTGGCCCCGGTCGTATGGTCGGGTTTGGCTTATCCATCGCTCAGGCCGCCTCGACCCTAGCGGCGGCAACGGTGGCCCTGGATATTGGCTTAGTGGATGAGGTAACTATCAATGGGGTAATCCTGATGATTTTGATTACCTGTGTTGCCTCTCCCTGGATTACCGCTCGCTGGGGGGCACAATTGGATACACCTCAAGCCCAGTCGTCAGAACATAGCGAGGAAGATCGTGCACAAGACGGATGGGGGGCAAGAATTTTAGTGCCGGTGGCCAACCCCAATACAGAAGATCGACTGCTGCAATTGGCGATTATCTTGGCCAAGCGCAAAGAAGGCACCCTACTGCCGCTGCATGTTTTATCCGATCGCGGGGGACCTGTGTCCTCGGCGGCACGGGAGGGACAAAAACAGCTCTTAAGTACCGCCGAGATGATTGCTCATGGAGCGGTGACGGCAGTGGAAACCATCGGGCGGGTGGATGATTCCATCGATTGGGGGATTCTGCGAGTTGCCCAGGAGCGCAATGCCAGTCTCGTCATTTGTGGGTGGAAAGGCTATTCGACCTATCGCGAGAATTTCTTTGGCAGTGTCATCGATAATGTGGTTCGTCAATCCCACGTTCCGGTGTTGGTCGCCCGCTTTCCCAAACCTTTGGAAAATATACAACGGGTGCGATTAGCGGTCACTGATGCTCAGGTCGCCTCACCTCTGTTTCGACCCACCTTGAGGTTGGCGCAGTCGGTGGCCAACGAGTTGAAAAGTGATTTAGCGATTCTACAGGTGCTTCCGAGTCGGGCAGAAGCACCACGGGTGGACTTATCTGAGCGTGAGCCGGAGGTGGAGTTGGAGGTCACCCGTGGCGGCTTAGTGGTTCAGGTGATTACGGTCTTAGAACCGAACGATTTGTTAGTGCTGATTGCCGGGAAAAATCGGGCCGGTGGTCCGGCGTTAGGCCGTGCGGCGGAAACCATCGCCCGCAGTCAACCGAAGTCCTCTATGTTGATTCTTCATTTTCCCGATGAGACGGACAACAGTTAAGTTGCGAGGGTTGCCGAGGGAAGGGGCCTGGAATCTCTGGGTCATTTCCCTATAAAAAACGCCGCAAATCAAAACTATTTCCCTCTTGGCTATTAGGATTACATTCAAAGGTCAGGAGTAATAAGAGGGTTTCGGTGTAGTCGACTGCCCCTCGCAGTTCTCCTTGGAGAATTTCCAGACCGCCATTGGCATACTCCTCAAAAATTTCTACCCGTCGGGCTTCTGCGTTTGCTTCGGTGGGGGAGAGGATGCTGGCCTCTTCTGTGGCCAAAATGGCCAGCAGTTGAATTAGGCGGTCATAGCCACGGGAAATAAAAATATCGAGGGCCACGGGGGTCGGTTCTCGGCTGACAGCGCTCCCAATGGGCGATCGCCGCTTATGTTTGGCCCCTAGGGCCGCCGCAAAGGCCAAAATATCGGCATAGGTGGGGAAGGGAGCCGTTGTCAGCTCTCCCTGACGCAGCAGCGATCGCACTAACTCCGCTTTATCCTTGGCTACACGCACCCGATGTACCATGATGATCGATCTCGCCTGATGTCAACTTGGGGGAATCTGATAGAGGGTAATCATTCGTTCAATCACGGACCGGCTCACCGGGGCCGCCACCTGTCCTCCTGTGCCAGACAATGGCTCATCCAGGGCAACAAACACCAAATAGCGGGGATTTTCAGCGGGAAAAATGGCCAGAAAACTGGCGACCACCGCTGAACTGGAATAGCCTCCCCCATTCCCTAAACTTTTCTGAGCCGTTCCTGTTTTCCCAGCAATCCGATAACCAGGAATCCGCGCATTTTGACCGGTTCCCTCTTCGACCGCATCTTCCATCATCTTGACCACCTGTCGCACCGTCTCCTCAGAAAAAATGCGAACCTGTTGGGGACGCTGAGGCTCCTGCTGTAACCGGCCCGCTGTATCGGTGAGTCCTTGGACTACATGGGGAGTCACCAAATAGCCCCCATTGGCCAAACTGCCATACAGACGCACCAACTGAATTGGGGTAATGGCAAATCCCTGTCCAAAGGAGGTGGTGGCTGCCTCGACGGGAGACGCCAGAAACGCCTGACGGCTTTTGAGAAGTCCTTCCGTTTCAGGGGAGAGATCAATCTGGGTCAGTTCTCCTAACTCCACCCGTTGCAGCCAATCATAATAATCACTGGCCTCCATCCGTTCCATGATGCGAACCATGCCCACATTGCTCGAATCGCGAAGAATATCCGTCAACGTCAGTTCCCCTCGACCCCCGGCATAGGCATAATCATAGTTGGAGATGGGCCAGCCATCGACCATGATGCGGCCCGGATCGTTGAAGGTATCCGTAGGCCGGATGGCTCCTGACTCTAGGGCGATCGCCACATTGATAGGTTTGAAGGTAGAACCGGGTTCATATAAGTCACTCAAGGCCCAATTGCGGAAGCGCTCTACCGGAGCCTCATAAAACTCATTGGGATCGTAGGAGGGCAGAGAGACAAAAGATAACAAGGAGCCATCCCAGGCATCCATGACAATGACCGTTCCCTGTTTGGCCCCAAATTCCTCCATTTTTTGAGCCAAAACCGCCTCCGCTGTCCGTTGTAGGCGGGTGTCTAGGGTTAGTTGCAGCCGTTGATCATCAAAGCGAGCAAAGGGAGGTGCAGCGCGATCGATAATTCCCGTCTTCTGGGGATCTTCCCCCACCCAGACCACCTCTCGTTCTAAAACCTCGTTTTGGGTAGACTCCAGTCCTGCCCGGCCATTCCCATCTGCATCCACATACCCCAACACTGCCGCTGCACTCTCCTTCTGTGGATACAAGCGACGAGAAGAGCGGATGAGTTCTAAGCCATCGAACCGGAGTCGGGCAATGGGAACAGCCACCTGTTGCGGCAACCAGTTTGCCAAGGGAATGCCCGTGGGGGCACTATTGAATTTGTGTTGGAGTTGAGCGGGGGATTCGTTCAATAGCACCCCCAACTCGGCGGCAATTTCCTGTGAGGGAGCGGTGAACAGTTTTGGGTGGGCGTAAAGATCAAAGACAGGACTGTCAAGGGCCAAGGGGACTCCTCGGGCATCCACAATCATCCGTCGTGGCACGAGACTCCGGGGCGGCGGTTGCTGCTGAGCGGCGGCCTGTTGCTGAAATCGTGTTCTGTCGAGAATTTGTAGGGTAAACAGATTGAAGATTAAGCCCAAGCCAGCCACCACTAACACGGCCCAAACCACGAGCAAGCGCAACCGGGAGGGGGTGGCGACCACATCTTGAAACTGAGTCATGGCCCAACCCGAGACCTCCTCCAGGGTGGTGAGATAGGCGGCCAGTTGGGAGCGGTAGGTATGAGAACGAGAGGACGAGCGACCTGGCTGGGAACGGCCAGAGGGCGATCGCCTCGAAGGGGTCGAGGAGCGTGAAGACCGGGCTGGTCTAACCTGGCTGGGAACGGCCAGAGGGCGATCGCCTCGAAGGGGTCGAGGAGCGTGAAGACCGGGCTGGTCTGGTCGCTCGTTGGTTGGGGGGCAGCGGTCTACCTCGCGCTTGACGCATCAATCTTTCGGCTTTGGGGTTGAGTCGCTCGTTGGTTGGGGGGCAGCGGTCTACCTCGCGCTTGACGCATCAATCTTTCGGCTTTGGGGTTGCGAATGGAGCAGGGTGGAGAGTGGGTTAGTATCCCAGAGGGAAGTCAGCCGCTGGACTGGGTCTGGGAGGCTTACTAGAGGCGGTCGCGTCTGGGCTGCGATCGCGGGGGGGCGCTGGGGTCATGTAGAGGGTTTGCTCGGAGATTAGGGCTAAATTGTCTAATTCGTCCTGTTGCTCAAGCTGCATCACATTTTGTCGCAGGGCTTCAGTGGCAATGACCAATTGTCGTTCCTGTTGCCGCAGTTGTTCAAGTTCACGGGTAGCGTCATGCCACTGTTGTTGAGAATAAACCGTTCCCCCATAGACGGTGAGGGTGCCCGTGGCTAACAGGGCGCTGATGGCCATGGAACTGCGTCGCAGCCAGGGGAGTGGCCCCAGGGAGCGAGCTGGGGTGGGCTGCTGGCGTAGTTGTTCGCGGGCGTGCAGCGGAATGACCACGGAGTTCGTGGGACGGCGTTGGCGAGATGGTGAGACAGAGGACTGACGACGTAAGTCGAGACGGCGTTCGAGTGACACGACTCGATTCGTTTCGCCGGTTGCACGAGAGGATCTCACGGACGCAGAATGAAGCGCGTAAGTCATAAACACCACCAATACGAGAGCAAATACGAGAGCAAGGGTACGACGGGTTCAGGTCCGCCCTGGAAAGATAACTGAAATTGAGTTAACCTTTGGCCATGACGTGATCCGACTCCTTGTCCACATCATCCTAACACCGTCAGTTTCCCTTGGAAGCGTTCGGCCGGGTCTGTCTTTGGGCACATTTTTTTTGTGATCCCTGATCCTTTGGGTTAAGTTTGAGTTAAATTACAATATCGCTGCTCAACTCGGCCTAAAAACTGTGTTGACGTTGTGGGCATTTGACATAAGAGGTACAAATTCATGAAAACTAAACTCCTAAGTTTGATGGCAGTTCTGGGACTCTCTCTGTTCCTAGGCGCATGTGCTGAGGATACTGCTCCGACGGATACCGCTCCTGGAGAAGCTCCGATGGAACAAGAGGCTCCCATGGAAGGACAACCTGAGGGAATGCCTGAAGGGGAAGATCCCATGGGCGCTCCTATGGACCCGGCTGATGAAGAAGCGGCCCCCATGGAGCCTGAGACTCCCGACGCGCCCTAGTCTAATCCAGAGCCGTTCACGTCTGGCTTCGTCTAGTTTGACATGTGCGAGCTGGACTGGCGAGCCGCTGTCGCTCAGGTGCGAGGGGTCGTTTTGGGGTCATCCCCAGGCCGGCTCCTCGCCTCTTTTTTCCCCTGTTTTGATGTTGTCCCCATGCGCCTTCTTCAGTTCAGCACCTCCCACTATTGCCGTAAGGTTCGCCTGGCGTTGGGTTATAAGCGGATTCCCTATGAGGTGGAGAATTTAACTCCTGGCGCTCACCGCTTCAAATTGAAACCGTTAGTGGGGTTGACGACCGTTCCTGTGTTGTTGCCCGAGTCTCCTGACGGTCCGGTGGCGGTCGGGGACTCGACGGAGATTTTAAAATTTTTAGAGGGATACTCCCCTGAGCCGTCTTGGGCTGTCGAGGAGTCTGAGGGTCATCGCCGGGCCTGGCTGTTGGAAGATTGGCTCGATGAGAGTATTGGCACGGCTACCCGCTTTCTCTATTACGATTTCCGAGCCAAAGAGGGAAAGTCTGTTAATCCCTCTTGGTTTGCGCAAACTTTAGTTAAGGTGGTGCGGGTTCAGTATGATATCAGTCCGGCCGGGGTGGCGTTGGCTCGCCAGCGTCTGACTTTGGCGTTGACGGAACTGTCACAGCGGTGGCGGGACTCGCCCTATTTGGTGGGCGATCGCCTCAGTGTGGCGGATCTTACAGCGGCGGGCCTGTTGAGTCCCCTGGCGTTGATTCCTCAATACCGACAGGACTATCCCTGGCTGTTTGAGCGGATTGAGCAGATTCACGAGTGTTGTCAGGAACCCCTCCCCCCAGGATTAATGTCATGAAAGTCATGATGGAGCGCAACCCCTTAAGCGGCTTGATATTAGGACTGACGCTGATGCTGATGGCGGTTCCTGAGGGGGCGATCGCCCTTCCCCCCGCTGACGATACCCCCGAAGAAGTGTTACGCAATCAGATTTTGCTAGAGGCGCGATCGCCCCTTGATGGCGAACCTCTCACCCCCGCCGAGTATGCCGCCCTGCAAGCCCAACTGCAAGAGCCAACCGATCCGCCTCAACTCAGTTCCGAGATTCGCTACAACATTTTCTTGCTGCAACTGTTGCGCATGTTCCGAACCCTGACCCCCTTCTAATCTGCCCCCAGCTCAGGTTCACATTTCCTGACTTTTTTCCCCCCTCCCAGATAGAGAGGGGTTTTTGCTGTATCTTCAACTGTAAAGATTTATTGCCGAACTGCCCCGTTTCGGCCAAAATCTTCAGGGAGTTCCCCCCCGAGGACTGACGGCCCATCGCCAACGCAGGCCAGCGGACAACAGACATGTCACACTAAGGCTTAGTCATTTACCGGGGGTCTACCGGGGGGCGATCGCACCCGAACCTCTATAAGAAAACAGCACAGAGCCTGAACATCCATCCATTCCCTTAAAACTCATGTCGAAAACCATTTCCACCGAACAGATTGACTACATCGTTCATAACAGCCACCAAGACCCCTTCTCCGTCCTCGGCGCCCACACCATCGAACGGGATGGGAAATCCATTTGGGTAGTACGAGCCTATCTCCCCGATGTCGAAGCCGCCTGGGTCGAACTCCCCGAAGAGCGGAAATCCTACCCCATGGAGTCCGTCCATCACCCGTACTTCTTTGAATGCGAACTCGATCGCCCCGTTGACAAAAAAGACAACACCGATCCCTTTCCCATCAACTACCAACTGCGTCTCAAACAAGGAGACCATGAGCGGATCATTTACGACCCCTATGCCTTCCGGTCCCCCAAACTAACCGACTTTGACATTCACCTGTTTAGCGAAGGGAATCATCATCGCATCTACGAAAAACTTGGCGCTCATCTCCTCACCAGTAATGGCGTCGAAGGGGTGTACTTTGCCGTTTGGGCCCCCAACGCCCGCAACGTCTCTGTCTTGGGGAATTTCAACAGTTGGGATGGCCGCAAACACCAAATGGCCAAACGGGGTAACGGAGTCTGGGAAATCTTCATCCCGGAAGTCACCGTCGGAACTCCCTACAAATACGAAATTAAAAACTACGACGGACATATCTACGAAAAATCCGACCCCTACGGCTTCCAACAAGAAATCCGTCCTAAAACCGCCTCCATCGTCACCGATCTCGACAATTACCAATGGTCCGACAGCGACTGGATGGAAACCCGGCGTAACACCGATCCCATGACCTCCCCAGTTTCCATCTATGAGGTTCATCTCGGGTCATGGCTTAACGCCTCCTATGACGAGCCAGGAACCGACTATCTGGGCAATCCCCTGCCCCCCGTTGCGGTAGCAGACCTGAAACCCGGCGCACGCTTCCTCACCTACCGTGAACTGGCTGACCGCCTCATTACCTACGTTAAAGACCTCAATTTCACCCATATCGAACTCCTCCCCGTCGCCGAACATCCCTTTGACGGGTCCTGGGGATACCAAGTCACCGGCTACTATGCCGCTACCTCTCGCTATGGAACCCCCCAGGATTTAATGTATTTCATCGACCAATGTCACCAACATGGCATTGGCGTTGTCGTCGATTGGGTTCCCGGCCATTTCCCCAAAGATGGTCATGGCTTAGCCTTCTTCGATGGGACTCACCTCTACGAACATGCAGACCCCCGCAAAGGAGAACATAAAGGCTGGGGAACGTTGGTGTTCAACTATGGCCGCAACGAAGTGCGGAACTTCCTGGTGGCCAACGCCATCTTTTGGTTCGATAAATTCCACATTGACGGAATTCGCGTCGATGCTGTGGCCTCGATGCTGTACCTCAACTACGATCGCGAAGACGGCGAATGGGTCGCCAACCAATATGGCGGTTGCGAAAATATCGAAGCAGCAGATTTCCTGCGTCAAGTGAACCATGTTCTGTTTAGCTACTATCCAGGAATCCTCTCTATTGCCGAAGAATCCACCGCCTGGCCCATGGTCTCTTGGCCCACCTATGTCGGAGGCTTAGGCTTCAACCTGAAATGGAACATGGGTTGGATGCACGATATGCTGGACTACTTCGCCATGGACCCCTGGTTCCGCCAGTTCCATCAAAACAACATCACCTTCAGCATTTGGTATCACTACAGCGAAAACTACGTCCTGGCCCTGTCTCACGATGAGATTGTCCATGGCAAGAGTAATATGTTGGGCAAGGTTCCCGGCGACGAATGGCAGAAGTTCGCCAACTTGCGCTGTTTATACGCCTATATGTTCGCCCACCCCGGCAAGAAAACCCTGTTTATGAGCATGGAGTTTGGGCAATGGAGCGAGTGGAATGTTTGGGATGACTTAGATTGGGATTTATTAAATTATCCTCCCCATCAGAACCTCAAAGGCTTTGTCAGTGCCCTGAACCAGATCTATCGTCGGGAACCGGCACTCCATAGCCAGGATTTTGAGGAAGCGGGCTTTGACTGGATTGACTGTAATGACAACAGCCATAGCGTGGTTTCCTTCCTGCGGCGTGATAAGTTCTCCGATGATGTGATTATGGTGGTCTGTAATTTCACCCCGCAACCCCATAGTCATTATCGCGTTGGGGTTCCTGAGACCGGTTTCTATACAGAAATCTTCAACAGCGATGCGGCGGACTTTGGCGGCAGCAATATGGGCAACTTGGGCGGAAAATGGACTGATGAGTGGTCGTTCCATAACTATCCCCAGTCCCTGGATTTGTGTTTACCGCCTCTGTCGGTGTTGATGTTCAAACTCGATCGCAACAAGTCCACCGTTACCACCGCCGCCGATACCGTCTCGGTGAATACCACCCTGTAAACACCTCTGCGAGAAAATCCTGCAAGACTATGGGGGTCATCAGACTCCCTCTTCTGAGTCGGTGCGGTCAGGTTCTCCCCTCAAGCTGCGATAGGCTAGAGGGGACATAGATTGATCATCGTAAATTTAGGAGCGTACCCTTGAAGAACGCACAGCCAAGCCCCCAGAACTTACAATCGATTATTATCGGGGCCATTCTGGCGGCGATCGCCATTATTGGATTTAGTTCCTTCGTCGTCATCTCTCCCGGCCAAGCGGGAGTCATTAGTATCCTCGGCAAAGCCCGAGATGGTGCCTTGCTAGAGGGAATTCACTTCAAACCCCCCCTGGTGTCCGTCGTGGATATCTATGACGTCACCGTTCAGAAGTTTGAAGTTCCCGCCCAAAGTTCGACTAAAGACCTTCAGGATTTGACGGGACGCTTTGCCATTAACTTCCGTCTCGATCCGACTCGGGTGGTGGAAATTCGCCGCACCCAGGGGACGTTACAGAACATCGTCAGCAAAGTGATTGCCCCGCAAACCCAGGAATCGTTCAAAGTCGCCGCCGCTCGACGCACTGCTGAGGAAAGTATCACCAAACGGACGGAGTTAAAATATGATTTTGACATCGCCCTACAAAGTCGTTTGGAGAAATATGGGGTGATTGTCCTCGATACCAGTGTGGTCGACTTGAACTTCTCGCGGGAGTTTGCCAAAGCGGTTGAAGAGAAACAAATCGCCGAACAGCGGGCCCGCCGAGCGGTCTATGTGGCTCAGGAAGCTGAACAGGAAGCCCAAGCGGAGATTAACCGCGCTCGGGGTAAAGCTGAAGCCCAAAAACTCCTCGCAGAAACTCTGAAATCTCAGGGTGGACGTTTAGTGCTACAAAAAGAAGCTATCCAAGCCTGGCGCGAAGGGGGCGCACAAATGCCGAAAGTGTTAGTGCTTGGCAGTGACTCCCCGGCGGTTCCCTTCTTGTTCAACCTGCGAGATATGGAACTAGACGCTGTATCTAGCCCCTAACGGCTTTGGTTCAAGGTCAGTGAATCGGGTCTTCAGGATTTAGGGTCATGAGCAAATCTGGATAGCCGATGAAAGTAGGGGCGAACAGTGTTCAGCGAGCGATAGTCAAAGTGCGGTTCGCCCCTGCCGTCTTTTACCTCATGCAACCCATTAAACCGCAGAGAATAAAGACACTTGATTTTCCAATAAATACGGTATTTTTTATACCAATTTTCAGAAGTCGTGCGATAGATGTCTGTAGGGGCGAACCCTTGTGGTCGCCCTGTCCCAGTGTCATATGCCTAGCAAGTTTATCGAAAAATGGTATTAATTATTACGTTTTGATTGTTTTGGGTTAATTATTATGTTTGACTTGAGCAGCTTTGAGTGGATTCGCCTGCATCCTTGGCTGTTTGCCATTATTTTAAATAGTGTTTTATGGCTATTTGCCGCCCTACTTCCCAAAAAACTGCTGACTCCCGCTGGTTATGTTCATGCTTGGATTTTGGGAGTTTTAGTTTGGGGCTGTCTTGGTTGGCAAGGCTATATGATTGTCATGTTTTATTTCTTATTTGGTTCAGCCGTCACGCGGATTGGTAAAGCCCAGAAAGAGGCGGCGGGAATTGCCGAGAAGCGAGATGGGGCCAGGGGGCCAGAGAATGTCTGGGGATCGGCTTTGACGGGGACATTGTGTGCGATCGCCCTGGCCCTCTACGCCCAAGTTCAAGGGGTTCCCAGCCATCCCTTACCGGCCGTCCCTCCCCTCGTGATTATCTTGCTACAACTGGGCTATGTGGCGAGTTTTGCGACTAAATTGGCCGACACCACCGCTAGTGAAGTGGGGAAAGCTTACGGGAAACGGACGTTTTTGATTACCAGCTTGCAGCCTGTACCCGCCGGAACCGAGGGGGCCGTCAGTTTGGAGGGGACCCTCGCGGGACTGGTTGGTGCGGTGGCGATCGCCCTGCTAGGCTACGGATTAGAGATGATTGACAGCATCGGGATGCTCTGGTGTATCGTCGCTGCCTTCATTGCCACGAATATTGAAAGTCTGATTGGGGCCACCCTCCAAGAGCAATTAGACTGGATGACGAATGAAGTGGTGAATTTTATCAATACGGCCATTGGCGCGATTCTAGCCATTCTCCTCGGCTGGGGTTGGGCCTGGCTATTGATTATGAATGGGTAGGGAACAGGGTACAGGGTACAGAGTTCGTTCCTAGATCTCCCTCTTGCCTCTTGCCTCTTGCCTCTTGCCTCTTGCCTTTTGCCTTCTCCCCCCTTCTCCCCCCCCTCTTCCCCGATTTCGTTACAATAAGTTAAGCAATACTCTTAGAAACTGTTATATATGCCTCCGACTGCATTACTGACCAAAGGACTCCCCACAGTAAAACCCCATAATCCGAGCGATCGCTTCGACGATACTTGGCGCGCTCCCTTAGCGACCCTCCTGGGCTTAGGACGCGCCGCTGGCGCGGATTTTATAGAATTTTTCCTCGAACGCACCAACTACATTAGCTGTCTGGCTGAAGACGATACTATCACCAGCATCTCCCCCCGCCTCTCCACCGGCGCAGGGGTGCGTGTCTTTCGTGGCAAGGCGGATTGTTACGTCAGCACCAATGACCTCTCCTTTGACGGCTTGAAAGCCGCATTAGAGAAAGGATTGGCCATCATGGGACTCTCCCTCCCCGGAAACAACGACTATATCCCCGACATCAACCTGGAAATCACCCGCGACTACGCCAAAACCAACCACAAAGAAGGCTGGTTGGCTGACTGTAGTTCCATGCGGGAAATGAGCGATGTGTTGCTGGCGGCGAATGACTGCATTAACCAGAAAGCCAAACACGTCCAATCGCGTCGCGCCGCTTATTTCCGCGATTGGCAAGAAGTTCTCGTGGCCGCCAGCGATGGTGTCTTTGCCCGCGATATTCGTCTCACCCAATCCGTCGGCTATAGTCTCCTATGTGCCGATGGCGAGAACCGCTCTTCCATCAGTCAACGGATTGGCGATAGTAGTAACCCCAGTTTCCTGCGCGATTGGAACTACGATCGCACCGCTGAGGAAGTCTCCGAAGCCGCCGGAACCATGCTCTACGCCGATTATGTGGAGTCGGGACAGTACCCGATTATCATGGCCAACTCCTTTGGTGGCGTGATTTTCCATGAAGCCTGCGGACATCTTCTCGAAACCACTCAAATTGAGCGAGAAACCACCCCATTCCTAAACAAAAAGGGTGAGAAAATCGCTCATGAAAATCTCACGGCTTGGGATGAAGGACTCTCGAAAGGAGAGTTTGGAACCCTCGATATGGACGATGAAGGAATGCCCGTTCAACGCACCTTGTTGATTGAAAATGGCATCCTCAAAAACTTCATTTCTGACCGAGCTGGCTCCATGCGCACGGGACATCCTCGCACCGGAAGCGGTCGCCGTCAGGGCTATACTCACGCCGCTGCTTCCCGGATGCGCAATACCTATATTGCTCCTGGGGAGTACGAGGTGGAAGACCTGTTCGCTTCGGTCGAGAAAGGCATTTACTGCAAGAAAATGGGCGGCGGCAGTGTTGGCCCAACTGGGGAATTTAACTTTGGGGTTGATGAAGCCTATTTGATTGAAAATGGCAAAATCACGAAACCCTTGAAAGGGGCAATTCTCATCGGGGAAGCGACAGAAATCATGAATAAAATCTCCATGTGTTCCAAGGATGTGGAACTCGCGCCGGGGTTCTGTGGTTCCATCAGTGGCAGTGTTTATGTCACCGTGGGACAACCTCACATCAAAGTGGATTCTATCACCGTTGGCGGTCGTTAAGACGCACATTAAGGAGGGTACGTCATGGGATTGACCACCTGGAAGTTCACTGTCGAGGACTATCACAAAATGGCTGAATCGGGGATTCTTCACCCCGATGAACGGCTAGAGTTGATTGATGGGGAAATTTGTAAGATGAGTCCAATTGGCAGACGACATGCGGCTTATGTAACGAGGATTGCCAACCATTTTGTGAGATTGTTGGGTTCAGATATGACCATTGTCAATGTTCAAAATCCGATTATTCTCAATGATTTATCGGAACCTGAACCCGATGTTAGTTTGTTGAAACCTCGGCAAGACCAGTATTTTTCGGGACTTCCACAGGCTGCTGATGTTTATTTGGTGATTGAAGTAGCCGAGAGTAGTTTGGAGAGCGATCGCAGCGAAAAACTTCCCCGTTATGCTGCTGCTGCAATCCCCGAAGTTTGGCTCATTAATGCCTTCACCCATCAACTCGAATGCTATCGCCATCCCGACAATGGACGCTATCGGGAATATCAAACCTTAGAACGGGGTGATTCCGTGAGATTGGTGTCTTTTCCTGACGTTTTAATTAACCTCGATTCAATTTTGTTTGAGGGTTAAGGGTTTAGAACGCTTAACCCATCAACCTCCCATTACCATCCAGTTAAACCTATCAACCAATTCAGTTCAAACTCTTCTATGACAGACATTCAAAGCCTTTCCAACCAAGTTCAAGAAATTGCCCAGAAAATCGGTATCCGCAAATACGACATCTCTGGTTCCAGTGTTGATGAAACCAGTGTTCAAGTCGATCGCGGCGAACCGAAACAAGTGAAAGCCTCGAATCGTTCCAGTGTAACGGTGCGCGTCTGGAACCAAAACAACACCGTGGGGATTGCTTCGACGACAGACAGCGATGCGAAGGGATTGGAGTTGGCGTTAAAAACCGCCGCTGAAGCCAGTGAATTTGGGGCCAAAGACCATGTTCCTGATTTTAGTCCCGAAGCCACCAAACCCATCGAGAACCTGAAGACGGTTCAGGTTCCGCCGACGGAGGTGACACAATTGATTGAGCGGTTGGTGGATTTGGAGAAACAGTTACTCGATGCTCATCCGGCGATCGCCAGTGTTCCTTATAATGGTCTGGCCCAACGGGATCTCAATCGCTTCTATCTCAATAGCGAGGGCGCACAGCGTCATGAAGCCCATTCTGTGGCTTCGGTGTACCTCTACAGCAAAACGGAACAAGAGGGCAAGAAACCCCGTTCTGCCGGGGCCTATAAGGTGGATGTGGGAGTCAATCATCTGGACTTTGAGGGCTGCTTGAAAGAAGCGGCGGAAAAAACCATTTCCCACCTCAACTATCAGAAAGTCAAAACCGGTAAATATCGGGTTGTCTTCTCCCCGGAAGCCTTTTTGAGTCTGATTAACGCCTTTTCTAATCTCTACAACGCTCAAAGCATCCTCGACAACCGTAGTTTATCGAAGCTAGATTCCCTAGGAACCCAGGTCGCATCGCCGCTGTTGTCGGTGTTTAATGATGCCCTTCATGAGGATAATCCGACATCGAGTTACTTTGATGGGGAAGGCACGCCAACGCGCCGGGTTCCTCTGATTGAGGCAGGTGTTTTGACGGGATTTCTCCATAGTGCGGGAACGGCGAAACGCATGAACGCGCAACCGACAGGCCATGCGAATATGGGTGCAAAAGTCACGATTAGTCCTGACTTTTATCATATTTTTGCGGCGTCGCAACCAGACCAGACTTATTCTTTAGAGACGGAAGAAAATGTGGTCTTTATTGATGATTTGAGTGCCTTACATGCCGGGGTGAATGCCTTGCAAGGGTCGTTTTCTCTGCCGTTTGATGGTTGGTTAGTCAATAAAGGGGAGAAAGTGAGTGTGGATTCTGCTACGGTGGCGGGGGATATCCGCGAGGTTCTCAAGTCCATTATTTATGTGGAACCGGAAGTTGAGGTAACGCCGGGTGGGGTTTGTCCTCGCATCTGGGTGGATGGTTTGTCAGTAACTGGGGAGTAGTCAAAAACCCTTATAGTTTGGGGTGGTATGTGTTCCTGCGTTGTTCCTATTTGTTGGGTTCGTCCACAATGGTTGACTTCGCTGGAACCCACCCCTGAGTTAACGTTCATCTTGAGTCAACCCGGTGATATCTCCGAAAGCCCCACTTTTGCAAAAATGTATTCACTATAGCAATCGAAGATTGACTTAGGACTTGCTCGTTGGGAAAGACTTCGCCACCTCTTGCTAGCCTGCCTATTGCCCGTCGCCTTCTCTTCCCTACTGCCTACTGCCTACTGCCTACTGCCTTCTTCTCCCCCATTTTTTGTCCTATTCAGACCAATTTTTGCTATATCTTGAAAGTTTGCCTCATCTTGAGGTTGACACCAATTTTCAGAAGTCATGTCATAGATGTCTGTAGGGGCGAACGGTGTTCACCGATCAATATCGAGGTGCCGTATCCGTTCTCATCGCCCCTAGTCCACCTCCTCGACAAGCCTTAACAAACTGTTTGGCAAACTCCGGGTTACTACGAAAATGTAAATGAACATAGCTGGCGAGACTATTTCCCAACACATAGCCTTCGGGAAAGTCTCCAATACGCCAACTGTGGGCCTGATAACAGGTGGGAATTTCTGGAGGAACTGTCTCAGACATCAGTTGAGAATAATGGAAGCGATGGCCGTTAACCCTCAGAGGCTCTTGGCAAAAAGGATGATTGCCAGTGGTTTCGATTTTCGTATAGCCTAGGTTGGGGCGATCGCCCAATCGGGTCCAAAAGGGAAAGATTCCGGCAAAGGGATAATGAACGTCTTTGACCTCAATTCCCTGAGACAGATAAATCAAACCGCCACATTCCCCATAAATGGGACGATTCTCCGCCGCAAACTGTCGTAATCCGGCTAAAAACGCCTGATTCTGACTCAGGCGTTCTCCATGTAGTTCTGGATAGCCGCCACCGAAATAAAAGCCGTCAATCTCCTGGGGAAACTCATCTCGTAGCGGCGACACCTCAATCAAGGTTGCACCGGCTTCTCGCAACAGATTGAGATTTTCCTCATAGTAGAAACAAAAGGCCTCATCGCGGGCGATCGCAATCCTCGGCGACGACTTTTCTGACGGTTTTTGAGGCAAACTCCCCGGAAGAGTCTCCTCAACCGCTAACGCTCCCTGCCAATCAGGCAAACTCGCCAACAAAGTATCCAAATCCAGATAGCGTTCCGTGGCCTCGGCCAACACCTCAATATAGGAATCTCCCAGATTATCCTCCTCAGCCAGCCATAATCCCAGATGACGGGAGGGGATTTCTGGGAAGCTGTGTTTAGGAATTTCTCCCCAGATGGGAATCGAGGTTACCGAGGCGATGGCCTCTCCCAAGCGGCTTAATTGGCTTGTAGTACGATATATATTGCGGGTATTACCGACTTTGTTTAGGGCAATTCCCGTAATTGACAAATCAGCGTCAAAGTGTATGTATCCCGACACCAACGCCGCCACACTGCGAGACATCCGCGACGCATCTACCACCAGCAACACCGGAACCCCTAACCACTTGGCGATTTGAGCGGTACTTCCCGCCTCCGATGTGGCCCCATAGCCATCAAAAACCCCCATGACTCCTTCAATAATCGCCACATCACAATCGCGGCTATATTTGCGAAATAGGGCTAAATTGTCAGCATTTGATAACATCCAGCCATCTAAATTGTGGGAAATGCGGCCCGTCGCCAGGCGATGATGTCCAGGATCGATGAAATCCGGCCCGACTTTAAAGGACTGGATTCGCAGCCCCCGACGACGCAACGCGGCCATGATTCCCAGAGATAACGATGTTTTGCCGACACCGCTACGAGTTCCGGCAATCACCAGGGCTTTCATGGGGTAGACTCTCCTTGAACGGCAGTTTGGATGGTGGCTTCATCGAGTTGAGGGGTTCCCTGTTCATGGAGCCAGAGCAGATATTCTACATTGCCCGCCGGTCCTTGGATGGGGGAGGTGACGAGACCGCGATCGCACCATCCCAGGTTTCTCGCCGCATCCCGAACTTGAACAATGGCATCCGCGCGATCGCCGAGATTGCGGACAACGCCTTTCTTCCCGACGCGCGATCGCCCCACCTCGAACTGAGGTTTCACCAAAACAATGGTTTCCCGAGGCGACACCAACAAATTCCAAATGGCCGGAAACACCTTTTCGAGGGAAATAAACGAAACATCTGCCACCGCCAAATCTGGGCGCGGGTCATCGGCCTGATACAATTGCTCCGGGGTCAGATAGCGTAAATTAGTGCGTTCCTTGAGAACCACCCGGTCATCCTGACGCAGCTTCCAATCCACCTGGCCATAGCCCACATCCACGCCATAGACCCGTTGCGCCCCTCGTTGCAGCAGACAGTCCGTAAAGCCCCCAGTAGAAATTCCGCCATCGAGACAGACCCGATTTTCCACAGAGATGGGGAACACCTGTAACGCCTTATCCAGCTTTTCCCCACCCCGAGACACAAAGGGCGATCGCAGTTTCACAGAAATCTCCGCATCCACTGCCACCGCCGTCCCCGGCTTATCCACCAACTGCTGATTCACCCGCACCTCCCCGGCTCGAATCCAGCGTTGGGCCAACTGACGCGACGAACAGAGTTGTCGCTCGACTAACAGCGTATCCAAACGTTGCTTCACCAAAATCTCTCTCCCCAATTGCCTGAAGAGGGCGACCACAAGGGTACGCCCCTACCCCAATTCCCGATTCCCTATTGCCTATTGCCTTCTTCCCCCCTGTTCCCTGTTCCCTTCCTCTTCTCATGCTTCTCATACGCCATAACAATCTTCTGAACCAGAGAATGGCGCACCACATCCGCCGCCGTCAACTGGCAAAAGGCAATACCATCAACATTTTTGAGAATCTTCTGGGCTACCTGTAACCCGGACATCTGAGTTGAGGGTAAATCCGTCTGGGTGACATCTCCCGTCACCACCATCCGGGAATTAAAGCCCAAACGAGTCAGAACCATTTTCATCTGAGCTGATGTGGTATTCTGAGCCTCATCGAGAATGACAAAGGCATTATTGAGGGTTCGTCCCCGCATATAGGCGATCGGCGCCACTTCCACAATTCCCCGTTCCATCAAATCGGGAATCTTCTCAGCATCGATGAGTTCATAGAGGGCATCATACAGCGGACGCAAGAAAGGACTCACCTTTTGCTGCAAGTCTCCCGGAAGAAATCCCAACCGTTCCCCTGCTTCCACCGCCGGACGAGTCAGAATTAGCCGTTCATAGCGTTTGTCGAGTAACGCCTGCACCGCCAACATCGCCGCCAGATAGGTTTTACCCGTTCCCGCCGGACCGATGCAAAAGGTTAAATCATGAGTGCGAACAGCTTTGACATATTGACGCTGACGAAAGGTTTTCGCGCGAATATCCTCACCGCGACGGGTGCGGGTGAGAATATCATCTCGTAAATCCTTAAGTTCGTCCTGTCGTCCCGTGTCCAGGGCATGAATCGCTGTGTTAATATCCACATCAGCCACCGGTTTAGCAACTTTCCAAATGGGCGCGAGGATGTGAATCAGTTGTTCGCAGCGTCCGGTTTGAGTATCGGTTCCCGAGATAAACAGTTCTTGACCCCGCAAGACTAAGGTGGCACCGGTTTGATGCGCTAGGGTTTTAAGGTTGACTTCCTGCTGTCCCACCAAAGCGAGGGCGCATTCAGGACTGTGGAGATCGATGGTGAGTCGGGGGGTCATATCCTAGGGATAGATGGATGGCAATTAACAATCAGTAACTACTATAGACACTTCAAGGGGGACAGATTGTGCTGGCGAAAGTTTTTGATGTGGCAACCCTAGCCTTTTATCGCCGTCCTATTTAATGTGGCTTCTTATGGCTGGGATTAGGATAAAAACAGAGACCCGGCTTAATTCTAGTTTAGAGCCATTTTCAGGATGGCGTTAGGTCTAACTTGAACCAAACCGAGTCTAGCCGAGGAATTTTGAGATAACAGCCGCGATTAAGCGCTGGCTTCGCTGGGTTCAGCTTCAGTGGCTTCCATTTCAGTGGCTTCCGTCTCGCTAGGTGCAGCTTCAGTGGATGCGTCGGGGGTTGCAGCCGGGGTTCCGACGGGAGTTCCGGGTTTGGGGCCAACCAGATTAGCTCGACGGAGGATGTCGCGAACGGTATCCGTGGGTTGTGCGCCATTGTTAAGCCATTTCAGCAGTTCTTGACTGTCGAGGCGCGTCTCGCCGCTACGGGGGTTGTAGAATCCGAGTTCTTGTAGAGGACGACCATCGCGACGGGAGGAACTCTCCATGGCCACAATCCGATAACTGGCTTCTCTTTTTTTACCGAGGCGTTTGAGTCGAAGTTTAATCATCTGTGCAAAAGTTGGCTATTTTGGGTTTAACCTTCTGTACTAGGATAACTGCAAAAGGTCAGTCTCCCAGTATAAACTGTTTTTTCCCATTAAGCATCCCCGTAATGGCTCGGGGCTGGGTTGAAATAACTCCTTGAGGCAGTATAATTGCCCCTAAAGTCGACGATAGCTATGGCACAGCGATATATCCGCGTCCGCACGGCTGAAGGACGAATTTATTATGGCTCGTTGCAGGTTGACCGCAGTGTCAAGATCTTCGATGCCCCACCCTGGTTGAATGGGAAGCCGACTGAGATGACCTGTGCAGCGGAGACCTATGAACTTTTAGCCCCCTGTGCACCCTCAAAAATCATTGCCGTAGGCAGAAATTACCGGGATCATGCCGAGGAAATGGCGGCGGAGGTTCCCGAAGAACCCCTGTTGTTTCTGAAGCCTCCCACCACGATTGTGGGGCATGATACGGCTATCATCTATCCCCATCAGTCTCAGCAAGTGGACTATGAGGGAGAATTGGCCTTAGTGATTGGCGAAACCTGTGAGGACTGTTCTCCAGAACGGGCCAGTGACTATATTTGGGGATATACCATTGCCAATGATGTCACGGCCCGCGATTTGCAACGGCGCGATCGCCTCTGGACGAGAGGAAAGGGCTTTAACAGCTTTTGTCCCCTCGGGCCCTGGGTGGTGCGAGAAATTAACCCAGGGGCCAAACTGCAAACCTTTGTTAACGACGAGGAGAAACCCCGCCAATCCGCTAAACTCGAACGGATGGTTCATTCTCCCGATAAGTTGGTGTCCTATATCTCGGGGATTATGACCCTACTCCCGGGAGATGTGATTCTCACCGGAACGCCGAAAGGGGTGGGGCCATTGCAGGTGGGCGATCGCGTGCGCATCGAAATTGAGGGAATCGGCGCTTTGGAGAATCCTGTTATCCCCAAACCGACTCCCCCCATCGAGACCCCAAACGAGGTCTAAAAGACCTGAGAATTAGCCGCATCGGAGATTCCCGGAAGTTCGGGATATTCTCCCCGCAGACATTGCACCAGACTAAAGCCAACAGCGGCGATCGTTGCCAGGAATAGGGTATTGACAAGAGTTTCTAGCAGCAATGGCGCGCCGGATTGTAACCCAGATCCGAATAAACTCAAGATTAGGCTACTAATCGAGAGAATAATCGTAATCAGAACCGCCTGCATTCCGTTAAAGCGGACAAAGCGGCTGAGACTATCATTGCGAACCACCGCAAAGAAGAGGACAAAGAAGAGAATCAGCCGCCCGAAGGGGATGGCATTATAGATTTGGATGACCGGAATCAGGGGGATAAAGAGAACCTGGAGGATGGGAAATTGGCGAAACAGAAAGCTGCCAAAGTTGAGGCCTTCCATCAACGGAACCAGGTAGACGGCGGCCGCACCCAGGCGATCGGGCCAGCTAAAATTAGAGGGGCTGTTCATAAACCGAGCAAAAATGGATGATTTTGGATTGATGTCAATCTCTCTCCATCCTATCGGAGTTTAACGTTGCACTTGGCGATACGCCGCATCTGAAACTACGGGGAGATCAGGATACCGTCCCAACGCCGCCTGAATAATGGCGTAGAGTGAGCCACCAAAGAACGCCAAAAACAGCATATTCGCCAAAACGATCGCCAAAAGATTCCCCGACATTGCAGCGGTATGCAGAGGAAGTCCCAGAAGTTGGCTGACGATAGCCACCAACGAGAGGGCAATCTTGAGGATGATAGACTGCATTGCATTGAAGCGCAGAAAGTGACTGAGATTAGTATTGCGAACTACCAGCAGCAGCAAAGCGAAGAAAATAATCAAACCAGCAAACGGAAACGCTTGTAGGATTCCCTGGTAGAAACGTAGCAAGGGAGAGAGGGGAACCAGAATCAGGGTAGCCAGTATGGGTAAGAGATTGAAGATATACTCGCCATAACGGACTGATTCTAGCAGGGGTAAGAGGTAGATGACACAGGCTAGGATGCGATCGAGTGGGGTGTTTGAGCCTCGCCAAGTCATAGGACTGTCTCCAGTTGGGGGTAATCTCCTTACCATGGTAATAGATGAATGTTACGACGTAACTGGGAGCAACTAACCCCATGAGACTCAAGATTCAACCTCTGACTCCAGTGACTGGAGGTTTAGCAAGCTCGGTATTGGCGTTGCTACTTATCAGCGGCTGTTCCACACCAACCACGGTGGACTCTCCAGGCGACACCACCGCCGACACGACCACCGATACAGCTGATCTGGTGGACCCCCCAAACGGAGACTCTCCCTCCCCTGAGTCTGCCGAATCGCTCCCCTTAGACCGAGATTGGCAACAAACCACGATCATTGAAGATTTAGAACATCCCTGGGGATTGGCTTGGCTACCTGATGGAACCATGCTAATTACGGAACGGCCGGGACGCTTACGCCTCGTCCGCGACGGCGTGTTAGATCCCAACCCAGTCTCGGGGGTTCCTGATGTCTTAGCGATTAATCAGGGAGGATTGCTCGATATTGCCGTGCATCCCCGCTTCGAGGAAAACGCCTTAATTTACTTCACCTATTCCGATGGCACTCCCGATGCGAATCAGGTGCAAGTGGCCCGAGGAGAGTTACAGGACAACCGTTTAGAGAATGTGGAGGTTATTTTTACCGCCACTCCCCCGAAACCTGAAGGACAACATTTTGGGTCCCGGATGGCTTGGCTTCCCGACGAAACGCTACTGGTGAGTATTGGGGATGGGGGAAATGCTCCCTTAGAACTTGATGGAGAGTTAATTCGTTTGCAGGCTCAAAATCGCGAGAGTCATTTGGGAACCATTGTCCGCCTAAACGACGATGGTTCGATTCCTGATGATAATCCCTGGGTTAATGATGGGGAGAGCGACCCCGCAATCTGGAGTTATGGCCATCGCAATATCCAAGGGTTAGCCTTAGATTCCCAAACCGGGGAAGTTTGGTCGACGGAACATGGGGCCCGAGGTGGCGATGAGTTGAATCGGATTAAGGGGGGAGAGAATTATGGCTGGCCTCTGGTGACGCACAGTGAAGAATATACGGGGGGCCAGATTTCCGATCGCCGAACCCATCCTGATAAAGTTGATCCGCATATTGTTTGGACGCCGGCGATCGCTCCCTCGGGGTTAGCGGTCTATCATGGAGATCTCTTTGCGGGTGGGTTAGTCTCCCAAGCGGTGCATCATATTCAGTTGGATGACTCGGGTGAGGTGGTCGACCAACGGGCGATCGAAATTGGTCAACGAGTTCGGGATGTCCGCGAAGGCCCCGATGGCCATCTCTATGTGTTGACAGATGAGTCTCAAGCTCAGTTAATTCGCCTCGATTAGGTCTTGGATATATCCAGTAGTGGAGGAGTCTTTCCCAGAACTTAAGCACCTCCTGCGAGGGGCGCTTTTGCTGTTGGGGCTATTTGGATGAGAGAGAACTACAGTCAGATCTAAAATAATGCCTGAGACTCGAATCATCGCGTTGACACTCCCCAGCCTAAAGGCGTGGGGATTCTTCCTTCAACGATCCGACTTGCTCTGACAGGTTTGCACCAGCCAAAGTAGCGGTCAAATCTCCAGAAGCGTAAGGGCTACGCCCCGCTTTCGCGAGTGGGTCATTGACCCAAGTTCCGGTATGCCCTACCGTACTTAAGGCAGCATTCAGAATATTGATGGCAGCGTTGTGGTCTCTGTCTAACTCACAACCACACTGACAAGCATGGGTTCGAGTTGATAGGGATTTTTTGACGACTGCACCACAGTTCGAGCATTTTTGAGAGGTATAGGCAGGGTTCACTGCTACAGTTATCCTGCCGAATTTTACCCCAAAATGCTCTAACCATTTCCTAAATTGATACCAACCAGCATCGTGAATTGACTTGGCGAGACAGTGGTTTCTCACCAGATTCTGTATCCTCAAACCAATAGCGCAGTGCCTTGTTACGAACGAACTGTGCGGTTCGGATCGCTTCGTCAATCGCCGCGTATTGGTGGGGCTTCCCTTTGATTTTGAACTCAAGAACAAGCATCGCACCGTTGGCATCGGTTGTGCGGACAATCCTGGCACAAAAAAGCAGGATTGTCAAAAGCCGTCCTAGAAGGACGGGGTTTTAGACCCAAAATTTTCGATAAATACATCTCCTTTAATTGCTTTAGTGGCTGCTCTAGGGGACTTAAGATTGTTAGAGGACTTATATGAGCAGGTCTGGGTTTCCCAAGAAGTTTGCCAAGACATTGCTCAGGCAGGGTCTAGCTCTAAACATAAGCTAAGCTTATCTCTATCATCAGGAAGAGTTTTGTAACAAACCCTTTACAAAGCGTTACAAAGTCGTTAAGGTAGTACCAGATTCATACCAATCATATTCACCCAACTACAACACCTGTAGTTACACGGCAATCATTTAACTATGACAACCACACTCCAACAACAGCAATCCGCCTCCCTTTGGGAACGGTTTTGCAGTTGGGTCACCAGCACCGACAACCGCCTTTACATCGGCTGGTTCGGCGTTCTGATGATCCCCACCCTGCTAACCGCCACCACTTGCTTCATCATCGCCTTCATCGCCGCTCCTCCCGTGGACATCGATGGCATCCGCGAACCGGTAGCTGGTTCCTTACTCTACGGAAACAACATCATCTCTGGTGCGGTTGTTCCCTCTTCCAACGCGATCGGACTTCACCTCTATCCCATCTGGGAAGCAGCTAGCCTCGACGAATGGCTGTACAACGGCGGTCCTTACCAGCTCGTAATCCTTCACTTCCTCATCGGCGTTTTCTGCTACATGGGTCGTGAATGGGAACTGTCTTTCCGTCTGGGAATGCGTCCCTGGATTTGCGTCGCTTACTCCGCTCCCGTAGCCGCAGCTAGCGCCGTCTTTCTGATTTACCCGATTGGTCAAGGTTCATTCTCCGATGGTATGCCTCTGGGTATCTCGGGAACCTTCAACTTCATGTTAGTGTTCCAAGCTGAGCACAACATCCTGATGCACCCCTTCCATATGCTTGGTGTGGCTGGTGTCTTCGGCGGTGCTCTGTTCTCCGCGATGCACGGTTCTCTGGTGACCTCCTCCTTGGTTCGTGAAACCACCGAGAGCGAGTCTCAGAACTACGGTTACAAATTCGGTCAAGAAGAAGAGACCTACAACATTGTTGCTGCTCACGGCTACTTCGGTCGCTTGATCTTCCAATATGCGTCTTTCAACAACAGCCGCTCTCTGCACTTCTTCTTAGGTGCATGGCCGGTGGTTGGAATCTGGTTCACTGCCTTAGGTGTCAGCACCATGGCATTCAACCTCAACGGGTTCAACTTCAACCAGTCCGTGTTGGATAGCCAAGGTCGTGTCATCAACACCTGGGCCGATGTGATTAACCGCGCCAACCTCGGTATGGAAGTGATGCACGAGCGTAATGCTCACAACTTCCCCCTCGATTTGGCAGCTACTGAAGCTCCTTCGATTAACGGCTAGACCCCTCTCTCTCTAGCCTAAAACTTAAGCGCCTCCTCCGGGGGGCGCTTTTGCTATTGGGGGCTAGGATATAAGATGAGAGACTCGACAACCTTTTAGGAGTGAGCATCTTGGCATCTCCGGTCAAACCACTTGAACTAACCCCCAACGCACAGCCGAGGTCAGCCAATCAATCTCAATTTAGTCAATTCTTCACCTCACCCGAAATTGCCCAGTTCATGGCGGGACTGTTCACCCCAACTTCAACGAAAACCTGTCATCTACTTGATGCTGGGGCCGGTGTGGGGTCTCTTTCGGCGGCTTTCCTGAATCGCACTCGTAAGTTAGGGTTAGAAACGATTGAACTGGATGCCTTTGAAATTGATTCGTCGTTGCATTCTCAGCTCAGCGAAACTCTGGCTTCCTATCAAACACACCTCAATTTTAAGGTCCATCTCCATACCCAGGACTTCATCCACGCTGCCAGCGATTGGCTGTCTGGGAATTTGTTTGCCCAACCCCTACCCCGCTATGACTACGTCATTCTCAATCCTCCTTATCAAAAGATTCGCAGTAATTCTTCTCATCGTAAAGCTTTGCGACAGGTAGGAATTGAGACGGTTAACCTTTACTCTGCCTTTATTGCTCTCTCTTTATTACTATTGGGCGATCGCGGACAACTGGTGGCGATCGCCCCTCGCAGTTTTTGTAATGGCCCTTACTATCGGCCGTTTCGTAAACTATTACTCCAACAGGCAGCCATTCGACAGATTCATTTATTTGAATCCCGTCGCCAAGCTTTCAAAAAAGATAATGTTTTACAGGAAAATATTATTCTGCACGTTGAACGGGGACTTCAACAAGGAGATGTCATTATTTCGACCTCAACCGATGGTAAATTTAATGACCTAACCCAGCGGGACTATCCCTTTAAGCAAGTTGTCTCTTCATCAGATCCAGAACATTTTATTCATATTCCGACCCCCCATGAGAGTCACCCGAGTTCCCTAAGCTCAAAATTTTGTTACTCTCTGGGCGATCTTGGCATTCATGTCTCAACTGGCCCCGTGGTGGATTTTCGCCTTAAACCCCACTTACGCCAGATGCCGGATTCAAAAACAGTTCCTCTCCTTTACCCACTTCATATTCAAGATAGTCAGATAACCTGGCCTCAACCTCAGAGTAAAAAACCCAATGCGATCGCTCTCAATTCTGAAACTCAAAAATGGCTTTATCCCCAAGGATTTTATTGTGTAGTCCGTCGGTTTTCATCAAAAGAAGAAAAGTGGCGTATTGTAGCCAGTCTTGTTGACCCGAATCGGCTGCAAAATCTCCTATTTTTTGGATTTGAAAATCACTTAAATGTATTTCATAAAAAAAAGCAAGGATTGCCTCCAACCTTAGCTCGTGGCTTAATGGTTCTCCTGAATAGTACCCTAATTGACCAACAATTTAGGCGTTTTAGCGGTCATACACAGGTGAACGTCACAGACCTCAAACAGATGCGCTATCCCAGTTTAGAAGTTATTATTGATTTGGGATACTGGTCTGAGGGATATAAGCAACTAACGCAAGGGGCGATCGATACCCAACTAGCCACATTATTACAATGAGCCAAAAAGAGACGTCTCTGGAAGCCGCACGCCAGATTATCCAATGTCTCGGTTTGCCGAAACAACAACAAAATACACGTTCTGCTCTCTGCTTATTAGCGTTGCTCAATCTTCATCCAGGAAAACCTTGGTCTGAGGCAAAATCTCCTTTGATAGGAATTACGCCAATTATGACTTGGATACGGGACAACTATGGCCAAAATTATGCACCCAATCCCCGTGAAACAATTCGCCGTCAGACGATGCACCAGTTTCTTGATGCTGGTATCGTGCTTTATAATCCAGATCAACCGGATCGCCCAGTAAATAGCCCCAAAGCCGTTTATCAAATCGAACCTACTACATTAGAACTGTTACGAGTATTTGACACGCCAGAGTGGGAGCTAAAACTAAAGACATATTTGGGCGATCGCGAGACCCTAATTAGTCGTTATAACAAAGCTCAACAGCAACATAAAATTCCTGTAGAAATTGCATCTGGTGAAACAATTAAACTCAGCTCGGGAGACCATAGCCAGCTTATTCGAGCCATTATCGAAGACTTTGCACCACGATTTGCTCCGGGAAGTGTTCTCATTTATGTCGGTGATATGGGTGATAAGTGGCGATATTTTAATCAAGCTCTCCTAACCCAATTGGGAGTAACAATTAATGTCCATGGCAAAATGCCAGATGTTGTCTTGCACTACAGGCAAAAAAACTGGCTACTACTGGTTGAATCCGTCACCAGCCATGGCCCGGTTGATGGGAAGCGACATAATGAGTTAGCCGAGTTATTTAACCGGTCGACAGCCGGATTGGTCTATGTGACAGCATTTCCCAATCGAGCTGTGATGTCTCGTCACCTAGGGGAGATTGCCTGGGAAACAGAAGTCTGGGTTGCCGATTCGCCTTCTCATTTAATCCACTTTGACGGCGAACGCTTTTTGGGTCCCCACCTGGATGCCTGAGCTGATGTCAGGGAACCTCCCCAGTGATTGATTCAGAGTGCAGGCAAGCTTTAAACATAAGTTAAGCTTATATTTGTGATGGCACTCTGTGTTGGATAGCCAAGGTCGCGTCATCAACACCTGGGCCGATTTGATTAACCGTGCCAACCTCGGTATGGAAGTGATGCACGAGCGTAATGCTTACAACTTCCCCCTCAATTTGGCAGCCACTAAAGCGCCTTTGATTAACGGCTAGACCCCTCTCTCTCTAGCCTAAAACTTAAGTTAAGCGCCTCCTCCGGGGGGCGCTTGTTAATGGGAGAGATTCTAATCGAAGGAAACCCAATTCACTCCTTAACCCTGGACTTCCAGATTGAGGACATAGCGCCCCAGGGAGAGTTGGCCTGACCAAAGTTCATAATCGAGGCGGAGACGTTCTGGAAGCGACCCCCCGGAAAATTCCAGTTGCCTTGTGTAGTTGCGCAACCGCATCTGACTGTGAGAGTGGGGTTCTTCTCCCCGCAACCAGTAACGGCTGATGCCATACATCCCCCGTTCCCAGAGGTGACGGTAGCTTAATCCCCCTTGTCCCTGCATGGTGGCGATCGCCCGATAGGGAGAAATCTCAAACCACAACAGACGCGTGGGGATAGGCTCCGCATCAAGATCAGAATTGTTGCTGCACTGGGGTTGCCACCCGAGAACTGCCGGTTCGTTCAACAGCAGATGAAACCGCTGTTGGTCTTTTTGATACAGGGTCGCCGTGGTTTCTACCATAGACCAAAGGGGAAGATCCGTAGAAATCAGCGACAGACAAGCGGGTTTGCGGTGAGTCAGCATGAGAAAAGCAAGAGAGTTCAGGAACGGACGCAAATCAGCAATCAGGGGAAGCATCCACGGGCTAAGATAAGTCCACTGTCCTAGCTGTTCTCGTAGATGATATGTCTTCCCCTATCGTAACAGTCAAAACCGATCAAGAGCGTCAAGATTTAGTTATTATTCCCCCAACATCAGGGGTTGCCCTATCGGGAAAGATTAACGTCCCTGGGGATAAATCCATTTCTCATCGATCCCTAATGTTGGGGGCGATCGCCGAAGGGGAAACAACCATTGAAGGCCTACTACTCGGAGATGACCCCCAAAGTACCGCCGCCTGTTTTCGTCAGATGGGGGCGGACATTTCTGACCTCTCGGGCCCAACTGTTCGCGTTCGCGGTTTGGGCATCGGCAATCTCCAAGAACCGAACGATGTCCTCAACGCCGGCAACTCAGGAACCACCCTGCGCCTCATGTTAGGCCTGTTAGCCTCTCAACCCGGACGCTTTTTTGCCGTCACTGGGGATAAGTCCCTGCGATCGCGCCCCATGTCCCGAGTGGTCACCCCTCTCGAACAAATGGGGGCCAAGATTTGGGGGCGAGAGGCTGGCCAACTGGCCCCCCTCGCCATTTCCGGCCGTCATCTCCAACCCATTCATTACCACTCCCCCGTCGCCTCAGCTCAAGTGAAATCCTGCATTCTCCTGGCTGGACTCAGTACGGAAGGGGAAACCAGCGTCAGCGAACCGGTCCTCTCCCGAGATCACAGTGAACGGATGTTGCGAGCCTTTGGGGCCAAGATTCAGGTTGACCCGAGTTGTCACCGCGTCACGGTCACCGGCCCGGCGACTCTTAAGGGACAATCTGTTGTGGTTCCCGGTGATATCAGTTCGGCGGCCTTTTGGTTAGTCGCCGCTGCCATTCTCCCGGGTTCGGATTTGCGGGTGGAAAATGTCGGGGTGAATCCCACCCGTACTGGGATTTTAGAGGCCTTACAACAGATGGAGGCAGATCTCACCCTAGAGAATCAGCGTGAAGTTGCCGGAGAACCCGTCGCCGATATCCGAGTCCGCAGTTCTCAACTCAAGGCCTGCGAAATTGGGGGATCTTTGATTCCCCGCCTGATTGATGAAGTGCCCATTCTGGCAGTGGCGGCCACCATGGCCGAGGGAACCACGGTGATTCGCGATGCGGAGGAATTACGAGTGAAGGAAAGCGATCGCCTCTTGGCCATGGCCCGGGAACTCGGGAAACTCGGCGCAAACGTCAGCGAACGTCCTGATGGCCTGGAGATTACTGGGGGGGGTCCCCTCAAAGGAGAAACTCGGCGCAAACGTCAGCGAACGTCCTGATGGCCTGGAGATTACTGGGGGGGGTCCCCTCAAAGGCGCTGACTTAGAGAGCTATGATGACCACCGCGTGGCCATGAGTTTAGCGATCGCCGCCCTCCTGGCCCAAAGCTGACTTAGAGAGCTATGATGACCACCGCGTGGCCATGAGTTTAGCGATCGCCGCCCTCCTGGCCCAAGGACCCAGTCATCTCTACAATGCCCAGGCCGCCTCGATTTCGTATCCCAATTTCATCAGCACCCTGAAAACAGCTCTCAATGAGTGATGACTCCTTCCTCAAGGGTTAACCCAGCCTTGGGAGTCCAAGCAAACGGATCGGGGGCCATGTCCCGGGTCCGTTTTTTAGGGACTGATTTATTGAAAATTGTTATAAATTAAACGAGCGCGAATTTGCCACCTTGGGCGGTTTTCTCGCCAAATGTGCCATATCTGGGTTAGTTTGAGTCACCTCAAATCGGAATTTGAGTCAGATCACCCTTGTCAACCCTAATTTAATTGACTACAATTCTCACTAACAAGCCAACCCTTCACCTCAAGCCATGAGTTCCTCTAAACGCCAATTCCATCTTGTCGGACGAGTCCTCGGTGTCAGCAGCAATAACAAAGGCCAAATCAAAGCCTTGAACCTTCTCAACGACGAAGGAACCCACCGGATTAAACTCAGTTCCTCCCTGCGATCGCAACCCTGGACCCTAGAACTGGGAACCTGGATTTCCGTGCAAGGGACCGAGAAATACAAATCCAAAACCAACCAAGTTAAGCGAAAAGCCAAGCAAATCCAGCCCCATCCAGGATTGCGGCAACTCAGCAAACCCGGATCCGGAGACCCATGTCCCGCCCTGGAGATCAAAGGTCCTCAATCCTTAGAGAACCCACCGGACAGCAACGCCGTTAAAGCCCCCGCTGGAAAAATTCTCGTCTGTCAAAAATCCAAATGTCGCAAACGGGCCGGCGCCGATCTCTGTAAACTTCTCAAACAGAGCCTCGACGAGCAGGGACTGGCCGATTCCATCCAAGTCCAAGGAACCGGCTGTCTCAAACGCTGCAAATCTGCACCGAACCTGGTGGTCTTACCCAAAAAAGCACGGCACAGCAACATCAAACCCCAAGAAATCCCAGCCTTGCTAGAAGAGCATTTCGGCTAAGAGATTTCGGCTCAGAGCAAAGCGGGGACTAGAGAACCTCGTGAGTGTATTGATGTTGTTTGACATTATCGTCAGTGGTGACCACGCGATCGCTATTGAGGACCCGCTTGCGCTCTAAACTGTGATTAAACTCCCGATAGGTGGTTCCCACCGAGATATGCTCAGTCGCCTCAGGGCGTTTGGCATAGGTGCGGGTACTGGCGATAATCCGCTCCGTTAAGTCATTCCCTAACTGAGCATCCTCGGGGAAAACAGCGGGAACCTGAAACGTCTCCCCATCAAAAATCTCACCAATCGTCGTGGCATAGGCCAACTCATAAGACGTGGGAATGCCTTTGAGCAGTGCTTCGAGGGATGACGAGGTAATCGGTTCAATCACGCGAACCTGTTGCACCTCTCCATCTTCTTGGAGGAAACACACCGCGAGTCCGAGAACCACATAATGATCTGCGGTGACGTCGGGGGCGTTTGCAAGGGCATTTGCCATAGTTGATAGTAGGTTGAAAAGACTGCAAGAGAACGGGGTTCGGCGAGCGATCGCCCATTCACTCTAGGGGAATTTTACCAAACCCATCCCAGCGCTATCGCCGTCCCCTTACAAATCTTGATGCGAGTGAAAATCTGCCATCCCATAGCCTCATCCAGGAAGACTCCGTAGAAACTCGCAGGTTAAAGCTGTCCCGGCCATCCGGATTGAGGTTCCCTAAGGCTGTACCTAGAGGAACCGAGAATTTTGCCGTCACGGTTGACCGTCACCCTCTAAGTCCTATGACAGACCTTAGCCCCTCAACTCAGCCTCAGACCTGTGCCAACCCGGCATTACCGCTAGTTCGTCAGGCCTATCTTCCTCCCCCAAAGCGGGCCCTCGTTCATGAACATTTGCCCCTTCCCCCAGCTCCCAAAAAGATGGTCATCAATGGGGAACAGGATCAAGACAAGACCCCCGCTTGGTGTTACGCCTTAGGAACCAGTGCCGGAATTACGGCAGTGCTTCTAGCCAGTCAATATTACGGCCAGCAACTGTTTCAAGCGGAATCTAATCGGGAGTTTCCCCCCCTTCCTGAAGACTTAGCCCAAGCCGATCCCGATCTCGTCCTAACTCCGAGTACCGTCGCCCCAGAAGTTTGGGGAGAACTCGCCCAACAGGAACTGGAGTTATGGAAACAGGATTTAACCACCTTCGCCCAAGAGGTTCAGGCTCGGGTGCAACCCCAGCGGCGTGGCGATCGCCCCAACACCGTCAACGCCTCCTCAGTCACCCCCTCCGCTCAACCTTCCCGCGACCAACAAGCGCAGCAGATGTTACAACAGGCCTTCAATCGGGCCGAGAAACGGGATTTTGCCTCAGCCATTACCCTTCTCAACAAGATTCCCGAGAATACCCCAGTCAGTGAGTTGGTCCAAACCAAGCTGCTGGAATATCAGGAAAAACGCAATACCCAGGCTGACTACTGGCTTTATCGGGCTAAGTTTCTCGCCTATGCCGAGGACTTTGCCGGAGCCATTGGCTATCTGCGTCAAATTCCCCGAGAAACGAATGCCTACCGAGAGGCTCAACGGCATTTAGGACTCTACCGTCACGCCCGAGAAGAGCAAGCTCAAGAGCTATTGCAACAAGCGGCCCACTTTGCCCAAGAGGGGAACTTTGCCACCGCCAACCGTCTCCTGCGCCTCATTCCCCAAGAAGCCGCCGCCTATGCCACTGCCAAGAACCGCCTCGTTGACTATAGTCGCCAACTCTACCTAGCCCGTCAGGAGAACCGATCTGCCTCTTGACCCAAAGCACTCATCAGTTTCCCTAAACTATGACGAACTGTCTATTTTAATCGCCATATGGTAATTAACTTGACAGCTATTAAAAGATATTACTTTAATAGGAAGTGTTGAAGAACAGCAACGACATCGTTTCCAAGATTTATTTATTCATCTTCTTGGAGCGATGCTTGGTTCTTAGCGAGGTTATTATCTATGACATTGACTGCAATTCAGACAAAAGATTCCCTCTGGGAACGATTTTGTCAATGGGTGACCAGCACCAACAACCGGCTCTATATTGGTTGGTTCGGCGTGTTGATGATTCCCACCCTTCTCACCGGGGCAACGGTCTTCATTCTGGCCTTTGTCGCCGCTCCTCCCGTGGACATTGACGGGATTCGTGAACCGGTAGCCGGTTCCCTGTTGTACGGCAACAACATCATCACAGGGACGGTGTTCCCACCTCAGCTGCGGTGGGGTTGCACCTCTATCCCATCTGGGAAGCCGCTAGTTTGGACGAATGGCTCTATAACGGCGGTCCTTACGAGCTGATTGTGCTGCACTTCCTCATTGGCATTTACGCCTATATGGGGCGGGAATGGGAACTCTCCTACCGTCTAGGGATGCGTCCCTGGATTCCTGTAGACTTCTCCGCTCCCGTCGCAGCAGCAACTGCTGTCTTGCTAATTTACCCCATTGGCCAGGACAGTTTCTCCGATGGCATGATGCTGGGTGTCTCAGGAACCTTCAACTTCATGATTGTGTTCCAGGCCGAACATAACATCTTGATGCACCCCTTTCATATGCTTGGCGTGATTGGAGTTTTCGGAGGCGCGTTGTTCTCTGCCATGCACGGCTCCTTGGTGACCTCCTCTCTGGTTCGCGAAACCACCGAACTACAATCCCAAAACCAAGGCTATCGCTTTGGTCAGGAGGAAGAAACCTACAACATTGTGGCAGCTCACGGCTATTTCGGACGCTTGATTTTCCAATATGCGTCGTTTAACAACAGCCGCTCTCTCCACTTCTTCCTCGCCGCTTGGCCCGTCATTGGCATCTGGTTTGCCGCCTTGGGCGTGAGTACCATGGGCTTTAACCTCAACGGGTTTAACTTTAACCAATCGGTCCTGGATTCTCAAGGTCGGGTCATTAACACCTGGGCTGATGTGATTAACCGTGCCAACATTGGGATTGAGGTGATTCACGAGCGTAATGCTCACAACTTCCCCTTAGATTTGGCTGCTGCTGATTCGTCCACGGTGGCCCTATCGGCTCCTGAGATTCGCGGTTAAGGTTGATGTTGCCAGAGATGGGAATTTCAACGGGCTGTAAGGTCTAACGGTCTCTATCATTCTACTGGTTCTGTGAAACCGCCATTCCTGAGACTCGGGAATGGCGGTTTTTGTAATTGCTATACTATCGAATAAGCACCGTAAAGCGATGCAACCGAGATGCTTATTTAACAAAATCCCTTTTGTAGCCTTGATTTCGGCGCCTCTATGATGCCGAGCATTTATAACTTGAACGCAATTAAGCAACCATGACTTCAACACAACCTCCAAGCCAATCCATCCCCCCCGGCTTTCTCAACATTATGGGCTATGTGGATGAATCTGAAGTGAATGGCCCCGGTAAACGGGCTGTCATTTGGGTGCAAGGCTGCTTGCGGGAATGTCCAGGCTGTTTTAACCCCAGTTCTTGGTCTTTTGAAGCCAATCAACTCATCTCCATTGATGAATTAGTCGAACGGGTGACTGGCAATGCCTTAAACGAAGGAGTAACATTTTCTGGGGGAGAACCCTTTTGGCAAGCCCCCGCCTTAGCCGAGTTAGCGCGACGCTTGAAAGGCCAAGGCTTAACCGTGATGTCCTTTAGTGGCTTTACCTTGGACGAATTGCGATCGCCCAGCGCTCCTCCAGGAGCCTCGGCCCTACTCGAACAACTGGATTTGCTCATCGATGGCCCCTACGTTGAGACTCAAGCCATCCATGATCCCACCTCCCTTGTCTCCTCCCGCAATCAACGGGTGCGAGTCTTCAACCCGGAACTACAATCTCGCCTCGACTGGGCCAGTGATCAGATGGAAATCCATATTCTCAAAGACGGAACCCGAATTATCACCGGATTTCGTGGACAGCAAGGAATCGGCCAGGAGTTATCGCCCTAAGCATCCTTCACCAGAACCCCATTCAGGAAAATATCCGCTAGTCCATCAGCAATCTCTTTCATTGCTTCTGGAGAGGGATTCCCTTCCATGAGGGTTTGATAGCTAAACCCAGAGATGGCAAAAATGCCCAGAAACACCTTCGCCACTAAGCGGGGGTTCATGGGGCGATAAATCCCCCGTTCTATCCCCGTTTCCACAAACGCTTCCGCCACATCCATCATTTTGGCGATCGCATCCTCTTGAATGCGATCGCGCAGTTCCGGGTGAAACTGAGCCTCCAAAAAGCAGACTCGCATCAAATCGGCATTTTCCCGGAGATGGAACAAGCGACGCTGAATCACCTGTGAGACGGACTTGTAACTCCCCATCTCACTCAGTTCCGTCAGTAAATCCGTCAGCAGTTCCACCCAACCTTGAGTGGCCACTTCCACCAAAATGGCCTTTTTGTTGTCAAAATGTCGGAAGAGGGTTCCCTCGGCCACCCCAGCGGCCCGGGCCAGGGCGCGGGTGGTGGTGCCCTCAAACCCTTGATGGGCAAACAACCGACGAGCCGATGCTAAAATTCGCGTGCGGGTTTCCGCCTCTGGGGTGCGGGTCGGGTGGAGCATTGTCTTCATCGGTCTTAATAAAACTCGAGGACTTTAGCTTTAAGAGTTGCTAACATTATTTTGGGATAAGTTTTGAAAAAAATGCGGAAACATTCACAGATTGTTATCAGAAGTTATATATCGCAAAACTTCTATATCTGGACTCACATTAAGCCCCAGCCTTAAGACCCACTCAACGATAACCGACTCACCTTATGTTCACGTTTCCCCACCGGTTGCAAACCCATCCGAGCACCGCTGCCATCAAGCCTCCTCGTCCCGGGCGGGCGATCGCCCTTCTTCTCATCCCCCTTCTCTTGGCGTTAACCCTGATCCCCGCTCCGAGTTGGGCCGATTCTATTAAACCCTACCTCGATCGCACCCAAGCCCAAATCCGTGAATTCACCCTAGACAATGGGATGAAATTCATTGTCTTAGAACGCCATGAGGCTCCCGTCATCTCCTTTATGACCTATGCCGATGCCGGTGGGGCCAACGAACCCCCCGATAAAACCGGTGTCGCTCACTTTCTCGAACATTTAGCCTTCAAAGGAACCCCCCGCATCGGCACCAAAGACTATGAGGCCGAAGCCCCCCTGCTACAACAGCTTGATGAACTCCATGAGCAAATCCGCCAGGCCCGGACCGCCGGCGACGACGCCCAAGTTCAGGAACTCGAAGCAGACTTCCGAGCCATCCAACAACAGGCCTCAGAGTACGTCATTCAGAATGAATTTGGTCAAATCGTCGAGCAATATGGCGGCGTCGGCCTCAACGCCACCACCTCCGCTGATGCCACTCGCTACTTCTATAGCTTCCCCGCCAACAAACTCGAACTCTGGATGTCCCTCGAATCGGAACGCTTCCTAGAACCAGTGTTTCGAGAATTCTATGAAGAACAAGAGGTCATCCTAGAAGAACGTCGTCTGGGAACCGACAATTCCGCCATCGGCAGTCTCGTAGAAGAATTTCTCCTCACCGCCTTCTCCGTTCATCCCTACCGCCAACCGGTGATTGGCCATGAAGCCGATATCCGCAACCTCACCCCCCAAGACACATGGGAGTTCTACGAAACCTACTACGTTCCCAACAACCTCACCGTAGCCATTGTCGGCGATGTCGAACTCTCCCAAGTTCAGGAGTTGGCCCAAATCTATTTTGGTCGCTATGAGCCAGGGCCTAGCCCTCCAGATGTCACCGAAGTTGAACCCCCTCAACGGGAAACTCGGGATGTAGAAGTGCGCTTTCCCAGTCAACCCTGGTACTTAGAAGGCTATCACCGTCCCGCCCGTACCCATCCCGACAACGCCACCTATGAGTTGCTCGTCGCCCTCCTCAGCGATGGCCGCACCTCCCGACTCTATCAATCCCTGGTAGAACAAGAACAAATCGCCCTCACTGCCCAAGGCCTCAATGGCTTTCCCGGTGATAAATTCCCGAATCTCGTGCTGTTCTATGCCCTCACCGCTCCCAACCATAGTCTAGACGACGTGCAAACGGCCCTGCGTCGGGAAATTGAGCAGATAAAACAACAGACTGTCGCCTCTGAGGACTTGGAGCGGGTGAAAACCCAAGCCAAAGCCCGTTTAGTGCGATCGCTCAACTCCAATTCCGGCATGGCCAGTCTCCTGGCCGAATACCAAGCCAAAACCGGCGACTGGCGTAACCTCTTTCGGGAAATCGAAGCCATCGATGCCGTCACCGCCAACGATATTCGCCGTGTTGCCCGAGAAACCTTCCGGCCAGAAAATCGTACCATTGGCAAATTGCTCCCCTCCTAGAAACCTATCCTCTATAGCAATCGAAGATTGCCTGCTTGATACCCTAAGTTGGGAGAAAATCCCCTACCTGCTGCCTATTGCCTGCTGCCTATTGCCTGCTGCCTATTGCCTGTTGCCTTCACTCCCTACTATCCTGACCCCCCGATTCTGAACTTATGTCTGAGCCGTCCCAAACTCCCTTCTGGAACCATCTGCGCCCCTACTTGGCCTTACTCTTTCTCGTGGGGCTACTGATTAGCCAATTGTTACAAGCTCCCCCTTCCGTAGCCGCCACGCCGCGACATTACAGAGATTTAGACTTTCCCCCCCTGCCAGAAGTCCAACTCCCGGAGTATGAGCAATTTCAACTCGATAATGGTCTAAAGGTTTATCTGATGGAAGATCATACGCTGCCGTTAGTCTCCGGCGTGGGCCTGATTAAAACCGGCAGTCGCGTTGAACCCGCCGCTAAAGTAGGGTTAGCCAGCCTCACCGGGGCCCTAATGCGCGCTGGAGGAACCGTCAATTATCCCCCCGAGCGGCTGAATCGGGAGTTAGAACAAAAAGCTGCCTCCGTGGAAGCCTCCATTGGCACCAGTAACGGAACCCTGCGCTTTGATGCCCTCAGCTCTGATTTAGAGAGCGTCTTTAATCTCTTTGTGGATGTATTGCGCGAGCCGGCCTTTGACCCCCAACAGTTGGCCCTACTGAAAAACCAAGCGCGGGGGAACATTGCTCGACGTAATGATGAACCCGGTAGCATTGCCAATCGTGAGTTTCAGAAACTGATTTATGGTGAGCAAAGTCCCTATGCTCGGACCATGGAATATGACACCCTCGATGCCATTGAACGAGAGGATATTCAGGATTTCTATCAAGCCTCCGTGCAACCCGATCGCCTAATTCTGGGCTTGGTGGGTGACTTTGACTCTAGCCAGATGAAACGCCGAATTGAGGAAACCCTAGGAGATTGGCAAGCCACAGCCTCCTCCTTAGCCGATCCCTCTTCCTCCTTGTCGGAGATTTCCCAAGCTGAGACTGAGGGAGTGTTTATGGTCGATCGCCCGGAGTTAACCCAAAGTTATGTGGAACTCGGCCATCTCGGGGGAGTCCGCAATGACCCAGATTATCCAGTTTTGGGGGTGATGAACAATGTTCTGAGTGGTTTTGGTGGGCGGCTCTTTAACGAAGTGCGATCGCGCCAAGGGTTAGCCTACTCGGTCTATGGCTTTTGGGGTGCGCAATATGACTATCCGGGAGTGTTTCGGGCCGGGGGACAAACCCGCTCAGAGGCAACGGTTCCCTTTATTCAAGCAGTGCGACAGGAACTCGATCGCATTCGCCGAGAACCCATTACCCCAGAAGAATTACAGTTTGCCCAGGATTCTACCCTGAACTCCTTTGTCTTTAACTTTGCCAGCCGTGCCCAAACCCTCTCGCGCCTTTTAACCTACGACTATTACGACTACCCCACAGACTTTCTCTTCCGCTACCAAGACGCTGTCAGAGAGACCACCGTTGAGGATATATTGCGAGTGGCGCAAACCTATCTTGACCCTGAGCAGTTGGTCACCCTGGTGGTAGGCAATCGTGACGCCATTGAACCTCCCCTGGATGCGATTGCCCCTCAGGATCAGATCACCTTTATTGATGTCACCATTCCTGAACCGAGTTAAATCAGGTGACCTCTCCCCAGACTAGGATAGGAGGCACAAGAATAGGGTAACCTCACTGCTGCACCCCTGGTTTGCGGTATAACAGGCCCCTGTGTGTCCCCTAGTGATTCCCGGATCTTGCCCTTGTGAGTCGTTCATACACTCTGAGAAACTGCGCGCTCTTAAAGCTATTGCGAGCGAAACTCTCACAGAGTCGCTTACCCCAATGGCTGCGATCACTCGTGCATCACGATAAGGGTCTCATCAATTACACCAACCTGGCTCTCAACCTCCTGGTGATGCTCATGCTCATCCTGCTACAGACGCTTGGGAGCTTTGAGAGGGGAGAACTGGCGATGTTTGATGCCGCGATGCGTCGCGGCAGCCAGGAGCATCTCGATCCTCGTCTAGTGATTTTAGGAATTACCGAAGAGGATATTGAGCGCTATCAATGGCCCCTCTCAGATGAGCGTTTGGCTGAGGTCTTGGCCGCCTTGCAGGCCCATACTCCTCGCGTGATTGGTTTAGATATCTATCGTGATCTCGACCCCGATGAGGGAGATACAGCCTTAGCCGAACAACTCAGCGCTGACAACCTCATCGCCATTCAGAACCTTGCCAGTGCCGTTGCTGCCCCAGCGGTGGTTCCTGATGATCAGGTGGGGTTTAATGATGTCATCCTCGATCGCGATCAAGTGGTTCGTCGCCATTTGCTCTTGGCCAACACCCGGGAGGGCGAGATTGCCTATTCGTTTGGCTTGCGGGTGGTCCTCAAGTATCTCGAACCTGAGGGAATTGCCTTAGAAAATGATCCCCGTCATCCCGAGGGGATTCGTTTCGGGAAGTCGCGACTGGTTCCCCTCTCCAGTTCTGCCGGGGGCTATCATCACATCGATGATTCGGGCTATCAAATCCTCCTCACCTATGTGAAGGATAACGGGGTTGACGATGGCGAGTCCGGTGACGCGCAGATGATATCCGTGCGCCAGTTATTGGAGGGGGACTTCAACCCCCAACTGCTGCGCGATCGCATTGTCTTAATCGGCTCCATTGCTCCCACCCTCCGCGATCGCTTCGCCACTCCCTTTAGTTCCCAACAGACTGAGAGTGACATGGTGAAGATGCCTGGGGTCAAACTGCACGGGAACATGGCCAATCAGCTCATCGGCTTGGCCCTAGGACAACAACGACCCTGGCGAATTGTCCCAGATTGGCTCGAATGGCTATGGGGTTGGGGTTGGATTGCCTTAGTGATGAGCCTGGTTTGGCGGCTACGCCATCCTGGACTCCTACTCGGGGCGCTTCTGCTGACAGTGCTGGGGTTGAGCGTCCTGGAATGGGGCTTCCTTGCCATGAAAATTTGGCTACCGGGTGTTTGGATTCGTTGGGGTATGCTGCTAGGGGGAACCCTGAGCTTGATCTATGCACTCACCCACCATTTTTTAAATGACCCCTTAACTAAACTGCCCAATCAAACGGTTCTCTATCAGATGTGGCCAAGCTGGCGCTTTTGGTCTTGGGGACAGGCTCGGTTTATGGGGGCGATTGTCTTGGATCTCAATCGTTTTAAGGCCGTTAATACCTGTTTGGGCTATCACACGGGCGATCACATCCTCATCAGCATCAGTAAACGGTTGCAATCCCTGTTGCAGCCTGGCGACTATCTTGCCCGCGTGGGGGCCGATGAGTTTGTTCTGTTACTCCCCAACGCCCCCAGTTTGGACTCGGTTATGGAGGTAGCCCAACAGTTGCGTCGTCATCTCAAACGCCCGTTTATTCTGGAGACGGGCCAGCCGGTCTTCCTGACCGCTAGTATTGGCGTGGCTTATGGTGCACAAACTCAGACCCTGTTGCTCGAAGATGCGAAGTCTGCCATGCACCGGGCCAAAGCCCTACAACTTTCTCAACCCATCGCCTTTGACCGAGAACTACAGGTACAGGCAATTTCGAGCTTTCAACTGGAACTCGACTTACGGGAGTCGATGAGTCACTCTCAAGTCTATCTTCCTCCCGTTCATGACACTGATGAGGAGGGCCTGACTGATTCTAATCTACCCCACTCGGAACTCGGCGATCGCTTCCGGGTCTATTACCAACCCCTCGTAGACTTACGTTCAGGGGAAATTGCTGGTTTTGAAGCCCTCCTGCGTTGGCAACATCCCCAACGGGGAATGGTCTCTCCTGCTGAATTCATCCCCGTAGCCGAGGAAACCGGCGCCATCATGCCCCTGGGAGCCTGGGTACTCTATGAAGCCTGCTATCAAATGCAGGCCTGGCAACGTCAGTTTCCTGGCTATGAACAGAGTATTATTAGTGTGAATTTATCTCCTTATCAGTTACAAGCTCCGGATTTGAAACAACGGCTACGGGATATTTTGAGGGAGACCGGGTTAGATCCCCAATGCCTGAAATTGGAAATTACCGAAAGTGCTGTCATGGAAGAAATCCAGACCACCCTGGAGATTCTTCACGATCTGAAATCTCTTCACGTTAAGTTAGGAATTGATGATTTTGGCACCGGCTATAGTTCCCTGAGTTATCTGAATCGCTTTCCTGTCAATACCCTTAAAATTGACCGTTCCTTTGTCTGGCGTATGGAGAATTCTTCGCAAGATCGCGCCATTATCCGCACTATTCTGGAATTGGCTCATATCCTGGGCTTGGATGCGATCGCCGAAGGGATCGAAACCCCTGAGCAACTGGCACAACTGCGGGCACTCGGCTGTGATATCGGTCAGGGCTATTGGTTCGCCAAACCCCTCCCCGCTCCGGCCGCCGCCCAACTCCTGGCTCGTCGCCCCCGTTGGTGAATTGCAAAATTCACCTTAAAACTTTGACCCTTTGGAGGGATTTCGCTATGATGGAACTAACGCCTAAAACTGTTAAAGCTGTGGTAGCTTGACCGGCGAGTCAAGGCCTGCTGCTCAACTGAAGGAGCTATCGGATTAATGGATTACATCGAAAAGGTATTGGATAAGGTTCGAGAATGGACTCGCAAACTCATAGATGCAGTCCTCGGACCCGAAGCGCAACCCGAACCCGAGGCAATTCCGATTCCGGTTAACGATCGCCGGGTTCGTCGTTAGTCTCTTGGTAACGCTGTCCAGCCAAGACCCCTCGTTTCAGATTCTCGTCCTCCATGGCCCGAATCTGAACTTGTTAGGTCAACGGGAACCCAATGTGTATGGCTCGCTCACTCTGACTGAGATCAACAAACGCATAGAAGCACAGGCACGGACTTTACAGGTTAAAGTTTCGTGCTTTCAGTCGAATCATGAAGGGGCGTTAGTCGATGCCATTCAGGAGGCCTGGGGACAATATCAGGGGTTGCTGATTAACCCTGCGGCCTACACTCATACCAGCGTCGCGATGCGGGATGCGATCGCCGCTGTCAAACTGCCCACGGTGGAAGTTCACCTCAGCAATATCCACCAACGGGAGGCCTTTCGTCACCACTCCTACATCGCCCCCATTGCCCTGGGGCAGATTAGTGGTTTCGGCTATTATAGCTATATTTTGGGACTCCAGGCCCTCGTCGAACACCTGCGAGAGAGCAAAACCCCATCCCCCTCAACCTGAAACCGTACTGTGATGGCCTTAATGGTTCTACCCCGATTTGAGAGCTTTCGCGGTGCGATTTTGGGTGCTGAATTAGGCTATCTACAACAGCCTTCGGGGCCATCTCTCTGGGAAACCGTCCCGCCGGAACTCTTCCACAGTCTAATTCAGCAGCGAACCCTTCCTGCACAACATTCTCAGTATGCCGAGTTTCCGGTGCAGTTGGGTCTGGCGACGGTTGCTGGCTTGTTCTACCATCAGCGGCTAGAGGCCTTGTCGGAGTTAGCCCCCGAGTTACAGCCGTTGGCTAAGGCCGTGGGATTGGCCGTGGGCGATCGCCTCCTCAGTCAATCCGAGAAAATTACAAACCCTACTCCCGCCCTCAAACAAGCTCTTAAAACCCTCTTGGCGTTTCAGGGAGACGGCTTTAGTGCCAATTGTGACTCAGGAGAGGTTAGAGCGATTTTAAGGGCATTAACGGGGGCGCTACGGACTCGGGCAGGGATTCCAGCTCGGGAGCGGTTGCGATTGTCCGGCGATCGCCTCAATGCCCTCGATAGCCTGGCTTGGGAGATTTGGCAACGCTGGCTAGGGCGACTCGACTGTGACCCCTGGCCCCCTCCCCTGGGGGCGATCGCCGTCACCGGGGAACGTCTCGATTCATAGATAATAGTTGATATGTTTGCTGTTTTATGGGGCTAGGCGATCGTGGATTATATCGAATTTTTTAACTGCATCAACCCAAGTAAAACCCTAGTCATTAGCCAAGAAGACGATAGACAATACTATATTGACTTTACAAGCGTTCGCGGCTATGACAGCATCAGTAAACTTAAGCATCGCATCGCCGTATTACGACGAAAACAGCCAAGTTGTTCCCTATTTACCGGACATATTGGCTGCGGTAAATCGACAGAACTTCATCGATTACAAGCCGAATTAGAAGCCGAAGGATTTTGTGTCGTCAACTTTGAATCCGACGAAGATATCGACACCGCCGATGTGGATATTATTGATGTTCTTTTGACCATTGCCAAGCGCGTCAGTGCCAAACTCGAAGAGATTGCCGTCCCTGAAGCCACGGGGTTGAGGAGACTGATTCAGCGGACTCAGGAGGTCTTAACCACAGAGATTGACGTGAAAGCCTCCCTGGGAACCTTGACCCTGAAGGGAGAATTAGATACCCAAACAAACAGCGTTTCTCTGTCCGCCGGAATTGCCTCCCTGACCGTGAGAGCGAAAAATGACTCACGGATTCGCGAGAAATTAAGCCAATACTTGGGGCCAAAAGTGACCGGCTTACTCTCAACCCTTAACGAGGAGTTAATCCAATCGGGAATCGAGTCCTTGAAAAACCAAGGCTATGCCGGATTAGTGGTGATTGTAGATAACCTTGACCGCATCGATAATCGTCCCAAACCTTCGGGGCGATCGCAACAAGAATATCTCTTCGTCGAACGAGGAGAATTACTCACAAAACTCGCCTGTCACACTGTCTATACAATGCCCCTAGGGTTGCGTTTTTCCAACGAATTTGGCAATCTAACCCAGCGATTTCCAGATAAACCAGAATGTCTCCCCATGGTCTCCATCCGTCATCGCAACGGCGAGGATTGTCCAGAAGGATTAGCGAAACTCAAACAAATGGTCTTGGCCCGGGCCTTTCCCCAGTTGACGGAAGCCGAACGCCTAGAGCGAATTGGCGAGATTTTCGAGACTCCCGCAGTCTTTGACCGCCTGTGTCGCGTGACGGGGGGCCATGTGCGGGATTTGTTACAATTGCTGTCTCAATGGGTCGAAGAAGAGATGCAACTTCCCTTAACTGAGGCTACTCTGGAAGAAGCCATTTGCGATCGCTGTAACGAAATGACATTAGCGATTTCCCCTCGGGAGTGGGAGTTGTTGCGGGAAGTCCGCCAAACCCAGAAAGTACAAGACCAAGTTGGCTATGAGAACCTGATTCGCAGCCGCATGGTCTTTGAGTACCAAGAACGCCGTCAATCCTGGTTTGATGTCAATCCCATACTCCTAGAAGCGGCGGAGATGAACGATTCATAATACTAGAACGTTCTCACTCTGGGGTTGTCTCTCCTGGCTAGATACCATAACCGCATTGGTAGTTATAATCTAACTTGTTAGTGAGTTGGAGGTCGAATTCTTCGATCTCGTTTTCAGGGGTGAATATCATGAAGTCATCTCCAACAAACTTTTGTAAAATATCTGGAAGCTCCTAGAACGGTTAATAGAGGGGTTCATGTAGGGAGCAATTTCCCTTGCTGCTCTAAATTTTTCTAAGCCTCCGCTATGATAACCGGCTCTTTTTAGCACCCGTTCTAAGGCTTCCCACGTTCCGCCTTGGATTGCGTCAGGGTCTCGATATCTAGCTTGATTCGCTAGGTTCGGAGATACTTTTGGATAAGCCTGACAAATTGCATCTACGTCCCCAAAAAACCACGCCTCAAGTTCTTCAATAACAATGCGATTGATAACTTGATAAGCCTTGTCAGGAGGATTGGATGATTTTGTAGTCAATCCGGCTGATTGGGCTATAGTTTCAAGTTGCTGCTTTAACTGTTGACAATCTTCTCTATCTTCATCAATCAAGACAATGATTTTATAGTTTTCAGGCAGCCATGCTGAATAGCCTTTTAAGCGACCAGGCAATTTTCTAATTAAGTCTGTTTTACCTCTAAACGCATGAGTTCTAAATGTTGCTTTATTTCTTAATGTCTTGGGAAGAATATAGCTCAAAGCTTCTTCTAAAGAGGGTTCTTCAAGTAAAAATTCAAGATGTAAAAGAGAATCGCTCATCAACCAAGTTTATAGTTTAATGGTTTTCTTTTAGGGGGTTTCCGGCCTCAAAGAAATCTTCCATCCATAAAGACCCCAGTAATGCGCCATGTTCCATAAATTCTTTAACCCCTTGCATATCAGCAGTTCGTTTTGCTTGCGTAAATCCATTTTGATCTCGATATAAAACCCAGAGTTCTTCTGGCCTTAACCCATCAACAAAAAAGGGAGAGTGGGTTGTCACCATTAGCTGAGTGCGAGTCGAAGCAGCACGGCATTCTTCAGTCAGTTCAGGAAGTAAGCGAGGATGTAAATGATTTTCGGGTTCTTCCACCCCAATCAGTTGAGGTGGGTCTGGGTCATATAAAACGGTTAAGTAAGCCAACATTTTTAATGTTCCATCTGAGGCAAATTTAGCCAAAATGGGCTGATTAAACGGAGCATCTTTTATCTGTAGTAAGAGCCTACCATCTTGCATAATCGAAGCTTCTACTTTCTCAAGTCTCGGGATTCGTCTTGACAAAGTCCTTAAGATGCTATCCAATCTATCAGGATGTTCTTCCTTAAGATATTGTATAACATTTGGTAAATTATCTCCAGTTGGTGAAAGTCGTTCTTGTACCCCGGCTTCTGGGATAGTGCGGGCATGGTCTGCCGTGAGGTAAGAGAGATACCAACCCGTGATAAAGCGACGTAAAGCACTAACACGGGGATGTTTTGCAAATTGCCCTAGGGTATTCACAGCCAAAAGTTCAGGGGATTCTAATTCTTCGGTGATGCGTTCGTCTTCTTCATCAGGCATTTCCCCGCTAATGACGTCTCCTGCACCATTTTTGAAGTCGAGAAAGCGGAAGGGTGCGCCTGTTCGTCCTCGTCGCCAATGTAACCATTCTTTTGCTACGTAGGGACGATTATTTTCTTCATCAATGGAGAGATGATAGGTAATTAGGGGAGATTCAGATGTTTCTCGATATTTGAGTTCGATGACAATACATCCCTCTTGCCCTCTGGTGCGAAGTTCTCGAAATCTACCTCGTTTATCCCAAGCTTTTCTGAGACTTTCCGTAAAGCATTCTGAGAGAAACGCAAAAACATCAAATATTGTCGATTTTCCGCTTCCGTTGGCTCCCAAAAAAGCGGTGAGCGGCGTGATGTTTTTCAGCTCAAGGTCATATCGATTTTCCGCTTCCGTTGGCTCCCAAAAAAGCGGTGAGCGGCGTGATGTTTTTCAGCTCAAGGTCATGTAAAGCACGATAGTTTTGAACTCTGAGATATTCAATTCGAGGAACTGACTGTTGAGACATTTCTATCGAATAAAGCACGATAGTTTTGAACTCTGAGATATTCAATTCGAGGAACTGACTGTTGAGACATTTCTATCGAGTTTAATTATTCTAATTTTTATATGGTGCTATAGATTTCTGTCCAAATCAAGCCCACAAGTCCATATCTTAGCCAAAAACCCTGAACCCCCCTTTAGTATGGGATAAACTAAGATGATAGTCCAAGCTACATCTCATGATTGCAATAGCCAAGATGGATGATGACTGCTGATGTCGCCGCTAAAAATCAAAAGACCTTGCAGCAACTCGCTCAGGCCATGGCCCTGTCGCGGGGTCACTTTAAGCTGATTCTGGTGCGTTGTAACTATGGCCAAGCCTGCGAACGCTGGTCTAAGGAACTGACCCAGATTTGCCAAGACCAGTATCAATTCTCACTCACAGCGGTTCATCTCCCCCCAAATGCACAAAACCTGGCTAAGGCTGTCCAAGCCATCGAGCCATTCTCCCCCGAAGGCGTGCAAATCTTGGGACTCAACCAACTGGCCGACGTACGCCAGTTTCTAGCCAATAGTAACCAAATCCGCGATCGCCTGCGCCGGAATTGTCCCGTCCCCATCGCCATCTGGCTCGATGACAATAGCCTCACCGAGATGCTGAACCTTGCCAACGACCTCCACAGTTGGGCCACCAGTAAACGCTTCTACCCCACCCCAGACGACTTAGAGCAAGAACTGCGCCATCTCCTAGACCTCTTCTTCCAACGTCTTCCCCAAGCCTCCCCAGAACAATGGCTAGGGAGTCAACCCCTCCTCTCCCAGAGCGAACAGCGAGAACTGGACCTGGCTCAAACCGAACTCAACCGCGACCTCTCTCCCAGCCTCCAAGCCGACCTGGCCATCATCCAAAGTCACCAGTATCTCCTCCAGCAAGAGCTATCTCAAGCCGAACAACAGCTCAACCAGGGGGCCAACCTTTGGCAAACCATCACACCCCCAACCCCCAAAAGTCAGAAACGTCTAGGCTGGTTAGCCTTTCAGCAGGCCATCCTCTCCCTCTGGGAGAGTGAACAGCAACAACACTCCCTCGACTATCCAGACCTGCATCCCCTAAAAACCCAGTTCCAAGAGAGTCAGCAGCACTTCCAAGCTGCCACCGAACCAGACCTGGCCCACCTCGTGGCCAACGCCGCCGTGGTGCAACTGGTCAACAGCTTAACCGAAATCACCCATCCCGAAACCTCCTCAGACCCGGCACAGGTCGACCATCTGGCGGCGATGAATGAACAACTGTGCCAACAAGAGAGTTTCCCCTTCCCCAACCTTTGGCTGAAGGCCTTAGAGCAGCTGCATCGCGTTTATTTTCAGGACCGCCAAGACTATCGCCGCGCCTTCTCGATTCAGCAACAGCAATGGCAAGTCCAACGCTACGGCGGTCAGCGAGCCTTTGTGGGAGCCAGTCGCCTGCAAGGGATTCTCTATCAACGCTGTTCCCTGGACAATCTTCCCCCAGAAATCAAAGAATCGGGACGAGAAGAGGATGTCCGGCACTTGCAAGAACGCCTCTCAGGAACCCAGAGCAAGATTCTCGTCATTCACGGACTGTCTGGAGTCGGCAAAAGCTCCCTCCTCAACGCCGGCCTACTTCCCGTCCTGCGTGAAAAGACCTTCAGCGGCGGACGGGAGGGGATTCCCATCCTGCTACGACTCTATCAACCCTGGACTGAGAAACTCGAGGCCGCCATTGACCAAACCAGCCGACGTCATAAAAAGTCCCTGAAGGGGATACCCCAGGGGTCAGCTCAGCAACGAATTGAGGCCAAGTTGCGGGCCTTGGAGGAGCAGCATTGTCAGGTGATTTTAGTCTTTGACCAGTTTGAGGAGTTTTTCTTTGCCAACCCCAACCCCCAAGACCAGGCGGCGTTTTTTGAGTTTATCGGTCAGTTGTGCAGCAATATCCAGCAGTTGGGAGCCTTGAAAGTGGTGTTTTCCCTGCGAACGGATTATGTGGGGTATTTGTTGCTCTGCAATGACTTAGAATCCATGGACTGTATCAATCGGGACATTCTCAGCCGCCAGGTGTTGCACAAGTTAGGGAATCTCTCAGCAGAACGGACTCGTCAGGTATTAGCGAACTTGGCTCCCCATTTAGAGGCAGAGTTGAGAACGCGCCTGGTGGCCGATTTGAGCCAAGAGATGGGAGCCGTCCGTCCCATTGAACTTCAGCTCGTCGGCTTTCAGTTAGAATCTCAGCAGATTCGCGAGATTTCCGCCTATGACGCCTTGGGAGAGCATCCCAAACAGCAGTTAGTGCAAGGATATCTCGATGATATCGTCCGCGCCTGTGGTCCCGAGCAAGAGCGCCTGGCCAATGGGGTTTTGTACCTCCTCACCGATGAACGGCGCACGCGACCTCTACGGTCTTATGAGGAGTTGTGGCAGGAGTTACAGCAGGTTCCCCAGGCTCTCCAGGGTCAAGCGTTGCAGGAGTCTTTAGATTTAGTCTTGGAAATTTTCACCGCCTCGGGGTTAGTGGTGGTGATTCCGGGGGAACCGCAACGCTATCAATTGGTGCATGATTATCTGGCGGAGTTGATTTATGAATCCCGCCAGTCGGAGTTAATCGCCAGTTTGCAGGAGGAACGGCGTCAACGGTTAGTGGCGGAGCGAACCTTAGAGGAGTTGGAACAGCGATTCACTCAGGTTAAGTTGCGGATTAAGCGGACTGCTGTCGTTAGCATAGTAATGTTGGCGATATATGGTTTAGCAATCTGGAAAATACCAACTTACGTACACGGAACTGCTAGATTTGTGGAAGTTGATAGTAACCATGAGAAAGAATCAAAAATCAGCATATCGCCAAGTAGCCATCTGATTACAGACACTGGTAAAACAATATTTTTTCAAGTTTATGACAGTAAAAAAATTACAATCCGACCTATTACCTTAGGAAGACTAATCCATCGCGCCTGTGACTGGTTGCGACCCTACCTCACCTCTAATCCTAACGTCACCGAGGCCGACCAAGCTCTCTGCAACATCCCCCCACCGGAAACTCCCCCCACTGACTAACCCAGCCATCCCCTAAAAAATTTAGTAGATGAAATGAAAATGAACCGAAGATCTGTTGGGATTACGGTAGCGGTCATCACAATTGTTTCCCTACCCATAGCTGCTAGTCGGGTTTATCAAGCGTTAAAAACAGCACGGCTCGTGACCCTATTAGAAAAGAACAGTCACTTAGCTTTAAAACAATTAGAGCAAGAAGATGAGTTAGAAGCACTTCGAACCGCAACCCAAACTGCTCAAGAACTCAAATTCACCACATCCTCCCAACAGCAGTATCCAACAGTTAAACCCATTGCTAGTCTAAATCAGATTTTAGCAGCACTTCATCTTCAGAACCCATTACAATATAAACTAGAGGCCCATTCAGATTCAGTGATTAGAACCGAAGTCAATGGCGAGGGAACACAGGTGGTGACTGCGGCCCGGGATGGAAGCGTCAGGCTATGGGATGTAGCAACTGGAGAACTCCTCCACTCTTTTGAGGGCCATCAGGCTGCCGTCTGGAGTACGGAGTTTAACAACCAGGGAACTCAGGTGGTGACTGCGGCCCGGGATGGAAGCGTCAGGCTATGGGATGTGGCAACTGGAGAACCCCTTCACTCCTTGGAGGGTCATTCAAGTCTAGTTTTTAGTGCCAAGTTTAATGACCAGGGAACCCAGGTAGTGTCCGCCTCGGTAGATAGAACCGTGAAGCTTTGGGATGTTCCCACGGGTCAATTACAGCACTCCTTTGATGACCATAGTCATGTCGTTAAAGCTGTCGCGTTCAAGGATAATGGCACGAAAGTTGTCTCTGTCTCAGCAAGTGGAATTGTCAAGCTTTGGGATTTAACCAAACGAGAGCTAGTCCGGTCTTTCCCGATTGATATTGATGGGACGACAAGTGTAGAGTTTAACGCCGATGGCACTCAGTTAATACTTGCCTCAAACGAGGGTAAGGTGAAATTGTGGGATGTTTTAACAGAAACAAAATCCTATAGCTTTGAGGTTCATTCAGGTTCTGTCTATCAAGCCAAGTTGACTCCTGACGGCACTCAGCTAGCACTTTCTTTAGACAACGGAACCGTCAGCTTATGGGATGTGCCTACAGGACAAGAACGCCAGTCTTTTGAACCCTATTCACGACAAACCAGCACTGTCGCGTTTAATCAAAATCAGGCAACATTAGCCTCTGCCTCATTAGACGGAACGCTAAAAATCTGGAACGTGGACACCCTAGAGGAGTTAATCCATCGCGCCTGTGACGGGTTGCGATCCTACCTCGTCTCTAATCCTAACATCACCGAGGGCGATCGCGCTCTCTGCAACATCCCCCCACCCGAAACTTCCCCCACTGACTAACCCAGCCATCCCTCAGCCAAACCAAATCCCCGACTTCTGTAAATCGCATCTGTCCAGAAACCGGGGATTACACCATTTTTTGAAATCCTTGCCAGACATACATACCGAAGAGGGCGACCACAAGGGTTCGCCCCTACAGACATCTATGGTACGAAGGCATGAAACATGGTATTAAAAACGAACCGTCCGCCTTAACCTTTACAGTTCAAACGCACTTTTCAACTGACTTGTCCAAGCCTGAACCCGCTCTTCCGTCATCTCCGGCTGGTTATCCTCATCGAGGGCCAAGCCAACAAACTTACCATCCCGCACCGCCTTCGACTCCTCAAACTCATAGCCATCCGTCGGCCAATAGCCAACCGTTGCACCCCCTAATTGAGAAATCTTCTCTTCTAACATCCCCATCGCATCCTGGAAATTATCCGCATAGCCAATCTGGTCTCCCACGCCAAAGTAGGCTACTTTTTTACCACTAAAATCCAAAGCATCTAACTCATCATATAAACCCTCCCAATCACTTTGTAACTCACCAATATTCCAAGTCGGACAACCAATAATCAAACAATCATACTCACCCAATTCATCTAAATCTGCCTCAGCCACATCGTGAAGGGTGACAACACTATCTCCCCCCAATGCCGACTGAATCATCTCAGCCGCCGCTTCCGTATTTCCAGTTTGGGTTCCAAAGAAAAGACCAATTTTTGACATAATACTAGAGATTGAATGGCAACAAATTTCAAGACAACAAGTTTTAGGGAAACATCAAAACCCATTTTGTAGGGGCGAACGGCTGTTCGCCCTCACAGTTTGATATCCAAGGCAACACATTAGACCATAGACTCGAACCTCCTAATAACGAATTGATTGTTTTCGACTTAACGCCGAGAAGATACCGGCATATTAGAGAGTTGAACTGTCTCCAAGCGGGTCGTCGAGTTCGGAAACACCGAGCGACAACTCAGACAGTACCAGGTCAGTTCACGGCGACTCACCTGACGCAGTAATTTTCCCGAACAACACGGACAGTTCATAAGTCAAAGGTGTGAGGAGCGATAACAGAGTAGAGAGAGAAGAGAAACGAGAGAAAAGAGAGACGAGATTAGGTTTCCAAGGAATTTAACGCCTTGTCAACCCGACGAAAATCAAACCCCATGGCTCGCAAAGCGTGCCATAAATGTCCTTGCAGGAAGAAGAACGAGAGGAAGAAATGAGCATTGGCTAACCAACAGCGAGCGGTATGCGTGCCGAAGGGTAAGTCAGCGGTATCGGCGAAATAAGGAGTAATTCCAAGTTTGATTTCTAAGGCGGGGCCATAGAACTCCACCGGATAGGCCAAGGTATTCACCGCACAGAAATAGGAGGCGACAAATCCCGCCAAAGCAATCCCGCCCAAGGAGTAGGACAAAATCGCTTCCCCGGAAAAAATCAGCACCTTTTTAGCCCAATTCAGCGGCGGAACTAAGATATGCCAAATTCCACCCCCAATCAGCATCACACCTACATAAACATGGCCACCCACCAGGTCTTCCAAATTATTAACACTGGCGAAATGGGTTTGATAGCCATAAATTACAAAGGGATTCAGGGTGGGTTCGGTGACGACGCGAACCGTCTGACTGGCGGCATCATAGAGTCCACCCCAGTACATGGCTTTCGCCACCAGCAGCAAGGCCCCGGCTCCCAAAAAGAGCAGATGATGTCCCAAAATCAGACCCAACTGTTTGGGGTCATCCCATTCAAAATGGAAGCGTTTGGCACGTCCTGAGGCGGTTTTGAGGTCTTCTGGGGCTTTGAAGGTATGGAACAAGGCCCCGGCTCCTAAGACGGCGGAGGAGATGAGATGAACCGCTCCGACGACGAAGTAGGGATAGGTATCGACAATCTGCCCACCGTCGCCGACACCCCAGCCGAGGGTGGCTAGGTGGGAGAGCAGGATTAACCCTTGTTCTCCCATGGGGAGGGTTGGGTCAAACCGAGAGATTTCAAATAGGGTGAAAGCCCCGGCCCAAAAGGTAATCAGGGCCGCCTGGGCGACATGGGCGGCGATAAATAAGCCCGACATATCGGTAAATCGGGCATTTCCGGCCCACCAGTCATAGGTGACTTTGGGATTATCGTAGGTTTGCATAGGCTCGACTCACAAGTTTGTGGTTTTCAGGGCTTATTGCTAAATCTCGTCAATAAGCGACTGACTCTTAGACTAGAATCTTTCTCAATAAAAATCTATTAACTTTTGTAAATATTTGCGGGTTCTGGGTGGTGATGGGAGTTTGAAACCCTTATTTTATGATGAAAGCAGGCAATTTTCCCATTCTGATTCAGTGAGTAATGGTGGTAATCTCGGCTACTTATTGAGAGTGAGTTTTATTACATGGGGAGAAAAATGGGTCGAACAGGGTCCTAATTCCCGGAGGGCGATCGCAAGGGGTCCTAATTCCCCGAGGGCGACCACAAGGGTACGCCCCTACGTTGTTTCTTTCCCCCGTTCCCTCTTGCTATAACATAAGTGCATTCATTCACGAATAGGCTCCCTATGGTTTTCACCCCTGTGATTCTTGCTGGTGGTAAAGGCGAACGCTTCTGGCCCCTGAGTCGCCTGGAACGCCCCAAACAATTTCTCTGCCTGGATGGGAGCGATCGCAGCCTCTTGCAAGCCACCGCCGATCGCCTACTCCCCCTAGCCAACGGCTGGGAGAATCTCTGGGTGATTACCGCCAGCCATCTGGCCGACGGGGTGCGTCAACAGTTACCGGAACTCCCTGAAGCCAATCTCCTCATCGAACCCGAAGGCCGAGACACCGCCCCCGCCGTCGCTTGGACAACCCTAGAAATCAGCCAACGCCATGGCCCTGACGCAGTTGTGGGCTTTTTCCCCGCCGATCACTGGATTGACCCCCCTGAAGCCTTCCACCATACCCTCCACGCCGCCATTGAGGTGGCCCAACAGCAAGGGGCGATCGTAACCCTAGGGGTTAAACCCACTTATCCCTCCAGCGGCTACGGCTACATCGAACAAGGGGAACCCCAGGGAACCATCAAAGACTTAGCCGCCTTCCAAGTGGCCCGCTTCACCGAAAAACCCGATCGCCCCACCGCCGAAGACTTCTTGGCGAGCGGACGATTTAGCTGGAATAGTGGCATTTTCATCTTCCAAGCTGGGGTAGCCCTAGCTGAACTGAAACAATACGCCCCAGACCTGATGCAACAGCTTCAGCAAGAGGGCGTCAAGGCCTATCCCAACCTCACCAAAATTAGTATCGACTATGCTCTGATGGAGAAAACCCAACGGGCCGCCGTCCTTCCCGTCTCCTTTGGCTGGGACGATCTCGGGGATTGGAACGCCCTCGATCGCCTGCAACCGGAAAACACCAGCCCCGAATCAGGTAACGTCGAACTCGGCCGCCATATCGGGCAAGATAGCCGAAATAGTATTTTTTATAACAGCAACCCGGACGAACTTATTGTCACTATTGGCCTAGAGGATGTGGTCGTGGTTCGCGATGGCAATGCTACCCTCATTGTCAAGAAAGACCGCACTCAGGACATTAAATCAGTTCTAAAAACCTTAAAAGAGGACTCAAATTTACAACAATTCCTCTAACTAACGTCAAATCCTTCTCACCTTAAAACAACAGTCTAGGGAGTGATTATAACCATGGCCAATATAAATTCCGGCGACATGAACCCCGTTACCCTGTTTGGCTTTACGCCTGATGCAGGATTCTCAACTCTCGGCCAAGTTCAGGACGATAGCCAGCCTGACGTTCTCACCGATGGGGGCGACTTAATTCAGAATCGCAACTATACCCTAAAGATTGAATGGCAACAAATTTCAGGACAACAAGTTTCAGGGAAATATCAAAACCCATCTTGTAGGGGCGAACGGCTGTTCGCCCTCACAGTTTGATATCCAAGGCAACACATTAGACCATAGACTCGAACCCCCTAATAACGAATTGATTGTTTTCGACTTAACGCCGAGAAGATACCGGCATATTAGAGAGTTGAACTGTCTCCAAGCGGGTCGTCGAGTATTTCGACTTAACGCCGAGAAGATACCGGCATATTAGAGAGTTGAACTGTCTCCAAGCGGGTCGTCGAGTCTGGAAACACCGAGCGACAACTTAGACAGTACCAGGTCAGTTCACGGCGACTCACCTGACGCAGTAGTTTTCCTGAACAACATGGACAGTTCATAAGTCAAAGGTGTGAGAAGCGACAACAGAGTAGAGAGAGAAGAAAAACCAGAGAGAGAAGAGAGATGAGATTAGGTTTCCAAGGAATTTAACGCCTTGTCAACTCGACGAAAATCAAAGCCCATGGCTCGCAAGGCGTGCCACAAATGTCCTTGCAGGAAGAAGAACGAGAGGAAGAAATGAGCATTGGCTAACCAACAGCGAGCGGTATGGGTGCCGAAGGGTAAGTCAGCGGTATCGGCGAAATAAGGAGTAATTCCCAGTTTGATTTCTAAGGCGGGGCCATAGAACTCTACTGGATAGGCCAAGGTATTCACCGCACAGAAATAGGAGGCGACAAATCCCGCCAAAGCAATTCCGCCGAGGGAGTAGGACAAAATCGCTTCCCCGGAAAAAATCAGCACCTTTTTCGCCCAATTCAGCGGCGGAACTAAGATATGCCAAATCCCACCACCAATCAGCATCACGCCCACATAAACATGACCGCCCACCAGGTCTTCCAAATTATTGACACTGGCGAAATGGGTTTGATAGCCATAAATCACAAAGGGGTTCAGGGTGGGTTCGCTCACAACCCGAACCGTCTGACTGGCGGCGTCATAAAGTCCACCCCAGTACATGGCTTTCGCCACTAGCAGCAAGGCCCCGGCTCCCAAAAACAGCAGATGATGTCCCAAAATGAGACCCAACTGTTTGGGGTCATCCCATTCAAAATGGAAGCGTTTGGCACGTCCTGAGGCGGTTTTGAGGTCTTCTGGGGCTTTGAAGGTATGGAACAAGGCCCCGGCCCCTAAAACGGCGGAGGAAATCAGATGAACCGCCCCGACTACGAAGTAGGGATAGGTATCAACAATCTGTCCACCGTCGCCGACACCCCAGCCGAGGGTGGCTAGGTGGGGGAGCAGGATTAACCCCTGTTCTCCCATGGGGAGGGTTGGGTCAAACCAAGAGATTTCAAATAGGGTGAAAGCCCCAGCCCAAAAGGTAATCAGGGCCGCCTGGGCGACATGGGCGGCGATAAATAAGCCCGACATATCGGTAAATCGGGCATTTCCGGCCCACCAGTCATATTTGACTTTGGGATTATCGTAGGTTTGCATAGGCTCGACTCACAAGTTCATGGTTTGCAGGGCTTATTGCTAAATATCGTCAATAAGCAACTGACTCTTAGACTAGAATCTTTCTCAATAAAAATCTATTAACTTTTGTAAATATTTGCGGGTTCTGGGTGGTGATGGGAGTTTGAAACCCTTATTTCATGATGAAAGCAGGCAATTTTCCCATTCTGATTCAGTGAGTAATGGTGGTAATCTCGGCTACTTATTGAGAGTGAGTTTTATTACATGGGGAGAAAAATGGGTCGAACAGGGTCCTAATTCCCGGAGGGCGATCGCAAGGGGTCCCAATTCCCCGAGGGCGACCACAAGGGTACGCCCCTACGTTGTTTCTTTCCCCCGTTCCCTCTTGCTATAACATAAGTGCATTCATTCACGAATAGGCTCCCTATGGTTTTCACCCCTGTGATTCTTGCTGGTGGTAAAGGCGAACGCTTCTGGCCCCTGAGTCGCCTGGAACGCCCCAAACAATTTCTCTGCCTGGATGGGAGCGATCGCAGCCTCTTGCAAGCCACCGCCGATCGCCTACTCCCCCTAGCCAACGGCTGGGAGAATCTCTGGGTGATTACCGCCAGCCATCTGGCCGACGGGGTGCGTCAACAGTTACCGGAACTCCCTGAAGCCAATCTCCTCATCGAACCCGAAGGCCGAGACACCGCCCCCGCCGTCGCTTGGACAACCCTAGAAATCAGCCAACGCCATGGCCCTGACGCAGTTGTGGGCTTTTTCCCCGCCGATCACTGGATTGACCCCCCTGAAGCCTTCCACCATACCCTCCACGCCGCCATTGAGGTGGCCCAACAGCAAGGGGCGATCGTAACCCTAGGGGTTAAACCCACTTATCCCTCCAGCGGCTACGGCTACATCGAACAAGGGGAACCCCAGGGAACCATCAAAGACTTAGCCGCCTTCCAAGTGGCCCGCTTCACCGAAAAACCCGATCGCCCCACCGCCGAAGACTTCTTGGCGAGCGGACGATTTAGCTGGAATAGTGGCATTTTCATCTTCCAAGCTGGGGTAGCCCTAGCTGAACTGAAACAATACGCCCCAGACCTGATGCAACAGCTTCAGCAAGAGGGCGTCAAGGCCTATCCCAACCTCACCAAAATTAGTATCGACTATGCTCTGATGGAGAAAACCCAACGGGCCGCCGTCCTTCCCGTCTCCTTTGGCTGGGACGATCTCGGGGATTGGAACGCCCTCGATCGCCTGCAATCAGAAAACACCAGCCCCGAATCAGGTAACGTCGAACTCGGCCGCCATATCGGGCAAGATAGCCGAAATAGTATTTTTTATAACAGCAAAATCAGGTAACGTCGAACTCGGCCGCCATATCGGGCAAGATAGCCGAAATAGTATTTTTTATAACAGCAATCCCGATGAACTTATTGTCACCATTGGCTTAGAGGATGTGGTCGTGGTTCGCGATGGCAATGCGACCCTGATTGTCAAAAAAGACCGCACCCAGGATATTAAATCAGTTCTAAAAACCTTAAAAGAGGACGTAAACTTACAACAATTCCTCTAAGAAATTCAAACTCTGTTCACGTTAAAACCTTAGTTTAGGGAATTATTAAACCATGGCCAACATCAATTCCGGCGACATGAACCCCGTCAGCCTATTTGGCTTTGCCTCGGAGGGAGAACTCTCAAATTTTGCTCAAGGGGAAGAGGAGTTTAGTCCCCCTGACGTTCTCACCGATGGCGGGGACTTAATTCAAAATCGTAACTATACCCTAATTGTCGATCGCAGCTCCAACATGAGCGTCATCGACCCCACCCATCGGATCACCCTCCAGTCCATCCTCGAAGATGCCACCCTAGCCGTCGCCACCCACTGCGAACGCTTTGACTTCAAAGGGATTGACCTGTATTTCTATAACAACAGCTTTGAATACTGCGATCGCATCACCACCGATCGCATTCCCGCCCTCTTCCGCCAGCATCCTCCCTCAAACCAGTCTCACCTGGCTCCCGTTCTCGAAGATGCCTGCAATCGCTATTTTCAACATCGCCGCTACGGTGAAAACAAAGCCAACGGAGAAATTATTTTTGTCCTTATTGGCAGTCTGCCCCTAGACCCAGAAAAGGTCAAACAGACCATCATTGCCGCCTCAAAACGTCTCCACCGTGAAGACGAATTGGGCATCCTGCTGCTGCAAGTTGGTACTGATTTAGAACTGCAATCCTTTCTCATCAGCCTAGACAACGAACTCGAAAGTTTAGGGGCCAAATTTGACATTTGCGATGCCGTCACCTTCGACACCATCAACCGTGCCACCCTCTCGGAAGTCCTCCTGGCCGCCATCACCGACTAAGCCGCCAACCCGTTTAATTGCTCACGGGGAGGATAATCGTCACCGTAGTTCCCTGACCGCATCCCTCACTGTCTACGAAAATTTTGCCTTTCATTAAAGACACCAAATTAGCGGCGATCGCCAACCCCAAACCAGGACCACGACGGCCTTCAGGACAGCCTTCAATTTTAGTAAACGGTTGAAAGAGCTTGTCCTGTTGCTGGGGGTCAATGCCAATCCCACTATCAGAAACCGCAATAATTGCCTCCGGGAGTTCATGGTAGCTGGTTCGGCCCATCGGGGCACTAATCGTCGTCGAGAGGGTAATCGAACCCTGTTCCGTAAACTGAATCGCATTTTCAAAAACAATCACCAGCACTTGTTTCAGCATCTGGCGATCGGCCGTCACCCGTAATGGGGGCGGAAAGTCGCGGCGTTCCAGGTCGAGATTCGCCTCCTCCAACATCGAGCGATAGTCCTCCACCACCTCATCCAAGAGCAGTTGTAAATCCACCGAGGTTAACTCTGGTGTCATCTGGCCTGAATGAATCTGGGTTAAATCGGAAATATCCTCCATCAACTCCAGCAGCCGCTGTCCGAGCTTCCGCAACTGATGTAAATCCTGATGATCCCGCCGAGAATACTCATGGGGGCGATCGCCCAAGACCTGAATTCGCTTGATGGCTTCTTCAATCGGCCGACGGAACTCCTCGGCCAGATTATGTAAATACAAATCCTTGAGGCGATCAGTTTCCCGCAAGGCCCCATTTTCCTGTTCTAACCGAGCCACAGTGGCTTGAAAGCGCAACGCCAAGCGATTAAAACTCTTACCTAATATCCCCACCTCTTGAGACGCATCCTCAACCATGAGGGGAATCGTCGTCGAACCTGAATGTCGTCCCAACTGGGTCATAGACTTGGTTAGCCGTCGTAGCGGTTGTCCCAACCAAGCTGCTAATTGCCAACCCATCACCGCCGCCGTCACCATCGCGATCAGACCCAACACCGCGATGATGACTAGATTCAACCAAATAGGCTGCATTAACTCCGTATTGGGAACCGTCACCACCACCAACCAATCCAACCCCCACTCATCGCGAAAGGGAGTCACCTGCAAGACATAGCGTCGGTTAGCCTGAGAAAAAGCCAGAATTTGGGTTCCTTGGATATTCTCAAAACTGCCAAACCGGTTCAGTAAGGTGTTCGCCGCCGTGCGGATTGTAGTATTGGGACTATTGAGCACATCAATCGATTGCGGGCGATCGCCCTCACCCCTGACCTCATCGCGCAAGTGTTGGGGGGCAGAACTGGAAATGAGATCCCCTTGGCGATCGACAATAAACGCCTGACCCCCCTGCATCAGCGTCAGTTGTCGTAGAAACGAACCGAGGGGGGCAATATCTGTTTCCACCCCCAGGGTTCCCCGTAATTCCCCCGTATTTCCATAAACCGGGGCGATCGCCAGTAGGTTTCCTGAGGGTAGATGTTGCCAGAGGGGCCCCGACGGGGGTTGGAGCGTTACCTGATTGATAATCTCAGATAGAGTCCCCGGGATTTCCTCAGATTCGGGCAAAAACCGTCCCTGGCGACTAATGGGAGTCATATCCCACCGGTCCATCTCCTCGGTTGTACGATATAAGCGGGCTGTTCCATCCTCTTCACGGGATAGCAGGAGTTGCCCCTCCATCGCCTCACTATAAAAGAGGGTTTGCATCTCAAAGGCTTGCATATGTTCCCAGAGGTAGGTTCCCATTACCTGCCAGTCCTCTAAACTCAAGCGATCGAGACTCAACGCCGCTGCATTGGTTTGGCTCACTTGGCGAGGCGTCGCCAGGTAATCGCTCAAATATTGGAGAATGTGACGACTGACCTCATTCTGTAACTGCGTGGCAAACTCCTCCACCGTTCGCTGGCCCGAACGATAGGAGGAAAAGCCGATCGCAGCCGTAAAGACCAGAAGTAATAACACGAGAGGCGTTGTCAAGGCGGTACGCAATGACAGTTTTGGGGAGGGACGGTTAGTCGGGCGAAAAAACACGAGTTTGAGGAGGGTAGGAGGGGGGGCTAGCACTGTGAAGAGAGACATCACCCAAAACAGGGGGTAGCCCTGAACAACACAGAGGGTTCACTGATGGGTTCACTGATAGGTTCCACTACTGACTAGGATATCGCGACCTCAGCCTGCCGTTGGGCAAAGGTCAGGGAAATTCCCTAATTTCGATAAACTGGTGGTGTTAAATCTTCAGGGGATTTCCCCATTGAGTCGGATGTTATGGCTGTTACTCCTCGAACCTTGGCACGCTGGAAACAAGAGAAACGTCCCCTAGTGGCCTTGACCGCTTGGGATTATGCGATCGCCAAAGTCTTAGATGAAGCGGGGGTCGATCTGATCCTCGTTGGTGATTCCTTAGCCATGGTGGCCCTGGGGTACGAGACCACCTTACCGCTGACCCTGGAGGAAATGTTGCATCACGCCAAAGCCGTGCGTCGAGGGGTGAAACAGGCCCTGCTGGTGGTGGATTTGCCCTTCCTCACCTATCAAGAAAGCCCGCAACAGGCGCTGCATTCGGCTGGCCGTGTCTTGAAGGAAACCGGGGCCGCCGCCGTGAAGGTAGAAGGGGGACATCCGGAAATGAGCGAGATTGTCGCGAAATTAGTACGAGCGGGAATTCCGGTGATGGGCCATGTGGGACTGACTCCCCAATCCGTGCATCAGCTTGGCTATCGCAAACAAGGGACAACCGATGTTGAGGCGCAGCGTATTTTTGCAGAAGCCTTAGCCTTGGAAGCGGCCGGAGCCTTTGCCGTGGTGTTAGAACATATTGAAAGTCAGTTAGCCGAAACCGTAACCGCAAAACTGACGATTCCCACCATTGGGATCGGGGCGGGGGGCGGCTGTGATGGACAAATTTTAGTCACCCATGATCTCTTAGGATGGTCCGATCGCCAACCCCCCTTTGCAAAGGTCTATGCCAACTTACGGGAGACGATTCAGCAGGCAATTCAACAGTACAGTGACGACGTGCGATCGCATCCTTTGGTCTCCTCAGAGCAATCTGGGGATCAAGAAAAAACAACAGTACAGTGACGACGTGCGATCGCATCCTTTGGTCTCCTCAGAGCAATCTGGGGATCAAGAAAAAACCATCTGATTTTAACTAGAACTTTACGTATTTACACCGATGTATCAGTTTTAAGACTGTCATAACCCTCATAATCTGATTTTAACTAGAACTTTACGTATTTACACCGATGTATCAGTTTTAAGACTGTCATAACCCTCATCAGAAAGACTGAGAGTTGAGGAATAACCGAGCTTGACAATCGCAGCGATATTCGCTATGTCATGGGTCTAAATTTGTTAAGTTTTAACTCATCATCCTGAAGGCTGGGAAAGAAAAGAGATATAATTAGAGTAAATGAACAACAGGTTAACGCGACGTAAACGTCAAATAACCAAACCTTGAGTCTCCTGACCTTAGTCATCTCACCCACCTCTAATGTGTCTGTGATTCATCTCAATTGTTCCGGGGCCATCATTCCTTAAAAGACGATATCTCTCGCCTGAAGGAGCGATCCCGGTCTCCCATAACCGCTTACCCAGAGGACTCCTTCTATGGCACGCTCCACATCTCCGATTGATCGCCCCCTTCCTTCCCTTGGCTATCATCGTTCCGACTCCAGACATTCTGGCCGTTCCCGCCAGGGCGATCGGCTGGGATTTGAAGCGCGGCATTTGACCAACGATGATGGGGAATCCATCACTATTTATCTGCCTCATCGTTAGTCAACCTCTCGACGACCCGTTTTCCCATCGCCACCTGAGACGCCATCACAGGTTAATTAGGCAACCCGGAGCAGTTCTTACGATCGCCTTCGGGTTTTACAGTATCTTGACGGGAATCGTCGTAAGTTATCGCCACAAGTTATAGTGAAGACAACCGCTTAACCAAACCTGCCGGGTCAGCAATTATCTGTGAGTTATTGCATTAACCCCCAATGCCCTAGCCCCGAAGACGGGATCGATCCGAGAGACACCGTTTGTCCTCACTGCGGGTCAGACTTAGTCTTTCAGAATCGCTATCGCATCAACCGACTCCTCGGGAGTGGGGGATTTGGCAAAACCTTTGAAGCCCTTGATGGCCGGAACCTCAAGGTCATTAAGGTTCTTTTCAAAAACCACCCCAAAGCAGTGACCCTCTTCCAACAAGAGGCCAAAGTTCTCAGTCGCCTGGAACATCCCGGGATTCCCAAAGTCAATCCCGACGGCTACTTCACCTATACCCCCCCCGATAGCGAAGAGCCAGTTCACTGCTTAGTGATGGAAAAAATCGAGGGGTTAAACCTCGTCGAATGGCTTGAACAACGCAACAACAAACCCATCGACAAGAAACAGACTGTCGAGTGGCTTGAACAACTCGTGGAAATCCTCGAACAAGTCCACCAGCAGCATTATTTCCACCGAGATATCAAACCTCAGAACATCATGCGCCGTCCCACCGGCCAATTAGTCCTCATCGACTTTGGTACGGCCCGGGAAGTCACCGGAACCTACCTCAACAAAGTCGGTGGCGGCCAGAACGTCACCGAGATTATTTCCGCTGGCTACAGTCCCCCCGAACAAATCAACGGTAAAGCCGTCCCCCAGTCAGACTTTTACGCCCTGGGGCGCACCTTTGTCTATCTCATGACTGGGAAAAAGCCCACGGAATTTCCCGAAAATCCTCGAACGGGGAAACTCCTCTGGCGAGAAGGGGCACCGCAAATCCCCGACGCCCTCGGCGATGTCATCGATTATCTCATGGCCCCATTTCCCGGAAATCGGCCCCAACATGCCCAGATGATTCTCAACTGTCTGGCCGAGGCCGAACCGGCGATCTCCTCGACTAAATCCACCCTAACCCTCTCCTTTCAGCGAAAACCCAAAACCCCCGGAGGAGGAGAATCGACCAAAACCCGCCAACGGGGAAGTCAGCTAGGCTCCTCCCGGACTCACTCCGGCGGGAGCACCTCGCGCAATACCGGCAACTCCGGGAACACCACCTCCGCCAGCCAGAGTGGGCGCACCCAATCCCCCCATTCCAGCCCCCGCAAACAGCGGCAACTCCCACAACCATTCCGCTGGCCACAAATTCATATCAGTTGGCAGCCTTTCGCGGCCCTATTCCTGGCCCTGGCCGCCCTCAGTCAAGGCTATGGCTACTGGCGCTATGGCCTCTTTCCCGCCAACCCCTGGGATTTAGTTCTCGCCATTCCCAGTGCCCCCTTTTTAGAAAACCTCATCGCTCGTCACGCCGGAGAGGTCGAGGCCCTAGCCATTGTCCCCGATGGAACTCTCCTCGTGAGTGGTCGCAACCAAGACCTCGACCTCATCGCCACCCGCAACAATATCGTCCTGCAAACCCGTTCGGTCCATGAATCCTCAATCCGAGCCATTGTGGCGACCCCCGATGGGAATAGCATCATCACCGCCAGTGATGATGCCAGTATCCGCATTTGGGATTTGCGGACTGCAATTCGTCGCTTTACCCTGAGTGGCCATGGCGGACCCGTCAACGCCCTGGCCCTCTCTGAAAATGGCGAAGTGTTAGTCAGTGCCAGTGACGATGGAACCCTACGGGTTTGGGATGTCGAGCAAGGACGGGTTCAACAGACCCTATCGGGCCATACTGGTCCCGTCAACGCCCTGGCCCTCTCGGCGGATGGAGCGACTCTAATCAGTGGCGGCCAGGATCAGAGCTTGCGCATTTGGGACGTACAGACTGGGGGACTGATTCGCTCCCTGACAGGACATCAGGGCCCCATTACCGCTGTGGCCCTCTCCCCCGATGAAGCTTGGATTGCTAGTGCTGCCGAGGGGGATCAGGTGCGTTTATGGAATGTCTTTCCGGGAGCCGAGCTATTTCGTCTGAAGGATACTGACGTGAATGTGGGTGAGCTGGCTTTTACCCCCGATGGTGCTTATATCCTCGGGTCCGGGCGTGAACTGCATTTTTGGAACCTGGCCAGTGGCGATCGCCACCATAGCTTCCGAGGTCATAATCAGGAGATTAGTAGCTTTGTCTTTACCCCCGATGGTCGTCAGGTGATTACCGGGTCTGGCGATGGGACGATTAAGCGTTGGAATCTACCGACTGAGGAAACCCCAGAGGAAACCCCAGAAGCTAGGGGTTTGTAGAGAATCGCTCCGGACTCCCCCTAAAAATTAAAATCTGTGAAGGGAAATCCCTCCACAGACTGTTCTAGATATGTCCCGAGTCGTTTTGCGTTCCGACTGTATGAAAACATCATAGACGATAAAATCAGATTTTTTAGTCTATCTTAAGGTAGAGATTTCTAAGACCCTCCTCTTAACTTGGCTCAAATTATTATGATGTCCAGTATTTCCGTCAACCTCATCGCCCGAGATAATGCCTCTGGGTTAACTCGGGATGCTCTGATGCTGATGGAACTCTTGCAGGGGGAAGGATTTAATGTGTCTTGGTGCAAGGCTTGTGAAGGATGCTCTGATGCTGATGGAACTCTTGCAGGGGGAAGGATTTAATGTGTCTTGGTGCAAGGCTTGTGACCCCGGACTCCGGGGTCAGTTTCCCCAGCAAATCCTGCGGCGCTATCAACAACGCTGGCGACGCTGGCGACATCAGCCCCGTTATGATATCAACCTATTCAATCCTGCGGCGCTATCAACAACGCTGGCGACGCTGGCGACATCAGCCCCGTTATGATATCAACCTATTCATTGAAGGGGTGGTTCCCTGGTGGTTTCCCCATGCCCGTTTTAACCTGCTGATTCCGAACCAGGACTGGTTTCATGGGTATTGGCGTCCCTACTTAAAGAACTTTGACTATATCCTTTGCAAAACTGAACTTGCTAAAAACATATTTTCCCCCTTGGGAAAAGCCCTATACATCGGCTTCACCAGTGAAGACTGCCAACTTCCTGAGATGACCCCCAATTATGATCGCGCCTTTCACTTGGGGAGCGATCGCGTCCGTTTAAAAACCGATCTCATCTGGCAAATCTGGGAAGAACACCCGGACTTTCCGCCGCTGACCCTAAGCAGCAGCACGTTACCCCCCAAAACGGAGATTCCCAAAAATCTGACCTGGATTCGGAACTTTATCCCCACCGCAAAGCTGCGGAGGCTTCAGAATAGCCATGGCGTCCATCTTTATCCCACCCGCATTGAGGGCTTTGGCCATCGTATCACCGAGGCCCTGAGTTGCCGGGCAGCCTTGCTAACTACAGATGCACCCCCCATGAATGAAATTGTCAGCCCCGATTGTGGGGTTCTGGTTGCCTATGAAACGACGCAACCCCAAAATTTGGGAACTCAATACCACGTCACCCACGATACCCTCACTGCCGCCCTTGAAACACTCTGGGGAACCGATGTCGCCACCCGTCGCGCCTGGGGAAAACAGGCGCGACAGCATTACGAAGACCGCGATCGCGCCTTCCGCAAACGACTCCCCGAACTCCTGCGTAATCTCTAACCCGTCACCCATCTAGGACATCTGGCGATACCGTCCCAACGCCAACAGGGGAAAATAGAGACGATAATAGTCATAGCGTAGATAGAAATGACTGGGAAAACCCGTTCCCGTAAACCATGACTCGTCCCAGGTTCCATCCGGCTGTTGAGTCTCCATTAAATAGTCCACTCCCCGGGCGATCGCCTCGCGCCAAGCCGGACCAGACCCCGAGTCTAACACCTTGGCCACCGCCATCAACCCCAGTAGGGCCCAAGCGGTTTGGGAGGCGGTGCTATCTCCGTCTCCCTTAAAACGAGGATGATCATAACTCAGACAGGTTTCCCCCCAACCGCCATCGGCATTTTGCACGCTCAGCAACCAATTTGCTCCCCGTTCAAGGGGCCCACGGTGGTGTTCTGGCGTCACCAGGGCCAAGGCCGACAAGGCGCCACTGGTTCCATAAATGTAGTTGACTCCCCAACGACCAAACCAAGAGCCATCCTCCTCTTGTTCCCCTAATAAATAGGCTAACGCCTGTTCAAATTGCTCGGAGTTCTCCTGTAAAGGAGTCTCCTGCGCGTCTGTCTCCAACTCTCCCGCCATTTCCAAAATGCGGGCCGTCACATCAGCAGTCGGAGGGTCGATGGTGGCCTTCAAATCACTGTAAGGCAGAGCATTTAACCAGTCCTTATCATTGTCCACATCGAAGGCCGCCCAGCCGCCATTCTGACATTGCATCGACAGTATCCAACGGATGCCCCGTTTCACGGCCGCCTGGGTCTTCTCAGGATGGGGGAGTTGGGTTTGATTGAGGGCCATAATCACCACCGCCGAGTCATCCAAATCGGGATAAAAGCGATTGTCAAACTCAAAGGCCCAGCCTCCCGGTTCGCCGGTTGGGTTTTTAACCTGCCAATCCCCATAGTCGAGGATTTGCTGACTCAAGAGCCAGTTGCCCCCCTTGACAATGCGGGAGTCATCCGGTGCGATTCCTGACTCGATCAGCGATCGCACCACCCAAGCCGTATCCCAAACGGGGGAGACACAAGGCTGCACCCAATAGGTGTTGTCCGTCTCCACCCCAAAGCGGGCGATCGCCTCAAACCCCCGTTCCACCACCGGGTCGGCAATATCATAGTTCAAACTCCGCAGGGCCAACATGGAATTGAGCATGGCGGGAATAATCCCTCCCCAGTCCCCGCTAGCTTCCTGACGCTCAATCACCCACTGTTCGGCGACCTCGAGTCCCTCCTCCCGGAAAGGAACTAAATTAAGCTGTTCCCCCCACTTAAAGAGATTGTCCAATTCCACAAACGCATCACTCCAGTCCCCAGTTCGGGGTAACTCAAAGGAGGTGGCGGCCATCCCTTCTGTATAGAGTTCATCTAAACTGATGTGGGGGTCGAGGCGGTACACCGGTTTTTCATCAAAGACAATTAACAGGGGAACCGTACTGCCCCGGGCCCAACTGGACATATCATAAATGCTGAAAGGCCCCTCCCCTGGAAGCAGCATAATCCAAGGGGGAATTGAAGGAACCCCTCGCCAGTCATAGGCGCCAATCAGAGCCAAGTGCATTTTGGTAAACACCCGCGTTTGGCTAATTCCTCCTTTAGCCAAAATAAACGTCTTAGCTTTCAGCAACGCCGGATCATCAGCGGGAACCCCCAACAGCCGCAACCCCAAATAGGCTTCAACGGAGGTACTTAAATCACCCCCATCCCCTCGGAAGAGTTCCCAGCCGCCGTGATTCCGTTGCTGTTGTCGGAAAAACCGTTCGGCTTTTTCCCAGGGAAGGCGATCCTCAAGCTGCCAGATTTTATGGAGGAGAATCACTTCCGCCAACATAGTAACGTTGGATTCGAGAGTGGCCCACCAATAGCCATCAGGATGTTGTTGTTGCAAGAGATACTCTTGGCTGGCCTGAATGGCCCGTTGAAGTCTGTTCCTATCCATGAAAAATTCTAAAACGGCTTTTAGCGCAGTACAGTCTCTAAAGTGGGGACATCGAGCCAGGTTTGCTGCTGACTCGATTCATGGGTTAAATCCATCAACAGTTGAGAATAAACCCCTTCCCGGAACGAGGGGGCGATCGCCACCCCACTGTCGATTCCTTGGACCCAGCGATCAATGGTACGCAAGAAGGGAGCCAACCGTCCATCGGGATAACTACGGGGGAAGGCTAAACGGTGGGGAATCTCGAGTTCTACGGGAGAGTTCCCCCCTTGCGCGCCTAATAACCGGAAGCCATGAACATAGTCTTGCTGGTTACTACTTCCTAAAATCAGAGTTCCCGCATCACCATACACCTCAACCCAGTGGCCGCGTCCCCCATAGGTTGCAGAACTGATACTCACCTGACAGGGGGTTCCATCGGCTAGTTCTAAGGTTAATAAGGCCGTGTCATCAGCATCCACCGGTTTGAGATGACCTCCCTCACTGGGGTCTGGACGTTGGGAAATCGACGTATGTAACTGGGCGAACATCCGTTGCACCGGGCCAAACAACCAGGCAATATAATCAAAGGTATGAGACCCTAAGGCCCCCAACGCGCCTCCCCCTTTGTCTTTTTGAGCGTACCAGTCCCAAACCCGTTCTGGATTGGCGCGACTGGCCATCAACCAGTCAATTTTAATCAGTCGTTTCTGGCCGACATAGCCGTCTTCGAGAAGTTCCGCCAGACGCATCCAGGTAGGAACACCACGATATTCAAAATCCATCGCCGCCACAATTCCCTTCTCTTGGGCCAGATGGTAAAGGGTTGTCGCTTCCGAGACATTGAGCGTCATCGGCTTTTCTAAGAGGACATGTTTCCCAGCGGCGATCGCCTGTTGGGCCATCTCAGCATGAAGAAACGGCGGTGTGGCGATACTCACCGCATCAATCTCGGGAGAGTTAAACAGATCCTCTAAGGAACTATAGGCCTGGGCAATGTTGAACTCATTGGCTACAGCCTTGGCCTTGGCCGCATCCCGATGATAGACCCCTTGAACTTTGGTGCGATGGTGAATCTGAAATCCGGGAATATGGACTTTTTGCCCAAATCCCGTACCAATGACGGCAACCTTGATATCTCCGTTCATAACATCTCGCTAAATCGTCAATACTCTATGGTGGCAGGGGGACGGCCGGGCGGCTAGTTTCGATGGGGTAAGTGTTGAATGCGATCGCACATCCAGTTCACCACGGTCTCCCCTAAGCGCACGTCATCGAGGAGGTCAATCTCCCGCACCCCCGTAGGACTGGTGACATTGACTTCAGTTAAATAGCCACCAATCACATCAATGCCCACAAAGTACAATCCATCTTGCCGCAGTTTGGGGGCAACTTGCCGACAAATCTCCTGTTCTCGTTCAGTAATTTCCGCCTTAGCCACCCGTCCCCCCACGGCCATATTTCCCCGGAACTCCTCCCCCGTGGGAATGCGATTAACGGCGCCAATGGGGTCGCCATCCAACAGGATAATCCGTTTATCTCCTTCTTTGGCTTCCGGGAGATATTGCTGCACCATCACCGGAACATCCCCAAGGGTACTCAGTTCCACCAAGGAGTTGAGGTTAAAGTCCCCCACCTGAATCATAAAAATCCCTTCCCCGGCTTTCCCCCCCAAAGGCTTGAGGATGGCTTTTTGGCGGCGTTGCACAAACTCACGAACGACCGCTTTATCCCGAGTGACGATGGTTTCGGGAATTGCCTCGGGAAACTGCAAGGCGTACATCTTCTCGTTGGCGGTGCGTAAGCCTCGGGGATGGTTGAGAACCAAGGTTTTGTCAGGGTTCACATAGTCCAGGATATAGGTGGTGTAGAGGTACGGCACATTCACCGGCGGGTCCGTTCGCATTAACACCGCATCCATGGCTTCGAGGGGTTGCCAAATGGGGGATTCAACCTCATACCAGGGGTTAGCGGCCTGCCAATGACCGTCATGCTTTTCGACGGGGGTTAGGGTGACGGGAGACAGCCAACTATAGGCCACTCCATCCACGACTCCTAATTGATTGGCTTGGGTGGTCCAGACTTCATGACCGAGATGTTGGACGGCCTCCATGAAGGCGACGGTGGTGTCGTGACCGGGGTCGAGGCTGGCTAGGGGGTCGAGGATGAAGGCAAATTTCACGGCATTTGTTGGGAGGTCTGACTCTTGGTATTTTGCCTTATTTTGGGGGAAGAGGGGAATAGGGAGTAGAAGGCAGTAGGCAATGGGCAATGGGCAATGGGGGGATTGGTATAATTCTGGGTGGAGTGGGTTGGGTTCCTTTGGTGTTGGGACTGACTCGTTGTTTAGGATTGGCGATCGCCTCTGATGAGCATTACTGGATATCGACATACTGCCATTCTTGTCTCTGACCTTAGCCGTTCTGAATGGTTCTATGGTGAGGTGTTGGGACTGACTCGGGTGGAACGTCCTCTGAACTTTCCGGGGACTTGGTATCAAATCGGTGGGATGCAATTGCATCTGATTGTTTCGGAGTCCCCCTCCCGAGACCTGGCCTCTGAGAAATGGGGCCGCAATCCTCATGTGGCCTTTGGGATTGATGACCTGGATGATATGTTAAACCGCTTACAGGCCGCCGATTGTCCGGTTCAACGCAGTGCCTCGGGACGACCGGCGTTGTTTACCCGCGACCCCGATGGCAATGTCATTGAACTTAGCGCGGAATGAGGGCGCAATGAGGGTTGTTGTCTATTCCTATCGCCTCAGTCCTGATGACCCCCTCCCGGAGATAGAATGGCCTGATGCTGGGGAGGGTCAGCGGCACTATTATGATATTGGGGGGCGATCGCAACTCCAGCAACTTCTGCAAGACTGTTCTGAGGAAGCAGTCGATTATCTCCTGGTGCATGAGTTCCATGAGTTGGGGGAGACGGTTGAGGCCATTAGTCAGCATCTACAGGCTTTTGAGGACATGGGGGTGAGGGTCGTCGCGACGGGGGGAACGGCGATGCAAACTCGTCCTGAAGACCCCCTAGAGTTATGGGACTGGTTGCAAGACCTCCACCGGGAAACCCATCGGCGACGGCTGCGGCGGGGTCATCAACAGCAGCGGCTTCAAGGTCGTCCGCCTCCGGGAAAGGCCCCCTATGGCTATTTGCGGGGGGGCGATCGCTATCGCGTGGATCGGAGTACGGCCCCGGTGGTCAAAGCCTTTTTTGAGCATTTTCTCCTCTATGGGTCTCTGCGGGGGGCTGTTCGTCATATCGCACAACGCTACGGCAAACGCATTTCGGTCACCACGGGACGACGTTGGTTAACCAGTGCCGTCTATCGCGGGGATTTGGCCTATAAGGATGGTCGGGTTCTCTCCAATACCCATGGGGCCATTCTCTCTCGTGGGGAAGCAGCCCAGGTTGACCGCCTGCTGCGGCGTAATCGTCGCCTTCCTCCCCGTACTGCCAGTGCGCCTCGCTCGTTGGCGGGGTTAGTCTCCTGTCAAACCTGTGGCTGTGGCCTGACGGTGAGTCGCGTCACCCGGCGGCAGCAGTCAGGGGAATATCTCTACTTACGGCCGAGGGACTGTCCTCATACTCCCAAATGTTCAGGACTTCCCTATGATGAGGTGTTGCGGCGCACTGTCGAACGGGTCTGTGAGGATTTGCAACGCCTGGCGACTCACTTACCCCTCCCGGACATTGCGGCGCACTGTCGAACGGGTCTGTGAGGATTTGCAACGCCTGGCGACTCACTTACCCCTCCCGGACTGTGATGGCCGCAAGCAAGAGTTACAGGAACAGATTTCTCAAAAACAAGCCATTCTGCAACAGCTTCCTCAGTGATGGCCGCAAGCAAGAGTTACAGGAACAGATTTCTCAAAAACAAGCCATTCTGCAACAGCTTCCTCAACTTCTTGATGAGGGAATTCTTGACGAAGAAACGTTAGGGTTACGTCAGTATCATCTCAATGCTGAAATTTCTCAATGTCAATCTCAATTAGCAGAATTGACCCCAGTGAATTTACAAGAAACCGCAAAAACCATATCCATTCCTCAGTTTTGGTGGGATTTAACGGAAACGGAACGCCGCTTCTATTTTCGGGAGTTTGTGCGACAAATTTATATTGTCCGTCAGGGAGACGCTTGGCAGGTTCAGGTGGATTTCAGTTTTCGGAATGATTGAGGATGAGGATCTCAAGTCAGATGCAATGACCGAACCCAAGGGCTGTATCCCAGAATACTCGTCACTTTCAGGAGGAAAGGCTACTCCAATACGAGTCAAGGGTTGACAATTGACTTCACCAAGTCCTATAGTTTAGTGGTGGTTTTCTTGTGATAATTTTAAGAGTATCAAGGGTCTTAACGCCCACTCAACTTCAGTTAAAATATCAAAGACTACTTCATAATTCGTAACATTTTAATTGCTTATCTTGGTCAAAAGAAATTCCTAACAGCCGCCCCTTTACTTAAACAACAAACATCAGTCATAATGGGCTGAACTGAAGAGTAAAGAGGGCGTTATGGCAATTCTAGGAACCTGGGTTGGCTTGGTGGGGTTGGTACTGTTCAACGGAGCAGTCTGTTTGGTCTTGCCGCGAGTGCTATCCCTGAATTGGGGTCATGTCCTTTCAGGTTGGCTCACCCCCAGCTCAGCGACGCTAGAGTCCTCTGAGGCAACAGCGGAGGTGGATGAGGCTGTGGTCTCGATTCTGAATTAATGGCATTGAAGACAAATCTAAAGGCCCGTAGGGCGGTGGATTGTTGGGATGGTTAACCCCCGTCAATCCACCGCTCGATTCTGTCTGAAAAAATCTGGAAAATCCCCCACAACTCCAGGAAAGATTGCTATACTAGAAATTAGAAATCAATCATTCGAGATGCAGGCGTTCTAGGGCGCGGCCCTTGCGGTATCAGACCCGTTGAGGTTAGCCAAATTCTTTGATATCAATGCGATTCAGGAGTAGGGTTAAGGGCTAACGCTAGAATTGACGCCGTCCCACTCGCTCAACGGTCGTTGGGTTGAGACGAAATGACTCTCTTTGCAGAGCGATCGCCTCGGTATTGTGCAACGCAACGGATGCAGGTGGGACAGTCGGCCAACGCCGTCCAGATGTCCCCTGAGATAAATCCTAGGGGGAGCTTTCCCTGGGGGTAAGTATGGCCACTATTGAATCTTCCACGCCTTAGAGTGCTAAACCTCCGAATGCGGTTTGTGTTGTTCTTGGAGGATTATTCGGTCTAGTGAATGTTCATTTATCGCCATTGAGGTATTTGGCGGTCATCTCGGTTTGTCTGCTGATTGCAATTTTTTCGGTGCTTCCCCAATATTGGTCTTTGTCGAATTCCTCGGCGGCCATCCTAAGCTTGTCTGCTTCAGGATGGGTACGGTCAACTCCTGTGACACCACGGCTATTGTTGACCTTTCCCATTACTCTGCCGAGCCAAGATTCTGCCTGGAGTCCCTTGAAGACATTTCAGGAAACATCGACGCGAGACAATCCCATCTCGCAGTTTGGAGAAATCGTGACTCGTCTGCGTCGCATCTTTTGGGCGATCGCACGCCGCTGTCAACTCGCCTTGCAGTCAACGAAAGCGTTATTGATCACAGAAACAAACCTGACTCACAAAGGAGACGATATGCTAGAGAATGCTGCCTGACATATACTAGCATTGAACCGCCTGTGAAGTTATGGTCTTTGATACCTCTATACGATGACTCCGTGAGTCAATGGAGTTGGGAAGCCCGACTGTTGCGTTGGCTCACCTTTGTTTGGCTAGGGGTTGGCTTACTGATTCTGTTTTCCGCCTCCTATCCGAGTGCCGCTTTAGAACTCGGAGATGGAGCCTACTACTTTAAACGTCAACTGCTGTGGCTTGTGGTGGGGTTGGTGGTGTTTAACACCGTCGTCCATACCCCTCTCCATCGCTGTTTGGCGATCGCCCGTTGGGGCGTCTTAATCCTACTCGGGTTGCTGCTGTTGATTTTAGTCCCCGGCTTGGGAACCACCGTCAACGGGGCAACCCGCTGGATTTCTATTGGGTTTATTCCTATTCAACCCTCAGAACTCATCAAACCTTTCTTGATTTTGCAAGGGGCGATCGTCTTTGGCCGCTGGAATCGCCTCTCCGTGGGCCAACGACTGTTTTGGCTGGGCATCTTAATCCTCATCCTCGGCTGTATTATCTTGCAGCCCAACCTGAGTACCACTGCCATGTGTGGCATGATGTTGTGGCTGATGGCCCTGGCGGCCGGAATTCCCTATCGCATTCTTCTGGGAACCGCTGGCGGAGGAATTTTTCTGGCGGCCCTGAGTTTAAGCTTTAAAGCCTATCAACGGCGGCGAGTCTTATCCTTTCTCAATCCCTGGGATGCCGTTAGCGGCGATGGCTATCAACTGGTTCAAAGCTTACTAGCCGTTGGTTCAGGAGGAGTTTGGGGCAATGGCTTCGGGATGTCTCAACAAAAACTGTTTTATCTACCGATTCAGGATAGTGATTTTATCTTTGCCGTCTTTGCCGAAGAATTTGGCTTTATCGGCAGTTTGTCCCTGATTCTGTTTCTCATCGCCTATGGCACCCTGGCCCTACGGGTGGCGATGAACGCTCGTAACCTACTCTCTCAACTCGTGGCCATTGGGGTTATCCACCGAAATCACCCGGTTAGCAAATAATTGTAACGGCACCGGTGCCCAAGCCTCCCCACCACGGGCCTGCCCTTACCCCTATTTAGTTATGGGGGGAGTTCGGCCATTGCTAGTCTGATGGCAGCAGGACTACTGGTTCGGGTGGCTCGGGAAGGCAGTCAAGCCCAGGTCATTTCTCTGTCGCCCCAGCCCACTCCCTCGCAGCGCCCTGTAAAGAAAGCTAACAAATATCGCCGCCCTTCCAGCACACCCTGATCCTATGCTACAATGGTACGTCAGCAGCCTCTTTTGAGGGCATTGCTTCATAAACAGGTCACCACGACACCTTGACCTGCTGTCCAAACTTACAAAAACTTCCCAGAGTTCGGCTCTGGGAAGTTTTGTCCCGGGGGGACATTTTTGGAATCGAGACTCTATAGGAGGAGCGATCGCCACGATGTCCCGTTGGTGTTGCGACGGCTAGGAACTTCGGGATTCTCCTGCGTTGCGACTAAAAAAACGGAGAAGGAGATGCACCGAAACCAGATAAGCGGTTGCAAGGAGTAAAATCGTCAGTGGAAGGTCGTCGAAAGTCATAGGGCAGCCAAAAAAGTGAGAAGCGGAGGACAAAGGAGATCTAGAAATTAAAAGGAGATCTAGAAATTAAGCGGTGAACCCACGTCGAATAACGAGTTGGTTGCAACAGCGGTCAGGCAACGCCACGGAAGCATTGCCCAATACAACAGAGGATAGGACGGAGCGATCGCCCGCACAAACGAGCGAGCCTCATAAAGTTCTGAGTAACTCCGCAGCAAAAGACACCGCCTTAACCGAGGGAATCGGCTAGCTACGGATTCGAGGTTCGTCTTCGAGACCTGCGCCGCACAGAAAAGCTGAAGCTAATCTGACAATCCTCTCACCCCAAGTCGAAACGACCAGGAAGGATGGGCAATCATGAACCAGTCTCTCCAACACACTCCCCACGACCTTATCTGCGCGTTGATATTTTGGAGTTACAACAATCCTTACTTATAAATGTAACATATGATCCCCAACTTGGGGATCGGTTTCAGGGATTTTTTTTACAAAACGTTATTTTTGTCGACAGCACCTAAAACCCTTATCCCGCAAAGCCTCCGCCAATTTCGTAGCCTCTGTTACCAAGGCTCATCCACCGCCGAGGATTGACAGGAAGATTTGAGTAGTGTTAATCAACTGCGCCAAGAAACTTTCCTACAAGGGAAAGGTTGCCTTAGAATAGAAGGCAGGATATGTAAACTTTCGTAACTTAGCCCCTGAGTCAGCCGATCCATGACCTCAGTTACAGCCCTTTTTTCTCCCGTTGAAGACGACCTGCGCGTTCTCAACCAAAACCTGAGACAGCTCGTCGGAGCGCGTCATCCCATCTTGTCTGCGGCTGCTGATCGTTTATTTCAGGCGGGAGGAAAGCAACTGAGACCCGCGATCGTCCTCCTGGTTTCACGAGCCACCGTTGGCGACGGGGATATCACCCCGCGACACCGACGGCTCGCCGAAATCGCTGAAATGATCCACACCGCCAGTCTGATCCATGACGATGTCTTAGACGAATCCGACGTGCGACGGGGCATTCCCACCGTTCACAGCAGTTTTGGTAACCGCATTGCCGTCTTAGCCGGAGACTTTCTCTTTGCCCAGTCCTCCTGGTATCTGGCCAACCTAGATCACTTAGAAGTGGTGAAACTCCTCTCCCAAGTGATCATGGATTTAGCCGAAGGTGAGATCCAGCAGGGCCTCAGTCACTTTGACACCGACCTGTCCCTAGAGGACTATCTGCACAAAAGCTACTATAAAACCGGTTCTCTCATTGCCAACAGCAGTAAGGCCGCCGCCCTCCTCAGTGGTGTCAGTGACGAGTTAGCCGAACATATCTATCAGTTCGGACGCAACATCGGCCTGGCCTTCCAAATCGTCGATGACATTCTCGATTTTACTGAATCCAGTGAAACCCTAGGGAAGCCTGCCGCCTCTGACTTACGCAGCGGCAACCTAACGGCTCCGGCTCTCTATGCCATGGACCAGCTGCCGCAACTGGTGACTCTGATCAGTCGTGAATTTGCCGAAGAGGGCGATATTGACCAGGCCATTACCCTCATTCATGAGAGCGATGCCATTAGCCAGTCCCGAGAGTTAGCCGCCGAGCATACCCGAGTTGCCGTGGAGCATCTCAATCATCTGCCCCCATCGGAGGCCCATCAATGCCTCAGTCGTTTGGCCGACTACCTACTCAGCCGCTGCTACTAAGCCAGCCGTGGCCCTGAAGGTCAACCTCGATCTGCCGAAAGACGGCGATCGCCTTAAACTAGAGTCAAGACCAGACTACGTCAAGCATAGTAAGAAACTCAATGATACCCACCGTAATCGAACAGTCCGGGCGCGGCGAACGCTATTTTGACATCTACTCACGGCTTTTGCGTGAGCGTATCATTTTTCTGGGGGAACAAGTCACCCCTGAGTTGGCCAACCGTATCGTGGCCCAACTCCTCGTGCTAGAAGCCGAAGATCCCGAACAGGATATTTACCTCTATATCAATTCCCCCGGCGGTGCGGTGTCTGCCGGGATGGGTATCTTCGACACCATGAATCATGTACGCCCCGATGTTTGCACCATCTGCCTCGGCTTAGCCGCCAGTATGGGTGCGTTCTTACTCAGTTCTGGACAACCTGGGAAGCGCATGAGCCTGCCTCATTCTCGCATCATGATTCACCAACCCCTCGGCGGTGCTCAAGGACAGGCTACCGATATTGAGATTCGAGCCAAAGAAATTCTCTACATCAAGAATCGCCTCAATCACTATTTAGCGCAACAAACGGGACAACCCCTAGAGAAGTTGCAAGAAGACACCGAACGAGACTTTTTTATGTCGGCTGAGGAAGCCAAAAACTATGGCTTAATTGACCATGTCATTGAACGCAGTCCCTCTGCGAGTCGTCCGGTTTCCGTGGAGTCTTAAGAGTCCCAAAAATCGAAAAATAAGCACCCCTATTATAGCAGATATGCTCCGGTATATCTGCTATTTTATGTATTGTTGAGTTTCCAGATTTCTCTAAGATCGTATGAGACAATAAAATCAAGGATTTGATGGCATCGCTACGTGAGGAATAAATACCTAAACACTAAAGCTTGAGTGTGTTGCCTTTTTATATAGCAATCGAAGATTGACTTAGGACTTGCTCGTTGGGAAAGACTTCCCCACCTCTTGCCTCTTGCCTCTTGCCTCTTGCCTCTTGCCTCTTGCCTTCTCTTCCCTACTGCCTACTGCCTACTGCCTTCTTCTCCCCCATTTTTTGTCCTATTCAGACCACTACTGCCTACTGCCTACTGCCTTCTTCTCCCCCATTTTTTGTCCTATTCAGACCAATTTTTGCTATATTATGTCTCAATCCCTATTTGCCGACGCCATGACTCGGCTCGATAAAGCCTTGCAGCATATCTCAATCTCGAGTGAAGCGATCGAACGATTGCGCTATCCCAAGGCAAGTCTGGCGGTTTCGATTCCTGTACGTCTCGATAATGGTGAGTTGAAAGTATTTCAGGGCTATCGGGTTCGCTACGATGACACCCGAGGCCCGACAAAAGGGGGAATTCGCTATCATCCCAATGTCAGCCTCGATGAAGTGCAATCGTTGGCGTTCTGGATGACCTTTAAATGTGCAGCGGTGGGCATTCCCTTTGGGGGAGCGAAAGGGGGAATTGTGGTCAACCCCAAAGCTCTTTCTCGAATGGAATTGGAACGATTGAGCCGAGGTTATATTGATGCGATCGCCGATTTTATTGGCCCCGATACCGATATTCCCGCCCCGGATGTATATACCAACGCCACCATTATGGGTTGGATGATGGATCAATATAGTATTATCAGCCGCAAATTTTCCCCGGCTGTGGTGACGGGGAAACCGACGGCCATTGGCGGGAGTCTGGGGCGAGAGAGTGCCACTGCCATGGGGGCCTATTTCGTCATTCGCAATTTGATGAACAGACATCAAAAACTACCCCAGGCAACAACGGTGGCCATTCAGGGGTTTGGTAATGCTGGGGGAATGTTGGCCGAGTTACTCCATAACGCCGGCTACAAGGTGGTGGCTGTGAGTGATTCCAAAGGGGCCATTTATAATCCTGAAGGTTTAGATATTCCGGGTGTACGTCGCTATCAGCGCGAGCGAAAACAGATCGAAGCGGTCTATTGTGAAGGCAGTGTTTGTAATCTAGGCGATCGGCAAATCCTCACCAACAGTGAACTCCTGACGCTGGATGTGGATGTGCTGGTTCCGGCGGCGTTGGAAAACCAAATCACTCTGGCGAATGCCCATGATATTAAGGCTAAGTTCATCTTTGAGGTGGCTAATGGGCCGATAAGTTCGGCCGCAGACTTAATTTTGGAGCAGAATGGGGTATGTGTGGTCCCTGATATTCTTGTGAACTCTGGCGGGGTGACAGTGAGTTACTTTGAGTGGCTCCAAAACCGCAGCGGACTCTATTGGAGTCTCGAAGATGTCAACCAACGCCTACAAACCAAAATGGAGGCGGAAACCTCGCAGATTGTCGATCTCGCTCAAGTCTTGAGCGTGTCACTGCGAACCGCCGCTTATATTCATGCTCTTAAACGTCTCGCCTTGGCCATTGAAGCCAAGGGAACTCAACAATACTTCGAGAAATCGTGAGGCGATTGGCGATCGCCCCGAAGCCCTCATCGAAGCCCTGGCCGCCCGTAAATTCCTGTCTCCCTGGCAGTTTTACCGCCTTTGTAAACAGGTGCGTCGAACGTGGGGGTGCGATCGCCTTTATTTTTGCCCGCTTCCTCCAGCCCTCTCGAAGTCATTTCCCACCTGGGCATTGCGGCAGTTTTTTGATGCCCTGGCCATCACCGTCGGACAGTCCCCCTGTCTTGCAGAAGCCACCACCTACCATCTCCAGTGCGGGGCAGGTTATCACTTGAGCTTACGAGTCACCTATGCAGGAGTTGGTCTTATCGGGCGCGTTGTTAAGGTATCTCTCTTAGACCCCTCTAACTCAAACGCTTCGGAGTTTCAGGACAAGTCTTGGGCCTTCAAAGCCTGTTTTGACTCGCAATGGGTTTGGCAACATGGTATCTGGGCGGAAATTCCCATCGGCTTATATCTGCGATCGCAAGGTGTCAGCCAAGATATCGCCCGCTTTCAAGCCGCTAGCCTCACATGGATGGTGTGGGAATGGATTGACGAGACGGAGAAACCCGAGAACCGCCCCGGACTGGCCTATGACACCCTAGCCCAACGGGATAATCTCACCTCTTTAAATCCTCTCAACACCTCCAACTATAACCCCCACGGAGTTCGGCTCGATCCGGGGGGGATTCAGGTCAATTCCTGGGGACGACGTTGGCGGGATGGGGTGTATACCTTGGGGTTTTATTGGCGACGTTTTCGGGCTGTTGGCTGGGAGTTTCTGCGGCCTCATTTCAACCTTAAGAGTCTGCGTTACAGCCTCAGACGCTTTTGGCGACTACTCCGAGGCCGTTAACCCTGTCGAGATTGGCAAAATTGAGTAAAATTATGTAACAGCTTTGGCTCAACTCCAGGATGACAGAGTACAGCCCACGATGTTTCCCTAACGTAGCCCCGTTTTAGTCTCGTTTAACCTGTGAAATACCGACGTTTTGGACGCACCGAGTTACAGATGCCCGTGTTCTCCTGTGGGGGGATGCGCTATCAACATTCTTGGAAAGATGTGTCACCGGGAGAAATTCCCCAGGAGAATCAGCGCAATTTGGAGGCGGTGATTCGGCGATCGCTCGATCTGGGCATTAACCATATTGAAACAGCCCGAGGCTATGGAACCTCAGAGGTTCAGTTAGGGCGGATTTTGCCTCAGGTTCCCCGTGATGAGTTGATTGTACAAACCAAGGTGGTTCCCACCGCCAATCCTGGGGAGTTTCGCGAGACATTCCATCAATCCCTGGCTAATCTCAAGTTGGACTATGTGGATTTGTTGGGGATTCACGGATTGAATACGCCACAACTGCTAGAGGAGACGTTACGGCCAGGGGGCTGTTTAGAGGAAGCCCAACGGCTACAGGAAGAGGGGAAGGTTCGCTATATTGGCTTTTCGACTCATGGCGCGACGGAGTTGATTGAGAGGGCGATCGCCTCGGATCAATTCGATTATGTGAATCTGCATTGGTACTATATCAATCAAGCCAATTGGTCGGCCATTGAGGCGGCGCGACACCATGATATGGGGATATTTATTATCAGTCCATCGAATAAGGGGGGATTGTTATATCAACCCTCGCCTCGGTTGGTGGAGTTATGTCAACCTCTCTCGCCGCTGGTGTTTAACAATCTTTTTTGTTTGAGTCACCCACAAGTTCATACCCTGAGTTTAGGGGCGGCCCGCCCGGCGGATTTTGATGAACATCTCAAAACCTTACCCCTGTTAGAACGTGCGGATGAGATTCTACCGCCAATTTTAGAGCGTCTGGAAACGGCGGCGATCGCCCGTTTAGGTGAAGACTGGTATTCTTCCTGGTTTAAGGGCCTGCCGGAGTATCATCAAACGCCGGGTGAGGTGAATATCCCGGTAATTCTCTGGTTACGGAACTTGGCGATCGCCTACGACATGATTGACTATGGCAAAATGCGCTATAACCTGCTGGGAAATGGCGGTCATTGGTTCCCCGGTAAGCCGGCTAAAGAGGTGAATCAGCGGTCGCTCTTACAGGTGTTACGAGACAGTCCCCACGCTCAGATTATCCCGGATCTGTTGCAGGAGACTCATCAACTCTTGGGGGGACGAGATGTGCAACGGCTATCTCAACAATAATCCAAAAGGGAGCCTTCTGGAAATCAGGTGCAACTCGTTGGATGGTATACAAATCGGCAGGGGCGAAAGATTTTTCGCCCCTGCCGATTTGTAAAACTCCCCAGGCCGGATTCGAACCAGCGACCAATCGATTAACAGTCGACCGCTCTACCGCTGAGCTACTGAGGATTGTCGGCGCGTTTTTTCCCAACGCATTATCAATCTTAGCTCAGGGATTTGGTTTTGGCAAGGGGTTTGAGAATTTTTTTTGAAATTCCCCAGATGGGGGCTGAAACTACCACCCCGGGGGGGATTAATAACCTCGGCGTAACTGAGCCAGTCGTTGCTGGGCAATGGGATCGAGGCGACTTCCCAGAAAAGGACGACTGGCCCGCTTGGGTTTACTGCGTTGACGACGGCGCATCCGTTGCTGAGTGGCCTTCACATCCAAATGGAGTTGATCCGCCGACATCCACTCCGCACCATAGCCGACGACCGTTAATTGTTGCGCGCGATCGCTCGTGGCGACAATAGTGCGAGAGGCAAAGGGCGCTCGTTGTCTGGCCCGCACCGCACAGAGTTTTTCGATATAAGTATCTGCGGTTTGATTAAAATCTGTGTATTGCACCGCTAGGTTACGAGAAATCACCTCTCGCATCCCTCGGGAATTACGATATTGAGAATCAAAAACCACTTGCGCCTCATAGCCATGAAAGGCACTGTAGTTCACTAACGATTCAATTAGCTCTCTGCGGGCGGCTTCTAAGCCATCGCGATCGCGGACATCGCGCAGAGCTGACCAGATACCAATGATGTTATACCCATCGACAAGGAGGGTTACGGGGGTTGAAGAACGTGGCATTTTAACAAGCTCAGAAAAACGTATGGGGTCAAAGACGAACAAGTGTAACTACATCTTTGCTTAACATCATTGCCCATTGTTGAGTTTTGTGCCACCCTCCCCTCCGACTCTTCATTTCTTAGACGAGGCGGTCATCCAGGCCCCGATAACCCGTCAGCCTTGGGACATCAAGCGGCGTTTCAGGCGTTCCGGCTCCCCCGAATCCACCACCCGCCCCCCTTCGAGGAGAAAGGCCCCATCACAATAATCCAATTCATCCAGACGATGAGTCACCCACAACGCCGTCATCTGTCGCTGGCGAACTAACTCACTCACCTGCTGCACCAAATCCGTCTGACTCTCAGGATCGAGTAACGCCGTAGGTTCATCGAGCAGGAGAATATCACAATGGCGGGCGATCGCCCCCGCAATAGCCACCCGCTGTTTTTGCCCCCCACTGAGGGCATAAATGGGCCGTTGTTGCAGGGCCTGTAAATTCACCAAGGTTAGGGCTTCCGTCACCCGTTGCCGCACCTGAGGAACCGTAAGACGTTCTTCGACTAAACCAAAGGCCACATCCGCCCCCACCGTCGGCATCACCAACTGATGATCAGGATTTTGGAACACAAACCCTACCTGGCCCTGCATCTCCACCTGGCCCCCGTTGCGAGGCAGTAAATCCGCTAAAATCCTCAGCAGCGTTGACTTACCACTGCCATTGGTTCCCAGGAGCATCCAAAACTCTCCCGCCGGAACCTCCAGACTACAGTGATTGAGGACAACGCTGCCCGAGTTCCATTCAAATGAGACATCCCGCACCGTAATGGCGGGATGTGTAGACCTTGATGCCATTAAGACTCAGCGGTGGCCACAAAAAATCCTGGCTGGCGATCGCCCCCAGCCGGACCTTTCTGAGACACCTGTACCGCCACTAATTCACTCGTGGCGACACTCAGACGCTTCTCGATTTTGCCCTCACAGGTGAGTTCGAGAACCTTGGGATTCCCAGAGTTCATCGCCTCACAGATCTCTCGGTAGAGAGACTCGGCCCCCTCTTCATCCTTCCGTTGCACAGACAGGGGCATGGGGGTGTATTTCAGGATCAGGTCAATCGTAAACATATAAGTAATGAAGCCTACCGTCGCAATGAACGTTAAAACTGTGACTGTTAACTACTGTATCGGATGTCGGTAGATTGGGCCGCGATCGCGGCCAGAATCTTGCCCAAGACCGAAATCATCTGGAGCCAGAGTGGATCTTTTTAAGAAAAATGAGTACCATAGTAAAGAATCGTAAACTTCTCGGGAACACCTTGTTATCATTCTTCTCAACGATGCCTTCCTGGGACGTTGCCCAACGATTTGACGCACTCATTCGGAGTTAGACTCTATGACCATCGCTGTAAGTCGCGCACCAGAAAGAAGCTGGTTCGACGTACTTGACGACTGGCTCAAGCGCGATCGATTCGTGTTTGTCGGCTGGTCCGGTATTCTTTTGTTCCCCTGTGCCTACCTCGCCGTCGGCGGTTGGCTCACCGGAACCACCTTTGTCACATCCTGGTATACCCACGGTCTTGCATCTTCCTACCTCGAAGGTTGCAACTTCCTGACCGTTGCCGTGTCCACCCCCCCTGACAGCTTGGGTCACTCCCTGCTGTTCCTGTGGGGTCCCGAAGCCCAGTGGAACTTTGCCCGCTGGTGCCAACTCGGTGGACTTTGGACCTTTACCGCCCTCCACGGCGCCTTCGGACTGATTGGCTTCATGCTGCGTCAGTTTGAAATTGCCCGTCTGGTGGGATTGCGTCCTTACAACGCGATCGCCTTCAGCGGTCCCATCGCCGTGTTCGTGAGCGTGTTCCTTCTCTATCCCCTGGGACAATCGAGTTGGTTCTTCGCTCCTAGCTTCGGTGTGGCGGCCATTTTCCGTTTCATTCTCTTTTTCCAAGGGTTCCACAACTGGACCCTCAACCCCTTCCACATGATGGGCGTTGCCGGCATCCTCGGTGGGGCACTTCTGTGCGCCATTCACGGTGCAACTGTGGAAAACACCCTCTTCCAAGATGGTGAAGGTGCCAACACCTTCCGCGCCTTTGAACCCACCCAAGCCGAAGAAACCTACTCCATGGTGACCGCCAACCGGTTCTGGTCTCAGATTTTCGGGATTGCCTTCTCCAACAAACGCTGGTTACACTTCTTCATGCTCTTTGTTCCTGTGACGGGACTGTGGATGAGTGCCATCGGTGTTGTCGGACTTGGCTTAAACCTGCGGGCCTATGACTTCACCAGCCAAGAAATTCGCGCTGCTGAAGACCCCGAATTTGAAACCTTCTACACCAAGAATATCCTTCTCAATGAAGGGATTCGGGCTTGGATGGCTCCGACTGACCAACCCCACCAAAACTTTGAGTTCCCCGAGGAGGTTCTGCCTCGCGGTAACGCACTCTAAGGTTCACGATTTTTCCCCAGGGTCAATTCTGTTGACCCTTCCCCCCTGCAAGAATTCTTGTAGGGGGATTTTTGTGAGCCAATGGGCTGGCGATCTCAGTCAATTGCTCATATCTCGCCCATCTTTGAAAACCTGTGTTATCCTAACAGCAGTAAGAACCCTGTGTTCTTAAGTTGTTTCACGATTTGGAGGTGATGTCCATGCAAGATAGTAGTAGTTGCAAGGGTCTCCAAATTGGACTTTGCCGGCTGTGTGCCGGGGCTGTTCTCTAAGCAATCGCTTGCGCCATTGGTGCTGTATTGTGCGTTGGAAGACAAACGAACTTAGAGTTCCTTCCGGCAGTCAGGTTCCAATTTGAAGATCCGCTAGACCGCTCTTACTGTTTGGTGCGTATTTCGTACTCACAAGTAAGAGCGGATAGTTTTTTGGGGGCAGGGAAGCCCCAAGCTAACTCAAGTCATTACTCAAACACAAAATCTTCAGGGCCGATCAGATCAAAGGGAGTGCTTTGTAAGACAGCCAGAGTAATATCTGTATTGGCAATGCGGATCAGGCTATTGTCACCACTGGGTTGAACAATAATATCAGAGGCATCAAAGCCGCCCAAAACCACCAACTTATCACCCCGGTCAGGACTAAAGTTGAGAATCAGATCCACCGAACCATCATCAGGAACCTCCAAGACAAAGGAGTCTGCGCCACTGCCACTGACGAGCACATCATTACCCAAATCTCCCTTGAGGCGGTTATTGCCAGCACTGCCATAGATGGTATCGTCACCTTTTCCACCGTAGATGGTGTCATCACCACGACCCCCATCAAGCAGGTCATTCCCTTCATTGCCAAAGATTAAATCATTCCCATCTCCTCCTTGGATGCGGTCATCCCCACCGCCACCGGCGATGATATCGTTACCCGCATTTCCGGTAATAATATCCGGGTCAACACCACCAATAATCGTGTCATTGCCTGACCCCCCATCAATGCGGTTCACACCGGAGTTACCAAAGATTAAGTCATCGGCAGAACTGCCCTTAATCATGTCGTTGCCACGGTTCCCATAGATAGTGTCATTACCGGGGCCCGCTTCAATATAATCATCCCCTGCACCACCAAAGATGAGATTGTTCCCGGCACGAGCGCGAATAAAGTCATTACCCTGGTTACCAAAGAGAGTATCGTCCCCTGTGCCCCCAAAGATATTATCGTTCCCTTCTAACCCAGCAATGGCATTATTGGCCCCATCCCGGGCCACGAGCGTGTTGGCATTGGCATCACCGATGAGAACAAAGTCTTCACTATCGGCGGGAACCTCCCGACTGTCGACCGTTGGATTGGGGCCGCGATCGGGAATGGGTGGAATTTGAATGGTGCTGCCGATATTGCCAAAAGGATTCTCGGGATCACGACGGCGTGCTTCCTCTTCTTCGGGAGTGCGCACACTGGGGGAGACAAGCACTTCCACCATAGCGGTGGAACGGTTGCCATCAATGTCTTCGATGGTGTACTCGAAGTAATCAAAGCCTTCAAAACCGGGTTTGGCCACATAGACGAGTTGATCCCCATCCCGAGTAATGGAGCCTTCGTTGAGTCCTTCGGTGTCAAAGGCGACAATGGAGACATTACTAAAGACTTCATCATTCTCCAGCACCGGAATCCGCAAGACTTGATCAGGACGAGTGCGGAAGGAGTCGTCTTGCGCTCTGGGGGGGTTAATGACGACGGTTGCGGTATCGGTGGCGCCGAGACTATCTTCAATGGTGTATTGGAAACGGTTAGGTCCGTTATAGCCACTCGGAGCGGTGTAGAGAATTTCTCCGGTGCTGAGGATGCTGAGGCGGCCACCCCGTCGGGGCAACTCATCAGTACTCTTGACGCTGATGGTATCCCCAAACGGTTCGTCGGGGTCACTGTCGTTGTCTAGGACAGCAATACGAATCGGTTGTGCGGCTGATTCACTAAAGGCGGTGACGTTGGAGGCGTTAGGGGGAGTGTTAACCGTAATGGTGACGTTGGCGCTGTCACTTCCCCCTAGGTTGGCGGCAATATAGCTAAAGGTGTCTTGTCCAATAAAGTCATTGGGGGCACGATAAACTAATGAGTCACCACTACGGCTAATACTGCCTCCGTTGTCGGTGCTGGCTTGGAAGTCGAGAATGGTGATGGGACCACCCTCGATGTTGGTGTCGTTCGCCAGAACTGGAATGGTGACGGATTCACCCCGTCGTACGTTGGCCTCGTTATCGTTGGCAACAACCGCTGTGTTTAAGCCTCGGATTTGAACGGTAACGGTTCCTGAGTTGGTCAGTCCACCGGGATCTTCTACGGTATATTGGAAGGTGTCCGTAATGGTTTGACCATCAGGGATGCGTTGAATCTCATCAACATTTCGAGGGTCATAGGTGTAGGTTCCATCCTCGTTGATGGTAACCGTTGCCCCCCGAGAACTGGTGTCGGGCCCGCTGAAAACGAGGTCATCGTCATCGTTGTCAATATCCGTGGCGTTTTGACGTAATGACTTACTATTGCCTGTGTTATTGACTACAAAGGTTTCAGTTTTTAGGATCGGCGGATCACCAATGCCAACAGAGAAATTTGAGGCGACTGGAGCTTCATTGACTCCCCGTATTTTAATAAGAGCAGTGCGATTTGGAAAGGTCGTTCCATCGGGACTGGCTCTGAAGTTCAATTCATCAATAATGAAGGTATCGTCATTGTTGGCTTGAAACTCTGGAAGCGCTCGGAAAACATCCAAATTTCTAGGATCGTAGTTAAATGTAGTTCCCGCTTGGAAATCAAGAGTTATTCCTCGTGCCGTTGTTACCTGTTCAGGAAAAAGTTCAGTGTCGCCATTCAGTCCCAGCAATTGGGCACGCGTAATTGCAAGCACTTGGTTGGCGGGGCTAGGACCTAAGTCAAAGGTTGGAAATACTTCCACAACCGATCGCCGTACGGACTCATCCAGCACCACCGCAGGAACTCGGCCCAGACCTTGCTGGACATCCAACTCCCAAGTACCGCCCAAACTGCTATGACCCACCACCTGAGTCGAGGCAGAAATCGTCGCCCCCGTCAGATGATGTAATTTTTCAATAAACTCCGCCCCCGCATCCCCAGCGGCCACCTGACAGCCATAGAGGGCGATCGCCCAATCTTCTTTGCCCTCACCCCAAGCCTGTACACCTGAAGACGTATCCCTCAGTCTCTGCAAATTCAGCTCACCGTTTCCCAGTCTCAGAGACCCCGGACAACCATGGGCAATAATATGCAATTCTTGTAAACCTGGCCGAGCGGCGATCGCCTCGGTAATCTGCCCCACTCCATCGCGATCGCCCCGCAGAATCAAGACCTCCACCCCAGAGCGCACCCCAGCCGCGAGAGATTGAACCGAGTCCACTCCAGCATCAAGAACAACGAGGCGAGAGGGAGAAAAAGCAAAAGAGGAATAGCGCATAACAGTTCTTAACTCGCGAAGAGTGAGTCAACGATGGAGAGTTAGGTCATCAGACATGGCGATCGCATCAGCCGAAGTACTGGGCAATCCATCCTATCCTAGCCTTTCCCTCCCCCGAGCGATCGCCCGACTACCTAGATCACAGTTCCAGCAAGGTAGACGAGTCAGAAAAGACGAGCCAACATTAGCTCAAACCTTTGCCCAGTGGCAGCTTAAGACGGTTTGTGCCCAGCTCCGGTTCCAATTTTTATGTTACAAATTGTGACAAGCATCCGGGGTCTCCCCAAAGCACGGCATAGCAATGCCTGTCTATCTTTGACCCCCTCAAACCCTAGGACTAACCCTGATGGGTGACACCCCCAGGGCGTATACCATAGGACACACCCTCAAAATCTCCCCCAGGGAATCTATCCCGTTAGCAAGAGAGAGCTACAATGGTGAAGCGGTCACGCAATCCGCAGCTGAACTGTTTGCCCTGCACAAGCCTCATGGAAGAAAACTTGGCAAAGTTGTACTGCCCCAATCCCACCTGTCAGGCTGTCAATGACGAACGCCACGAGTTTTGCCAAGTTTGTCGAACCCCCCTTCCCAAGCGTTATCTCTGGGCAATGGTCCTGCGCGATCCCGACGATAGCCAACTGAGTCGAGATTGGGATGACCTCGATCTCGGCGAAGTCTGGTGCGATCGCTACTGGCACAAAGGCGATCGCGTCGTCCTCGATACCCGCCCTGGCAACTTCCCTGATTTACCCGAAGTCGTCCCCCCCCAACTCGAACCCTATCTACGACTGTTCCCCTACCGTTGGCACGTCCCCCAACTCTACGGACGAGCCGGGGCCCCCTCACAACTCAAAGGGCGTTCAATCTGGCTCCTGGACGAAGCCCCCATTCGTTGCGGCCCCTCAGGGGTTTGGATCTTGCAACCGAGCCTCAAAGAAAAATGGGCCGACGCCTCCCCCCTGCGTCAACTCAACTGGCTTTGGCAAATGGCCCGTCTCTGGCAACCCTGCTGCCAAGAAGGAGTCGCCTCAAGTCTCCTGGACTACGATCGCCTGCGAGTCGAAGGGGGCATGGTGCGCCTCTCCCATCTCGCCGCTGATCTGCATCCTCAAACCCTCGATCGCCTCGGTCGCTTTTGGAGTGGTCTCATCGAACGCACCGCTCCCCCCATCCAAGACTACCTCAACCAACTGTGCCATCGCCTCATCGAAGGCAACATTAAAAGCGATCGCCAACTCATCACCGCCCTCGAACGGGCCATCCAAAAGGTGGGCGATCGCCACCGTTACCAAACCCGAGTCGCCGCTCGTACCGATCGCGGCCCCAGTCGCGCCCGCAACGAAGATGCCTGCTATCCCGTCAACGGTCAACGGGGCAGCTCCGAACAATATCCCCTAACCCTGGTTTGTGACGGCGTTGGCGGTCATGAGGGGGGAGATATCGCCTCCAACCTAGCCATCCACGTCGTTGAACAACAACTGCGTCCCTTCCGCGATCGTCGCCGTCCCCCCGAGCGCAACCACCTCCTGCAAGGGATTGAAGATGCCATCCTCAAAGCCAACGATGCCATCAGTGATCGCAACAACCAAGAACAACGCCATGGTCGCCAACGCATGGGAACCACCCTTGTCATGGCCCTAGCTCAAAAACAAGACCTCTACATCACCCATATCGGCGATAGTCGCGCTTATCTCATCACCCGTCATAATTGCTATCCCATCACCATCGATGACGACGTAGCCAGTCGTGAAGTGCGCCTTGGCTACGCCTTCTATCAAGAAGCCCTACAACGACCCGCCGCCGGCTCCCTCATCCAAGCCCTGGGCATGGGGTCCTCCAACAACCTCCACCCCACCACCACCCACTTTGTCATCGACGAGGATTGCATCTGTCTGCTCTGTTCCGACGGACTCAGCGACTATGATCGTGTTGAGCGCATTTGGCAACGGGAGATTCAGCCCCTGCTCAATCATGGAACCAACCTTCAGCAAGCTGTGGGCAAACTCATCGAGATTGCCAACAGTCAAAATGGCCATGACAATGTCACCATTTCCCTACTTCACCTCAGCGTTGAAAAAAAGCCCACCCATCTTCCCTCAACCCAAGATCTACTGAACTGCCTCGAAAAACTACCCCGCTCCCTGCCGCCAGATCGAGATGAAACCGTGGGCTTCCTCGGCGATGAGGACGATGCCGAAACCCAAACCCCCACCTCAAACGATCTTGCCCCAACTGAAGTTCAGCCGACCCCAAAACCCAACCAGCGAAACTGGCTGCGAATGACCCTGCTGATTGCGCTCCTCGCAGGAGTCCTCGGAGGCGTTGCCTATGCCCTCAGCCAGCAACAGGGGTCTGACAATGGGGTCACAGAACCGGACGCGGCCCCCACGGCTGTGCCTGAAGAGGAGGGAATTGCCGCTGAACTTGAAGATCCCACCCCCATCGGTGTCGGTGATATCCTGCGTTTCAACCGTCCCATCGAGCTTTATAGCACTCCAGGCACATCCGCTCCGCCCCGTACCTTTCCCAATGAAAATCAGTTTTTCATTGTTGAAACGATGCAGCGTCCTGATTCGGACTCCCCAGAATGGTTACAACTGACTCCCTGTAGCGTCTTGCCCTTCCCCGTCGGAGGTTGGGTAACCTTAGGAAATCTCAAGGATGCAGAATTTTCCTTAGTTGAGGAGATTCCCCCAAGCTGTAATGACGATAGAAATGACGACGAATAGGAGCTTCTTTAGCCACCAATACAATACAACCATGCTGCCTGGGATTATTTAAAATAAAAGGCTTTCAAGATTTTATTGTTTATTTTGAACTGTCTTTTTGTGGGTCCATATCGCCGCCATCCCCCAAAACAGCACTTCAGGATCAACCTGCCAATCTGACCCTAACTCGGGAGCAAGCTGGCCGAGACCGGCCGCCAACATCGCCCCGTCTCCTCCCGTAAACACCACGGCACTATCCGGAAACCGCTGGTACCAGGATTGAATAAATTGTTCAACCCCCGCCAATAACGTATAGATAATGCCACTGCGAATTGCCTCGCCGGTTTCTAAAGCCCAACGAGATGGAAGACCTAAATCTTGGGAGTTGTGCGTCTGGGGTAACGCCGTCCCCTCCCACAAGGCCCGGGATTGTAGCGCCACCCCTGGGGCGATCGCCCCTCCAACTAGTGATCGCCCTCCGTCAAACCCCGTCAGCGTCAGAGCCGTTCCTCCATCAACCACCAGAACCGGAAAGCCCCAACGTTCCCCGGCCCCTAACCCCGCCAAGCCCCGATCTAAACCAAACCCAGGATAAAGTCCTTGCAAGGGAAGGGAATCAGTTGTCAGACTGTACATTGGGCTGGTCTCAGGCAGAAACTGACATAGCAGTTGAAGCTGTTGGGGAACCACACTGGCGACGATTAGAGGCATCCCTGACCTTAACCATGACCACCATTGCCGTTGTGCCAGAGATGCCCTCGTCTCAGACGCTCTAAAATGAGGACTATGGCCCATCGCTGCGATCGCCCCAGCCTCAAACCGGGCCCAATGCAGGCGCGAGTTCCCCAGGGCGATCGCCAACCAAGCCTCTCGCTCGTCACCTTGGTGAGCCAGACTCATCACCTCCTCCTCTCTTGAGTCATATTCTAGACGTATCATTCGTGACATCCTCCCGATGCTCACCCTAGCGGGTAGAGCATCAGGCTCTCCCAACCTCACGATTGGATATTCCTGCCCCGCGCCACTTATCTAGGTCATAGACCCCCGATAGACCGACTTGACAGGCTGTTTCCGTTCCCCAGAGTCCCTGGGCTACTAGGTTATCTAGTCCATGATGCAAAACCATAACCATGACGGATCGACTCCGTTTTGCCAACGTTGTCCGAGCAAAATGTAACCTATCACGGATTGGCAAAGGATATAACCGGCGATCCCAGTTGCAAGTTCACATTTTTTTAAGGACAATAAGGGGAAATCAGCTATGCCCTGCGCTACCGTTTCGATAGACATCGCCGCATCAGGATGCACGCGGTTAAACCACTGAAATCTCCCTCATCTCCGTCATGAGGCATTTACTTTAACGTAATCCTCAATGTTTTAGTACCCCTGAATCCCCTATGTCTTTCTCCCTTCCCTCCACCAACCCGCGCCACAATAAAGGGTCTGACCCCGTCAATAGACCCTCCTCTAACCCTGTCAGCGGGGGGGAGTTAGAGCAAACATCCCAAACCACCCCAGAAACACCAGGGGATTCAACAATGGATTCAACGTTGGACTTGCAACGTCAAGTTCAAGTGGCCAACCTAATTAACAAAATCAACACAGAACTCAGTAGTACCCTAGAACTTGAAGCGATTCTGAACACCACCTGTCGTCTCCTCTGTCAGACCCTCAACTGTAGCCGGGCCAGTGTTATTGTGCAAGAAGACGGCAATCGGGATACCTTAGTGACCCGAGGTGAATACATTAATGGGGAGTATCCCAGCCAAATTGGCCTCAAAATTGAAGCCCAGGATAACACCCATATTCAGACGTTAATGTCTGAAGATACACCGGTTAGTGAGCGAGAAATGCTCCAATTTCCTGGATTAGGGGTTAAAGCCCGAGACGCCCTGGAGTCCCTACAAATCAAGTCCATGTTGGCCATCGCCACCCGTTATCAGGGTGAAGTCAACGGTATTCTTGGCCTGCATCAATGCGATCGCCCTCGCCAATGGGAAGCCTGGGAAGCCCAACTCTTGCAAGGGGTGGCCCGTCAATTAGGGATTGCTATTGATCGGGCCCGCTTATACCAAACCAGTCAGGAGGCGGCCGCCCAAGAAGCCTTTTTGCGGTTAGTCACCAACAAAATTCGGAATACCCTCGATGCTCAGACAATCCTGCAAACAGCCGTTGAAGGAGCGCGCCGTCTGCTTCAGGCCGATCGCGTTGTCATCTATCAGTTTCAGGATGACTGGAAAGGTCGAGTTGTCGTTGAAGATGTGACCGAGTCTTGGAGATCTGTCCTCGGAAATATGGGAGCCGATGATTGTTTCTCTGGGGAATATGCCCATTTATATCGAGAAGGACGAGTCCGGGCCATCAATAACATTGACACCGACTTAGATTTAGATGCGTGTCATGCCAACTTCTTGAGAAATTTGGATGTTAAAGCCAATTTAATTGTTCCAATTCTCATCGGTCAAAATCAAGAAGGAGATCTCCCAGAACTTTGGGGGCTTCTGATTGTGCATCAATGTAGGGGTCCCCGCCATTGGCGTATTCGGGAAAGCCATTTAATGTTGCAACTGTCGGATCAGATTGCGATCGCCATTCAACAAGCAGAATTATTTGCCCGTTCTCAGGCCCAGGCTGAACGAGAATCCCTCTTACGGCTCATGACTGAGCGAGTGCGGAGTACCTTAGACGTGCCAGAAATTCTACAAACGGCTGTGACCGGTATCCGAAGTCTATTAGATACTGATCGCGTGGTGGTGTATCAGTTTATCAACGGTCAACAGGGGAAATGGGATGGGGATGTAGTGGTTGAGGATGTTCGCCAGCCTCAATGGTCGATTATTCATCAAAAAACCTGTGATGATTGTTTTGGTGGAGAACATAGTCAACTCTATCTACAAGGGCGAGTTCGCGCCATTGATGATGTTGCCAATGACCCCGGACTTGACGACTGTCATCGTCAGTTTTTAAGTAGTATTTCGGTCAAGGCCAACTTGATTGTTCCCATTGTCACCAAACCCACCCACTGTCAACAAGGACAGCTCTATTTATGGGGATTACTCCTCGCCCAAGCCTGTGACGAACCTCGTCAATGGCAAGAGGGGGAAATTTCTTTATTGGGGCAATTAGCAGAACAAATTGCTATTGGTATTCAACAAGCCGAGTTGTACAATCAAACCAAAAAGCAAGCCCAAGAATTACAATCTACCCTAGACCGGCTGCAATCGACTCAGTTGCAGTTAATCCAAACTGAAAAACTTTCAGGATTGGGCAAAATGGCTGCCGGAGTCGCCCATGAAATCAATAACGCGAATAACTTTATTTTTGCTAATTTACACTATGTTCAAGAGTATGGCGATTCACTCCTGGAAGGCTTGGCATCGTTAAACACTGACACTGCCATCACCTTAAAAGAAGACTTAGACTTTGACTATATTCAGGAAGATTTCCCGAATATGCTCAAGTCCATGCGTGAGGGGAGTGAGCGAATTCATAATGTGGTGCGATCGCTGCAAACATTTTCCCATTTAAACGAAGCTGAAATCAAGCCCGTCAATCTCCATGAATGCCTAGAAAGTAGTTTATCCATGTTGCGGCTGCGCTTCCATGCCAACCTCACAATCGAGAAAGACTATAGCCAAGAGATGCCGCAAGTTGCCTGTTATCCTGGACAAGTCAATCAGGTCTTTTTCAACTTAATTGAAAATGCTTTAGATGCCCTAGACGAACAGGAGCAAGCCGGAGAGCTTCGCGTACGAACCGAGGTCTTATCAGAAGATTGGGTTCGCGTCTCTATTGCCGATAACGGGCCAGGGATTGCCCCAGAGATTCGCGATCGCATCTTCGATCCCTTCTTTACCACCAAAGCCGTGGGTTCAGGAACCGGCCTCGGGCTATCCACCTGCTATCAAGCGATTGTCCAGGGTCATCAGGGTAAACTGTATCTGAACGAGGCGTTTAACTCAGGGACTGAAATTTGTATCGAGTTACCCGTTCATCGCCGGGACTGCACCTAGCCGGGGCCTCGGGCGAAACCGGAGCGAGACCCCACGGAGAACTCCCAACTGCTATATTAATACCCTCAGAGATCTCACACTTGGGACGCGTCTATGGGCTTGATTCAGATACCACAGCTTCCACATTTATGTAGAACGTTACAGGGCAATTCAGGGGCCATGGCCCCCATCCTCAGCCTACTGCTGGCCCTACTCTGTAGCCTCGGGTTACTTCTCGGACACCCCGCCAACGCCCAAGCCGAGCCATCCCTCAGTGACGCCGTCATCGAGGAACTCGAACAGATCAGCGATCGCGCCCGCGAGGCTGCCCAACAGGGCAACTTTGAAGAAGCCGAAGCCCTCCTCAATGCCCTCATCGAACAAATCCCCCAAAACCCCGCCCTCTGGAGTAATCGTGGCAACGTGCGGGTGAGCCAAAACAAGCTCGAAGCCGCCCTAGACGACTACAATCACGCCATTGAACTGGCTCCCGAGTTCCCCGATACCTATCTCAACCGAGGAACCGCCTATGAAGCCCTAGGGCGTTGGTCTGAAGCCATCGCTGACTATAACCGCGTCTTAGAGCGATCAGCCGATGACGTCGCCGCTTACAACAACCGGGGCAACGCCAAAGCCGGACAGGGAGATTGGTCTGGGGCGATCGCCGACTACCGCCAAGCCATGGAACGGGCCCCTGATTTCGCCCTGGCCCGAGCCAACTACGCCCTGGCCCTCTACCAAAACCAACAGGCCGAGGACGCTCTGCAAGAGATGCGAAATCTCGTACGCCGTTATCCTCAGTTTGCCGATATGCGAGCCGCCCTCACCGCCGTCTTATGGGAGATGGGGAAACGGGGAGAAGCCGAAAGTAACTGGGTAGCCGCCGCTGGATTGGATGGCCGCTATCGCGATTTGGACTGGGTGCGAGGGGTTCGTCGTTGGCCCCCGCGCATGACTGAGGCCTTAGAGAACTTTCTCACCCTCGACAACCCCGCACGTTAGCCCACCAGCGGGTTATCCCGTTCCCGCCAATCCGCGTCATCATCCTCCTCCTGAATGCGATCGCGCTCCTCCTCCCGTTCCTCACGGAACTCCCGTAAATCGCGCTCCTCACGCTTCTCCTGGGCCCGTTGGGCGGACTCAAAAGCGCGATCGAGGTCAGTGCTACAATCAGTCCAGTAGCCCCCCGACTTGCGACGGCGTAAGATATCACGAACCGCACCGATGAGATCCGCAAAGGTATAGCCTTCGTTCTCAATCGCTTCGATGAGGGTTTCGAGTTCTTCAGAAAGAGCCTGACGTTTTCGTTTAGAAAGATTGCGAACTAAACCAACGTAGAGGGAGTCGTAATCATTCATCATTCGCTGTTATCCAGTGGAGTTCAAAAGTGCCAACATAAGTCTGGGAGGGTTTCACAGACCCCTCATTGATCATATCCCACTCCCGTCTCCGTCACCCCAATCTCTCGCCCTCAGACTGCACCCCTATCGCCGCTCAGCTCCCATCTCTTCCCAAACAAACCCATGAACTCTATTTTGGCTGCCATCCTGCTCTCGGCCATCGGTTATGCCGTCGCCGGGATTAAGATCATCAATCAAGGAAACCTCGCCCTCGTCGAGCGTTTAGGAAAATACGATCGCACCCTAGAGGCAGGATTAAGCTTTGTGGCCCCCGTCATCGAGAGTATCGTCTGGGAAGACACCACCCGCGAACAGTTTTGTCGCATTGAGCCTCAGCTTGCCATCACAAAAGATAACGTCTCCTTGGAAGTCTTGGCAGTGGTGTACTGGCGCATCTTTAACCTAGAGATGGCCTACTATGAAATTGAGGATGTCGCCGCCGCCCTACAAAACCGTGTCAGTACCATTATTGCCGCCGAAATTGGACGACGGGAACTCGACCGTACTGTGACGGCGCGATCGGAAATCAACCAAGTTCTCTTAGAACAAATTGAAGATGAAACCCATGAATGGGGCGTGAAAGTCTTACGGGTTGATATTCAGAAGATTAACCCCTCCGCCACCGTCTTAGAATCGATGGAAATTGAACGAGCCGCAGAAATCAAGAAACGGGCCTCGATTCTCGAAGCCGAAGGAACCGCTGAATATATGCGCTACATTGCCCGCGCCCTAGAGTCCCGTGAAAATGCCCGAGAGATTCTCCACTTTTTCATGACCCAACGCTATGTAGACTCCAGCTTTAAGCTCAGTCAAAGTGAAAACTCAAAAGTCGTCTTTATGGACCCCAAAGCTCTCTCAGAAGCCCTCGGCCCCATCCTCGGGGAGGACCTGCCCCACCCCAGTCCTCGCTCGAACGGGTCCCAGGAGAGTTAACCTCAACTTAAGAAATCTAAGCCTGTCCCGTCACCGAAAGTCCGTCCACTACTATCGAAGGGGTGTAACAGGAGCCATTCCAGCGGGCATCTCCCCCCAGGCGAATCACCTCCCGTAAGGCGGTGTATACATTGCCCGAGACCATCGTATCTTTGACTCGTCCTAGAACCTGGCCCTTCTCCACCCGGTAGCCGAGAGCCACATTGACCGAAAAGTCTCCCGATAGGCCGCCGCCTCCACCGAGAATTTCATCCACAATCAGGCCCTGATCTAACTGAGCGATTAACGCCTCCAACGACCCCGATCCTGGCTCAACCATCAAATTAAACAATCCCGGCGTGGGATAACTCGACAGTCCCGGACGAAAGCCATTCCCAGTACTCCCACTTCCCAAGCGCCGCCCAATCCGGCGATCGCAATAAAAGAGCTGTAACACACCCTCCTCGATGAAGGTTAAAGGACGAGTGGGGGTTCCTTCGTCGTCAAAGGGACAACTGTAAGGACCGAGGTGTGGCTGTTGGGACAGGGTAATCTGGGGAGAGAGCACCGGTTTATGAAGTTGAGAACTCCAGGGTGAAGCCTGTTCCAGGGCCTGTTTCCCATTTAAGGCCGCTTGGATCGTTCCCCAAAGCAAATCAGCGGCTTTAGCCGTAAACAGCACCGGGAGGCGACCACTCGGACAAGGCACATTCTCCTTGGCCCAGGCCAACCGTTGTAAAATCGGCTGAGTGATATGGGAGGGGTTGAGGCGATCGCGTTGGCTTTCCCCATCGGAGACACTGAGAAAGTCATCCCCTCGCACCCATTCCACCGCCAGATCACTACTGAGGGTAATGTCCGTATAGTGGCAGTTGAGTCCCGCCGTGTTGGCCAGGTGAGTTTCCTCATGATCACATTCCCAGGCGGCAGTACAGAGAATTTCTGGATAGCCCTCCCGGATTTGCTCAATACTCTCGCGGCCCCAACTCAGGAGTTGTTCCACAGAGACCGCTTGACCCACATCCAGATTAGAACTGGGATAGGGGGTCTGTAAATCCAGGGCTTCTGGCGGATTGAGGTGACTGATGCTCAAGGCGCGACGGACCAAGTCCTTAGGGGAAACCTCCCCATAGGCCACCGCCAGGCCCGGTTGTCCATGGCGCCAGATTCGCAGACTGGTTCCCTCCGACTCCACACTCTCAAGTTGTTTGAGGCGGTTGGCTTCAAAATACACCGGACGAGCGTGCGATCGCGATTGAAAGACCTCGGCCGCGTCTGCACCCTGTTTTAGGGCTAAATCTAGGAGTTGTTCGATCATCACGGAAGCTACCGGCTACAGCATAAAAAACAATACAAAATAGACAAAACAAATGTAAAAAAACAAGTCAAATCAAAGCTTTGATAAGTCGAGTTGTCTTATTTTGTATGACTCAGATTTTGTGTGACTCAACACCCTAAATCAGCCTCAGCGTAAGTTCAGTTCCGGGAGCAGCCAGAAACCGGCAAAGGCTTCCACCTCCGGGGAGGATTGAACCGCTAGGAAATGAGCACCCTGGGCATTGCCTTTCTGTTCCTCAAAGGTTTTCGCATCGTTGACACTGCGCTCCGTCGTTAGATCGGCTAACACCCAACTCGAGTCATCTTCTGTTTCTAAAATCAAACGGGGCCGAGGGGTTGGGACAAACTTAATAAAGCCGAGTTCCAACCCTGAAATCCAAGCCGCGATGGGGAAAGCACGGGGGGAGTAGATGACTAAGCCAGGAATCACCGTATCCCCGGAGAGGTTCAACAGTTCCAATGGAAAAGACTCGCCAAAATCAATCGTCCATTCTGGTAAATCGGCGAAATCAGCCGCCGCCAGGCTCACCATGGCCCATTTTTTCCCTTCTAGGGCATCGGGAAGGGGACGAGGCGCTTGAATTTCATAGCGGATTGAGGGCGATCGCACGGCCGCTTCTTCGTAGTCAGGATCTTGAGGATAGACCGTCGTCATCCGTTCTTCGAGCCATTGGTACAAGGCTAAGGTGCGGCGACTCACTTGAGCGTCTAGCCCCATATCCTTGCAGGCCTTGACGATCATATTGTTCATCTGTCGCCGAAAAAAGCGTACCTTCGTCGGGGGGGTCGAGGCTTCGGCCATCGCTTGGCTTAAGGCCTCCTTGAGCCAGGTGGAGTTCACCGTACTACTAGAGCAGTATTGGGAATAGCGAAAGAGGCTTTCAGGCGATCGCGATACCGATAAGGGACTTTCGCAAATCAGCAGTTCCCAGCGTTTTTTTTGAGTTTCGTCCACCAGAGGACGGGAGTAGAAGTCGAGTTCCCAGACAGTTCCCATGCCAAATGTTTAAATTGCCAAATTTCTAACGTGCTTACAGTTCCATCATAGGGGCTATTGCAACGCCAAATCTCCTCTAACGCCCATTGAGGCGTTTGAGGGTGTTGAGCGTATATTCAGACGAAGCGAAATCATCCTGTTTGCGGAATAGGGCTTCGGCAGTTTCTAAATCCGCAATGGCCCGCTCTAGCCGATCAAGTTCGAGATAGACCATGGCCCGATTATAAAAGGCTCTGGCGGACTCGGGTTGTAGGAGTAGGGTTTCATTCAGGTCGTCTAGGGCCGCGTCATAGTCTCGGAGTTGGAAGTAGAGACTGGCTCGACTGAAGTAAGCCTCTGGATACTCGGGGTTGAGGGTGATAGCGCGGTTGTAGTCCCGCAGGGCCGACTCGATTTCGCCGATGGCTTCGTAGGCTTGACTGCGATTGGTGTAGGTGCGGACATCGTTTGGGTCAAAGTCTAGGGCCTGGCTAAAATCAGCAATAGCCCCCTCGTAGTCGCCGAGTTGCAAGCGGGCGATCGCCCGTCCATGATAGCCTCGCGCCGTACTACCATACAGGCTAATCGCGCGGCTAAAGTTCTCCACCGCCGTCTCATAGTCCTCAACTTCTAAACTGGTTTGTGCTTGGGCGATCGCACTCAAATAAGGCTGACTCAATGCTGATTTACGCAGTTGTTCTTGTCGCCAGGAGGAACTCACCGCATCGGAGGAATCAGAACTTAAATTTTCGGTCAAACTGCGAGAGCGTACTGAGAACGCCACGGCCATCACCAGCAAACCGAGACCGAGGGTCAGGGTCGTGCGAACCTTGGGACTAAGACTCATGGGCAACATCATTGATTAGGGCAAGCTGAGATAGCGTTCTATCAGTAAGATAGCCACGATATCATCAATCGGTCGAGGCGGCAGTCGCAACCCTTGGGGAATAAGACGAGAAAATCCCCGAGGTGGATGCAGACGCCAATAGCGATCGCGAGCCTCTAAGGTACTATTTTGCTCGTTAACCGTAATGATCGTCAGCTGAGGAAGTTGTTGGCGAATCTGAGTTTGCCACTCCCGAGATGTGGTGCGATCGCCAATAATTAAAGTCGTGATTTGAAAGCGATTAGCCCAATCCTTGAGAGTATCGAGGGCGCGATCGCTCGGCACGACTTGGGCCTCCAACACCTCGCCACCGTCCCCCATCACAGCCACACCGCACTTATCGCGGCCTGGATCAAATCCCAGGAGGGGGCAGTGATTTAAGGAGTTCGCTGTCATAGAGGGCATCAAAACGGGGGCGTCAACAGGACGTTCAGGGCCTTTAAACGAAGTTTGCAATCCATGAGCAAGCCGAGCCGAATCCGAAAGTATGGGTTTAACTGTTAAGGATTGTATAGCATAGATCCAGACCTGACGTGCAACCCCCAGCCAGTTATGCCCACCACGCTTCCCAACGCCAACCCCATGGAAACTCTCCCTAGCCAAACCTACCACTGGCGGAACTACCGTTGTGCCTATTCCCTGCAACATCCTCCCCAATCGCAGGGAATCCCCCTACTACTGATTCATCCCATTGGCGTTGGCTTATCCCGCCACTTCTGGCAACGCTTCTGCCAAGAATGGCAACGTCAGGAGCAAACCAATCCCCTTTATCGAAAATTTTGGGTCTAAAACCCCGTCCTTCTAGGACGGCTTTTGACAATCCTGCTTTTTTGTGCCAAGATTGTCCGCACAACCGATGCCAACGGTGCGATGCTTGTTCTTGAGTTCAAAATCAAAGGGAAGCCCCACCAATACGCGGCGATTGACGAAGCGATCCGAACCGCACAGTTCGTTCGTAACAAGGCACTGCGCTATTGGATGGATACCCCTGGGGTCAACAAATACGACCTTAACAAGTACTGTCGGGTACTCGCCCGAGAGTATGACTTTGCTCGAGAACTCAACAGCACGGCTCGTCAAGCTTCAGCAGAACGTGCTTGGTCGGCAATTTCTCGATTTTTCGAGAACTGTCGCCAGTCTGTTCCTGGCAAGAAGCGGTGCGACCCCGCGCCGTCGTACGGCGCCAGGGAACGCGCACCAAGAGAAGGATATCCCAGGTTCAAGAAAAACGGTCGTTCTGTCGAGTACAAAACTTCCGGTTGGAAGTTACTCGACCCCAAACACATTGTCTTTACCGACAAGAAAGGGATCGGACGACTCAAGTTAATTGGAACTTGGGATTTGGCGTTTTACGGTACAGAACAAATCAAACGGGTTCGACTGGTTCGCAGAGCCGATGGCTATTACGCTCAGTTCTGCGTCAAAGTAGAGGTTCGAGAAGAACTCAAACCGTCAGGAAATACCGTGGGTTTAGATGTCGGACTCCTTGAGTTCTACACCGATTCCAACGGGGAGTGCGAACCGAACCCGAGGTTTTACCGAAACGCCGAGAAAAAGCTCAAACGCGCTCACCGAAGGGTGAGTAAAAAACAGAAAGGCTCTGCTAACCGAAAAAAAGCCGTCAATCGACTCGGACGAGTACACCTCAAAATAAGTCGGCAACGTGAGGAACACGCCAAGAGACTGGCGCGTTGCGTAATCCAATCTAACGATCTGGTGGCCTACGAAAATTTGAGGATACAGAATCTGGTGAGAAACCACTGTCTCGCCAAGTCGATTCACGATGCTGGTTGGTATCAATTTAGGAAATGGTTAGAGTATTTTGGAGTGAAATTCGGCAGGATAACTGTAGCGGTGAACCCTGCCTATACCTCTCAAAAATGCTCGAGTTGCGGCACGGTGGTCAAGAAAAGTCTCTCGACTCGAACTCACGTTTGTCAGTGTGGTTGTGAGTTAGACAGAGACCACAACGCTGCCATCAACATCCTGAACGCTGCCTTAAGTACGGTAGGGCATACCGGAACTTGGGTCTTAGACCCAAACGCTTCTGGAGATTTGACCGCTACTTTGGCTGGTGCAAACCTGTCAGGGCAAGTCGGATCGTTGAAGGAAGAATCCCCACGCCTTTAGGCTGGGGAGTGTCAAATTCCCGATCTACTCGGCTGCGGCGAGAGCGAGATGCCTCGGATTGCCTATCGTCCCGAGGATTGGTCGAACCAACTCTACCATTTCCTCAAAACTGTGATTCAGCAGCCGGTCATCCTCGTCGCCCAGGGGGCCCTATCCACCGTCGCCCTACGCCTGGCCCAACAAGCCCCCAACCACGTAGCGGGCCTCGTCTTGTCGGGTCCCCCCGCCTGGGAAGTCATGACTCGTGCCAGCGAACCCAGCCAAAATCAACTCCTCTGGAACCTCTTTTTCGATACCCCCCTAGGCTGGGCATTCTACCGCTATGCCCGCCGAGAAGCCTTTTTGCGATCGTTCTCTCAAGACAAACTCTTTGCCCAAGCCAAGGACGTGGATGAGAACTGGTTGGACACCTTGCAGCAAGGGGCCGCCGATGTCGCCAGTCGCCATGCCGTCTTTTCCTTCCTCGCCGGTTTCTCGCGTCAAGACTACGGCCCCGCCATCCGCCAACTGCAACAACCGGTTCAGGTACTATTCGGGGAAGCCGCATCTGGCATCAGCAAGCGCGGCAAAAATGACTCTGCCCAAAAGCGTCTCCAGGACTATCTCAGCCAACTCCCCAATGCTCAAGGAACCGTGATTCCTGGGCGAAACGTCATGCCCTACGAAGAACCCGAAGCCTTTGTTCGCGAGACCGCCGCCTTCGTCCAGCGGCAGCCGTCCCCTTAATCCTCGGGGTCTAAGCCTGCGGCCCGCAACTGGGCCAGCAGTCGCTCGGCCCGTTGCTGCTCGGCATCAGCCCGTTGCCGCTCTCGCTCAACCTGCTCAATGCCCCACAGGAGGAGTTGCTCCTGCTCATCCCACCAGCGTAGCCACCAGCTATCCCGATTCTCACGGCATCCTCGCCAAGACCCGAGGAACAACTCCATCTGAGGAATCCAAAAACGGCCATTCTCATCCGCTGAATCCAGTTGATAGGCTTGGTTCTCATCGAGGCGGTAGAGTTCCAAGCTTCCCGACTCCAGGTCAAAAATGCCATAGTTGGGAACCTGTAGGATTTTCTCGTAAAAGAAAAACTTACCGGGAGGATAGGTCTCTTTGATGGAATATTCCTCGGCCGCTTGGTTGGAAAGAAACTCTAACACTAAGACAGGAGGATCTCCCTGGAGGTTGGGGGTGTAGCTACGGACCACCTCCTCTCGGGTCACCGTAATGTTCATAAAGGCCCAGTCCGGCGCTTTAATGACCAACTGCCCGTCTAGGGTGGCGCAAATGCCGTAGTTCGTCGAAGCCAGGGCTGTCTCGGGAAGTCGTCCCGCAAGCTGGAGACTTTCGGTGAGGGCGGCCGCTAAAGCCGGTTGATTGATTTTGTCCACAGGCTCGTCGGGCAGCACCGCATCATCCGGTAACAGATCCCAAGTCACGTTGTAGGAGCGGGAGGTTGCTAACATGACGATTCGTGCCGTTTGTAGAAGGGGCGAATGGATTAACCTAATTCGATTATACGGCCTGGCTCTTCTCCTTATGTGTAGTCAAATCAACTAAGACTAACTCTGCAATCAATAATCCTTTTGAGTAAATAGATTTATACATAAACACCGCCTAATTTAAACTGTCTATTTTTTAAGATAATCGGTCACCCCTCGTAATTCTTAAAGAGATACGTTAATTTCTAACCAGGGTGAGCGTGAACTCGGCATGAGCCACACCGAGATGAATCGCTCCCTAAGACCGAGATCTCAAAAAACCTAACCATCAAGGAGTTAATAAACTATGGCATTACTGAGTAGCACCGAGATTCAAAGCAAAGCTGGCCAACTCTCAGATTGGACGGTTGAAGGTAAAGAACTGAAACGAACCTTTGAGTTCAAAGATTTTTTGCAAGCGATGGATTTTGTCAACAAACTGGTCGAACCGGCTGAAGCCGCCGGACATCATCCCGATTTGAGCATTTCCTACAACAAGGTCACCGTCAGCCTCACCAGTCATGATGCCGGGGGATTGACGGAGAGTGACTTTGAGATGGCCAAAACGATCTCGGCACTCTGATTAGGGCGCTTCACAGAGTCAGATTTTCCGCTAGGATAGGTCAACCTTAGCCGGGAGAGATTACCCTGGGCGATCGCCAAGCCTGTGAGAACCAAAATCGCTCTGAGTGCTATGATTTTGGCAGCTCCTCCCGGTGGCCAGTTCCTCCCCATATAACGATGGTAGTTCCTGATCCTAACTTTCTCAGTGATGATGGTGAGCATCTCCAGTTCATTGAGCAGTTGTTTGATATCGGAGCCGCTCTATCGAGCCGTTACGACCTCTCAGAACTGCTAGATCTGATTCTCTGCAAAAGCCGGGAAATGACCTGTAGTGATGCCGGTAGCCTCTATCTAGTCGATCGCAGTTGCCCAGAGTTTCCCGTTTTGCTGTTTAAGGCGGCTCAAAATGACTCCCGTCCCTCCGTCTCGTTCCGGGAGTTTGCGATGCCTCTGACGAAGGAGAGTATCGCCGGTTATGTGGCGTTAACGGGGGAATCTCTGAATCTTGCCGATGCCTATCGTCCCCCCGATGACGCTCCCTATCGCTTCAACCGCAACTTTGATGTCGATATTGGCTATTGCACCCGCTCGATGTTGGCCATTCCCATGCGTAACCGCCATGGGGAAACCATCGGTGTTCTACAACTGCTCAATCGTAAAGTTCGCGCTGATATCATCCTACGTCCAGACAATGTTGTCGAGTCTACTCAGCCCTATACTCGCTGGGAACGTCGAATTGTGCAATTCCTTGCCAGTCAGGCGGGAATTTCCATTGAGCGAAATCATCTGCAAACCAATATCGAACAATTATTTGAGGGCTTTATTCGCACCTCAATCCAGGCCATTGAAATGCGAGACCCCTGTACCTCAGGCCATTCGGCACGAGTTGCTCAGTTGTCGGTTCGTCTCATGGAAGAGGTGAACAAGAGCCATACCGGGGTTTGGCAGGATATTCACTTCAGTGAGTCCCAAAAACAGGAGCTTCGCTATGCTGCCTTACTCCATGATTTTGGCAAAATTGGTGTTCCTGAAGCCATCCTAGTGAAAGAGAAGAAACTCTATCCCTATCAACTCGATGTGATTCGTCATCGCTTTGGGGTTGCCCGACGAACCCTAGAACTCGATGCAATACAGGCGAAGTATCGCCATCTGCTCCCTGACACTGACCCAGAAGACCCGCCCGAGACATGCTCCCATTGTCAGGCAAGCGCCCAACTGGATGAGGAATTATCGCAACAGTTAAGGCAACTGGATCACTATTGGCAAATTATTGAGTTAGCCGATACGCCTCAACGGTTAGAGGATGACAGCTTAGGGTTGCTCGATGAGATTGCTCAGCACCACTATCGCGATATCGACGGGAATTTTAAGCCCTTGATTACGGCAGAAGAGTTCGAGCAACTGCGGGTGTTATATGGCAATCTCACGAAGCAAGAACGAACTCAGATGGAAGACCATGTTCGTCAAACCTATGAGTTCTTGAATCAAATTCCTTGGACGCAAAACTTAGTCAATATTCCACAAATTGCGTTTGCTCATCATGAAAAACTCAATGGCAGTGGCTATCCTAAAGGCTTGAAAGCCGAAGAGATTCCCCTGCAAACTCAGATGATGACCATTGCTGATATTTATGATGCTCTCACCGCTGGCGATCGCCCCTATAAAACCGGGCAGTCGGTTCGTGAGGCATTGACAATTTTAGATCAAGAAGCGAGCAAGTATCATGTCAATGCCGATTTACTAACTCTATTTAAGGAACGTGAAGTCTTTAGGATTTTGGGTCATACCCTAGACCCCCTCCCAGAAATTAGGGATGATGGCAATGAGTCCTAAACGGGGGACTACCTCAATGACGGTAAAAGCAGAGATATCATGACAGAACTGAGCGGTCTTACCTTTAACAATCCAACCCTATTAGACCAGGCTCTCATTCATCGCTCCTATGCCAACGAATCGTCTGAAACTGTTGAAAATAATGAACGGTTAGAATTTTTAGGCGATGCAATCCTCAACTTTATTAGTGGCTCTTTTCTCTATCAAACCTATCCTGAGTTTAGCGAGGCACAACTAACAAAACTTCGGTCAAAATTGGTTGACGAGCCTCACTTAGCACATCTGGCACGACAGCTTCGACTGAATGACCTGATTCAACTGGGACAAGGGGAACGGCAGGCAAACGGCACTGAGAAAGATTCAATTCTCAGTGATGCCTTTGAAGCGGTGATTGGGGCCTATTTCCTCGATGCTGGAATTGAGGCAGTGCGGGAGTTTGTTGAACCCTTACTGAAGCGGGCGATCGCCCAACTCGAAGAAAATAACGACCTAGACGGACAACTGAGCAATCTCATCACCGATGCCAAAAGTCGCTTACAAGAATGGGGTCAAAGCCAGCATGGGGTTCCCCCAACCTATCGCCTTGTCGAAGAACAAGGAAAACCCCATAACCGTACCTTTGTCGTCCAAGTCTTGATTCAGGGAAAGGTCTGGGGAACCGGCACTGGCCCACGCAAGCAAAAGGCAGAAAAACAAGCAGCCCAAGAAGCACTCCAGCAATTGAAAGCAGACGGATTGATGCCCTAGTAAAGCCAGACGGCTCAAGCGTCCACCAACTCCAGATATTGGCTATCTAAAAGATAGGTTCCTCGTTCAAACTTAACCGTCCAGGTTCCCCCCGGATTACGGGTAATGGCCACGCCTTGTGTGCCAAGCTCGAGAAGATTGGGGGGACGTAGCATCGGCATGGGGTCTGCTGTTTTGAGGTAAGGAGGACGACTCACTAACCGCACGGTTGCCCCCACAGTCAACTCAGCCATAATCGGTTAATCATTAAACATGAATAATTATTAGTTAACAGGAGTGAACAGTGCCCTGTCAACTCAAGTGCGGTCAACCATTAAAAGCTGCTCAATCGTTGCTAACAGTTCCGCCGGAGCAACGGGTTTCCCAAGATAGCTATTTGCTCCCAAACTTTGGGCTTTTTGGCGGTGGCGATCGCCCGTACGGGAGGTTAAGACAATGGTTGGTAGGCCATACCAACTGCCATGCGCGCGAATCCGTGCCAACAAATCAAAGCCATTGAGAATCGGCATCTCAATATCCGTCACCAATAAATCCACCTGTCCCTGTCGTTGCTCTAACTTTTTCCAGGCTTCTTGTCCATCCCGACAAGGAACCACCGCAAAGCCAGCAGAACTCAAAATCCGTTCGAGCGATCGCCGGGCCCCGGTGGAGTCTTCGGCAATCAAAATCGTCGGCACCTCTCCCCCTCGTGAACTCCCCCCAGATGGAGACTCAGCCCCCGTCTGGGGAGTCACGAAGGTCTCCTTAAGAAATCTTGGCAAAATCGTAGGAACCGCCTCCCCTGTCCCCAAAATGGCACAGCCTGCCAGATAGGGAGGAATCGCTACCGTGTCATCAAACGGTTTGAGAATCAAGGGTCGTTCATCGGCAATGCGATCAATGGCCACCGCCAGAGGCTCCGCCGCTCCCCGCAGCACCAGCACCACTCGCGGCCGATGAGACACTGTCCCCATATTGGGGTAGGGCAACAAATCCCAGAGGGGGACCAAGGACAACACCTGGCCACGCCAGGTCATGGACTGTTCTACCGTCTCTGGGGGTCTTTCGAGGGGTTTAGTCCGTGCCAATCCTGGGGTCAACCGTTCGGGAGCGGTCAACAGCTGCCCCACACCCACCGCATCATCATAGGGCAACACATCCAAGACTGTATCGCTGGGAATGGCCACCAACTGCTGGCCAATCTGACAGAGCAACACCGACAGCAAATTTAAACTCAAGGGTAGCCGCACCGTAAAGGTGGTTCCTTTGGAGGGAATCGTATCCACCTCCACTGTTCCCCGCAACTGTTGCACCTGAGTCCGCACCACATCCATCCCCACGCCCCGGCCTGAAATATCACTGACCGCATCCGCCGTGGAAAAACTCGGCTCAAAAATCAAATTCAGCAGCGTCCCTCGGGGCAACCGACTCATCGAGACCCCCGCCTCCAACACCCCTCGCTCGACGGCCTTACGGTACACCGATTCGAGGTTAATGCCGCGACCATCATCGGCAATGGTAATCACCACCTCACTGCCCTCGGTACGGGCCCCCAGGTGAATCTGGGCCAGGTCCGGTTTCCCTAACAGGCGGCGTTCTTCCGGGGCCTCAATCCCGTGGTCTAAGGCATTATTTAACAGATGGGTGAGGGGGGTTTGTAGCTGTTCGAGCAAGATGCGATCGACCAGGACATTCTCCCCAGAAATCTCCAAGCGAGAAGCTTTCTGACAGCGGCGATTGAGCCGTTCGAGCTGGGGAATAAAGCGTTCGGCGAAGATCTTAAAGGGAACGAGGCGTGAGGTGGTGACTTCGTCATAGAGATGATCCAAATCTCGGCGGACTTGCCCGAGATCCTGAGCTAATTCACGGCTGACAATATCAATATCGAGGCGGGTTTCCTGAACCTGGGCGATCAACTCCTCAAAGGTTTGTAAGCTACTATGGAGCGTCGTATAGCGGTCTAATTCCAATAAATCAAACTCCCCAGGCTCCTCGCTGGCGGCTTCCGGGTCGGGAGAATGGTCCAGGGTGGAGAGGCGATCGTAGAGGGTTTGCACATCATCTCGAACCGGTTTCACTTGCTGGACGATGCGCCGTAGGGTTTGGCTAGCCTGTCTGAGTTGCCGTTGTTGTAGGGTGAGACGCTCATGGGAGACAATCAGCTCCCCCACCAAGCTTCCCATTAACTCCATCCGTTCTAGGGGAATCCGTAACTGTTGTTGTCGCAGGGAGGGGGCAGTGGGGACGGAAGACAGTTCACCCCTACCGGCCCGGGCCGTGGTCTCCGCAGCAGCGGCGGTAGAGGAGTCTGGGGTAACTGGGGCACTGGGGGAACTACCCCCCTGGGACTTTCCCAGCACATCATCGCTGTTGAGGTGGGCTAGATAGGCCTCTCGTTGCGATCGCACGCTCGTCAGAAGCTGCTGCGCTAGACCCTGTAAGGAGGAATCCTGGTGTACCCCTTCCCCCCCCTTCTCTAACTGGGGACTGGCCTCATCGATGATCGTCACCAGCCAATCCAAGCCATAGGCCTCACCGAGTAACAGACATTCATCGAGAAATAGGGCGATCGCCTCGGGCAAATTGGGCTGCTCTTCCTTAAGATGGGTCTCTAGGGTCTGTAAACAGGTTTCCAAATCCACCGTGAGGGCCTGTTGAATCAACCGGCGCTTACCGGGGGAGAGACCCTCCGATGGGGTTGAACGCGCCTCAGGCTCTGTCTCTTGGAGTTGCGCCTGAAACTCCCTCAGCGCCGTGAGCAGGGTCGCATCGGGTTCCAAATCCATCCCCTGAGCCTGAGCCGACTCCAACAAGTCCGTGAGGGTTTCGAGGCCCTCTTGCAACAGATGGAGGGCCGTCTCCTGTTGCTCTCCCTGAATTTTGCCCTCATTCCAGGCTTCGAGGAGGTCTTCGAGGGGATGGGCCAAACGGCTCAACCCCGGCATTTGCGCTACCCCCGCCCCACCCTTAACGGAGTGAGCGGCCCGCATCAGAGCCTGATAGTCAGGGGACTGGCCCGCAGTCAACTGTTGCAGCCCCTGTTGCAACGCCTCCAAATAGACCGGGGCATCCTCTTCTAGGAAACACTGTCGGGCCTCCTCGGCGATCGCCGCCAACACCGACGGATCAAGACTATAATTCATAAGGACTTTGGTGAGTGAGTAGGGGCAAAAAACGTTTCCCCCCTACAGGGCAGTGAATCGTGACTGAATCGTTAGAGTCGGAACTGAGCCACCGAATCTTTGAGGGTGGCAGCGGCTTGGCGCAGTTCTTCGAGGGATTCTGTGACCGTTTGCGCCGTGGCCGACGTATTTTCCGTCATAGACGAGACCTGTTCCACCATTTGATTGACCTGTTTCGAGGCCGAGCGTTGCGTGGTGGTATTTTGCGAGATGGCTTGAACATATTGGTCAATGGTTTGACTGAGATCTGCCAATCCTTTCAGGGTTTGTTTCGTTTGAGCCACCCGTTCCGTTCCTTCGGCCACTTCTGACTTACCCACTTCCATGGCCTGTTGCACTTCCACGGTATCCTGCTGAATAATCTCGACAATTTGCTCAATGCTGCGGGTGGCTTCCGTGGCTCGTCCCGCCAGGCGACGCACCTCTTCGGCGACCACGCGGAAGCCCTGACCATATTCCCCAGGAACCCGGGAGGCTTCAATACTGGCATTGTAAGCCAAGAGGTTGGTTCGTTCAGAGATTCCCGAAATAATCGTCAGAATTTGTAAAATTTGCTTGAAGGAGTCCGTGAGGCGATCGACTTTGCTGGCGGTTTCAGCCACGGCGGCACTAATGTTTTTAATACTCAACACCGTCAAGTCCATCACTTCTTCCCCATCGCGAGCGGTTTTTGCCCCCTGCTGGGCGATCGCCGCCGCCTGTTGAGCGGACTGGTCCACCACCCGAATTGACTCAACAATCTGAGCCACCGTCCCCAAGGTGCGGCTAATCTCCTGAGCCTGAACCGTCGCATCCCGAGATAACTGTTGCATCACCGGGGTATTATTCGAGGCCAGGTCATTGACTTGGTTGGCAATGCTTTGCACCTGAGACACCAGTTCCCGCAAGCGAATAATCGTGGTATTAAAGGCATCGGCGATGGAACCGACGGCCCCATCCGTCACCGCCGCATTAACCGTCAAATCCCCCCGTTGCGCCCCTTCAATTTCCAGCAACAGATTCATCACTCCCCGTTGCAGCCGTTCTTTTTCCCGTCGTTGCTGTTCAGCTTCCTGGCGACGGAGGGTTTCCTGCTGTTCCACTGAGGCCATATTCACCTCAATGCTGACCGCCATCTGATTGAGTTCCTGAGACAAAATGCCAATTTCATCGGCCCGCTCCGTACTGTGAACCCGAACCCCTCGCTCGCCCCGACCCACCCGTTGAGCAAAGGCAGCCAAGTCTTCTAGGGATTTGGCAAAGGCTTTAGCCACTACGATGGCAATGCCACTAACAATCAACGCCGCGCCGCCGCCAACGGCCAACCCCAGCAGTTGTTGAGCGCGCACCAGTTGTTCGAGTTCCGTTTGGGGTCGGGCCACGGAGACCATGCCAATGGGGGCTACCTCAGGATTGGTGCGACGGGTATGGTCATACAGGGGACGATAGACCGTGAGATAATTCTTACCATCGATGTTTTCCACCAACGAGACGTTATCCTGTCCTGCCTGCAAGACCTGCCGCACCACCGGGGCAGGGGCCAAGGTGCCGATGGCTCGGGTTCCATCTCCGGCATCGATATTCGTATTGACCCGCCAATCTTGGGCATAGACCGACAGGGCCTCAGCGCCAAAAAGCTGCTGAAATTCATCGAGAAGGGCGTGATGTCGGTTATGGAGAACCCCGACGATGGTAGTCCCCACGATCGCCCCCTCCAGACGCACTGGGAAGACTACGACGGTGGTTAATCCGGCTTGGAAGTCATCTACATCCAGGGCAAAGTCCCGTTGTGAGAGGGGCAACGGGGGCGGCTGGGTGATCCGGGCCAGGGACTCTCTCAGGGGAATTTTGGCTTGAGGTTCGAGGCCTAAGCGGCTAATAATACCTGACGGGAGGATTTCAATGCCCCGTTGCGGCTGACCGGTTTCGAGTGCTGCTCGCACAATATCGAGATCCCCCAGGGCGATTCCCGGTTGCGTCTGGATGCGCTGAAATTCAGCGGCGGAAATCTCACGATCTGGCTCAGGAACCGGGGGATAGGGGGATTCATGGAGGGCGGACGTATGGATTTTAATCCCTTGGGCGACGGTGTTGCCCTGAGCATCGGTGAGAATGCGAAAACTCTTGGTGGTATCAGCACGGTTGCGATCGCCCGCGGCCAAGGCTTCGGTGGCTAGGGCATCGAGATAGCGGCGTTCTTGTTCAATTTGCTGGGGGTTGCTGAGGTTAATATCCCGCACGGCGACCAGTTGGGAAAGGTTTTCAGCTTCGGTGAAACTATCATCCTCGGTCCACATGACATAGTCAGTTCCCCAACTGGCGACATCGGAGTTGAGTTGAGCGAGGAAGTCTTCTTGAACCCGCTCCTGAGTTCGGGCCACCAAAAAGAGGGTGGTGATGGCCACCGGAATCACGGAACCGCTCACCAGGAGGATGGTGAGTTTGTGGGTAAAGCTGAGATCTTGCCAGCACCGACTCAACCAGTCTTTTGCCGCTTGGGGGAGAGAGGACAAGCCATCTCCTGAGCCAGAGGCCCCGGAGGAGGACGCAGTTGCTGGGGCAGTTATAGCTGGGTTGCTCTCGCCCAGATGATTAAGTGCTTTGCGGGCACTAATGCCGTAAAAGCCATCTGGGTCTTGCTCGATGAGATCTTCATAGAGCGATCGCGCCTGCGTCAAGTCTCCAGACTGCTCACGGCGATTCGCGTCAAGCAGTTGTTCGAGGAGCGGGTCCCCCTCAGCCGCTTCGGTAGGCGAAGGATTCGACCGAGGTGGGGAACTATCGGACAGAGATCGGACAGGGCGATCGGACATGTTGGAGCTGGGGGTAGGGAGAACAGGGATGCCAGGGAGAGTCAACCTGACAGGCTACTGGATATGCTGATACACCGCATCGAGGAGTTCTTTGGGAGCATAGGGTTTAATCAAATAGGCTTGCGCCCCCTGCCGCAGGGCCCAGAAGCGGTCAAATTCCTCACTTTTGGAACTACAAAATATCACGGGGGTATCTTTCAGCTCAGGGTTTTCGCGGATTGTTCGACACAATTCTAAACCGCTTTTTCCCGGCATGACAATATCTAAAATAAAAAGATGAGGCGGGGTCATGGACTTGAGTTTTTCCCAAGCCTCGTCAACGGCACTGGCGAGGGTCACTTGAAATCCGGATTGTTCTAGTAAGGCCCGCATCATCTTTTGTTCAGCGTGACCGTCTTCAACAACAAATATATGTTTCATGGCGTTTAGAGAATTAGTGCGGATAGGATGGGACTTAGGGTATCAGTCCTAGGGGGATTTCGGGATAGGGATAGGGCCCCCGGATTGTCATGAGCCAGGGACCTAGGACGACTCAATTTGAAATTTTGCCATGGCAGACTTGAGGATCTCAATATCTTGAACCAGTTGCTGGAGATGCCGATCCACCTGGCCTGCCTCCTCAAGGGTGCTTAGGGACTGGCTATAGATGGCTTCCATCACGGGGGTAATGGTTTCAGAACTATCCAGATGGGGGTCTTCGGTGTTTAACCCTTGTTCTAAGGCCGTTTCGATGGTGCGGGAGAGGTCAATGACCTGTTGGAGGCGGGTTTGGGTATGTTGCACACAGCGGGTGCTATTGACGACATTGCTGGTTCCCGCTTCTAGGACATCTAGCACTTCGGCGGTTTCCTGCTGAATGCCATTGATGAGCTGTTCAATATCAGCGGTCGATTCGCCAATTTGCACGGCCAAGCCTCGGACATCATCGGCAACTTGACGAAATCCTGCGCCTCGCTCGCCGGCCCGGGCGGCCTCGATGGCGGCGTTAAAGGCCAGTAGATTGGCCCGCTCCGAAATCCCAAAGACAACGGTCAGGATTTGTGAGACTTCCTGGGCGGACTCTGCCAGACGTTTGGCTTTTTTGGAACTGTTGGCAACGGTACTGCGGAGGGCATCAATACTGGTGACGGCGTCGGAACGCTCTTGGCTACCCTCGGCGACGGTTTGGCTAATCTGTTGGGCCAGGGTCTTGATGTCCTGGTGACTCTGGCTCAGTTGGCTCAGGCGCTGACTCAGGGCCTGCACGTCTAAGCGGACGTTGTCGAGATCGTGGCATTGGTGTTCGACGTCTCCGAGGAGATCCTGGGCGGCCTGATGACTGGTTTGGCCCTGTTCCTGAAGGCGATCGCTCACCTGGCTAATTTGGCTGATGCTGCGACGTAGGGCAGCGAGGGTGGCATTATAGGCGTCGGCGATCGCCCCGATGGCTCCATCGCTGAGGTTGGCTCGGCCGGTGAGGTCGCCGCGACGGGTGGCTTCGAGCCGTTCTAGGAGATCCATGGCCTGTTGTTGCAGCCGTTGTTTCTGTTGTTGCTGTTGGTAGTTCTCGCGATCGCGCTGTCGTTCGACTTGTTTGAGTCGGTCTCCTTGATAGGTGAGGCGATCGATCATCTCCCGGATTTGTTGGGCAATGATGCCAATTTCATTGCCGCTGGGGGTGATATCTAGGCGGGCCAGGGGGTCCTCTTGGTTCACCGCTTCGCTATAGTCGGCGATCGCCCCTAATTGCTGTCCCCAACGATGGAACCGGGGCAAGATCAAGGCCAGGGTCACCAGGGCGCTACCACTGGCCAGCAGCCAAATGATTAGGCTGGGACGACTTGAGGGCAAACGAGGACTCTCTAGCTGTTCTTCGAGTTGCCGATCTAAGGGCAAGTCCTCTGGGGGAGGATCGAGAGGGGGACCGAGAGGATCTTGGGGGCCTGGAGAGAACCAGAGACTGGCTAATCCGGCGGTGGCGAGGGGAATGAGGGCGGCGGCGATCGCCATGAGTTTGAGTTTTAGCCCCAGGGAGAGTCCCCGTCGCTGGGGACGCGCTGGTGGCGGCATGGGGGTTGCACTGCTGCTGGTCACCGGGGAGATCGTCAGTGGGGTTGAGAGGGGATTATGTTCCCCAAACTGAGTATCGGCGGGTTCCTCCCCGTGAGGGCTGTCCCCTAGGGCTTTGCGCGCACTTTGTCCCCAAACGCCATCATGATCTTGGTCAATAATCTGCTGGTACAGCTCCCGTGCGCGATCAATTTCCCCGTTTTGCTCAAATTGATTGGCTTTCAATAACAAATCCAGCAAGTCCAGGGAATGGGTGGAGCTGACGGTATCTGGGTCCATGTTGGGGCTGAGGTCAGAGTAGGGTTGAGCCATGATTACGACCGATGTAGGGGCGAAACATCCTTCGCCCCTACAGGGGCGGTAGTTGTTGAGCGACGCCGGGATACGGGCTGTCCTTGTAGGGCATCTAACAAGGCTTGGGGATCTAAGACGGCAACCCCATCGCGACCGTCATAGACTACTTGGGACAAGAGCGGTTGTAGTCTGGGTTTAAGCCGTTGCGTCACCGGATGCGATCGCGAGGCAGTAAAGACTCCTTCGAGGTCCGATGCTACACAGGCCACAGTTTGCCGTTGTCGGTTGATTCCTCGTCCATGGGGGCGATCGCGATGCGTCTGGAACTCCCCATCGTCAGTCTGGGAGGTTTCAGTCATCGATTCCCCTTGGCCGCGGTCACGGGTTAATAACAAAGCCTTCACCGCCTGACCGGGTAAATTTAACCGTTGCGAGGAGCGTAACGAGGGCAGTTCTAAAAATTGACTGGTATCTAACACCCAGGTTAAAATCCCCTGGCGATTGATAACCCCCAATAAACTGGGGATGACTCCCGGAATGGGACAAATCAATTGTCGATCAATTTGCAACGCTGCATCAATAGAATCTAAGGGCAAGGCGACCCGCACCTCTCCTGAAACTCGAATTTTAAAGTAGTCTCGTTCCATGGGTTCCCCTTAGACATCGACGGGGTTGTTTTGTAACACTTTACCAATCGATTCTACCAAATGTTCTGGATGAAAGGGCTTGGTAAGGTAGAAATTCACCCCCAAGGTCTTGGCCCGAATGCGATCGAGAATGCCATCTCGCCCGGTGAGCATAATAATGGGAATCTCCCGCAGTTGACGGGATTGCCGCAACATACTACAGAGTTCATAACCGTCAATATCGGGCATATTCACATCCATTAAAATCGCCGCCGGTTTCTGTCGAACTAAGGCGGTTAGGGCTTGAGCGGGTTCCGTAATTCCTAACACCTCATATCCCGATAATGAAAGAATCCCCCGCACCTGTTTTTGAATCGTTTTACTATCATCAATACAGGCAATCAGGGGGCGAACTTCAGGTTTACTCGGCGCTGGAGCCTCGGCGGCTTTGCTGGGGGGCGCTGTACTGGCCGCCGGGGGATCGTCAATTTGGGTGACAAGAATCCCCTCATTGAGAAAGGGTTGCACCCAGGCTACAAGGGTTTGGACCGACACCTTAAGTAAGTTAGAAATCTGATAGAGGGAAAGCCGCTTACGAAAAATACTGGCGGTGGCTTGAATCAGTTGATCTGGCTCATGGGCCGAGCGTACCGGAAGGGGATTGCGATGACATCCGGCCCGAAAACGCACCTGTTCTTGATCCGGAAGATAGAGACGCACAAAGGGAGATGGTAGTTGTTTGCGCCATTGTTGCCATTGCAGGGCCATTTGCCATAGGGGGGCGGGAATGTCCGACAAGGGGGTTTCCATTAACACCGGATCGATTTTAGACCCTTTGGAAAACTCAATTTCCGTCGCAGGCAGTGCCAAGACATGAACCAAGGCCTCCAAACTCAAGCGCATCAGTAACTGACGCAGTTTGGACATGGGCAATCCTTGGCCATGCCACCAACGGCAGAGTTGGGGATATTCATTCTCGCTGTCACTAAATTCGAGTTTGGCCAGGTTGGGTTGAATGGTGCGAACTAAACATTGTAGGCGTTCGGTTTTGCCCGTTACGCTGGTGGCATAGGTGAGTTGACCGGCTCTGAGAAATACCTGCCAACTGACCTGTGGATCCTGGGGATCGCCAACGGTGAGACACCCAGAGACTTGTTTACTGACAAGATGCTTGATGGCTTTACGGGGATGCGTCACTGTGCGGGTGATACGTAACCCAGTATTACCGGTCTGAGGGGGAGAATTACCAGTCATGGTTGCTGTGAACAGTTGACAGTTGAGAGGTTGCGGCTGTGGGGACACAGGCCATCCGTGGGGGCGGGATGAGGGCCCTTTAGAAATCAATGCTCATCGGCGCTCGGGGAAAGGGGATAACATCGCGAATGTTACTCATCCCGGTAATAAATTGCACCAGACGCTCAAAGCCTAGTCCGAATCCAGCATGGGGAACGGTTCCATAACGTCGTAAGTCGAGATACCACCAGTAGTCTTGTTCGTCTAGTCCGCTAGCTTGGAGACGTTGCTGGAGGAGATCCAGACGTTCTTCACGCTGAGAACCGCCGATAATTTCGCCGATTTGCGGAGCTAGGACATCCATGGCAGCGACGGTTCGCCCATCGTCATTGGCGCGCATATAAAAGGCTTTGATGCCAATGGGGTAGTCATAGAGAATCACCGGTTTGCCGATGAGCTGCTCGGTGAGGTAACGTTCATGTTCTGATTGTAAGTCGATCCCCCATTCAACGGGAAATTCAAAGGATTGGTTAGACTGTTCAAGTCGGGCGATCGCCTCGCTGTAGGTCAGCCGCTCAAAGTCATTATGGATAATGGCTTCGGCACGGGCCAGGACGGTTTTATCGATGCGTTGGTTGAAAAAGTCGAGGTCTTCGGGACAGGTGGTGAGGACGGCGTTGACGATAAATTTAAGAAAGTCTTCGGCTAGATCCATGTCCCCCTTGAGGTCACAGAAGGCCATTTCCGGCTCAATCATCCAAAATTCTGCCAGGTGGCGTGAGGTGTTGGAGTTTTCGGCGCGGAAGGTGGGGCCGAAGGTGTAGACGTTGCTGAAGGCCATGGCCATGACTTCGGCTTCGAGTTGACCGCTGACGGTGAGATAGGCGGGTTTGCCGAAAAAGTCTTGTCGGTAATCGACGGTTTGGTCTTCGGTTTTGGGAATGTTGGCTAGATCGAGTTGGGTGACGTTAAACAGTTCACCGGCCCCTTCGCAATCGCTACTGGTGAGAATGGGGGTGTGCATCCAGAGGAAGCCTCGCTCTTGGAAGAATTGATGGACGGCGTTGGCGGCACTGTTGCGAACCCGGAAGACGGCGCCGAGGGTGTTGGTGCGCGATCGCAGGTGGGCGATGGTTCGCAGAAATTCAAAGGAGTGACGTTTTTTCTGAAGGGGATAGGTTTCGCTGTCGACGCCGCCGTAGAGATGAATCTGTTGGGCGTGCAGTTCCAGGCGTTGTCCTTTGGCGGGGGAGTCCACCAGGGTTCCTTGGACTTCAACGGAGGCTCCGGTGTTGAGGTGTTTGAGGAGATCTGGACCGGCGACCTCTGGAGCGATGACAATTTGTAGGTTGGCCAGGGCAGAGCCATCGTTGAGTTCGATAAAGCTAAAGTTTTTGAGATCCCGTTTGGTGCGAATCCAACCCCGAACAATGACAGTCTCGTCGGGATGACCGTGGCGTAGAATATCCAGAATTTTGCGGTGTTCCATAGCTTAAGCGGTGGCGGCGTCTGTCAACTGGCACATGATTTTAATATCCAGCCTACAACAATGCCTAAGCCTAGGAAGCGCAGGGCCTGCCAAAAGGGTTCTCGTAACTCCCGCCAGGAGAAGAGTTGACTCTCTAGACGGAGTTCTAGGTCTTGCAGTTGTTGCTGAATCTGTTGCAGTTGCTGTTGCAGGGTTTGTTGCTGTTGGCGATCGCCTTTGACTTGCGCATAGCGGCGTTTGAATTGGTCTAGGGCGGTTTCTAGCTCCTGTAAGTCTTGCTCGATTTCTGGCTCAGCGGCGTCAGGCTGACTGTTCGGAGGGGACGGTTCGGGGGGGCGATCGCGATGGGAAGGCATGGGGGTATGGGGAAATCAGATCTGTCATTCACGCTATCAAAAATTGACCCATTTCTGGAACGATTGGGACATGGCTGTGGTTGCCAAGCGGATTGAACGTGTCAAAATAGGAGTTAACGACCCTTTGCGTTTCCTATTGATTATGACTGTCTCTTCATCACCGACATCCCGTCAGACCCCAAGCCCGACTCTTGATGAGTTGGACACCCTAGAACTGGCTCAGGCTTTAGCGGAACGCCTAGCGATTCCAGAACGGGATTGGCATCGTCTCAAGTCCAACCGCTCTGTACGCGCCCAGGAGCAACTGGCAGCCGCTTTAGTCTTTTTACTGAAGAATCATCCCGAAGAGGCTCTCCCTCGCCTTGAGTACGCTGTGGGGTGGCTCAATCGCTCTATTTCTGCTCCGCCTTGTCCGCAACATGGCGATCGCCGTTAGTCGTGACTGCGACGGCGTGTTTTCGGGATACATTTTCCGAGGTGCAGTTCTCGTTGATGGGGATACCATTCCACCCGATCAAAAATCTGCCGGAGGATGTAAAAGCCCCGTCCGCATTCTGAGCTATCCTCCGGCAAGTCATGATTGATGCGTTCACAGCAACATTGTCCACAAGGCTCAGCTCCTTGATCACAGATAGTCCACCAATAGACATCGTTACTCGCCCAGAAGCGAACGGCGATGGTTTTTTGGGTATCGAGCTGATTACCGTGAGTCGCTGCATTGACGAGTGCTTCTTGGAGGCCTAGACGAATTTCGGGTTCTAGGTCAGGAGGAATTTCACTGAGAAGAAGGTCAAGAATCGGACACAGATAAAGCGTCGAAGCAAAACTGATTGTCCCTTGGCCACGCCCACTCGTCGGTGACAGGGGAAGAGCCATTACTGAAAAAACCATGGATCTCTCAGCTTAATAGAGGTTTGCAAGGTCTAAGTGATAGGGTCATGGGGGTTACCGCATGTATCTAACGCTAACGCTTTTATTCTAGCGAAATCTTCCCAGAAATCGTCAGAAAATGCAAGTCGACCGTCTTTGAACCCTTGAGGAGCACCCTGCAAATGGATCGACTAATACTAGGATAACCAATGCCATGAAGAGGGCTTGCATTGAAAAAGCGCGAGGGAACTCCTCTGGAAACTCTGGGGAGGTTTTTAGGGAATACAGCGCTGAATTTGGTTAAAATGCGCAACCGCAAATACGTTGAATACGTTTTTCGGGCTATCACCGTTTTAAGGGGAGTGAACTCAATATGTCATTAAGCTATGACCTGATTGTCTGTGGGGGGGGTCCCTCGGGGGCCACGGCTGCTCTCAAAGCGGCTCAGGCGGGGTTACGGGTGGCGCTGATTGAGAAGCAGCGTCTGCCCCGTCATAAGCCTTGTGGTGGGGGAATGCCCTTGCGGGTGGGCCAGTGGCTACCTGGGGGCATTCCTGAGGGGGTGGTGGAAACGTCAGTTCGCCATCTCTATCACACCTGGAAGTTTGAACAGGGCCATCTTGGGTCTGTCTGTCGCCAGGCCCCGGAGGGGGAGGCGAAGGGGTCTTCCCTGGATTTGTGGATGGTTCAGCGACCTCAGTTTGATAATGCCTTAGTGCGGCAAGCTGAAGCGGCGGGGGTGACGGTTTGCGATGGTTTGGTGGTGCGATCGCTCCAGCTCGATGAGCAGGGGGTGACGGTGCAGGCCTCGAATTTAGGGGCCTCTCGCCAAACCACCTGGAGGGGGCGATCGCGTTATCTGATTGGTGCCGATGGGGCCAATGGGGTGGTGGCCAAGGCCGTCAACCTGCGATCGCGGCAACGTTTAGCCTTTGCCCTAGAAACGGAACTTCCCCATGATTGGGACGCTCGTCATCCCCATCTACGTCCAGATGTTGCCCACCTGGACTATGGGGCCGTCTCTCGCGGCTATGGTTGGATTTTTCCCAAGGGGGACAGCCTCAATATTGGTGCGGGGGTGTTTTATCCCCCTCGGGGCAAACAGGGGAACTTCCGCCGCCTGCGTCAGGAGTTGGAACAGGTGATCGAGGGCTATTGCTCCAAGTTCCAGCTCAATCCCCAGCGTGAGTCCTACCCCCTATACGCTCATCCTCTACCTCTTTGGCAGGGCCGGGAACCTCGACAGACGTCTAAGGGACAAGTTTTATTGGTAGGAGATGCCGCTGGATTAGTGAATCCCTTTTTCGGGGATGGCATCTTGCATGGGATTAAAAGCGGGGTGATTGCCGCTGAGGCGATCGCCAGTGGCCAGGCCCATCAGTACAGTCGGCGTCTCCATCAAGAGGTGGCGTTGAACTTTGATGCCGCACGACTCCTAGCTAGCTTTTTCTATCGCTTTCCTCACTGGTGTTTTACCCATGTTGTTCAGCGTCCAGATGGAACAGAAGTAGCGGCTCGACTTCTGGCCGGAGATCTGACATTTGCCCAAGTGTCCGGACGCTTTGCGACCTACGTTGGACGCACAATAATGAGAGGAGTGTGATGCCCCTGAGGGGTCTTAAGTGAATCCACTTAGGCGACTCTACCGAGGCGGCATTTCCTAGCCAATGTGAGGAGAACCTATCGGGTCCCAAACCAGTTGCGTAGCATAAAAGTTAATTTTGGGGGTGTGGGGTTTTACCCAGTCGGTGACAGCAGCATCTACAATTAAGACATCTGGGTTTAGTCTGGCCACCCCGATTTTTCCACGACTCACTGTCATTAAGTCCCTATGTCCCCCCCCAAAGCCAGCCCACATGCCAAATGGGGAATCCTTGCTTCTGAGACGTCGCGGCTTGGTTTTGACCCCTCTTAACTCACCGTTCACTGCCATAACCAATGCAATTTAGCATCGTCATCACAACCTATAACCGGTTAGCCTTTCTTAAACGAGCCATCGAGACAAGTTTGGCACAATCTTATCCTTGCGAAGTCGTGGTGATTGATGACTGCTCTAGTGATGAGACCCAAGCCTATGTCGAAAATTTGCAGCAACAGTTAATGGCCGAAGGCAACAGTCGTCTGATTTATCATCGCAATGCCAGCAACTCTGGACATTCTGCCAGTATGAATGCCGGTGTGAAATGGGCTTCAGGAGACTGGATTAAACCCCTCGATGATGATGACTACCTCCACCCAAACTGTATACGGCAGATGTGGCATGCCATCCAAAAAAATCCTAGCGCCGTGATTTGTTCTTGTCAGGCCGATCAAGTGACGCCAGAGGGTCACCCCCTCCATCGCACTCCTCGTGCCGGCCCCGGGAAGGCCTTTGTGATTCCCCAGGAAGATATTCATTATGGAATGCTCCTAGAGATTGTTCCGTTTGGAACCCCAGTGCAGGTGGCGTTTAAGCGATCGGCATTCTTAGAGGTTGGGGGATGGGACTCTCAATTTGATGGAAACTGTGACGATATTGACTCTTGGATTAAAATCTCCCAGTTAGGAGATGCAATTTTCCTAAATAAATGCCTCGCCTACCGAACCATGTGGGATGGAGCCTTGAATCAAAAGCTTTCTTTACGGAAGCGACTGGAAACCAATATCTTAATGAAGAAAAAAATTTATGATTGTGTTTCCCCGCAATATCAGGAAAATATCCCAAAACTCAACCATGTTATTTCGTATTTGCGTCTTCATTGGGCAGCGGTTGCCTTCAAGCAAAAGCAGTTCAAAGAGGTTCTGCCAATCTTATCATTATCCATGTTTTGTTTTCCGGCTTGGGAGCTGTTAGTTCGAGCTATTATTTTTCGTCAAAGTCCCTGGCTTTCTCGTCCGGGTTGGTTTAGAGAGCATCCCTTTCGCTTGCCGAGCGAACCGTTGTTTTCCAATCTTAAAAAATCAGCATCTCATCCAGTCAAACTAGAAGCCAGTCGCTACAGTTTGCAGCTCCAACAAAGTTGGGTGGAATTCAAGAAGCGCCAATGGAAAACAAGCTGGATTCTTGGACGTAGTGCAATTGTGAAACTATTGCAATCTCCAATTTCTTATCATTTCTCATCCCGCTGGAATATTCGCAAGATTCCCTTGTATCAACAAGCCAATGCCAACGCCATGTTGCTTGAAGATATTTATGATATTTTGCAAAAAAAATATCAATCTGACATCCCAGATTTGAAAATTTTACAACATTATCTCCACTTACGTTGGAGCTGGGCAGCCTTGCGACAAGGGAAAGTCTGTACGAGTGTGCGTATTGCTTTTCCCGCCGTATTGAATCGCCGAGCTTGGCAGACTTGGCTAAAAATTGTACGCTTGCAACATCAACAGGAACGTCAAAACTCCGTACGACGGCGCCTGATTGATAGTCTAAAGGATCCCCATTCGGAATCTTAGAACGGGAACTATAGACGGTGTTTGGGCGCTCACAACGCCTGTGGGGACCCCGATCGCCCCTGCCGTCAGAACCTCCGGTTCAATGTCACAATGAATCCAGAGCCAACCCTGATACCCTCGTGTGATTATGTCGAACAATCGTAGCAGTAGCTTTGTCGGAGGACTGCTCATCGGCACTGCCATCGGTGCCATCAGCGGCGTTCTCTTGGCCCCCAAATCTGGGAAAGAGACTCGGCGTGTCTTGAATAAATCCCTACAGGCTATGCCTGAGTTAGCTGAAGACATCTCCTCAAATGTGCAGTTACAAGCCGATCGCCTCTCGGAAAGCAGTTTACGTAACTGGGATGCTACCCTCAAACGACTACGGGAGGCGATCGCCGCTGGCGTGGTGGCCTCTCAACTCGAACAGGAACGCCTAAACCGGGCTGATTCCGCTGAAACTCCCTCCAATTCTGTGACCGATCGCATAACACAGCCCCGTGAGTGACCCTATTTTTTGGTTAGGATTATCCGTTGGCCTCGTCGCCACCAGCCTGGTGACGGTATTGATTGCCTTACTGCCGGCAGTTGGCGAACTGCAACGAGCGGCCCGCAGTGTGGAAAAACTGGCAGATACTCTATCCCGAGACTTACCTCCAACTCTAGATGCGCTGCGTTTAACGGGGTTAGAACTGGGGGAACTCTCCGAGGATGTCAGTTCTAGCGTCAAAAATGCCTCAGATGTGGTTGAACAAGTCAATCAAAGCGTCACTGAGGTCCAGAAAGGGGCCAACTGGCTGCGAGGAACCAGTCGCAGTTTGGGCACCGGCGTGCGGACAGCCTGGACTGTTTGGCGCAATCCTTCTACACTCCATCAAGATGACTGAGGATGCTCTGGCTGACGTTACTATTGGTTCAACGCTCCCGTAGCCGTCTCGCGCCTTGTCTAGTCTGATATCGTTTTCAGCTTGTCTGTCCTCTTGATGCCCCTTGCTCCATTTCCGCCCTATGAAACCTCGCCAGCGTAAAAAGCATAAACTGAAACAGCACCGTTCCCTCTGGTTTGAAAAACTGATGGCCCTGATTGCCGTGTTAGATGTGGGCCTGGTGCTATTCGATCTGAGTTATATCTCCTGGCGGGACTTTTACTACCGCTATGGCCCTGAGGCGTTACATCAAGGGTATGACCCCGTTAAGGGAATCGAACCCCATCGAGATACGGAACAGTATCTTGATACCGTCGATGAGCTGATGGAACAAGTGGCCGCTACTGGGATTCAGTCCGATGAGGTGGTGCCGCTGTTGGAGGAACTTGGCGATCGCAGTGACATGATGGTGGACGAGAACCCCTTTCAACTGGCGGACAAAACCGGGGATCTCGAACGGATTAAAAACCGGATGCGCGATCGCCTCGATGAGGAATCGGCGAAAGACGCCTTTCGGGAATTTTGGAGTCAAGAGCACCTCACTTCAGCCTCGTGGGGGCGAGAAATGGACTTCTTCGACTCGCAAATTCGTCCTCACATCGAGATGAACTATTTTCGTTCGATTAGCATTCGAGGCACCTTTACGGATCGCTTTTGGATGATCGATGGTTGGTTTATCTTGATTTTCGGCTTAGAGTTCTTAGCCCGAACTTGGACAATTGCGCGGCGGATTAACATTCCCTGGCGCGAGGCCTGGCTGCTACGTTGGTATGATGTGTTATTCCTGATTCCCTTCTCAGGTCTGGGCTTTCCCATCTTGGCCCTGTCGCGCCTTATTCCCCTAAGCTTTCGGTTAGATGACTCCAAGTTAGTAGACCTCAAGCCCCTGCGTCGTAAAATCAATCAAGGGTTGGTCGCTGCCTTAGCGGGTGAAATCACGGAAACGGTGGTGGTTCGAGTCATTGATCGTATGCAGGATGCCATTGAAAATGATGGTGTGATCAATTTAATTAATGGGTCAGGACAAGAGTATATTGTCCTCAACAATCGCAATGAAATGGAAGTGTTATCTCAGCAACTGGTGCGGATGAGTTTGTATGAGGTCTTCCCGGAAATTAAGCCAGATTTAGAAGCCCTGCTGCTTCATAGCTTTACCAATGGCATCAAGGATATGCCCCTCTATCACAATTTACAAAATCTGCCGGGGATGAAGGATCAACCGGAACAACTCGCGCGGGAGATCATTAGCCGTGGCACGAATGAGTTTCATAATCTCCTCAAAGGCATGGTTGAAGACCCCGTGGGAGCGGAACTGTTCAATCACATGCTTGAGAACTTCACGAAAGTGATGCGCCAAGAAATTGGCAAACCGGATAATGCCAGCGAAATTCAGATCTTACTCTCAGATTTCCTAGAAGAGATGAAGATTAACTATTTCCGCCGGGAGGAGATCGAGGATATTGAGGACTTCGAGGCGATTATTGAGGAAACGCGTCAGTTGCGAGAAGCGGCTCAGAAAAAGTAAATTCGGGACGGGAGGCGGCCAGTTGACATTCTAAACAGGTCAGTTCCGTGGGCGAGAGCCAACCCCGGAGAAAGTAGTAGATGGTGAGTAGGTATTCGTCTGTGAGTTGGGTCGCTAGGGTCAGACCCTGGTAACTCGGCATCATCGCCTCTAGGGTGAAGACGGGATCTTGCGTCTGATCTGGGTCGACAAACGCCACATAATCCGTAGGACGAGGAATCACTGCCATTCCCCCTTGCACAAAGGAACTGGCACTGCGATACATCGATAAGGCTCGGCTCACCAAAATAATGGGGGAGTCGATGTTATTGTCGGCCAGCAGCTCTCGTACCCCTAAGACGCTCTGGCGTAGATTGGGGGAGGTATTGTCAACCAAAATACTGGTGCTGGGAATCCCGAGACGGCGTAGGAGTTCGGCGGCGAGTTCGGCTTCGTTGGTGGAACGGGCCGGGTCGTCTGAGTCGGGATCTGGGGGGGGAAACCGCAGGGGATTGCCACCGCTGACGATAATACGGGTGATGCCCCCGGCTTGGTAGAGTTGATTGGTATAGAGAATCAGGTTGCCGCGATCGCCCAATTGCAATTGCGATCGCCCCTCCACCTGTGGCTCCGTTGTGTCATGAGCTAATAACACGAGGGTTTCCGCTGTTTGTCCTTGGGTTATACGAGCTAAAACCGAGACCTGCCGTTCAACGGAGTTGTGGTAAATCCATTGCCAGAGAAAGGGAGTGCTAAACAGCCACAGCAAGATAAAGGCACTGCGAATCTCATTCTGGGCAGCTTTACTGATGACCCCACTTTTGAAGCCTCGCAAAGCTTGGGCCAGCAGCAGCCAAACAATCCCCAGGGGTTTAAAGGGTAACGAGAGAATGCCCCAGGCCGTTGTGGCCGTGCGATCAGTGGGATCGACGAATAACAAGATCACGAACACGGCCAACAATAAGCCACCTAGAAAGGTGAAGTAGGCCTTGGGAACAATCCTGAAAAAGACATAGAAGAAGATAATGAGAACGAGTAACCAGAGTAGGACTCGTGTCAGGACTAAAAACATGGCGTTCCCTGTTTCTCACCGAAACCATTGTGACCATGCCCCCCAGCCTAGCTGAGTCTGCGAGCCACCAAATGTGAATTTAGGTTTCGGGTTTTGACTAATTGTTGCAATCTTTAGGTTTTCTTTAGAAGTGCCGATAAGATGTGTAACTGGGAGCTTTCGGGTTCTGAGAGTGTGAGAAACATCGCCATGAATGTCAGTCATCTTTTGAGACGATATGAAGCGGGAACAACCCAATTTCAGGGTGTTGACCTCCCCGGAGCCAACCTAGTTCGCGTGACCCTGATTGCCGTAAATCTGAGCCAGGCAAATTTGATCGGCGCAAATTTGCAACGGGCCTTTCTGACTAAGTCCATCCTAAACCAGGCCCGTTTGAACTGGGCCAAGCTCAACTATAGCAAACTCAGTGACTGTCAGGCGATCGCCGTTGATTGTACTAAAGCTGAACTCTGCGGCATCTTCGCCGTCAACGCCAACTTTTCCCAGGCTCAACTGAGTGGGGCGAACCTGCAAGGGGCGAATTTGCGGGGAGCAACCCTACAAGGGGCCAATCTACGAGGAGCTGACCTGCGAGGGGCTAATCTACGAGGAGCTGACCTGCGAGGGGCCGATTTAAGCTGGGCCAACCTATCGGGGGCGCGCTTAATCGATAGCCAACTCGAACAGGCTCAACTCACTCACGCTAACTTTAATGAGGCTTATCTCAACGGCAGTGACTTGCAATTTCTAGAAACCGCCAGCCGACAGCCCGAGAGCAACCTAAGAACGGCCCGTTGGGTAGGCCAGGTTCATGGGCGGGGAAACCGTAAGGCCAACTCGCTCCCCAGCAGTCTTATGCTATTATCATCCTAAGCAGGCAGTGCCAATGGTTAGACACTCTGCCTGAGAAGATCAACCAGCTAAACGAATTCTGGCTTGTGGCTGTGAGTAGCACAACTACTCAAACACCTGTGAATATCACGCCTCTAGGGGGTTTCATGGAAACTCCACATTGCAGAGACCTCTGATAGTCCAGGGGAGTCAACTTGTCCAGCCGATCTGGTGAAGTGGGTATGCGCCCACTTTTTTTGTTGCTATTTGGCTTATGACCCATCCGCTGATTCCTCAAATCTTAGACCTAGCTACCCCAGTCGCCCAAGATCTGGGATTCGACGTCGTCGCTGCGGTCTTCCAAACCAACCAGCGCCCTCCTGTGTTACGGATTGATATTCGTAACCCTAAGGATGAGACGAGCCTCAACGATTGTGAAGCCATGAGTCGCGCCCTCGAAGCGGTGCTCGATGCCAGCGACTCCATACCCGATGCTTATATCTTAGAAGTCTCCAGTCCTGGACTATCAGATATCTTGAGCAGCGATCGCGACTTCATCGCCTTTAAAGGCTTTTCCGTCAGCATTACGACCGAACAGCCCTATAAAGGTCAAACTCATTGGACGGGTCATCTAATCGAGCGCAACGACGAGAATATTCGTCTTAGTTGTAAAGGAAAGGCGATCGCCATTCCCCGTTCCCTGGTGGTCAACGTGCAACTGAACTAACCCGAAGCCACACCCCACCCCCCATCAGACCGTTTGTCCGGCGACCCATCCGGCAAACCCCGAGGGAATCGTCCCTCAGATCCCTATTGTCCACGACTCAGTCGAACGTTTATCAGGAGAGTGAAACAGAATGTCTATGGTCAGCCTGCCCGGATTGGCAGAAATGATCGATAACATTAGCCAAGAACGGAACTTACCCAAACCCGCTGTTCAAGCAGCACTCCGGGAAGCCCTCCTTAAAGGCTATGAACGCTATCGCCGCACCCAACGTCTCGCGAAAGCCGGTGGAAATGAAGCTGATGGCGCCCAATTTGACGACGACTACTTTGAGAACTTTGAAGTCGAACTCGACGTCGAAGAAGAAGGATTCCGCGTCTTGGCCACCAAAGCCATTGTCGAGAACGTCAGCATCAGCGATCGCGAAATTTCCCTCAACGAGGTCTTAGAAGTCGCCGCTGAAGCGCAACTTGGCGATACCGTCGTCCTCGATGTCACCCCAGAACGGGATGACTTTGGACGCATGGCCGCCATCCAAACCAAACAAGTTCTCGCCCAAAAACTACGAGATCAACAGCGCAAACTCATCCAAGAAGAATTCCTAGACCTCGAAGGCGAAATCCTCCAAGCCAGAGTCTTGCGCTTTGAGCGTCATTCCGTCATCGTGGCCGTCAGCAGTGGCTTTGGCCACCAGGAAGTTGACGCCGAACTGCCCAAGCGCGAGCAACTCCCCAACGACAACTACCGGGCCAACGCCACCTTTAAAGTGCTGCTGAAGCGAGTTTGCGACGGTCCACATCGCGGTCCCCAGTTGCAAGTTTCCCGCGCCGATGCCGGCTTAGTGGTTTATCTCTTTGAAAACGAAGTCCCCGAAATCGAAGACGAAATCGTCCGCATCGTCGCCGTGGCCCGAGAAGCCAATCCCCCCGGACGCTACGTCGGCCCCCGGACGAAAATCGCCGTCGACACCCTAGAACGAGATGTGGACCCGGTCGGAGCCTGCATTGGTGCTCGGGGATCGCGGATTCAGGTAGTCGTTAACGAATTGCGTGGCGAAAAAATTGACGTGATTCGTTGGTCTCCTGACCCCGCCACCTACATCGCCAATGCCCTCTCCCCCGCTCGGGTTGACGAAGTTCGCCTGGTGGATGCTGAAGCGCGACAAGCTCATGTGCTTGTACCCGATAACCAACTGAGTTTAGCCATTGGTAAAGAAGGCCAAAACGTTCGTCTAGCGGCTCGTTTAACTGGCTGGAAGATTGACATCAAAGACACCGCTAAATACCTGGCTGATTTGGAACAGCAACAACTGGCTGAGCCGGAGCCCGATCCAGAGGTTACCCCCATCACAGACTCGGCCCCCTCTGAGGCGATCGACGCGGCGGCGGAGTCTGAGGATCTCCCAGACACTGCCCCAGATCTCGACTCAGAGCCAGACATGGCGGCTGAGGCAAGCTTGAGCGGATCTCTCGTCAGCGAGGAACTGGACTTAGAGCCAGATGCAGAGATGCCTCAGGAGGACGAGCCACAGGCCCAAGCCGACCCCTCTCAGGACGAAGAGGCGATCGCCTCAGAATTTCCTGAAAAATTTAATACTCGCGAAGGATGAAACCTAACATTCGACGGTGTATCAGTTGTGGCAAGGTGGCCCATAAGGCTGCCTTCTGGCGCATCGTCCGAGTCCATCCATCCCATCAGCTACAATTAGATCGAGGGATGGGGCGGTCGGCCTACATCTGTCCCCAAGCCGACTGTCTAAAAACCGCCCAAAAAAAGAACCGACTCGGACGCACCCTTAGAGCACCTGTACCGCCATCGGTCTACGATAGCTTGTGGCAGCGTCTTGCTCAGAATGACCACCGAACGGTTAACACCTAGCGCTGCTATTGATACGACGAATCCACCATTCGCCAGGGACAATGCGCAAATGATATAGACACATCACGAGGATAGATTGGATGAACAACGGCAAAGTGAGACTGTACGACTTATCTCGGGAACTAAACGTTGACAACAAACAGGTTCTAGCATTTTGCGATCAACTTGACATTGCTTACAAGAGCCACAGCAGTACAATTACTGAAGCTGATGCCGCCCGCATCCGCCAAGAAGCAGAAAATGCGCCGGCAGTTTCTGAACCCGCCCGTCCATCCGGGTCTGGCCCAAATACCCATCGAACGAAACACAAAATCTTGAAGATTGAACATCGATCGCCTAACGCGAAACCTGCTGTTCAAGGAAGTGACCCTGACATGACCGGGGACAACCGTGCCAACTCTGACAGCACTTCCTCCAACCTGGACTCACCCGAATTGGTTGACAAGCCTGTGCGACCTAAATCTCCTTCTCCCGCTAAACCCCAACCTCCTAACAGTACTCCGGTGGAGGCGACTAGCCCTGAAACACCGGTCTCTCCACAAGCCCCAAGTCACGATGATACTCGTGATGATAGTCGCGATGACATTGACTCGGCACCCGTGAATCCGGTTAGTGAAGCGAAAACCACAGAAGCCGAGTCTAAAGCAGAGCCAGAGACGAAACCAGAGGAGGTTCCTCAACTCATCGGCCCGCCGCCCCGGCCCCAGCCTCGGGCGAAGAAACATAAAGGGCGGGACAAACCCACCGTTGAACGGCCCACGATCGCCAAAGATAAGCCCAGTTCAGCACCTCGTACCCCAGCCCCAACCAAGGACAAGGATGTAGACAGCCCTCGTCCGGTTAGCAGTAGTCCCCAGAAACCCAGCCGTCCGGCGGCGCGGGATGAACAGGAACCCGTTAGTGCGGGGTCTCCCTCACGGCCAGAGCCGAAGCGCCCTGTGCCCAAACTCAAACGGCCCCCTGAGCTGGTACGTCTCAATGCTAAAACCGAGGAAGTCGAACCCGAACCCCCAGAGAATGAGCCATTAGCCGTTGAACCCGAAGACGATACCGACGATACGGAGCAACTGACTCTCAAACGGCCGAAGTTACCTCGTAAAGCTAAAACCAAGAAACGTCGCACCACCGAAGAAGATCCGGTGGAAAGCCTGGAAGCGGCCAACAAAGCCAACAAGCCCAAGCGGCGTGTCCGTCCCATTGATGATGATGATGAGGACTTCGAGGCGGATCTGAATACGGATAGCAACGATGCGATGGAAGTGAGTCTGTCCATTGCTCGGCCTCCCAAGGCCACGAAATCCAAATCCGAGAGCCGTCCCTCGACTCAACAGCGCCGTAAACCCGCTCCCCAACAACGGGGTAGTGGTGACAGTGGTGGAGGGTCCTCCTCCTCAAGTCGCAACCGTCGCGATCGCCGCGAACGGGCCAACAAAGTCGAACGACCCGAACTCGTGGAAATCCGCGACAACCTCACGGTTCGCGAATTGGCAGATCTGCTCCTAGTCCCCGAAACGGAAATCGTCAAACGCCTGTTTATGCAGGGAATTGCGGTGAACGTCACCCAAACCCTCGACGTGCCCACGGCGACCATGGTGGCCGAGGAACTCGATGTCTTGGTCGAAACCCCTGAAAAAGAACAGGAAGCCCGCAAGGTTACCGACATGATCGACGCGACGGACTTAGATAGTCTGCAACGTCGTCCGCCGGTCGTGACCATTATGGGTCACGTTGACCATGGGAAAACTACCCTCCTCGACTCGATTCGCAAAACTAAAGTGGCTCAGGGCGAGGCTGGGGGCATTACCCAGCACACCGGCGCCTATCACGTCGATGTGGAACATGAAGGGGTGATGCACCAGATCGTCTTCCTGGACACTCCTGGTCACGAAGCCTTTACGGCAATGCGGGCCCGAGGCGCGCGGGTCACGGACATCGCCATTTTGGTGGTGGCGGCCGATGATGGGGTACAACCCCAAACCATTGAGGCTATCAGTCACGCCAGAGCGGCGGGAGTGCCCTTAGTGGTGGCCGTCAACAAAATGGACAAAGAACAGGCTAACCCCGATCGCGTCAAACAAGAACTGATGGAACATGGCTTAGTTCCTGAAGAATGGGGTGGCGACACGGTTATGGTTCCCGTGAGTGCCATTACTGGTGACAATCTCGATACCTTACTCGAGATGATCATTCTCGTCTCGGAAGTGGAGGAACTCTCCGCCAATCCCGATCGCCCTGCCCGAGGAACGGTCATCGAGGCCCACTTGGACAAAGCTCGCGGTTCTGTGGCCACCCTCCTGGTGCAAAATGGAACCCTGCGCGTCGGCGATACCCTCGTGGCAGGCTCCGTGTTTGCTAAAGTGCGGGCCATGATCGACGATCGCGGTAACCGAGTGGATGCAGCCAAACCCTCCTTTGCGGTGGAAGTACTGGGGATGAACGATGTCCCAGAAGCCGGGGATGAGTTTGAAGTCTTCACCAACGAGAAAGAAGCGCGCAGTGAAGCGGACCGCCGTAAGGATGAATTCCGTCAGTCTCGCCTACAACAGACCATGGCCTCGCGCCGGGTCACCCTCAGCAGCCTCTCGGCTCGCGCCAGCGAAGGGGAACTCAAGGAACTTAACCTGGTTCTCAAAACCGATGTACAGGGGTCATTGGAGGCGATTCTCGGGTCTCTTGAACAGTTACCCCAAGATGAGGTCCAATTACGGGTTCTCTATGCCGCTCCCGGTGAAATCGCCGAAACGGATATTGACCTGGCCGCTGCTTCCGATGCGGTGATTCTGGGCTTCAACACCACCCTCGCCAGTGGCGCTCGTCAAGCCGCTGAACGCGAAGGTGTCGATGTCCGGGATTACAGCGTCATCTATAACCTCTTGGATGATATTCAAGGGGCTATGGAAGGTCTGCTCGACCCCGAGATGGTGGAAGAAGAACTCGGACAGGCCCAAGTTCGCGCCATCTTCCCTTCGGGACGGGGTCAAGTGGCCGGTTGTTATGTCCTCTCGGGACAACTGGTGCGGAACGCGAAGGTGCGTATCTTACGCAATGACAAGGTCGTTCATGAGAATGTCCTCGATTCCCTGCGTCGGATGCGCGAAGATGTCCGGGACGTTAAGTCTGGCTATGAGTGCGGTCTAGGCATTGATCGCTTCTCCGATTGGCAAGAAGGCGATATCGTCTATTGCTATCGTATGACCTCGAAACGTCGGACCTTGGCCTCTCGTTAATTGGATTTCCTAAATCCGGTTGCTAGGCCAGTTAGGGGGGAGTGCAAACGCGCTCCCCTCTTGTTTTATGGCTGCTTTTGGCAGGAACCTAGGCAAGAGTGTTAGACTGAATTAATAGCAGCAAACCACAAGCTAACTCACATAGAGGTGCGATATGCCAAGTTCTGCATTCACTGACACAAACCCCGCCGCCGCCGCGACTCAGGACCATCAGACTGAGCCGGTTTGGAACCATTTAAAAGTGGCGATCGCCGCGAGTTCTGGATTTCAAAGTTGGAAACTAGAGCAGCAGCAGCGCCGTTCCCTGGAGCAAAACAGCATTGATAAACAAGTCTGTGAGTATCTTCGAGAAACCCTCTCAACCCTTGCCTACTAAGGGTCAGAGCCTCGGAGTCTTCTGAAACGGCGATGCATTTGTGTTCGTTCAATCTCACTCAACCCTATCTCGCAAATGCTTCGCCCTCTTCTATTTATATATTTAAACAGACTGATTACCGATAATTATTTTTCGGAAGTCCTAACTCGATTAAGTTTTTATTAAACTGTCTGTAGCCTAAGTTACAAAAAAACAATTTGTAGAGGATATTTTTTTAGATTGACTGAGCGAAAATTGCCCCTTTTAAGAGTGTCATCGTGCAGGGGGAGACCAGAGCAGTAATCGGTCTCCCCGCCTCTGACCCCTAAAGAGTGGCTTCGAGTTGATTGACTAACCCCTCCACATACAAGAGGGCGTTATGAATCGTAGTCTCATCCTCTAAATCCACATCTACAAAGTGACGTAACGCCTCAACCTGATTCCACTGACTCCCTGAGGCCAAGAGTTCCAGATAGCCAGGGACAAACTCAGGCCCCACCTCCAGATATTTCTGATAACAGGCGAGACTGACCAAGGTTGAAGCGGTGTATTGGTAGCAATAAAAGGGTTTGAAGAAAATGTGACCGATGCGGGCCCAATCGTATTGATGCTCCTCTAACAGGTCTACCGCATCACCGCAGAGTTCCCCATAGAGGTTCATCCAAGCTTCGTTGACAAAGCTGGCGTCAAAGCTTCCCTGTTGGGCCCGTTCATGAATGTCTAACTCCAGGCGGCTGATGGTACTTTGGCGGAACAACAAACTGAGTTGGTCTTCCAACTGACGGGTAATCAACGCCTGACGCAAGGCCGCATCATCCCCAGCTTGGTCTAGGAGACGGTCTAATAACAGCAACTCATTAAACGTCGAGGCCACTTCCGCCAAGACCAGAGGCGGGTTGCTATTGAAATAGGACTGTTTGCGGTCAATCCAATCAAAATGCAAGCCATGGCCCATCTCATGGGCCAGCGTGAACAGGGAACTATAGTCCTCGGTGTAGGAGAGTAACAAATAGCTGTGTTTCCCGTGGAAGTAGGCACAGAAGGCGCCCCCGCGTTTTCCGGGGCGAACTTTGGCATCGACCCAGTTATTTAAGAAAAACTCCTCGGCCCGTCGTGCATAGTTAACATCAAACTGTTCTAAGGCATCGAGGAGGGTGGTGACGCCAGTTTGATAGTCGATGGGAGGGGTGGGGTCTGTAGTCCAGGGTGCGTAGGTGTCACAAATGCGAATCTTGCGGTTGAGGGCCTGGCCCTTGAGGCGATAATAACGCTGGAAGAGGTCATAGCGTGACTTCATCCCCTCCATGATGGCTCGAAACACCGGTTCGGAGACTTCGTCGATGAGCAGTTGTTGATGCAGGGTGGAGGGATAGCCTCGCATCTGACTTTCAATCCGTCGGTCTTGGGAGACGGTGTTGAGGATATAGCCGTAGAGGGAGTTATGGTGCTTGAGGACGCGACGCACGGACTGATAGGCGTTGAGGCGCGTTTCGGCATCTCCTTGGAATAGCAGGGAACTTAGTTCTGCTTCACTGTCGACGGTTTTGCCCTCGGGGATAGTGACGGGGTCATAGTCTTGTTCCCCGAGATGTACCGAACGCAGTTTGATAAAGGCCTCCCGTCCGGTGAGAACATCTTGATTGCGGGTTTGTTCGACGGCTTCGGGGAGACAGTGGGGGCGAAACTCGGCAATTCGCTGTAAATAATGGCAATAATTGCTCAGAGCGTCTGCGTCTTGCAGTTGGGCGAATTGAGACTCGTTGAGGGCCTGGAGTTCCAACTCGAAAAAGAGCAGTTGGTTTTCAATCTGGGTGAGGGCTTCCATGACCTTATCCTCAAACTGTTGCGCCTGGCTGTCGCGGGTGTCGGCGGAGAATTTGAGGGAGGGGAAGGCGTAGAGATAGCCGGATTTCTGGTGAATGGCTTCGAGGTCTTGCAGGGCGATCGCCACCTCGGAAGGGCTACAATCGGCTAACTTGCCACGATAGTGGCTGCGAAAGGCTTGGGCGCGGCGGTCTAACTCCTGTAAGTCATCCTCGAGTTGGGGGTCATCAAAGCCTTGATAGAGGTCGCTGAGGTCCCATTCTTGGGCCTCGCTGAGGGTCTGAATTGGGGTCTGAACCAAGGTTACTCCTCCTGTAGTGAGCGTTTTTGTGTTGGGTTACTTTCACTGTATCGCAGGGAGTGTTAGGGGGTTGGCGGTTGCTGCTGAATGGCGTTCGGTGGATTGGATTCTTTCGCTGTCGCCCTCTAAGCCAAACTCAAACCACTCCCTACCCAGGGCAAGCCCCTCCTCCATCCTCGGCAGTCTCATCCCTATGCCTAACGATTTTCTTAGCTATATCTAAGGGGTGATTTAATAGGTTTGATTCAGTGTTACTTGCTATCTTTTGGTATTAACTTTTGTATCATCTTAAGTGGATTCTGCGAATTAATCAACTTAGGATTTGTTGGCATCACAGGTCAGGTTGAGCCGCAATCAATGCCAGGCAAAATCTATTCTATTTCTTTTGATAGATTTTATTTAGAATGGTCTTCAAGATAATGAAACAAGGCGAAGAGGTTCACGAATCAACCTTAAAGCCATTGTTAAATTACCAGAGGTAAACCTATGGGTTTAGATGAGAAAGCAAAAGCAGCCGCTAAAAATCTTGAGGGCAAAGCTCAAGAAGCCGCTGGCAAAATGGCTGACAACAAAGAAGCTCAGGCTAAAGGAAAAGCCAAGCAAGTTGAAGCCGAAGCGCGTCAAGCTGCTGAGAATGTGAAAGATGGCGTCAAGGATGCGATCGATTAAATCACTGTATTTTTGGCCATCAAGCGAGATGGCCAATTGCCTCTATCTATTTGAGTTAATTCCCAAGTTTACAGGAAACGTATATGATTTCATTTCGCAAAATCGCTCAGGTTGTATGGTCTGCTGGACTCGTGACGGCGATCGCAATGACCCTCAACCTCGGGTTCGCTCACGACGCCGCCTGGGCAGCTCCCTCAACCCATGCCGCCTCCACTGATATTGCCTGGGGCTTCAGTAACAACGCCGAGGCGACCGCCAAAGACGTTGAAGGCAAGGTTCAAGAGTCCCTGGGGAATGTCAGCGGCGACCCCAAAGACCAAATCATGGGCAAAGCCAAACAAGCTGAAGGCCAAGTTCGCAATGCGGCTGAAGATGTCAAAACCAGCATTAAAGATAACGTTGGTCTAGAAGGACGGGCCAAAGCTGTCCAGAAGAATGTAGAGGGCAAGCTTCAGGAAACCACAGGCCACGTTACCGATACCCCGGCAGACCAAGCTATGGGCAAGGCTAAGCAGGCAGAAAGCCAGGTGCGCAATGCGGCTGAAGATGTCAAATCTGCTGCCCAAGACCTGTTCAACTAATCCGATTTCAAGCAGTTCGCTCTCGCTATTGATCCGCGGGCGATCGCAAATTTTCCCTAAAAGAAGTAAAATCCATGGTCAACACAATTTGGACAATCATTGCCGTCCTCGTCATCCTCTGGGCGCTCGGCTTTTCCGTTAACCTCGGGGGTGGGTTAATCCACCTGCTGCTGGTACTGGCCCTCATCGGCATTATTTACAATGTGATCACTGGGCGTCGTCTCTAGTCCGACTCCTCCCCCCTCTTGATTTTTTAGCCGAAAGGGCGACAAGGGGGGGTCGCGGTGACCATAGAAGGTTGGGGGCTTCTCCTGCATGGGGTTCTGTGGATTTGACAAGAATCAAGAATCGATCGCGCCGTTTGCCCATCTCTCACCCCAGACCCCCTAACCCCACCCCTCACGCCGTTCTCAACGCCACAATTGGGTCAAGTTGAGCCGCCCGTCGCGCCGGCAAGACCCCAAAAATCAAGCCAATCCCACCTGAAACTCCCGTCGCCAAAACGATCGCCGTCGGTGATAACCCAGCCTCAAACTCCGTCAACGCCCCAACTGCGGCCACCCCAGCTATCCCAATCCCGGTTCCTATCATCCCCCCCATCACTGATAGCAAAACGGCTTCAATGGTGAACTGCATGAGAATATCACTTGGAGACGCACCAATGGCTTTCCGTAAGCCAATCTCCTGAGTTCGTTCCGTCACCGAGACGAGCATAATGTTCATAATGCCAATTCCCCCCACAATCAGGGAAATACTAGCCACCGTCGCCAAGAGAATCGTTAAGGCCCCGGTAATGGCCCCGGTGGTTTCCTGAAGGTCTTTTTGACTGCGAACGGTGAAATCATCTTCATTGGTGATGCGGTGACGCAGCCGCAATAGGTTCTCAATTTGAAACTGTGTTGCCCGCATCTGACTCTCATCCATCACACTCACATTGATGAACGTCACCGCCAACCCATAGGGAGAGGTTTGACCGCTAATCTGAGCCGCCATGGTGGTGATAGGCATAAACACCGTATCATCTAGGTTTGTGCCAAAGGTCGATCCCTTCGGTTCCATCACCCCCACCACGCGAAAGCTAGTATTCTTAATCCGTAGCGTCTCGCCGATGGGATTGACGTTGCCATACAGTTGTTCGGCAATCTCCGACCCCAGGGCCACCACTTTCTGAGTCCGCCGCAAATCTAACTCATCGATAAATCGTCCCTGGGCCACGGCAAAATTACGAACGGGCAACAACTCCGGTGTGATACCATAGATGGCCGCCGACTATAACGCCAACGCCATCCTTTACTCAAGTGACGGCAACTCAACACGCGCGACCTGGTCCACTCCGGGAACCTGTTGGGCGATCGCCTCGGCATCTTCCAAGACCAATGTTTGAGGGGGCCGCACTGGACGCCGTTGACAGTCACGACTACCGGGGACAATAAATTGCCGATAATAATCCCTAACATCGTCAAGCTGCTGCGGTATGCCCCTACGTTGTTTCTTTTGCCTTTTTAATCATGAAAACCAATATCCAGGATATCTTAAACATCGGTTTATTTGTTGTACTGTCCCTATTTGTGGGCTATTTAAGCTTTAATTTCATCCTCGCCATCATCGATAAATGGGCTTAATCTAGGGACTTCATCCCGTTAGCCTCACCATCGAGAAGCATTCCCGTCCAACAGGCTCCAGAATAGGTTGCCCTGTCTAACTTTGCCGCGCCGTTGCAGGATTATGGACGGGCGATCGCCCAGATGGAGAGGGCCATTGCTGACACCGGCTCCCCAACCCACTCCCCAACCCGATAACCCAGGCTTCATGTTCTAATTCTTGAAAAATCATGTGTTAAAACGGGGTTGGGGGTATATCCCCTGACCCCATCGTTCGTTTGTCTTTTGGATTGTCTTGGATATGTCCCTCGATTACGCCACCTTTTTCAATGCCATCAACCCCAGTAAAACACTGGTATATTCATCGCCCACAGATCGGCAGTATTACATTGATTTTTCTTCAGTACGTGGTGGAGAAATTATCAAAAAAATCAAGAATCGTATCGTCAAACTCTACCGCGATCGCCCCAGTTGCTCCCTGTTTACCGGACATATTGGTTGTGGCAAATCCACAGAACTGCACAAACTCAAATCTGAGTTAGAAGCTGCAAACTTTTTCGTGGTCTATTTTGAGTCAGATAAAGACTTAGATACCGGTGATGTTGATATTGTTGAAGTTCTCTTGACAATTGCCAAACAGATTAGTGAAGCCTTAGAGAAACACAAAACCCTCAATCAACCCCAAGCACCTCTCTTGCGTCGTTTATTACAAAAAACCACAGATATTTTGATGACAGAAATGGAAGTAAAAGGAGGAATCAAGTCTCCCATTTCCGTTGGTGGCATGAGTGGCAGCTTGGAGGTCGATACCGAGAAGCAGGCTTTATCCTTATCAGCGGGAATTGCCTCGTTAACCGTTAAGGCGAAAGATGATTCTGGGATTCGAGAAAAGCTGAATCAATATCTCGGACCACAAACAACAGAATTAGTACGGACGATTAACGAGGATTTAATTAAGCCAGGAATTGAAACCTTAAAACAGAATGGCTATGCTGGCTTGGCGGTGATTGTTGATAACCTCGATCGCGTCGATCATCGTCAGAAAGCCTCTGGGAAAACCCAACAGGAGTATCTATTTGTCGATCGCGGTGAAATTCTCACCCAGTTTGCCTGTCATACTATCTATACCATGCCCTTGGCGTTGCAATTTTCCAATGAATATGGCAACCTGCGCCAGCGATTTCCTGACCCCCCCGAATGTTTACCCATGGTGGCGATTAAAACACGCACCGGTGAGGAATCAAGCGAAGGAATTGAAAAACTTAAACAAATGGTCTTGGCCCGAGCCTTTCCTCAATTGAGTGAAGCGGAACGATTGGAGCGGGTTGAGGAGATTTTTGAGACGATGGAGGTGTTTAACCGCCTCTGTCGAGTGAGTGGCGGCCATGTGCGAGATTTGCTGCAATTGTTGTCTCAGTGGGTGCAGGAGGAAATGCAGCTTCCCTTAACGGAGGATAGCCTAGACGATGCGATCGCCGATAATCTCAATAAAATGAGTTTAGGGGTTTCCCCGGAGGAGTGGGAGCTGCTGCGACAGGTTCACCAGACGAAAAAAGTTCAGGATACGGTGGGGTATGAACGCTTAATTCGCACCCGTCGCGTCTTTGAATATGTGGAACGCCGAAAATCATGGTTTGATGTCAATCCCATTTTCCTAGAATCTGACGAGTTATTTCAGTAGGGGCGAACGGCCGTTCGCCCTCTAAAAGCCGTTGAGGGAAAAACTAACACCTGAAGAAGACAACCTGTGATGGATATTGCCGCTAAAAATGAAAAAAGTCTGCGCCAACTAGCTCAGGCGATCGCACTGTCACGGGGTCAATTTAATCTAATTTTAGTGCGCTGTAACTACCGCAGTTTGCGCGATCGCTGGTCGCAGCGATTAGAAGCCGAAATCCAGCGTCAGCATCAGTTCAGCTTATTAACGGCTGACTTGCCCGTGGAGACGCAAAACCTGGTCCAAGTCATTGAGAGAGCCATGGCAGGGGAAACAGCGGAGGGAATCCAACTGCGGGGGATGACTCAACTGGCAGATTTGCGAGGCTTTCTGGTTAAGGCTAATCAGATGCGAGATCAGCTCCGTCAACAGTTTGCTTTTCCCATTGTTCTCTGGTTAGATGAAACTGGCTTACGGGAGATGTTAGACGTCGCCAATGACCTGGAAAGTTGGACGACATCAAAGCGTTTTTTGCCCTCCGCTGAGAATATTCAAGCTAACTTACAGCTTAATGTGCAACAGTTTCTCAGTCGGTTGCAGGGGGGGAGCGATCGCCCATGGTTGGGGGGCGATCGCCTACTGGGGGAGAACCAACAACGGGAAATTGAACAAGCCTGTCAACAACTGGCTCAACTGGGAGAACCCCTTTCCGCCGACTTAGCCGCCGACTTAGCCTTAATTCAAGGTCGTCAGGCCCTAGAAGCTGGAGAATGGGACCAAGCTGCCGCCCACTTTCAGCAAAGTCAGAGCCATTGGCAAGCGTATCTTAATCCTCTCCCCGAGGGCGATCGCGAAGCGTGCAGGAACTGCAATCGCCCCACGGCGGCGGAACCCCCAGAAACAGAAGATTCGATCACCCCACATCTGCGGTTAGCCGTCATTGGCGTTCACCAAGCCTTAAATCAAGTCTTAGCCGCAAAAGAGCATGAGGGCAAGAGTGTGGATTTAGCCGCCGTACAGGAGCAATTGCACCGCAGTTACGAGCAGTTTCTTGCCGCTGACGCTCCCCAGTTTGCCCAGAAACTGCAAGAGTCATCTCTGATGCAACTGATTCAGGCCTTGCGGGAGGCGGAAGCGGCAGAGGCGAAGGAAGATAATCACGGGGCGATCGCCCCCCTGGTGAGGGCCAGCCAGCAATTCGTGTTTGCCCTTCCTCATCTGGGATTGCGGGGACTCGAACAGCTCCAACGGCTCTATTTCACCAGCCAAGACTATCGCAACGCCTTCAAAATTTCCCAACAGCAGCATCAACTCGAACGATATTGCGGCAAACGGGCTTTTATCGGTGCCAATCGCTTAGAGGAAATGCCCCAGCAGCAATGTACCTCAAGCTGGCGATCGCCCGAAATCGAGCAATCGGGGCGAGCCGAAGACGTGACGCATCTCCTCAACCGCCTCCACGAACGTCAGAACAAACTCTTAGTGGTTCATGGGGAATCGGGAGTTGGGAAAAGTTCCCTGGTGAACGCTGGCTTACTGCCCATCTTACGAGAGCAGGTCTTTGAAGGGGGACGTGGGGGAGTTCCCATTGTGTTACGAGTGTATGAAAACTGGTCCGAGCAACTCACCAAGGTCATCGAACAGGAGGGCCAAAAACACTTCTGTAGGCTCGATAAGCGTGAAAATATGGTGTCACCGTTAGCCGTGAGCCAAGCCATCCTCGTTGAACTCGAAAAACGTCATCATCAAGTGATTTTGGTTTTCGACCAATTTGAAGAATTTTTCTTTGCCAATCCTAACCCCAAAGACCATCATCAGTTTTTTAACTTTCTAGGAACTCTATGCAGCAATGTTTTAGAGTTGGGCGCGTTAAAAGTTGTGCTGTCCTTGCGAACCGACTATATCCACCACCTACTCGTCTGTAACCGCATCTCGACGATGGCGTGTATCAGTCAAAATATTTTAGATAAAACGGTTCTTTATGAATTAAAGAACCTCTCCCCACAGCAGGCTAGTCAGGTGATTGCCAACCTCGCGCCCCATATTACCGATGATTTGCGATCGCGCCTCGTGCAAGACTTACAGCAAGAAAGTGAGGGGATTCGTCCCATTGAGCTGCAAGTGGTGGGCTATCAATTAGAAAGTGAAGGAATTGTCTCTCTAGCGGACTATCATGCCCTAGGGGAGCATCCCAAACAGGCATTAGTCAAGCGATATTTAGATGTGGTCGTTGAATCCTGCGGTCCCCAAAACAAGGATTTAGCCGATGCCGTTCTCTATCTCCTCACCGATGAACGAGGAACCCGTCCCCTCCGCACCTACTTAGACTTACTGCGGGACTTAAAACTGTTTGAGACAAACTATGGTCAACAGCCCCTGCGATCTGCCTTGACGTTAGTCTTAGACATTCTCACAGAATCCCGTTTAGTCTTTTTGATTCCCGGACAAGAAGAACGGTATCAACTCGTGCATGATTACTTAGCCGAGTTTATTCATCAATCACGAGGTGGAGGTTTACTGGCTCAGCTCGAAGAGGAACAGGAAAAACGAGTTGCAGCAGAAAGTAGTTTAGAAGAGTTAGAGCAGAAACAAACTCGGGTGAAGCGCCGGATACGCTGGATGAGTGCCCTTGGGGGGTTAATTATGGCACTTTCCTTGGGAACTCTAGCTTGGTCAAGTCGTGAGATGAACATCGCACGCTTAACCACAGAATTGGAGCGGAACCATCGTCTGGCCCTCAGACAGTTTGCCCAGAACGATGAGTTAACAGCACTGTTAACAGCAACAGCAGCAGCTCGGCAGTTGCAAACTCTACCGGTTTCAGCCCAAAGCGATCCAACGGTACAACTGATTGAAAGTCTCAGCGGAATTTTGCGAGATATTCGTCTTCAAAATACGTTAGAACATTCGAGTCCGGTCAGGAGTGCGGAGTTTAATGGCGATGGCACGAGGCTGGTCTCGGCTTCACGGGACGGAACCGTGAAACTGTGGGATGTGACCACTGGGGAACTCTTCCACTCCCTTGAGGCCCATTCGGGTCTGGTCATGAGTGCGGAGTTTAATGGCGATGGCACGAGGCTGGTCTCGGACTCATGAGACTTGGGTCATGAGTGCGGAGTTTAATGGCGATAGCAAGATGGTGGTCTTGGCTTGGGTTACGAGTGTGGAGTTTAATGGCGATAGCAAGATGGTGGTCTCGGCTTCAAACGACGGAACGGTAAAGCTGTGGGATGTGGGGACTGGGGAACTCCTCCACTCCCTTGAGGCTCATTCGGGTCCGGTCAGGAGTGCGGAGTTTAATAGGGATGGCACGAAGGTGGTCTCGGCTTCAGACGACGGAACCGTGAAGCTGTGGGATGTGACCACTGGGGAACTCCTCCACTCCCTTGAGGCTCATTCGGAGCAAGTCACGAGTGCGGAGTTTAATGGGGATGGCACGAGGCTGGTCTCGGCTTCAGACGACGGAACCGTGAAGCTGTGGGATGTCGGTACTGGGGAACTCCTCCATTCCCTTGAGGCTCATTCGGATTGGGTCTGGAGTGCGGAGTTTAATGGGGATGGCACGATGGTAGTCTCGGCTTCAAGGGACGGAACCGTGAAGCTGTGGGATGTGACCACTGGGGAACTCCTCCACTCCCTTGAGGCTCATTTGGGTGGGGTCAGGAGTGCGGAGTTTAATGGGGATGGCACTCAGGTGGTCTCAGCTTCGGGGGACGGAACCGTGAAGCTGTGGGACGTCAGCCGTGGGGAACTCCTCCAGTCTCTTGAAGGTCATTCCGGTGGGGTCACGAGTGCCAAGTTTAATCATGATGGTAGCCGGGTCGTCTTTACCCTAAGGAACGGAACCGTCAAAATCTGGAAGGTGGAAACCTTGGAGGAGTTGATCGATCGCGCCTGTGACTGGCTAACCCCCTACCTCACCTTTAATCGGAACGTCACGGACGACGATCGCGCTGTTTGCAATCTTCCACCCCAGACCCCCTAACCCCAACCCTCACGCCGTTCTCAACGCCACAATTGGGTCAAGTTGGGCGGCCCGTCGCGCCGGTAAAACCCCAAAAATTAAGCCAATTCCACCGGAGACCCCCGTCGCCAAAACGATCGCCGTCGGGGATAAGCCAGCCTCAAACTCCGTCAACGCTCCAACCGCAGCCACCCCAGCCATACCAATTCCCGTTCCCACCATTCCCCCCATCACCGAGAGCAACACAGCTTCAATGGTGAACTGCATCAAGATATCACTCGGGGACGCACCGATCGCCTTCCGTAGACCAATCTCCTGCGTCCGTTCGGTCACGGACACTAACATAATGTTCATAATGCCGATTCCCCCCACAATCAGGGAAATACTAGCCACCGTCGCCAAGAGAAGAGTTAAGGCCCCGGTAATGGCCCCCGTCGTTTCCTGAAGGTCCTTTTGACTGCGAACGGTGAAATCATCTTCATTGGTGATACGGTGACGCAGCCGCAATAAGTTCTCAATCTGAAACTGGGTGGCCCGCATCTGACTCTCATCCATCACACTCACGTTGATAAACGTGACCGCCAACCCATAGGGAGAGGTTTGACCGCTAATCTGAGCTGCCATGGTGGTGATGGGCATAAACACCGTATCATCTAGGTTTGTGCCAAAGGTCGATCCCTTCGGTTCCATCACCCCCACCACCCGAAAGCTGGTATTGCGAATCCGTAGCGTCTCGCCAATGGGATCCACGTTGCCATAGAGTTGTTCGGCAATCTCCGAACCCAGGGCCACCACTTTCTGAGTCCGCCGCAAATCTAACTCATCGATAAATCGTCCCTGGGCCACAGCAAAATTACGAACCGGCAACAACTCCGGTGTGACACCATAGATGGCCGCCGACTATAACGCCAACGCCATCCTTTACTCAAGTGACGGCAACTCAACACGCGCGACCTGGTCCACTCCCGGAACCTGTTGGGCGATCGCCTCGGCATCGGCTAACGTGAGGGTTTGAGGAGGTCGAACTGGGCGCGTTTGAGCATCAGGACTACCGGGGACAATAAACAGCAAGTTGGTTCCCAGTGACGACACCTGATCAGACACAAACGTCTGCGCTCCTTCACCAATGCCAATCGTCGCAATGACTGAAGCGTTGCCGATAATAATCCCCAACATGGTCAAACTACTGCGAAGTTTATTCGCCAGTAAAGTTTGCCCCGCCATCTTCAAAGACTCAACAACATTCATATCTTCTTCATCCTATTCTAGGGCGAGCACAAGCCTAGGGCGACCACAAGGGTACGCCCCTACATCTTTTGTTATGAAAACTAATCCCAAAGAGATCCTCAGTATCGGTTTATTTATTATTTATTGTACTGTCCCTATTCGTGGGCTATTTAAGCCTTAATTTCATCCTCGCTATCTTAGACAAATGGGCTTAATCTAGGGACTTAATCCCGTCAGCCTCACCATCGAGAAGCGTTCCCGTCCAACAGGCTCCAGAATAGGTTGCCCCGTCTAACTTTGTGTTTTCCAAATTGGCACAGAGGAAATTCGCTCGCGCCAAATTTGCCCCCTGTAAGTTGGCTTCACCTAAATTCGCCTCCTCCAAATTCGCCTCACAAAGATTTGCCCCTTGTAAATCTGCTTGAGAGAGATTGGCTCCGCTAAGATTACTGCGGCTAAAATTGGCTCCCCGTAAATCCGCCCCCCGTAAATCTGCCCCCATGAGATTGACTCCCACTAAGTTGGCCCCACTCAAGAACGCCCCAGCTAAACTAGCTGCCTGGAGATTCGCTCCCATGAGGGTGGCCCCCCGTAAATTGGCCCCGCGCAGATCAGTTCCCTGTAAACTCGCTTGCATGAGATTGATGCCAACGAGATTAGCCCGTAGGTTACTGTGGTCGAAGTTGGCCCCTAAACAATTAGCCCCTTCCAGATGCGCCGCTTCTAGGTTGGCGCGAACTAAATTGGCGCCGGAGAGTTTCGCACCGGCAAAGTCGATGTTGTGTAAGTCCAACCCAGATAAGGTTTGATCCTCAAGATCTGCACCTCGCAGGTGCTTCGATTGTCCAGATTCAAGTTCGTCAAGAGCAGTCATGGTACAAAGAGTCGTGAAGGAGAGGGCAATTAGGCGGTGGTGGCTGAGGGATTCGCGGCTTGGCGAGGGAACAGATCCGGGTTTTGCTCGGGGTTTAGCAGCCAGAGGCCCGATCGCAGTTTAAAGGCTTCCCGAGGAAGCGTCATCCCCTGTTGCAGAGCCATCACGAGGAGTGTCAGCATCTCAACCAGTTTCGGGTCCCAACGCTGACCACTGGCGGCTTGACAGTCCGATAAGGCCTGGCTTAAGGCCTCAGAATGGCATATCTCTTGGGTTGACTGATTCAGCCGTCGTTGAAACTCAACCAGTAGGCCCAAAATGCGGCATTCTAGAGGAATCTCATCGTAGCTCAAGCCGCCGGGGGTTCCCGAGCCATCCCAATATTCGCTTTGATGGGTGATAATTTGGGCGATCGCCTTGAGTTGGGGCATCATCCGCAAGGCCTGTCGTCCCGGATAAAGGGGACAACTCAGGGCCGAATTGCGACTCTCGGCACTAATCTCCCCTAGATTCGGTTCATGTTGCGGCAAATAGTCAATTCGATGCAACAATCCTGCTAAACGTAACCGTTTCACCTGCCAAGAGGGCAGATCCAGGATTTGGGCAAAGGCTTCACAAAGACTCGAAACCTCGCTGGCGGCGTGGGGATTTTGCAAATCCGTTAGATCAATCAGTTGCGCCATGCGTAGGAAGGCCTGCAACTTATTCGAGACAATGTTGCGTTCGAGTTCAGGCTGATGGGTAAAGACTGGAGCATCAATGGCTTGGCCGAGTCCCTCATGACAGTCACTCAGATAACGAACTACCCGCGAGACAATGGGGTTTAAGTCTTTGGACACCTGGGCCACATCGGCTGTTTTGTTGTGCAACAGTTGGCTGTCAATTTCCGCCACTCGCGCTTGTAGAGATTGAGCCAGATCCGGTTGCAGCGGTTGAATATGCTCGATGGCCAACTCCACGGCGGTTAATACTAATTCTGGTTCAAAGGTCCAAAATCCATAAAACTTGCGTTCAAGGTCCACCTCCGGAACCCCGGCTTTTCCGTAATCGGCGTCCGAGAGTTCCTGACATAAGACCATGGCCGTGTAGCCTGGGGAGAGAATCAGCAGATGCCATTCTTGAGCTACGGGATCATCTTTATCAAGGGATACTAGCTCAACGTTGGCTTTTTGACTGGTGGGATGGTCCCGGAAGCTTGAGTTGGGGGCCGCCAGGATGACAATGTTCTGGGCCTTGTCGGCAATTTCTCCATAGCGGTCAGCTTCCTGGAGATACCATTTCCCCTGTTGGAAGGCTGCAATCATGACTGGGTTACAGTCTGACTCCAGGATGCTGTCTTCGAGGGCGTGACAGAGAGCCACAAGGGTGTTTTTATAGTAAACCCCGTAGTTAATCGCTGGCGTGCGGCGGGATTGGGCGTTTTGCCGTTCGACGAGTTTTTGTAGGAGAGATCCGTTCAGCATTACAAATCGGGGTCAACCCTTGTAACAATTAACAATGGATAATTAACAATGGAATAACGAAAAACCATCGTTTTGTCTAGTGGTTATGGGCTACGCGCGTCCTATGTCATCTGCCTCGAAGCAACGACCCCAGCCAACCTTATATCCATTATAAGGGACAGTTATGGGAGTTTAGGCATGGGGGGATTGAGCGATCGCCCAGTGGAGGAGGGCCTGTTCTAAGCCTTCGATGGTAAATTCCTCGGCTTCAATGTCGCAACGACCCCAGGCTTGCTCACAACTTTGGCTGGTTTGGGGGCCAATGGAGGCGATCGCCACCCCCTCTAAGGAAATATCACCGGCCCTCTCGATAAGTTGGGCGAAGTTACGCACCGTCTTAGAACTGGCGAAGGTCACCACATCCACTGTTCCCTGACGCAAGGCCGCCAACGCCTGGGGGTCAAGTTGTTCAGGACAGCGAGACTCATAGGCGGGCGCTTCTAAAACCTTGGCCCCCGCCTCCCGGAACTGACGCACCAGGACATCGCGCCCCCCCGTCTCCACCCGAGGAAAGAGAATTGTTTGGCCCCCCACTGACTCCGGAAACCGCTCCACCAAGGAATCGGCAATAAAGTTTGGGGGAATAAAATCAGGGGTTAAGCCCCGCTGTTTCAGCACATGAGCCGTCTTTTTGCCCACAACGGCAATTTTGAGGTGCGCCAAGCTGCGTAGGTCTTGCCCAAGCTCTAAGAGGCGATCCAGGAAGAATTCCACTCCATTGCTAGAGGTGAGAATAAGCCAATTGATCTGCTCCAGTTGGGCGATCGCCGCATCTAGGGGCTGCCAACTCGACGGCGGTACAATCTCTAAGGCGGGAGTGGAGAGGGGAATCGCGCCGTGGTTTTGCAGGCGATCGCAAAAACCACTCGACTGTCCCGTCGATCGCGTCACCAGAATCGTTTTGCCCCGTAAACCCGTCTCAGATGCTGTCATAGCCGTCTCTCCAAACACATCACGCAAGGATACAACCTCCCCAATGACAATGACCGTCGGGGAACGCTTTTCCCCCCGAGTCTGTCGGTCAATGGTTTCTAGGGTTCCCGTCCAGACTCGTTGTTGAGGCCGTCCCCCTGAACGAATCATCGCCACCGGTGTGCTGGGCAGTTTGCCATGAGTGATGAGTGCTTGGCAAATCTCCCCGAGGGTGCGCCCGGCCATGAGAAATACGAGGGTGGGGAGGGACGCTAAGGCAGGCCAGTCGAGAGCCTTGAGGTCATGGCCCGTAAAGACGGCAAACCCAGGACTGAGTTGGCCATCGGTGAGGGGGATTCCTGCCAAGAGGGGGGCAGCTAAGGCCGAGGAAATTCCCGGAATCACGTCCACGGGACAGTTAGCGGCCCGTAATGCCCGCAGTTCTGAGGCACTACGCCCAAAAATAAAGGGGTCTCCGGCTTTGAGACGCACCACCCGCCGGCCCTGATGACAGTACGCCACCAGGAGGCGATCAATCTCATCTTGGGGGGTGCTGGGTTGTCCTCCCCGTTTCCCCACATGGAGACAGAGACAACCCTGGCTGACGATCTGAAGCAGACTCTCATCGGCGAGAGCATCATAAATCAGCACCTCAGCCCCGGCGAGGACCTCGTGGCCTCGCTGAGTGAGATAGTTGGCGTCGCCAATGCCGGCGCCGACAAGGTAAACTCGACCGTAATTCACTTACGAACCGCTTTCCAGGCAACCCAAACCTGCCAGAAGAACAGACCACTCACGGTCAGGGTAAAGGCGATTTGGAAGTAGAAGTCGGGACGGATGGCAAAAGCATCAAGGTTCCACATGATCAAGGTACGGTAAACAGTGGACAGTTAGGGTAGCCCTCTCGTTTAGGATTTTACCGGTTTTTAGACCAACATGGGGGTGAACCTGTCACGGGACTTAATATTCATGCAGGAGATGGTCGAGGTTGAGATATAACAACACTTGCTCGTCAGGCAGATTGACCACTTTTTCAATGGCAATGCCTAGGGGGCCGCGACGATAGATCTCGGGAACGTCGCAGAAGTTATCTTTAGGGACATCTAAGACACTGGGTAAGCTTGGGGTTGGTATGGCAAAGGTTTCAGCAGAGTTGAGTTGGCAAATTAGTAAATACTCATCGGTTAAGGTCGGAGTTTTGTGTAATAGTAATAATTCTAAATGTAAGACAGGAATTGTTTGTCCTTCGTACTGAATTAAACCTCGTCCTTCATTGAATTCTCCATAGATTTTGGAGACCGGCAACACTCGCACAACTTGGGTAATGGAAACTCCATAGGAGTCGTTCTCTAACTTAAAAATGACGAGCTTTTCTTTGGGGATTCGTTGGTGTTGATTGATGCTAAAGCGTCGCAGATTTGGATGGAGGGTGGAACTGAGCATAGAATTAATAGTGAACAGTTAATAGTTAATAGCTAATAGTGAAGAATAGGGAGAGCTTTTTTTGTTTTGGTTTTACTGGTTGTAGTCTGGTCTGGTTGTAGTCTGGTTATGAGTTGGCTACTTTGGTGATGGTTCACGGTTTAACAGGTTGGCGATCGCCTCTAAGAATTGGTTTTCATTATAGGGTTTTGTAAAATACTGGTCTGCCCCTAACTCTAAGGCATGTTGGCGATGTTTGTTCCCACTGCGGGAGGTAAGCATGGCCACGGGAATATGCTGAAACTCGGGATTTACCTTGAGGGTTTGCAATAGTTCAAAACCATCCATTCTTGGCATTTCAATATCAGAAATCACCAAATCACAGGGTAACCCTTGCGTGAGTTTGTCGAGGGCCTCTTGCCCATCTTTGGCGACGTCTACCCGGTACTGGGCACGTTGCAGTAAGACCGAGAGTAACTGGCGAATCGTATAGGCATCGTCCACGACCAAAATGCGCGGGGGAGTTGTTGGTGAGGGTGTGGCTGATGAAGTTGGGATCTTCGCATCCACGGTTAGGGGTTCGACGATCTCCCGGGGCTGCACCTGGGTAATCAGGTCATCGGCATCCACAATCAGAACCACACTGCCATCGCCTAAAATCGTGCTGCCGACCAGTCCTGAAGGCTTCAATAAGGGTGAGGGGATGGGTTTGACGACGATTTCTTGTTGACCGAGTAGGCGTTCAACGGCGATCGCTAATACCCCTTCGGCTGAGGCCAGAACTAAGACGGGAATATACTCTTGATTGAGGGGATCGGGGGAGGGTTCGTCGGTGTCGGCAACTCGATAATGGAGGAGGTCTTGCAGGCGGGTGAGACGGATAAATTCATCACGCCAGGGTAACATGGCTTGACTGCCCACCATTTGAATGTGCTGACCTTCAATTTGGAGAATTTCTTCGACGGAATCGAGGGGAACGGCCAGGGTTTGATGGTCAACTCGCACCAAAAGGGCATTGGTGATGGATAACATCAAGGGAAGCTTCAGGATAAAGCTTGTCCCTTGGCCCGGTTGGGAATCGATTTTGAGGGTTCCTCGGATTTTACGGAGGTTGGTACTGACAACATCGAGTCCCACACCCCGTCCTGAGAGTTGGCTGGTGCTGGTGGTGGTCGTAAACCCCGGTAAAAAGAGAAAGTCGTAGAGGTCGCTGAGGGGGAGTGTTGCTGCCTGTTCTGCGTCGATAAGTCCGTTGGCGATCGCCTGTTGACGGATGGCTTTGGCATCAATCCCCCGTCCGTCATCGGTGATGGTAATGAGGGTTTGTCCCCCTTGATGACTGGCGGCAATTTCAATTTCGCCGCTGGCGGGTTTCCCGGCTTGCCGCCGTTCTTCTGGGGATTCGATGCCATGATCAAAGGCGTTGCGAACCAGTTGAATGAGGGGATCGCGCAGGGCATCAACGAGGCTTTCATCGAGTTTGGTGTCTCGTCCGAGAAGGATCAGGTTCACGTCCTTGTCATGGTTGCGGGACAACTCCCGTAAGGCCCTGGGGAGGTGATCGACGCAACGGCTGAAGGGAACCACGCGCAGATTATAGACCCGCGATCGCAGTCGGTCGGTAATGCGGCGAATTTGCTCGGTGTTGCCGTCGAGTTGTAGGGAGAGTTCGTCGATGCGGCCACTAGATTGAGCGATGGCTTGGGTCGTCTCAATGACCGATTGGGCGGTGCTATGAAACTCGCTATAGTGGTCGAGTTCTAGGGGATCAAACCCCTGGTTTTGTCCTGAGGTGATGGCCGAGGCATGGGGTTGAACGCTGAGGCGATCGTATTCATCTCGCAAATCGCGGCCAAATAGGTTTAATTCAAATAAGCTGCGGCGAATCCGTTTGGCTTCCGTTCGCAGTTGGGCTTGTTGGACTTCGAGATGAGTCCGGTGAATCACTAACTCCCCCACCCAGTTGACTAACTCCGTCAGGTATTCCACATCAACGCGAATGGTGGGTCGTTGCTGGGGTACTGAGGCTTGGGGACTGTTGCTAGAGGGGTTTTGTTCAGGGACTCCTTCTGGATTTGCCCCTACAGTTGCCTCTAAATCGGCCTCTGGGGTAGGACTGGCGTTGAGTCCTAACAACTCCTGACGGGTGGTTTCTAAGGTTTGGACAATGGCCCGTCCTTGGTCTTTCAGGCGATCGACCGGGATATCGGGCTGATTGAAGAGGTCTTGTAAGGGGTCGATTTGTCTGGCAACCTCAGGCAAGTTTAGCAGTTGTACCATTCCCGAGAGTTGTTGATAATAGGTCTCGATTTGCGCCTGAGTTGTGGCGAGGTTATCATCATTAACTTGGTTAAAAAGCTGTTCTAATCCTGTCAAGAGAGGGGGGATTTCTACCTCAAAAATGCCCCGTAAAATACTGGAATTGAGTGATTCCTCGACGTCAAAGGCATCATCAGAGGATGAATCTGAGGAGTCCTCAGCCTGATATTGAGCTTCAAGGCGCTGTTTAATTGGCAGAAGCTCTTGACTATCTTCGGGGGTTATGGTGTCCTTTTCATGAGTTTTTTGTAATAATTGTGTGAGGATATCGACCCCAGATAATAGGTCATTAATGATTTCAGGATCGAGTTGGTTGAGGTCAGCGCGATCGCGCAAAATGCCAAAACAATCTTCGAGGATATGGGCGGCTGTGGAGAGAGCCGTCAGCCCAAACATTGAGGCCGACCCTTTAATAGAATGGGCGGCCCGGAACAGGTGTTGGACTTGTTTTTGCTTCTCCTGAACGGAACTCTGACTCTCCATGGCTAAGAGATTAGCCTCCATCGAGCGCAGAAAATCCTCGCTTTCAGCAATAAACGTGCCAATTAACGCGCTGAAATCATCCATGTTTCGCCCTTCGCCCTCAGAAACTGCTAACTTTGAAACTTGGCCACAGATTTTTGTAACTGTCCGACGGACACCGAAAGACCATCAAGGGTCGTGGTGACATCGTCGGCATTTTCGGCGGTGCTGTCGGCGATTTGACTCACATCGGTCATGGTGCTGGAAATCTCCTCGGCAAAGGCCACTTGTTTGCCACTGGCCCGGGTAATGTTTTGAATCAGGCGATTCATATCGCGGCTGACCTGGATAATATCCACTAAATGAGTTTTGGCTTGGGCCGCGAGTTCTGTTCCCTCGACAACTTCCTGGGTTCCCGTTTCCATGGCTTCCATGACGCGACCAATTTCGGCTTGAATCGTCCCGACAATGTCGGAGATTTCTTCAGTGGCACTAGCAGACCGTTCGGCGAGTTTGCGGACTTCCTCGGCGACGACAGCAAAGCCTAAACCCTGTTCCCCGGCCCGGGCGGCTTCGATGGTGGCGTTGAGGGCCAGTAGATTGGTTTGGGAGGCAATCTGGGAGATGGAGGTGACGATTTTGCCGATTTGTTGGGAGGATTCTCCGAGGCGTTTCATCATCTTGGAGGTATCGGCAATGGTGCGCCGCAGTTCGTTGATGCCTTCGACGGCTCGATCAACGGCAACACCCCCAGCTTCAGCGGTTTGGGCGGAGTTTTGGGCAACTTGTTCGGCCCGTTGGGCTACGTCGGAGACATCTTTGATGGAATTCACCATCCGCTCGATTTTTTCGAGGGCTTCTTCGAGTTGTTGGGCTTGGTTGCGGGCTTTTTGGGTGAGTTGATTGGTGCTGGCGATGGAGTCCCCGGTGCTGACGGTGACTTGTTGGGCCAGTTGTTGGATGGCGTTGACGACTTTGCGGAGTTCGCTAATGAGATAGTTGAAGGAGTCGGCAACGGCCCCGAGAACATCATTGCTCACTTCGGCTTTGACGGTGAGATCCCCTTTGGCTGCACCTTTAATTTCTCCTAGGAGTTTCAAGACTTGCTGGGTGAGGGTTTCGGCTTCGGCTTGCCGTTCTCGGGCAATGTTTTCTAGGTTTTCTTCGGCTTGTTTGCGATCGGTGATATCTCGCAAGGAACCGGCCACCCGCAGCGGGGTTCCGTCTTCGGTGCGTTGGGTGGTTCCCATGGCACTGTACCAACGGTATTCACCGTTTTTGCAGCGCATTTGGTATTCGACGTTGTAGGGGGTTTTTCCGCTGCGATCGCTGATATGTTGGCTGAAAACATCGAGAACGCGATCGTGATCGTTGGGATGCAACAGATTACTCCAACTGTCTAGGTAATTGGGGAAATCTGTTTCATCTTGATAGCCAACCAGATGACGCAGCCGTTGAGAGTACCAAATAGAATTGTCGGAGTGGGAGGGATTACCATCAATGATGTTCATGTCCCACAAGCCATCATTGGTGGCGGCGTTGACAATGTCAAACCGGGTGTTGGCATCTTGTAGGGCGGCTTCGACTTCTTTGCGATCGCTGATGTCAATTCCCATTTCTACGACCAATTGTTCGCCGTTGGTGTCGGTGAAGGGAAAGTCATAGATTTGATAGGTTTGTCCCGTTTTGGGGTCATGCCATTCCCAGGTTTGCGAGGTTTGGGTGTCAAAGACCGTTAAGCTCGGGTGAGGGTCAGTGGAGGAGCGACGATCGCCGGCAGGGTTTGGAACCGGTAACCGACCCTCGTTGCCAAATTTTTCCTGAAATTGCTGGTTAGCAAATTTGATAGACTGATCGGCCGCTTGTAAATACAAAAAGGCGGGAAGACCGTCGAGAATGCTAAACAGGCGGGTTTGTCCATCTTCTAGGGCTTTTTTTTCGGCTTGGGCTTCGGTGATATCTCGGGATACTCCCAGGACAGCAAAAATCTCTCCCTGGTCATCATGCAAGGGTAACTTTTTGGTATCAAAAATATGGGTTACGCCATCGGCAAAGGTGGCATGATCGTTGGAGTTGTGAATCGGTTGCCCCTGTCGCAATACCCGTTCATCGTCCGTCCGGAAGCCGCTGATATTTTGTTCAGGGTCGCCGAAGATTTGTTTTGGAGACAAGCCGATTTCTACGTCGTCTTTTCCATACATGTCTGCTGGTGTTGTGCCGAAGCCATCGGCAAGGGCTTTGTTGGCGAGGAGATAGCGAAAGTTTTTGTCTTTAATAAAAATTAAATCGGAGATGTTATCGATCACGCCTCTGAGGAGGATGTGAGCCTGGTGGGCGTCGGCGATCGCCTCGGCGGACTTCGCTTGCTCAGCGTCGAGGGTTTCGGGAGGGGTGAAGCGCAGAGCGTGGGGAAGACGGGGCAGCAGTTTAACGGCGGTGTAGAGGGAAAGGAGGGCGCATAGGGCCGTGAGACCTCCTGAGAGCCAGTTGTAGGGCTGCCAGAGGTGGCTTAGGGCGCCAAAATGGGTTAACCCTCCCAGGATGAGAAAGGCAGCTACAAGTTGCAACAATCCGGCATGGGGGAAGCTGTCTTGTTGATTCAGGCGTTTATCAATCTGATAGAGGAGGATTAGGGCAAGGCTCAGATAGGTCAGGCCAATTAGGGCATCGGAGAATAGATGTAACCCAATCAGAAGCGGGGAACCTAAACAGTCGGCTTGGGGGATACAGGCTCCTGAGAACCATGGGGTTAACGTGTTTTCCATATCAGGTTTGGCTTAAGGAAACGAACAAGGCGATTACCAACGGCGACAGGTGGCGATCGCCTCGATGTCAATAACGCTGATGAGATGGCCCTGATGGTTGTAGAGTCCCTGTAAGAAGGGGACAAGTTCGGCACTGGCTTCGGCGGCCGATCGCATCTCGTTGGGGTCTAAGGCGACCACGGTTTCAACGTGAGAGACGGCTAACCCCAACGCAGTCAGGGAGCGGTTGGGGTCTTGGACGTTTGCCGCCTCGACGACTAAGATGCGACCCTCGCTATGGCTACGGTCCACAGGCGTGAGTCCGAGAAATTTGCCAAAATCGGCAACGGCGAGAATTTCTCCTCGCAGATTGGTGAGTCCTAGGACAAAGTTTGGACTATTGGGAACTGGGGTGACTCGCTGATCACTCAGGCGCAAGACTTCGCGAACGGAGGTTAGGGCAATGGCGAAGCGGCTTTGATGTTGACAAAAAATGACAAACTGCGCCTTCACCGTTCGTTGCGAAGGGGGGCTGACGTGGGGGCCAGGGTGAGTCTCAGACGGCATCAGCGACGAGATCCTGAGAGTAGGCGTTCGATAATTTCAACGAGTTGTTGACCTGCAAAGGGTTTACCCAGGTAGGCATCTGCCCCTAACTCGCTTCCCCAACTGCGATCGATGTCGGTATTTTTCTGGCTACAAAAGATCACAGGAAGGGTTTGGGTTTTGGGGTTGGCCCGCAGTTCTCGGATGACCTCAAAACCATTCATACGGGGCATGATCACATCTAGGACTACCAAATCCGGGGGATGAGAGCGGATCTGGGCGATCGCCTCATCGCCATCACTGGCTCGTTGAACGGTCCAGCCCTCATCCTCAAGAATGCTACTCATGACAGCGCGTTCACTTTCTACGTCGTCAACGACTAAGATGGTTGTCATTGAAGTTACTCCTCAAAATTGTGGCTATTAGCGGGCTGGCTTCTGGGCTTTTAAAATCCTAGCAATGGTTTGTCGCAGCTGTTCTGGATCAAAAGGCTTGGTCAGATAGTGGGTTGCGCCGGCTAAACGCCCTTCCATCTGATCCGATGCACCATCCCGTGCCGTTAGTATAATAATTGGTAAGCTCTTGAATTGGGGCGATTTTCGGAGAATTCTACACAATTCTAAACCGTCCACCCCCGGCATGGAGATATCGAGCAACATTAGGTCAATCCCCTCATGATACAACTTCCCCAAGGCTTCGACGGTGTTACCGGCCATGAGAACCTGATAGTGCTGTTCCAGGGTTTGTTGAATCATTCCTTGCATCGATGGACTATCATCGACGGCCAGGATCTTGGCTTTCACAGTTTGATGGGACGGCATGAGGGTTCACCGGGTTAAGCTTCTAATCAGGTATTTTAACGTTTTTGCGACGAGCTTTCAGTTGACCCCGTTGCTTCTTCTGCTCGATTCGCTTGCGCTTGGAACTCCGGGAAGGTTTGGTGGGTTTACGTTTGGGGCGGGTAACGGTGGCACTTTTGAGAAGTTTTTGCAATCGATTGAGGGCATCCTCTCGGTTCTGCTCTTGGGTGCGGTGGGTTTGGGCTTTAATGACAATCACGCCATCTTTGGTGATACGGCGATCGCGCATCTTCAGCAACCGCGATTTGTGAATCGGTGACATGGATGAGGCGTTGATGTCAAATCGCAGTTGAATGGCGGAGGCGACTTTATTGACGTTTTGCCCCCCGGAACCACCGGAACGGATGGCGGTCATCTCGATTTCACTCATCGGGATGCTGGTTTTATTAGAGATTTGTAACATAAAAAAGGAATGATGGATAATCACCGAATTATCAGGACAGATAGCCCGATTATCACAATGGTGCGTTGCGGCAGCTTTAACCTTGTCTTCTTAATTTTACATCGGTTTTAGCCGCAACGCACCCTACCGGTTAATACACCCCAAAAATTGGACGGTAGGGTGTGTTCCGGCTTCAGTCAATTTCCTGTTTTTAGCAACCCTATCCAGCTTGCCGGAACGCACCGGATTTATGGAGCTAGCGAGGATCACCAATTAACACCAAAGGCGACCAAAAATAAGGATGACGGTGAGCCTGTTGTAACTTAACTTGACGTAAAGCCTCGACTTTTGTCAATCCTTCCTCAATTTCAAGACGATAAAATTCACTCATTAACTCCTGCGTTGCCCTATCATCCACTGACCATAATGTTGCCATAACCGATCGCGCTCCCGCTCGTTCCCAGAGATAAGCCATCCCAGCGATCGCATCCTGATCTCGATAGGTCTGCAATGCCGTTTGACAAGCACTTAATGCCACTAATTCCGTAAACGACCAAAGTTCATCACATTGCACCGTCATCGGCCCTTTTTTTTTGGACTGACAGCGACTTGCCTGTGTGTCTGGGCGGCTTTACAGTTGACATAGTCTTGCAGCCATTGCTCAGACACCTGAACCGCCCGGGCAATTCCAGCCATCGGGATGCGTTCTAGCAAGAGCCGGTCAATGAGTTCGCGAGTCGGGGTGTCGATGACCTTATTGGTTGGGTTTTTGACAAACTGACGACCACAGTTACGGCATAGATACCGTTGCTTGCCCGTGTGGATGTGGCCATTTTTGACGGTTCGCTTAGAATTGCAATCAGGGCAGTGAGGCATGGGGGTTGTTCTGTCGCTTCATGATCATCCTAACAAATCCATCATTACCTCTCTAGTACTACCTGGAATTTTATTCACCACTACAACGCATCATTACCTCTCTAGTACTACCCATTTTGTTACGTCCTGAATAAGGCACATATTGATGATGGATTGTTGTCGGATTATCACAATAGATAATTGCGGTAGGGTGTGTTCCGGCTTCAGTCAATTTTGGAATTTTGCCAATCTTGTTAAGCTTGCCGGAACGCACCGTATTCGGGGACAATATGACCGCCAGGGTGTATTGCTACCGGGATAAATTGATGATGAATTGTTGCTGGATTACAACCCTGGTGCGTTGCGGCAGTTTTTCAATTGTTGTCTTTAGTTTACATCGGTCTGAGCCGCAACGCACCCTACCGGTTAATTCATGAACAATAGATAATTGCGGTAGGGTGTGTTCCAGCTTCAGTCAATTTTGGAATTTTGCCAATCTTGTTAAGCTTGCTGGAACGCACTGTATTCGGGGACAATATGACCGCCAGGGTGTATTGCTACCGGGATAAATTGATGATGGATTGTTGCCGGATTATTACAATGGTGCGTTGCGGCAGTTTTTCAATTGTTGTCTTTAGTTTACATGGATTTGAGCCACGACGCACCCTACCGGAATGTTCTTTAGGGGTTCACCGTAATTAACTGTTCCTGGGCGTTGGATTCGGGATTGAGAATCACGATCGCCCCCTCATCACAGAGTACCCCGATCGCCCCATCAATTCCCTCTGGGGTTATATCTGGAAACTGCGATCGCGTACTCTCCATTAACACCGTTCTCCCCACCAATTGCTGAGTTTTAACCAAGGCAAATAGATACTCTTTCAACCGTTCCCGTAACTGTGATTCTTGGGTCTGAGGTACATCGGGACGCTGTGATGGTAACAAACTACCAAAATTGCGCTCAAAGACCCCAAGATTTTGCAACAACCGGCATTGTTGTAATACTTCTGACCTCACTACTAAGTCTTTTAAATCTTCATAGTCAATCACACGATCGCCCACCAGCAAATCCCCCGCCTCAGCAGCATTCACCAATTCATGATAGGCGGCGAGAATCTGCAAGGACTCCAATTGCGGAATAATATGTTTGTGAATCGAATCCACAAATAAGGACTGATAGTAGCGATAGCCTTTATTCTTGGGAACCCCTAAGTTCTCCGCCCGAATCAAATAGAGATATTGACAGGTATTCTTACGCAATGCCTCCTGACAGGACTTCATCACCCGACAAAAACTGTTTAGATTCGGTTCCTCAATCCAAATTACGCCAATTCGTCCCAAAGTTAACGACCAATAAAAACTTAAGGAATAGCGGCTATAGGTGGGACTATTTAATAACTTGGGTTCAACCCCAGTCACATTTAACGCCGTCAAGGCTTCCCGTAACATTTTCATCAATTCTGGGGCGGAAAATTGACGAATTTCTCGGACGGTTTTGTGAGACTTGGCTAATTCCTTTTCCCAAACCAACTGAAACGCCGCCAGTTCATCTACCTCTTGAACCGCCTCTGCCTGATCCTGAAGCTGAAGTTTGGCATTCTGAAACGCCTGTCGTCCCGCCATCAAGACGGAACGGGGTAGGGCTTGATTTCCCGGAAACTTGCGGTGTAATTCCTGTTCAGAGAGGGGATAAAGAGGGGAGGGAATGGGGGGATCGGCTTGTTGATGGAGGGGCAAAATTCGACGTTCCCACAGGGCGATCGCCGCCGTCATATCCACGGGCCGTAAATGAAATTCCTGATCCACTCGCGCTAAGTCCGCCGGTTGAACATGGGGCGAATTTTCTCGCCAAGTATCAGTAATAATGCTAATAATGACCAGAAAGTTCTTCAGTTTCTGATTGTGGATGATGGAATTGACGTTAAACAAGGCTTGCAAGTCAATATAGCCGCGATCGCTGCGATCGACATTATCCAAGTTGTCAAAACACAGCACAATCGGCTGGGTGGCGGTGGCAATACGGCCGAAGTTCCCTAAAATGTTTTGGGCCTGATGTTCCGTCTCAATGGAACTGCGAACATTCAACAGTTTCAAACTCTCGGGATCTAAGTCATCCCCCTTGAGCCAATCACAAGCCAAGGGATAGAGTTCAGGATTGGTTAAATGATAGAGAATACTAAAAAACTCATTGGCATTATAAATCCCTGAAGGATAGCTGGCCTTGAAATTATGGACAAATAAATGACGCTCCCCAATCACTTTTTTGAGTAAGCCTTCATCCCGAAATGCTGATAAACTCTTCAGCCATAATAATAACTGAGATTGGTGTTCCCCCTCAGGAATACAAGTTAAACTATCAATGGTATAGCGCAACGTATGTCGCCAGATATAGTCACTTTCGGGCCAAGGACCAATATAGGCAAAAAAAGCTTGGGGATTTAGAGTTTGTTTTAAACGCCCTAGCAGAAAGCTTTTTCCTGACCCCGAATCCCCCGAGAGAACCAACGTCCGACTGCGGCGATCGCTTTGAACCTGGGCCAATACTTGAGACACCCCAGCCACAATCTCTTGATGAATCCCCTGGATGCTGGCCGCCTGGCTGGTGTCATCATGCCAAAAATTACCGGGTCGAAACGTGGTCGAGTCAAAAGGATTCACAGCGCGTTGAACAATCTGTTGGATAGAAACCATATCAGACTACAGGATAAAGAGAGGCATCGCGAAAATTTTATTAGGTCGTCGCAATAATGAGTTGTTCGTCTAGGGTGACATCGGGATCGAGAATTTGCAGGGGGCGATCGCTCACCGATAAACTCTGAATCAGTTGGTGAACTTGTTGTTTACTCGCTCCCCCAAACTGGGCGATCGCCTCTTCAATCAACTGTTGAATCGCCATACATTGCTGATTGAGAACTCGGTTAATAATAAAATCTTCAATGGCTTGTAAGGACTGTTCCGCCGCATCTTGCCCCGAGGTAATCTCAAAAAAGCCCAACTGTTGCAGCAGAGGGCAATCCCGCAACACTCCCGTTTGCCGGACTAACGACTGCAACCGAGATCCATCTGGGGTTTCTTCCCCCACCACCAACTCCCCGGACAGGGCATCATTGACTAAGGCATGGTGAGTGGCCAGATATTGCACGGAGGTTAAATCAGACATAAAGTGATTATTCTCCGGTTGTCCAAAAATCTCAGTATACAGTTGATAGCCGCGATTAGTCGGGGACCCCACCCCCTCAGCGCGAACCAACTGCAACGACTGACACAGATGACTTCCTAGGGCCTCCTCGCAGCCTTTGAGAAGATGGAAAAACTTGACCATATTCGTATCTTCAGACCAGACAATTCCTACCCGATTTGTGGTGCCGGGGTGACGATAACTGATGGAATAACTGGCATAGGTACGACTCGGAAGTAATCGCGGTTGGATATCTTCCATCTGTAAGGCCTGAACCACCTCCGCCAACATTTGCACTAATTCAGGGGCAGCATATTGACGGATTTTTTGCACCCGTTCACGGGTTTGCTTTAATTTCTTGATCCAAACCAGCTTAAAGGCCGCCACGGGGTCACTTTGGGCATCGGTGGGCAACATGAGGGGGGCCGGTTTGCCTTCGAGAGAGGCTTCTTGGGAAACATTGGCCTGAAGTTGTTGCAGTTTCAGGTCCTGATAGAGGCGTCGTCCTAAAATCAGCGTGTTACGGGGTCGGGTTTTACCGCCGGGAAACTTGCCGTCGAGAGTTGGACGAATTAGGGGATAAATGGGGGAGGTGGGTTGAGGATAGGTTTGACGATGGAGGCTATACAAACGACTGGCCCAGAGGGCTTCGGCTTGGTCTAAACTGATTTGTTTGAGTCTTAGGTTGGCATCGAGGCGATCGCGGTCTGTGGCAGGAATATGAGGCGCATTTTGCCGCCAGGTATCGGTGATAATGCTAATAATAAACAGAAAGTTCTTCACCTTCTGAGTGTGCAAAATGGAATTGACCCGAAACAGGGATTCTAAATCGGGGTTCCCTTGGCGATCGCGGGCAATGTTATCGAGTTGGTCAAAACACAGCACAATGGGTAATGTGGCATCGGCAATCCGCCCAAAGTTGGCCAAGGTCTTCTGGGCCGCATCTTCCGTGTCAATGGTTCCCTGAACCCCCAGTTTCCGCAGAGACTCATCATCCAAATCATCCCCCCGCAACCATTCACAGGCGATGGGATAGAGTTCGGAATCCGTCAGATGATACAACACCCCGAAAAACTCCTGAGCGTTATAAATCCCCGAGGGATAGGTTTCGAGGAGTTTACGGATAAACAGTTGTCGTTCCCCCCTCAGCCAATCGACAATCCCTCGTTTTTTGAGGTCTGAGAGGCCTTCCAACCAAATTAACAGTTGAGATTTATTCAGTCCTTCCGGGGTTTCGAGGAGACTATCGACGGTGTAGCGTAAAATATGCCGCCAAATATAGTCGCTGGCGGTGAAGGGTTCAATATAGACAAAAAAGGCTCGCGGGAGTTGTTTGAAATTGGGGGTTTGCAGTTGTCGTTTGAGTCGTCCCAAGAGATAGGTTTTCCCCGACCCGGTTTCCCCTTCGAGGAGGAGGGTACGACTGCGGCGATCCTCGGCCACCTGATCTAAGACTTCCTCAATCTCCTGAAGAACCTCTTGATGAATGGAGTCGACGGTGAGTTCCGGGTTTTGGATTTCTTGCCAAAAATTCCCAGACCAAAAGGTTTCCGTATCAAATGGGTTGGGGGCGCGTTGGATAATGCGATCAATCTCGGTCATAGTGATACCGGGAGGTGAGGAACTCAAAAACAACGTCAGTTACGAATCAGAAAGAACAAGGGACCGCCAATATCCTGAGGGATTCCTGCTTCGATCTGCTCGGGACTGTAATGTGAAGCTTCTTGGAGGGAACTGAGTTCGAGGCGGTCTTCTCGTTGCAGACGATAGAGCGCACTGTCGAGTTCGGCCCGGGTTAAGGGCGGTTGCAGTCGTTCCCGCAGGTAGAAGATGGGTAGATAGTTATGGGTCTCTAGTTGGCGATCGAGTTCTTCGATGACATACCAAATATCGGCATCATTGGGCTTTTCCGTCAAGCGCCGCTGTGGGTTAACGGGGGGTTGAACCGGCTGTTTATCCTCGGGATGTTGGGAACTGGGAGCGCCGCCATCCCGTCTGCGCAGAAACTGTAGATAGCAGTTGAGATGATCCAGGCTCAGGTCTAAGCTGCTGCCTTTGGGGCTATAGTCATCATGGAGATAGTCTAGGCCAAAGTTGGTGAGCCAGACATCCTCGATGCGGGTGGCTTCGGCTTTAATGAGACCCCGTTCGGTGAGTTTTTGCAGAACGACTTGACGGCGATCGCTGGGGAGGTCGAGATCTTTGGCGAGGATGCTGGTTTCGGCACAGGCCCGTAAGACGGCGATTTCATCTTCGGTCACAGGAAGGCGACTGGTATCGAGACGTAGCAAGGCACTCCCCGGCGGTGCGATGCGACATTCAACGATTTCCTCGCTACAGTCGACGATGCCGCGATCGCGCAAAGTCCGACAAATACTATCTCGTTCGGCGGCTTTGGTGCGATTATTGGGTTTCACCTGAGAGATGGGCGCTCGATAGTTCGGCGTCCCTAACAGATTCAAAACAAATTTGAGTTCCCGCGTGTCCATCCCGTTCGAGTCTTATACGACAAATCGCCATCATACTTCAGCATAAAGGCTGATTGGCCGATTCCATAGTCCTGATATCTGCATTTTAGCGACTCCGGCGGAAAATTCTCGTGATTAGGGCAGCCACTTCGGATTAAAACCATCGAGGGGCAATTGTTCCGGTTGAGGACGGGTTAGCTCCCCTTGAGGGTCCACTAAGGGAAAGAGAATCCACAGTTCACTGGCTTCGATCGCCCCCCCGGATGGGGTCAGGGGTAACTCGGGTCTGTCGCTAGGTGAGACGATATCAAGACGGTCAAAGAGAATCGCTTGGCCATCGGGAGCCAGACTCATGCTTAAATCCAGGGGGCTGCGTTCAAAGCGGACCAATTCTTTAGAGTCTTGGGTTTCCAAATCGAGAGCCAAAATATAGGGTTGTTCGACATACTCATCGGCTTCGAGGAGTTCGGTGACGAGAGCATAGATATAGCGACCACTGGGGTCAAATTCAGCACCTAGGATAGAGCCACTGGTGCGTAGAATTTCCTCAGGTTCGCCGATATTGGGAACCACTACCATCGAGCGCGTGTAGTCGGTGTTAAACTTCACCATCACAGCGGCCCGTCCGTCTTGGGTGAACCCCATCACGCGTCCATATTGGGGGAAAAATTGCAACGGTTCACGTCCCTCGGTTCCCGGTTCAATGGATAGAAGTGCCACACCCTGACCTTGGGCCATGGCTAATTCCTTACTGTTGGGGGCAATGACAAACTCACCGCCGGGTTCAGTGGGGAAGCGTTCGGGGGATTGTCCATCGCGAATGACCCAAAGTCCGAAGTCACTCCCCGGGCGATCGCGCCGGGCCCGTTGCACAACAATGGTGGTTCCATCGGGGGCCAGGGCAAATTGTAAGTTCTGATAGGTCTTATTATCCAGGAGGCGTTGAATGCGGCCGGCGGAGTCGGGTGAGCCTTCGCCGAAATTGAGGCCGGTGGTGACGGTATAAATCTGACTTTCGGTGAGTCCCTGACGGCCCCGCTCCCGGTCGATCGCCGAAAAGAGGATGCGATCGCCGTCGGGGTACATCTGGAAATTCATCACCGTCATGTCCGAGGGGGTGAGAATGGTTTTGCGATCTTGGGTGAAGTTATAAAGGATCAAGCGTCCCCGTTCCCCCTCCTCAGAGCCAAGATAGAGCACGACGCGATCGCGACTTTGAAACTGCGCCTCAAAGGGATCGATGAAATGGTCGGTGTCGTCGGACTCGGTGAAGCGATCGCGGGCCCCTGAAAGTTTGAGGTTATAGGTCGTTCCGTAGGGTGCGGGATAGAGAACCGTATAGGCCATGCGTTGTCCGGCCCAACTCATTTTGCCCGGTAGCGGCGGGTCAATCTGTAGGTTATTCTCGACACTGTCCCGGTTCATGGGACGGTTAAAGGTCAGGGTAAAGGCGCGATCGAGGGAACTAATCGTCGTCTCATTCCAACTAAAGTTACGCACCCGAGGAATGCTTTTATCGCCCCCGGCCAGTAAAACAATGGTCACAAGGCTGAGGATCACGATGGCGGCGATGGCCACCCGGTCCAAGATTTGAGGAAAGGAATCGCCTTTCATAACGCCCACTGAACAACAACAAAACGTCCATCAAGCCTTGAGGAGCGATCGCCCAAACGAGCAACAGATCCCAAGGGTTTGACAGACGCTTTTGTAACGATGAAGGAGTCACCGTTAGGGTCTAACCATTAGAAAAGACCGAAGGTCAGAGATTTATCGATGGGAAGAGTCGCCCCAATTCCCAACCAGAGGGTGACCAGAGTTCCCAACATGAACATAGAGGTGGCCACGGGCCGGCGGAAGGGGTTTTGGAATTTGTTGACGTTCTCAATGAAGGGAATCAACATCAGACCCAGAGGAATCAAGGTTTGCAGACCAATTCCCAAAAGTTTGTTGGGAACTACCCGCAGAATCTGGAAGACGGGGTAGAGATACCATTCCGGCAGAATTTCTAGAGGGGTCGCAAAGGGATCGGCAGGCTCCCCAATCATAGCGGGGTCAAGAACGGCTAAACCGACGACACAAGCCAAGGTTCCCAAAATTACCACTGGGAAAACATATAGCAGGTCGTTGGGCCAAGCGGGTTCGCCATAGTAGTTATGACCCATTCCTTGGGCCAGTTTGGCGCGGAGTTTAGGATCACTAAGATCCGGCTTTTTCAAAGTAGACATAGTATTCAGGTGTTCTCCTGTAAGCAGGTTGGCTGCAACGGTTGAATCGTCTGGAGATATTAAGCTACAGGCTAGTTTAGCAAACTCATCCCATAGCATCAGCCAACAGAGGCCCTTGCAAGCCCCTGTTAACAACAGACATTACAAGGGCCCAGAAATTCCCTGTTTGCGAATCATGAGGAAGTGCAGCAGCATGAACACCGCAATCAGCCAGGGAAGAACGAAGGTGTGCAAGCTGTAGAAGCGGGTCAGGGTGGATTGGCCCACACTGGTTCCACCGCGAAGCAGTTCCACCATGAAGCTGCCCACAACGGGGATGGCTTCGGGAACACCGCTGACAATTTTCACGGCCCAGTAGCCCACTTGGTCCCAAGGGAGGGAGTAGCCGGTAACGCCGAAGGTCACGGTAATAACCGCGAGAATGACGCCGGTGACCCAGGTGAGTTCCCGAGGTTTCTTGAATCCACCAGTGAGGTAAACCCGGAACACGTGAAGAATCATCATCAGCACCATCATGCTGGCGGACCAGCGGTGGATGGAGCGAATCAGCCAACCGAAGTTCACTTCGGTCATCAGATATTGAATGGAACTGTAGGCTTCAGTGACCGTCGGTTTGTAGTAGAAGGTCATGGCAAACCCAGTAGCAAACTGGATTAGGAAGCAGACCAGGGTGATACCACCGAGGCAATAGAAGATGTTAACGTGAGGCGGAACGTATTTGTCGGTGATGTCGTCTGCGATCGCCTGGATTTCGAGGCGTTCGTTAAACCACTTAAAGGGTTTAGACTCAGTGACTTCCTTAGAAAACATAAAGTCAGTGCGTTAGATAATATTGCGGTTTGTGAAGTTTAGCACGACACCCGAGGGTTGGGCATCGCCAGGCCCTCAGGCGGGCGCAGGAGGCTCCAGACATCATCACGAGGTCGAAATCTCCAGACAGGCTAGAAGGCACAACGGTAAAGTCTCTTATAAAAAATGTAACACAGCTTGGACGTTAGGGGGTAGGAGATCCCGGCGATCGCAGGGATTGGCTAAACCCAGGAATGGACTAGGCAGATGCCCAGAACTTTGGCACACTGAGGAAACATTAATATTTCGCAACTTTAGATGCCGGGTTTTCTCATGCAAAAACGTGCTGTCAGCTTCGGACTTCTGCTTTTACTGGTTTTTGGACTCTCAGGCTGGTTCGGCTGGGCCCCTCCGGCTTTGGCGTTAACGGCAGAACAGAAACTGGTCTCAGAGGTCTGGCGAGTGGTCAACCGTGCCTATGTGGACGACTCCTTCAACGGACAAAACTGGTGGAAAGTCCGTCAGGAGGCCCTACGCCAACCCCTCGACAGTCGCGAGGCGGCCTATGACACCATCGAGACGATGTTAGCGAAACTCGATGATCCCTTCACCAGGCTGTTACGACCCGACAACTACCGCAATTTACAAGTCAACACGGCGGGAGAGTTAACCGGAGTCGGACTGCAAATCGCCATTGAACCCGAGAGTAAGCGCATTAAAGTCATTGCCCCCATTGCTGGTTCTCCAGCCGATGATGCCGGGATTCAGGCGGGGGATATCGTCTTAGAAATCGACGGGGTTTCCACGGAAAATCTCTCCCTCGATGAAGCCGCCACCCGGATGCGAGGGACCATTGGCACGCCGGTAGTTCTCCAGGTGAAACGCTTGGACAGCCAGCAGATTGATGACATTGAGATTATCCGCGATCGCATTGCCCTCAACCCGGTCAGTTACAACCTAACGATGGCCGAAGACAACAGCCCCATTGGCTATATTCGTCTGACGCAATTCAGTGCCAACGCCACGGAACAGATGGCCGATGCCATCACGAGTCTCGAAGATGAGGGGGCCTCAGCCTATATCCTCGATTTACGCAACAATCCCGGCGGTCTTTTGCAAGCGGGGGTAGAAATCGCGCGACTCTGGCTTAACGATGCCACCATTGTCTATACGGTGAATCGTCAAGCAGTCTTAGGGAGTTTCGACGCGAGCCATGATGCCCTCACCACAGCCCCATTGGTGGTCTTAGTCAACCAGGGAACCGCCAGCGCCAGTGAAATCCTAGCTGGGGCCCTACAAGACAATCGCCGGGCCCAACTGGTGGGAGAACGCACGTTTGGCAAAGGCCTGATTCAGTCTCTGTTTGACCTCTCGGACAAGTCAGGAATTGCGGTGACCGTAGCCAAATACGAAACCCCCAGCCATAAGGACATCAACAAGTTAGGGATTACCCCAGACTTCGTCGTTCCCCAGAATCCCATTAGTCGAGACGAGGTGGGAACCCCGGCTGATGTGCCTTACCAAAAGGCGATCGAACTCCTAACAGATAGCGCCGTCGTCGCCAAAGCTGCTTAGAAGGGGAAGAAGGCAGTAGGGGAAGTAGGAAGTAGGCAGTAGGCAGCAGGCAGTAGGGGAAGTAGGCAGTAGGCAGCAGGCAGCAGACAGTAGGGGGGAAGACGACAGTTGTTCTACTGCCTATTGCCTATTGCCTATTGCCTGTTCCCTGTTCCCTCCCTTCTCCCCAAATCGTAACGTTTTGCTAAGATTAAAACGTTGTTGCGCGATCGCCTGCTCAGTTATGGCTAACGTCGAAATCTACACCTGGACATTCTGTCCCTACTGCATCCGTGCCAAATCCCTCTTAAAACGCAAGAAGGTTGAGTTCACAGAACATAACATTCAGGGAGATGAGGAGGCCCGAGACAAGATGGCAGAACGGGCCAATGGACGCAGAAGCGTGCCACAAATCTTCATCAATGACCAACATATTGGCGGTTGCGATGACTTGGTTGCCCTAGACTCAAACGGAGAACTGGACGGTCTCCTCCAACAAACGGCATAATTTCGGTCAGAATGGGGGGCATTGTCTCTATGCCCCTACGCGATATGAATAGTCTTGTCAAAGCCATTGGCGGCGGATCTATTGTTTTAGCGAGTTTGGTCGTCGTTCCCCCTCCTGGATTGCCCGACACTCCCTCGGAAGCGGAGGACGAAGCCCAAGTTCAGGAATGGTACGACGTCTGTATGACGGCCACGGCCCAGGAAGCGATCGCCGCCTGTGGTGCCCTGATTGAAGTTGATCCTGAGGATGAACGCACCTGGACGAATCGCGGCAATGCTCTCGATGAACTCGGCGATTCTGAGGCGGCGTTGGAGTCCCATAATCGCGCCCTGGAGTTGGCCCCTAACTACTCCCTGGCCCTGGCCAATCGTTGTGCCACTTTGGGCAATTTGGGAGAACATCGGGCGGCGGTGGACTCCTGCTGGGCGGCAATTGAGGGCGATGGCCGTTGGGGAGACAGTGGGGTGGAACTGGCCTGGGACAATATGGGGGTGTCGTTGGCTTATCTGCAACGCTATGAGGAGTCTCTCGATGCTCACCGCACTGCCCTAGAGTTGAACCCCGATTATGCCAATGCTTGGAATAATTTAGGGGCAACTCTGTTTGATTTACAACGCTATGGGGAAGCGGTAGAGGCCTTTGAACAGGCTCTCAATCTCAATCCCGGCGATGAGTTGGCCCGCAGTAACTTGATTGTGGCTCGTCAGCGCGATCGCCAACCCGCAGACTCCCCCCGAGACTGATCGGGCCAGTCCTAATCGGGCCATTCCACAATCACTGGAGTATGGTCGCTGGGTTTCGTCCATTGTCGAGGTTCTCGGTCAATGGTGCAGGCCGTTGCCCGTTGATACAGCTCTGGGGTCAGATAATGATGGTCAATGCGCCAGCCCCGATTACGGGGGAAGGCCCCAGCTCGATAGTCCCACCAACTATACTGTTTAGCCTCTTGGTTAAATTTACGAAAGGCATCGGCCAACCCCAAACTCAGACATCGCTGTAGGGCCTCTCGTTCGGCGACAGTCGTTCCCACGACGGGAGTTTTGCCGGGAGGCGTATGGATATCCCGGTCATCTGGGGCGATATTAAAGTCACCACAGATGCACAAGTCTTGATTTTTGTCAAGTGTTTTTTGGATGTAGTCGTACAACAGAGCCAGCCAACGGAGTTTGTACTGGTATTTGTCGCTGTTGTAGTCGCCCCCATTGGGAACATAGAGGTTAATCAGACGCACTCCTGCGACGGTGGCGGCGATCGCCCGTTTCTGATCATCGAGATCCCCAACCTGTTCAGGGGGAAGCAGGGCCCCAAAGCCGATGTCCACCTGTTCTAAGGGGGAACGACTGAGAATGGCGACGCCGTTATAGGACTTCTGCCCCGAGATGGCCAGATGATAGCCGAGGGCTTCAAAGGGATCGCGGGGAAAGTCCGCATCAATCACCTTGGTTTCCTGGACACATAAGACCTGCACCGGATTAGCTCGAAGCCAGTCACAGACAAGTTCCTGACGGGTGCGAATTGAGTTGACATTCCAAGTAGCAATTTTCATAGGGGATGGGAGCGCGAGTCTCGACCTTTCCGGCCGCCTCTGCATCGAAAGTCCAGGTCTGCTAGGATATCAACAAAAATACGAGAATCAAATATCTCTAATTGGAATACCCCAAAACTTGTATGACCGAAAAGCCTCACTCCCCTGCTCTATCCTCAAATCCCGCTGTTTCTGAAGCCGATCGCCCCCCCACGAGCGCCCCTGATAACCCCTCAGAGAGTTATCAGCTCGTTTTGTCTGCTGTGCAAGGGGCAGAAGACCGCAAAGGTGACAATATCACGGTGTTGCGGGTTGAAGAAGTCTCTTACCTAGCCGATTATTTCATCATTGTTACCGGATTTTCACGGGTTCAGGTGCGGGCGATCGCCCAGGCCGTCCAAGCCCAGGTTGAACTGGATTTAGACCGTCATCCCGTCCGAGTCGAGGGCTTATCCGAGGGCATCTGGGTATTGCAAGATTACGGGGATGTGCTGGTCCATATCCTCATGCCCGAAGAACGGGAGTTTTACAATCTTGAAGCCTTTTGGGGCCATGCCGAACGTATTGAGCGATCCACTCTGTTCCCCTCACCTGTGTCCTCATAGCTTGTCCGAGGAAGTCGTATGAACGATCTCGATCTGTCGCGATGCCCAGTTCCCAAAGACCAACAACCCATCCAGGAATATCAAGCCCTGAAAGAGGGATGTCTCTTTGGGGCCAGTCAGGGAACCCTCGGCAGCTATCTCAAAGCCTTAGCCTGGATTGGGGGCCCCAGTTGGTTGCTCATCGCCCCCATCGCTGCCGCTAGCTTTGCCCCAGAACGGTTCCCCATCCAGTTTCTGCTCAGTGCCACCCTCGGAGCGAGTGCCATGGTGGGTTTAGCCCTATTACGGCTGTTCCTGGGCTGGATGTATATCCGCGATCGCCTCGGGAATCCGGTGGTGGTGTATGAGGAGTCGGGCTGGTACGACGGACAAACTTGGACTAAAACCGAGGCGGTGTTAGCTCGCGATCGCCTGATTGTGGAGTATCAACTGCGACCCATTTTTCAACGCTTGCGTCGAACCGCTGTCGGGTTAGGATTAGTTGTTGGGGTGAGTGCGATCGCGTGGAGCCTTGCCTAGTCCTGTCCTAATCTGTTGTGTTACCGAAGTTGTGTTACTGAAGATCCTATCTCTATGGCCAAACGTCATCACACTCACCCCCTCGAAGTGCAACTCTTGCGAGAGGGCATTGTTGAGTCGAAACATCACGTCCAAGCCGTAGTCTGCGATCGCCGGGGGCGCGTCCTCTCGGCGGCAGGTGACCCAGAAACGGCCGCCTTTATCCGTTCAGCCCTCAAACCCTTTCAAGCCCTAGCGGTGACCTCCACGGGAGCCTTAGAACGCTATAACCTCAACGATCGCGACTTAGCGATTATGTGTGGTTCCCACCAGGGCAGTATTGACCAGCTACGTCAAGTCTTCCGCATTCTCTGGCAAGCCTCCATTGAACCGGATCAGTTGCAATGTCCTATCCCTGCCGGAAAGCGATCGCCCCTCGAACATAACTGTTCCGGGAAACATGCCGGGATGTTAGCGGTCTGTCAACAGCGACAATTGCCCCTAACCACTTATCTCAAACGCAATCACCCGGTGCAGAGTCTGATTCTGGCTAAAGTGGCGGAATTGCTGCAAATGCCCCCAGATGAGTTGATGGTCGCCCGGGACGACTGTGGCGCCCCCACCTACTTTATGCAGTTGAACCAGATGGCCTCTCTCTTCGCCCAATTGGCCTCGGGGGACAACCTAGATATGGAGCGAATTGTCCGGGCCATGACCCATCATCCCGATATGGTTGGCGGCGAGGGACATTTTGATACGGAAGTGATGCGGATTAGCAATGGCTCCCTAGTGAGTAAGGCCGGGGCAGAGGGGATTCAATGCGTGGGTCGTCTCGGCGACGGCATGGGCCTGGCGATTAAGGTCACCGATGGCTCCAAACGAGCTAAATACGCCGTTGCTTTGCATCTATTGCGGCAGTTAGGCTGGATTCAACCGGACAACGCCGATGCCCTCGCCGAACGCTTCACCGTCATCAATGAGTTTAAGCGACTCAACATAGAGGGTGAATTAGTGATGATGTAAGGGATTGAGCGATTGTCAGGCAGCCCATCGAAAAAAATTTTGCTTTAGGGGTTGCCATTTGCCGATGACTTTGGTTATAGTAGTAAAGGCGACGCGGGATAGAGCAGTCTGGTAGCTCGTCGGGCTCATAACCCGAAGGTCGGTGGTTCAAATCCGCCTCCCGCCACCTTTAAGATAAAGCCGTTTAACTCAGGTTAGGCGGCTTTTGTTTTGGATAATCAACGGTTTACACCCTCCTGGAAGGGTAGGGGTGAGTTCCCCCTATTGCCTACTGCCGGAAGAGGGCAGCCACAAGGGCGTGCCCCTACGTTATTTCTGTTCCCTGTTCCCTGTTCCCTGTTCCCTGTTCCCTGTTCCCTGTTCCCTGTTCCCTGTTCCCTGTTCCCTGTTCCCTGTTCCCTGTTCCCTGTTCCCTGTTCCCTGTTCCCTGTTCCCTGTTCCCTGTTCCCTGTTCCCTGTTCCCTGTTCCCTGTTCCCTGTTCCCTGTTCCCTGTTCCCTGTTCCCTGTTCCCTGTTCCCTGTTCCCTGTTCCCTGTTCCCTGTTCCCTGTTCCCTGTTCCCTGTTCCCTGTTCCCTGTTCCCTGTTCCCTGTTCCCTGTTCCCTGTTCCCTGTTCCCTGTTCCCTGTTCCCTGTTCCCTGTTCCCTGTTCCCTGTTCCCTGTTCCCTGTTCCCTGTTCCCTGTTCCCTGTTCCCTGTTCCCTGTTCCCTGTTCCCTGTTCCCTGTTCCCTGTTCCCTGTTCCCTGTTCCCTGTTCCCTGTTCCCTGTTCCCTGTTCCCTGTTCCCTGTTCCCTGTTCCCTGTTCCCTGTTCCCTGTTCCCTGTTCCCTGTTCCCTGTTCCCTGTTCCCTCTATCAAGCCAGTCCTTCCCACAAAATACGGCCACCAATCGCAATGAGAATGAGTCCGCCGATAATTTCCACCTTATCCTGAAAGCGATCGCCGAAATGATGGCCGATATACACGCCACCGAGACAGAGCCAAAACGTAATCACCCCAATCACAGCGATGGTAAAAAGAATCGGGGTTTGTAACACCGCAAAGCCTAACCCCGCCGCCAACGCATCAATACTGGTGGCAACAGCCATAAAGACGAGAGTTTCCATCCTCATGGGGTTAAACGGTTTCGTCTCCTCATCCTTGCTGATGGCTTCATGAATCATGCGCGCACCGAGGAAGCTCAGCAAAATAAACCCCACCCAATGGTCAAAACGGATAATGTAATCCCGAAATCCTACCCCCATCCCCCATCCCATCAGGGGCATAATTGCCTGAAAAATCCCAAATGCGATCGCCACTTTTAGGGCTTTTTGTAACTTGAGATTGCGGATATACAAGCCACTGGTGAGTGACACGGCAAAGGCATCAGCCGCTAAGCCAAAACCAATCATTGAAATGGTAACAAGTTCCACGAGATGATGCCTATCCTTATTTAACCAATGGACAACTTCAGATAATGAGGATTGCGAAACGCCTTAGATGTCGGGCAAAGTTGAGATGTCCAGTATTCATTACCCTATCTTACCCTAAACTCTCGTCAATCGTGAATCACCTGGCTAAATTATTCATTTGAACGATATAATCCTCGTTAACCCGTCATAATTGAGTCATTATTCAAGCTCAGATTAAGATACAAGAGATGGGGCTATTTGCAGGGGTTAAGGACAGATTAAAACATGACTGAAATCGTTAAACCCACTGTCGAGAGAGATGGCGAAACCCAGCCTCTAAAACTGGTTCCTCTCCTGACATTGGGACTGGCGTTGCTGGCGGTCTCTTGTGCTGCTATTTTCATCCGTATTGCCGAACAGGAACTCGGGGCCAACGCAACAGTTTTTAATCGTTTGGCGATCGCCACCCTCGCGTTTTGGGTCTTGAACAGCCTCAGCCAATGGCGGCGACGCTCTCCCCTCGACTGGCAAGACCCCCCCACCTATCACCTCGACGATATTGTACAACTGATTGCTGTAGCCGCCGTCTCCTCCGCCTCCGTCGTCCTCTGGGCCCAATCTCTGACAGAAACTAGTATCGCCAACTCGACTCTATTACGTAATTTAACCCCTATCTTCACCAGCCTAGGGGGTTGGCTGCTGTTCAACCAACGCTTTGACCGTCGTTTCCTAGTGGGAACCCTGATTGCCGTCTTGGGGGCCATCGCTATCGGTGTAGAAGACTTCCAGATTAGCCAGGAGCATCTTCTCGGGGATGGCTTAGCCTTACTCTCCGCTATCCTCTATGGTAGCAATCTACTCCTCGTCGAGCGGTTGCGATCGCGCTTTCCCACCTCGACCATTCTCCTCTGGCGTTGTGGCATTGGCACCCTGCTCCTCTTCCCCATCACGAGCCTGCTGGAGGAGCAACTCTTCCCTCAAACCTGGCAAGTGTGGCTGGCGGTGGTAGCCCTGGCCCTCGTCTGTCAAGTGTTGGGACAAGGATTACTCGTCTATAGCCTCAAACAGTTCTCCTCAGGATTTATTGCCGTCTTTCTGCTCCTAGAACCCATTTTGACGGCAATTCTGGCTTGGCTCGTCTTTGCCGAACTCTTAAACTGGACGAACTGGTTAGCATTTGTCATGGTACTCTCAGGGATTTATCTAACCCGGTCGAGTCGCAGTGCAACGCAATCGGTCACCGTTTCGACGGTTTCTGAGCCGGGAACCCGAGACAATGGGACTCGGTAATCTCTCTATATGGCAAGTTGGTGAGTAGTGTATGGGCCTTGATTCAGCGAATTCTACGGTAACGTCTACAGTGGCTTACGATTTTACGCAGTTAGGGGCGATCATGCAGCAGCTGCGATCGCCACTTCGCCTGGCGGTGATTCACGGCGGGGACAAAACCCAACCGGGAACGGTCATTTACCCTACCCACAATCCCCGTTCCACCAAAACCTATCACACCGTCGCCAAAGACATTGCCGAGGCGTTAGGGGAATTGGGGTTTGAGCAGGTGAGCCTCTTCGCCGACGACATGACCCTCCCCCAAACCCTGAAAACACAAGGGATTCATTTAGCCTGGCTCAACACCGGCGGGGTACAAGGCTATGATCCCGTCTGTCATACCCCGGCCCTGTTAGAAATGCTGGGGGTTCCCTATCTCGGTCATAATCCCCTAAACAGCTCCATTTTAGACAATAAACATGTCTTTAAACGGGAGTTACAGGCTTTGGGGATTGCGACGGCTCACTTTATGGTGGCTCATCCCTTTCAGGGCCCCTTCAACCCGCACAGCCATCCCCAGTTTCAGCGGGTGTTTGGGGACTATCGAGGGGCATTTGTGGTCAAACCGGTGTCGGGACGGGCCTCGGTGAATGTCTTTGTGGTGGATGACTTGGAGGGGTTAGGGGAGGCAGTGGCGAACATTCATGGTCTGACGGCGAATACGGCCTTGATTGAAACCTATTTGCCAGGACGGGAGTTTTGTATTTCTGTATCCGGGCCGATTCTCCACCGTGAGGGGGCATTTCAGAATCTGTCGACTCCGTTTGCCTTTTCGGCCATTGAGCGGGTTTTGGAACCCCAGGAGCGGATTTTCACCTCCATGGATGCCAAGGGAATGAGCCAAGAACGGATGCGGCTATTGTCTGGGGAGGCGGCCGCTGAACGGGAGCTGCGATCGCAACTCGAAGCCATCGGCCAAGAGATTTATCGGGCCTTTAACCTGACCAGCTTAGTACGGATTGACCTCAGACAAGATGAGCAGGGTCAACTCTATGTCCTCGAGGCCAATCCTAAACCAGACTTGAAACGACCGACAGCTCATGAAACCAGTTTGGTGGCCCAAGGCTTGCAACCGTACCAAATGAGCTATCAGGATCTGATTCTCAGTCTATTGGGCGATCGCCTCCACCAACTTCTCACCCATCAATCCCACCTAATCCCCCATATCCAAGGCTTGATTTCCGGTTAACGGCTCAAGCTTAGCGCGTCAACCCCTCAATCACCCCCCGATGTTGAGGATAGGCTTGCAGCAACGTTTGGCAACTGGGGGCTTCAAAATCAGCAAATTCAAAGCCGGGGGCCACAGTACAACCGACGAGGCTATAGCCCCCCGGTTCATCCACCGTCGCCGCAAACAAATCCCCTCGGCGAATTACCACTTGCAATCGTTCCCCAGCCTCAAAATTTCGTCCCAGCTTCTGTTGTGAGAGGTCTCCCTGGGGGGTGAGGATAAACAGCGTCAGGGGACTCCCCTCGTAGAAATGCCAGATTTCCTCCTGTCGAATGCGATGAAAGGCGGAAAATTCCGGGTGTTCCAGGAGATAGTAGATGGAAGTGCAGTAGGTGCGATCGCCCCCAAAGCGGTCTGGGAGTGCCGATTGGGGGATTATCTCATCAGAGCGATAAAGTTCGCGATACATCCCCCCCTCTTCCGGGAGTGGAACCAGGCCTAGCATCTCAATCCAATCGGCGGCGGTATAGGTCATCGGCTCAAATCATCAGCTCAAATAGGGTTTTCGAGCTAATTGTAGAGGATTGTCCGGTTGAGGCATGGGGTGGCTCATTCCATTTGTTTGAGACACCCCCCATCAACCTACCAAACGAGAGTCTCAACCTGGCTAATCAGATAAACCGAGAAACGTCTCAATCCTTTGAGCCGTGGCTTCTTGACGGGAAAAGCCAAGCATATTCCCATACTCGGTAATCGGGACGGTTTTGTCATCGTCAATCCGTACCACTAGCCGATGCTGCTCATCATCGTCCCTCCACTCCCTCGATTGAACAGTCACCTCCGTAATGGACTGTAAGGGGTATTCTAATTTCTGTTTATCAGAGAGTCCAGTGTGGATAATTTTCAAGCAATCTGAGGTCTTGTCAAAGGTGCAGGAGACGGTTTTACTCAATCCAATGAAGGCTAACGCTCCCCCAACAATGAAGAAAAGAGAGAATCCCAGACTACTCCAGGATTGTGAAGTTTGAGCCACAAGTCGGGATTCCTCTGAATTATTCAAAAACTCATTAATATCCTGGGCCAAACTTTGTTTAGGGTATCTTTGACGGCGACCGAAAATATTCATGTTAATTGTTCCACCGCCGGTATGCAACACAAGCTGATGACGGGTCTCATCTCGTTGGCGATTTCGTCGGCGATCCCGTTGGCGGTCTCGTCGGCTGCGACGTCTTTCACGGGATTCAACCTCAGCTCGCTGCACCTCTTGAATCGGGAATTCTTGAGGCTTAAAATCAACCATTGGCACAAGAATATGGCGATAGCTAAACTGACATTGATTAGCATCATTAGCCCCTACATTAGCACCATCTCGATTACATTGAAGTCGCCCCGAAGCAGATAGCGGTAAGACAGCAATTCCGACAAGAATTGTCGCAATACCGGCTAACCATAACCGCCAGGGAACTACTTTTAACTGAAGTTTTTGTTGATTTTTCTGTGTGACACGCATAGATAATCTTCGAAAACTTTCAAGCTAACAGGCCTCGCCTTTTGTGAGCCAGAATCGTCCCGATGTTAAGACTCTTGCAATTTCTAGCCGTCCTGGCCATCAGATTAAGGCAATGTACCCTGGCCCAAACTAACGTTTTTCTCACATTCTGCCAAACGCTCCCCCTAATCCAGCCAACGAAATGCTCGTTCGAGTTCCCTGACTGCATCGTCCTCAATGATGGCTCCGTGAGCCAGGATAATTCGCTGAGGACGCCAATCCAGGAGTTGCTGACGTTTCTGACGCAGCTCGGGTTTGTTCCTGAAAAATGTTAACCGTAAATCGAGGGGGGCCTTGCCATGAGGGGCTAAATTCCCGGCTAGTTTTAAGGGAATTCGCAGCCAAGGGGGAACCCGGTTTGGCTCAAAGTTCTCGATCAAATCCGTCACAATCAGAGTTTGACTCGGACGATGAAAGAAGATGACTTCTTCCATGAACTGGCCCCGAAAATGACACCGTTCAATCTCATCCCCCCAAGGGACTGGCTCCGACTCCGCTAAAGGAGCATCCACCTCAATTGAGATCCCATGCTTTGCGGCCCGTTCAACGACTCCCGCCGCGGCCCAAGTGGTGGCATAGGGATAGTTTTTTTTCCAATCGGGAAGATGAACATAATGTAGTTTATTCGGGGCAATGAGATGGGTGACGGCCCCCAAATCCTTCAGTTGCGCTTGTAACGCTGGGGTGAGGAGGGTAGGGGAGTGACACCAGAGCTGGCCTGTGTTGAGGCGAATAACAGTCATGCGAGTCGGAAATGGGAACTTGACTCCCAAAAGCGACATCCTAACCACAGGACCGTCCACAATCCAAAGATTCTCAGATAGGGGTTTGAGGGTATTTAATGGCTCGTAGGGGGCCATCTGGATTGATTTAATAATCATCGGCCTGAGTATCTCTCATCATCTTCTGATTTTACCTTAACCCCTTTCTCATCTGACTCGTACCTGAATTGCTCTAAAGTCGAGTAAACTCAGGTGATTAGAACAAAGCCTCTCCGAGGTAACCTCAGCAGCATGAGGCCCTCATTATGAGTCCCTCATGTCTATGTTACTCATCCAGTTAGGTAAGTATGTTTCATGAAAATAAATCAAGTCGTTTTCTTGGGGTTTGGTGTTGTTTTTGCAGTGGCCGGAATTTCCAGTCTTGTTTCTCAGCAAAATCTTCAAATTTCTGATGATGCCGATCGCCTCATTTTTCACACGTTTGAAATGAAGTTTGAACTTCAAAATCTAGAAACACACTTACTGAATTCTGAAACAGGACAACGGGGCTTTATTCTAACTAATGATCCTAGCAAATTAGCACCCTATCAAGAATCAGAAGCCCTAATTGCAGAGAATTTAAGAAACTTACAGCAACTCATTCATGACAACCCCGACCAGCGTCAACGCGCTCAAGAGTTAGAAGCCTTAGCTCAAAGCAAGTTAAGCGAACTAGAACAAACCATTCGCTTACAACAACTCGGAAATCAGGAACAAGCTCGTCAGATTATTGCATCGGGCGAAGGACAACAAATCATGGATCAGATTCGCCAAAAAATTGCGGATATGATTACGGTTGAAGAAGAGTTATTAGAACAACGGAAAGCTCAAGCCAACTACATGACTCTTATCGCTACAGCGGTAAATTGGGGTGGCTTAGTCCTGATTATTATCGTGGGGTCTGTTGCTTCTTATATCGTAATCCGGGTAATTATGCACCCAATTGATGAAGTGACTGGAATGATTGCTAATTCTTCGGCTGAAATTGCAGTCTCGGTGAGTCAACAGGAAAAAGCGGCCAGTGATCAGGCTGTTTCGATTCGCCAAACAACTACGACCTTAGATGAGTTAGCGGTTTCAGCTCAACAGTCGTCTAAGCAAGCTCAAGCATCCTTGGATTCTGCTCAAAAAGCCTTAACCCTAAGTAGTGCGGGGAATGAGGCGGTTCAGGAGACGTTAGTCAATATGGGCGAGTTGAAAAATAATGTCAATGAGGTGTCGGAACAGATCCAAGTCTTAACTCAGTACACCAGCCAAATTGATATGATTTCTGGGATGGTGTCACAGTTGGCAAATCAGACCAATATGTTAGCTCTGAATGCCTCTGTAGAGGCGGTACGAGCGGGTGAGTATGGCCGTGGCTTTAATGTGGTGGCTCAGGAAATTCGTAAACTGGCGGATCAGAGTTATGGAGCGGCGGGAAAAATTAATACCTTGATTGATACGATTCAAAGCACGATTCAGGTGACGGTCAATATCACGCATCAAGGGACTCAAAAAGTGAGTCAGGGAATGACCTTAACGGAAAAAACGGCAAGTTTGTTTGGGGATGTTTCAGGGGCAATTGATGATGTGGTTATCAGCAGCCAACAAATTTCGCTGACGTCTCAACAGCAGGCGATCGCCATTCAACAAGTCGTCGATATTGCCAGCCAAATTAATAATGCGGCGATTGAAACTGTTAGTGGGATGACGCAAACAAAAGTCTCAACCCAACAACTCAATGAAGCGGCCCAAACCTTACAAGAGTTGCTGTAAGGAGGGCCGCTTCATTTACGCACCTGGATTAAACACGCACCGGGATTAAAACTGACCGGCTAAAGCTCCCACGCAACGCTCGCAAAGGCTGGGATGCTCCTGGGATTCGCCCACATGGGTGGAGTAGTTCCAGCAGCGTTCGCATTTGTCACCGTCAGCACTGACGATGCCAATTCCGAGTCCTTCACTTTGGCTAGCGTAGGCCACCCCGTCGAGAGCGTCGGGAGAGTCTAACAGTTCCACTTGGGAGCAGATAAACAGATAGCGTAACTCATCTACGCCATTGCCCACTTCGCCATTCCCCACTTCGTTATGAACCTCCCCATGAGCAATGGGAGCAGTGGACTCCTCAACAGCGGCGGGAAGTTCAGGGGTGGTTGGGGGCGAGTCTGGCTCCGATTGAGCTGCGATCGCCGGCTTATCCGCCACCTGCTGCACCGCGTTGGGGGGAAGTTCTACATCGGTTCCCAAGACTTTCAACTTGAAATCATTGGCTCGTCCTGCCAGTTTTTGGCGATCGCTGGCATACAAGACATTACGATAGCCAAAGCGTAGGGAATAGCCAAAGCCGATCGCCGTAAAGAACTCCGGTAAGAACAACAGACGATTCACCGCTGCCAACAGACTCGACGAGAGATAAGCCACCATCACCAGAGCCACTAGCAAGCCCAGATTGCGAATCGCCAACCGGTTCGTACGATAGACATCCACCAGATACCCCGGTGCATCGACGATAAAGTCCATGACATCGCGAACCTTCAGGTTCTCCCAATGGGGAAGGGCTAACCCCGAGGGACGCGATCGCTCTAAACTATTCGTCCTAGAGTCTGCAACCACTGGAGTTTCCTCTGGAGTCTCATGATGGACTGGCTCAGAGACTGGTTCAGAGGTCTCCGTCTCGACCTCGTCAGAAGCCGCCACAGAAGCCTCTTGAGGTGCATCAGCAACAGCGGTCGCTGTATAAGCCGCCACCGCCAACTCTGGATTCATGGCCGCCAGTTGCTCTCGCTGAGCCTCATCGGCCACAAACAACTTCAATTTAGCCTCCAACGACGAGCCAATCTTCTTATCGGCCCGCGCCTTCTCCATCACCTTATTGACTTCCGCACGATAGAAGCGCAGCGTCTCCCAGCGTTGGGCCAACTCCGGATGCCGCCAGTCTTCCTCCAACTGAACCCAACTAGCTTCAAACACTGACTCACAGCCACTGTCATAGGGAAGATTCTGCCAGATATCCTCCGCCATGTGACAGAGTACAGGGGCGATCGCCCGAGCCAAATTCTCCACCACAATTGCCAACACCGTCTGACAACTGCGACGACGGCTGGCATCCTCAGCACTGATATAAAGCCGATCCTTGGCAATATCCAAATAGAAATTGGACAAATCCACCACACAGAAATTCTGAATGGTTTGGAAGAAACGGAAGAACTGATAACTCTCAAACGCTTCCGTCACCTCATCCATCACCTCAATAGTGCGATGGAGCATATACTGATCCAACTCCGGCAAATCTCCATAGGCCACAGCATCCGTCGCCGGGTTGAAATCATGGAGGTTCCCCAACAAGAAACGAGCGGTGTTACGAATCTTGCGATACACATCGGAAGTTTGCCGCAGAATCGTCCCACCGAGAGGCACATCCCCCGAATAGTCTACCGAGGACACCCACAAGCGCAACACATCGGCCCCATAGGCTGGTTGTTGCTTCTTATCATTGCCCCCATTGATGACCACGGCAGGGTCAACCACATTGCCCAGAGACTTACTCATCTTATGGCCCTTCTCATCCAAGACGAAGCCATGAGTTAACACCGTTTTATAGGGAGCTTGTCCCTGAGTGGCAACACTGGTGAGCAAACTGGACTGGAACCAACCGCGATGTTGGTCTGACCCCTCCAGATATAAATCTACCGGATAGCCCAACCCGCGCTGTCTCGCCACCGCCGCCCAAGAGGAACCAGAGTCAAACCAGACATCCATGGTGTCGGTTCCCTTGATATAAGTGCGGCCATTGTTGCGGTAAGACTCAGGGAGTAACTCCTCCACCGGCAGTTCCCACCAAGCATCGGAGCCTTTCTCGGCCACAATATCCCGCACATAATTCACGGTTTCTTCCGTCAACAGGGGTTCATTGGTTTCCTCGTCATAGAACACAGGAATGGGAACCCCCCAACTGCGTTGACGAGAAATACACCAATCGGAGCGTTCACCCACCATGGCGGTGATGCGATTTTCCCCCTGAGTGGGAATCCAACGCACCTGACGAATCGAGTCTAAGGCCGCCTCTCGGAACCCTTCAACGGAGGCAAACCACTGTTCCGTGGCCCGGAAAATCGTGGGTTTCTTGGTGCGCCAGTCGTAGGGATATTTATGTTGATAGGGTTCCTGTTTCAGCAGGGAATGCGCCTCGGCGAGGGCTTCGGTGATTTTCTCGTTGGCATCTTTGAGGACATTTAAACCGGCAAAGGGTCCGGCTTCCTCGGTGAACACTCCTTTAGCATTGACGGGGGAGAAAATCGGCAGGTTGTACCGTAAGCCGACTTGATAGTCTTCTAACCCATGACCGGGAGCGGTATGCACCAAACCGGTCCCCGATTCGGTGGTGACGTAATCGCCGCCAATGACCACGGGACTGGTGCGCTCAAAGAGGGGATGACGATAGTGACATTGGTCTAATTCCGCCCCCTTGAGGCGATCTAAGACCTTCAATTCACCGCCGAAGGTTTGCGAGAGTCGCTCTACGGCATCGGCTGCCACAATCAGGAATTTACCCGCCGCCGCTTCAAACTCTAAGGGCGCTTCGACAATGGCGTAGGTCAACTCGGGGTTAACACTCACGGCCAAGTTGGCGGGAATCGTCCAGGGGGTGGTGGTCCAGATGGCCAGCCAGAGATGAGGCAGATAGTCGGCCAGGCGCTCTTTAAGTCCGTCGTTGAGTTCGGTGACTTGGAAGGCGGCGTAGAGACTCGGGGAGGTGTGACCCTCGGGATATTCCAGTTCGGCTTCAGCCAAGGCGGTGCGAGAACTGGGACTCCAATGGACGGGTTTACGACCGCGATAGATATAGCCTTTGAGGGCCATGTCTCCGAAGACGCCAATCTGGGCGGCTTCATACTCGGGTTTTAGGGTCAGATAGGGGTCGTCCCAGTCTCCCCAAACGCCGTAACGTTTGAAGCTGTCTCGTTGTTCTCGGACAACCTGATGGGCAAATTCTTTGGCCTTGAACCGCAGAGCCAAGGGGGTCAGTTGCCGTCGTTCTTCTGATTTGAGGCTTTGCAGAACCTTAAGTTCAATGGGTAAGCCATGACAGTCCCAACCGGGGATGTAGTGAACTTTGCGCCCTTGCAGGAGCTGATAGCGGTTGATAATGTCTTTGAGAATTTTGTTTAGGGCATGACCAATGTGCAGCGACCCGTTGGCATAGGGAGGACCATCATGGAGAATAAACGGGTCTCCAGGATTCGTTTGGGAGAGTTTCTGATAAATCTTCCGGTTGTCCCAGAAGGTTTGCAACTCGGGTTCGCGCACCACGGCGTTGGCGCGCATGGAGAACTCGGTTTGCGGGAGGTTGACGGTTTCCTTATATCGCTTTTCTTCGGTCACGGTCGGCTACCCAGAGACGAAAGAGCAAGTCATCAAGGGTCGGGCGATCGCCCCCTCGGGACAATGCACCCCGTCTTGACAACGGTGAGCTGATTTGTAATTTTTTATTACAAACACTTGACAAATCGCGAGACAATGGTAAGCAAAAGAAAGCAGCCAGAGGTCACGATTCTATACAATGCTCCATTGTAGTCGAAGAGGGGTTCAATGGGAACGCTGGCGCTTTCCTTAAGATAGAGTCAGGAGTTCCAATGGGTTTAGGGGAGTCCCTGAGATTCGGGGGGCGCTCGCGCTACCCAACCGAGGAGTTTTACGGTAGCTTGAAAGACGAAAGCGATGTCCGGCCTCGGCGTCTGATCCTTTGCCCCGTCACATTCTTCATTACTGTAACGTTCCCCACAATGCAACCGACTGACCCTTCCAAATTTACCGATCAAGCCTGGGATGCCATTGTCGCCTCCCAAGACGTGGCGCGACGCTATCGCAATCAAAATTTAGAGGTTGAACATATCATTCTGGCGCTGCTGGAAACGGTAGAACCCTCCCATCAAATTCTACAAAAAGCCGGAGTCGATCCCGCAGCCTTGGCCCAAAAACTCGATACATTTGCCAAACAGCATCCTCGCCTAGGAGGAGTTGAACAACTATATCTCGGCCGTCACCTGGATGTGATGTTGGATAAGGCCGAAATTGCTCGCCAGAATTTTGAAGATAGTCATGTTGGGATTGAACATCTGTTATTAGGGTTTGCTGAAGACGATCGCATTGGGGGCAAAACGCTACATGTTCTGCAATCGGATCAATCCAAAATTGTGGCGGCCATTAAAAGCTTCCGCGCTCAGGCGGCCAAGACGAAGGAGTTGGCTGGGAGTGCATCGGGGGATGAGCAAAGTCAGGATGTCTTAGAACGTTATGGCCGGGATCTCACCGAACAGGCCCGGGCCGGAAAACTCGATCCGGTGATTGGCCGGGATGAGGAGATTCGTCAACTGATTCAGGTGTTGTCCCGTCGCCGTAAGAATAACCCGGTGTTGATTGGGGAACCGGGGGTCGGGAAAACGGCGATCGCCGAGGCCCTGGCCCAGCGAATTGTCAATGGAGATGTCCCCGAATCTCTGAAAAATCGCCGTCTGATTTCCCTGGATATGGGCAGTTTAATCGCTGGGGCTAAGTTCCGGGGTGAGTTTGAGGAACGGTTGCGATCGGTCATTCGGGAAGTAACTCACTCTGATGGCCAGGTGGTGCTGTTTATCGACGAACTGCATACCGTCATTGGGGCCGGTGGCGGTGGCAGTCAGGGAACCATGGATGCGGGGAATCTCCTCAAACCCATGTTAGGGCGCGGCGAGTTGCGCTGTATTGGGGCCACCACCCTGGATGAGTACCGCAAACATATTGAGAAGGATAAGGCCCTGGAACGGCGTTTTCAGCAGGTCTTTGTGGGACAACCCGACGTTGAAGCCACAATTTCTATTTTGCGGGGCTTGAAGGAGCGTTACGAGGTGCATCATGGCGTAACCATTACCGACTCCTCCCTCGTGGCGGCGGCGACCCTCTCCAATCGCTATGTGACCGATCGCTTTCTCCCGGATAAGGCCATTGATTTGGTGGATGAAGCGGCGGCGAAGTTAAAAATGGAGATTACCTCTAAACCTACAGAATTAGAGGATGTCGATCGCCGTCTGATGCAATTGGAGATGGAGAAACTCTCCCTAGAAGGGGAGGAACAACGAGCCACCCGAGGCACTTATTATTCGGCTCAAGAACGGCTGAGTCGCATTGAGGAAGAAATGAACGACCTCAAACAAAAACAGGGGGTCTTAAGTTCCCAATGGCAGACGGAAAAACAACTCCTCGATGACATTAATGCCCTCAAAGAAGAAGAGGAACAATTACGACTCAAGATTGAACAAGCTGAGCGCAATTATGACTTAAATACCGCCGCCCAGTTGAAATATGGGCGCTTGGAGAAGTTGCAACGACGGGCGGAACAGAAGGAGGCCCAGTTACTGAAGTTGCAGACGGACGGGGTGGCCCTGTTGCGGGAACAAGTCACAGAAGCGGATATCGCCGAAATTGTGGCTAAATGGACGGGAATCCCGGTGAACCGCTTGTTAGAGACGGAACGGCAAAAACTCCTGAAACTCGAAGAACAACTGCATCGCCGTGTTGTGGGCCAGTCGGAGGCCGTCTCAGCGGTCTCGGCGGCCATTCGTCGCGCCCGGGCCGGGATGAAAGACCCCTCCCGTCCCATTGGGTCTTTCCTCTTTATGGGACCAACGGGGGTGGGGAAAACGGAATTAGCCCGCACCCTGGCGGCCTCGTTGTTTGATGATCATGATGCCCTCGTCCGCATTGATATGTCTGAGTACATGGAAAAACATTCCGTGTCTCGCTTAGTGGGAGCGCCTCCGGGCTATGTGGGCTATGACGAAGGCGGACAACTCTCGGAAGCAGTACGGCGGATGCCCTATTGTGTGTTGCTCTTCGATGAGGTGGAAAAGGCTCATCCCGATGTGTTCAACATTTTGTTGCAAGTGCTTGACGATGGGCGCATTACTGACTCTCAGGGACGAAACATCAATTTCTGTAATACGGTCATTATTATGACCAGTAACATCGGCTCCCAATATATTTTAGATGTGGCGGGGCGGGAGTCGGACTATGAGGAGATGCGATCGCGGGTCTATGAGGCGTTGAGATCGCAGTTCCGGCCTGAGTTTCTCAATCGCGTCGATGATTTAATTATCTTCCATCCCCTGGGTAAAGATCAGTTACGGGATATCGTCTCGATCCAAATTTTACGGATTGAAAAATTACTGGCGGAACAGAAGATTGAAATTGTCCTCTCGGAAACAGCGAAAAACTACATCGCCGATGTGGGCTATGACCCAGTTTATGGGGCGCGACCTCTCAAACGAGCCATCCAGCGGGAGTTAGAGAATCCCATCGCCACCAAGTTACTGGAACTGGAGTTTGGGGCTGGGGATACAATTTACGTGGACTGTACGGAAGATGAGGGAAGTTTGCGCTTCAGCAAAACCCCCTTCCGCAGCCCAGGGGAGTCTAAGCCCACCGCCCCAAAGCCCCCGGCGGCTAAGCCTCAAGCCCAAGCCCCGGCCCAGCCAGCCCCCAAGCAGAACTCCGCCCCGAAACCCACCGCGAAACCTCCAGCTCAACCCAAGCCTGATCCTGAACCTGAGGCCAACTCTAACGGTAATGAAGAGGTGAAATCTGCCGCCAAACCTCAGTCGAAACCTCAGTCCAAATCTCAGTCCAAACCTCAGGGCCAAGAGAAGCCGAAGGATGAGGATGAGAATGTGGTGTCGGTGAGTGCGACGGTGGTTGATCCCATGGAGATTAATCGAGGCCGCCCGGTTCAGTCCGATGGCTTTCCTTGGGAATAGGGACTATCACTGATTGGTATAGTCCACCAATTGCAGTAGCCGCTGGCGGAGGGTGGCCAGGCCAAATCCGGCGGTGGCGGAGATGAAGGTGGCCTGGGGATATTCTTCTTTAGCCAGTTCCAAGGTATCCCCGTCCACTGAGTCGATTTTATTGAACACCAACAAAATGGGGCCGGGGGTGATGGGCATTTCGGACAAAATTCCCATGACGGAATGGATCTGATTTTGCCAAGCTGCATGGGATAAGTCGACCACATGGAGGAGTGCATCGGCTTCGGTGACTTCTTCGAGGGTGGCCCGGAACGCATCTACCAGGGCCGGGGGAAGTTCGTGGATGAAGCCTACGGTGTCGGTTAGGACTAATTGATGGACAACATGGGTGACATCTTCTTGAATGCTGAGGCGGCGAGTGGTGGGATCGAGGGTAGCGAAGAGTTGATCGGCGGTATAGATTTCTGAGTTGGCCAGGACATTCAGGAGGGTGGATTTACCGGCGTTGGTATAGCCCACAAGGGCGATGGAAGGAACGTCTTGGGCTTGGCGTTGCTGACGCATTCGCGCCCGGTGGGCCTGTAAGTTGGTGACTTCCCGTTGTAGGCGGGAAATTCGCTGGGCGATCGCCCGTCGTTCGGTTTCCAGTTGCGTTTCACCGGGGCCTCGGGTGCCGATTCCTCCCCCCAGTCGGGACATTTTTTGTCCTTGGCCTCTGAGGCGGGGTAGGCTGTATTCGAGTTGAGCCAGTTCCACTTGTAGTTTCCCAGCGCGAGATTGGGCCCGTTGGGCGAAGATATCCAGGATGACTTCCGTGCGATCGACGACACGCACCCCAAGGCGTTTTTCCAGGTTGCGAACTTGGGCCGGGGAGAGGTCGCGATCGAAGACGACTAATGTGGCCCCGAGGGTTTGTACGGCCAGGGCCAGTTCATCGACTTTCCCAGACCCGATAACGGTTTGGGGATGGGGCCGCGATCGCCCCTGTTGGATGGTTTGCAGCACTACACCACCGGCGGTATCGACGAGGCGCACCACTTCGGCGAGATGTTCCTCAAACTCAACGTCACTGGTGTTCTGAGTTCGCAATCCGACGAGGAGAACCCGATCCTGGTCACTGTCGACGGATTGGCCGACAAATTCCCGTTCAAACTCTCCTTCGAGGGCTTCGACGAGGTCGAGGAAATCCTGTTGGGCGATCGCCTCTAGGGTCATTTCCTCGGATACCGTCCAACTGGCTTCGCTGGGGTTGGGAACCAGATGGGCCAGATAGGTGCGGTGGACATAGCCGGTTTCGCCGCCTCCCCGTCGCTGAAACCCGGAACCGGTGAGGGTGAGGCAAATGAGGGCATCAAGGCGTTGGATGGCCATGGCCGTCAGGGTGGCGGTTCCCGGTTCATCCCGTTTGAGTTGGGTGGCGATGCAACGAATCCCACTAAGACGACTGGCCCCATAGCGAGGGAGTTCGAGGGGTGGGATTTGGGTTTGGCGAGGACTTCCCACGCCGACGCGGATGACTTGGCCGCGACGGTTGAGATAGGCGGACAGGGGTTTGCCTAAATCGGTACTGATGGCCGCCAAACGCTGGGCGAACTCCGGTGTTGTGAGGCGATCGCCCGGTAACCGCTGGTGATACAGCCGTTGCAGTTGTTTGAGTTGGCTGGATTTGAGTCCTTTAAGGTCTCCGTAGATTTGATGATTAATGGAGTATTCGCCCCGCTTTCGGGGGTCCACGCAACAATTGTTATACCATTTTTCAAAAATTGTGCCACAGATGGCTGTAGGGGCGAACCCTTGTGGTCGCCCTCCCCCAGTATTGATGTCTGGCAGGGTGATCGAAAAATGGTGTTAGGTTCTCAGTGTAACGAATTTCACTAAGGCTAGTCGAGAATGTCGAGAATTGAGAAACCCACCCCGCCTCACTCTGGGTGAGAGAGGACTGGGTGGGTGTTCTGTTTGCGAAATCATGAGACCGATCACCGTCCGCCAATGGCGATATTAACCGCGCTGGATGGCTTGTCGAGAGACTTGTTTTTCAAACTCAGCCTGAGTCTCGTGGAGAAGTTGCTCACGGCTATCACCGGCTTGAGTCAAGTTGGGAACCAGGTTACGGGCCTGTAGGGTCATGTGGAACTGAAGATGAGCCACGTAATCACCGATATCCTCGTGCGCGTTTTGTCCGTGATGCGATAGGGATGCGTTCAAGGGAGTTCTCCTGCCAAACTTGGCGTAGTCAGCTAGTTTCGTGTTCTGGGTAGAACGTTAACATGAGTGCTTCCGTTGCTCAGTGCGATCGCAAGAAAGCTTAACACTCTGGGTTTTGGGGGTGGAGATTCAGAGAACCCCTTTGGAACTGGGGATGGTACTGGCCCGGCGGGGGTCGATTTCCACGGCCATGCGCAGCGATCGGGCGAAGGCTTTGAAGGTGGCTTCGATAATATGATGGGAGTTGAGGCCATCGAGTTGGCGGATATGCAGGGTCAGTTGCGCGTGGTTGACGATGGCGACAAAGAACTCTCGCACCAGTTGCGTGTCATAGGTTCCCACCCGTTCCGTGGGAATCTCTAGGCCATAGCTGAGATGAGGCCGTCCCGAGAAGTCTAGGGCCACTTGAATCAGGGATTCATCGAGGGGTGCGACGAAATGACCGAAGCGAACGATTCCCTTGCGATCGCTCAGGGCTTTAGCTAACGCTTGTCCCAGGGTAATCCCCACATCTTCATTGGTATGGTGGTCATCAATTTCCCAATCCCCCACGGCGTTGACTTCCAAATCAATCAGCCCATGAGAAGCGATTTGGTGCAGCATATGGTTGAGAAAGGGAATCCCGGTGTTGGCGTGACATTGACCGGTTCCATCGAGGTTGACGCTGACTTGGACATCGGTTTCCCCAGTTTTGCGGGAGACGCTGGCTTGACGTTGGGGGAGGCTGAGGTGGGGACGAGTTTCGGACGTTTGCATAGTTTCGAGTGAATTCGGGAGCCAAGGCATGGTTCCCATCTATTTTATAGGGAGATGGGGACTCTCTCCTGTGGAGTCAACGTCTTCAGCTAAAACTTTACCCTTAACCCGTTCATATTCATCTTCAAGAAGCCAATCTTGTGCAGCCTCATAGTTAGGGTGGGTGACAATCAGTTTATAGCCAGAAGCAGGATTAAAAATACGACAACTGCCATTTTTATCGAAAATTTGGGGTCTAAAACCCCGTCCTTCTAGGACGGCTTTTGACAATCCTGTTTTTTTGTGCCAAGATTTTTCGTACAACCGATGCCAACGGTGCGATGCTTGTTCTTGAGTTCAAAATCAAAGGGAAACCCCACCAATACGCTGCGATTGACGAAGCGATCCGAACCGCACAGTTCGTTCGCAACAAGGCACTGCGCTATTGGATGGATACTCCTGGGGTCAACAAATATGACCTTAACAAGTACTGTCGGGTACTCGCTCAAGAGTATGACTTTGCTCGAGAACTCAACAGCACGGCTCGTCAAGCTTCAGCCGAACGCGCTTGGTCGGCAATTGCTCGATTTTTCGAGAACTGTCGCCAGTCGGTTCCCGGCAAGAAAGGATATCCCAGGTTCAAAAAGAACAGTCGTTCTGTCGAGTACAAAACTTCCGGTTGGAAGTTACTCGACCCCAAACACATTGTCTTTACCGACAAGAAGAATGTCGGGCGACTGAAGCTAGTTGGAACCTGGGATTTGGCATTTTACGGTATCGAACAAATCAAACGGGTTCGACTGGTTCGCAGAGCCGATGGCTATTACGCTCAGTTCTGCGTCAAAGTAGAGGTTCGAGAAGAACTCGAACCGTCAGGAAATACCGTGGGTTTAGATGTCGGACTCCTTGAGTTCTACACGGATTCAAACGGAGAATGCGAACCGAACCCGAGGTTTTACCGAAACGCCGATAAAAAGCTGAAACGCGCTCACCGAAGGGTGAGCAAAAAACAGAAAGGCTCTGCCAACCGAAAAAAAGCCGTCAATCGACTCGGACGAGTACACCTCAAAATAAGTCGGCAACGTGAAGAACACGCCAAGAGACTGGCGCGTTGCGTAATCCAATCTAACGATCTGGTGGCCTACGAAAATTTGAGGATACAGAATCTGGTGAGAAACCACTGTCTCGCCAAGTCGATTCACGATGCTGGTTGGTATCAATTTAGGAAATGGTTAGAGCATTTTGGAGTGAAATTCGGCAGGATAACTGTAGCGGTGAACCCTGCCTATACCTCTCAAAAATGCTCGAGTTGCGGCACGGTGGTCAAGAAAAGTCTCTCGACTCGAACTCACGTTTGTCAGTGTGGGTGCGAGTTGGATAGAGACCACAACGCCGCCGTCAACATCCTGAACGCTGCCTTAAGTACGGTAGGGCATACCGGAACTTGGGTCTTAGACCCAAACGCTTCTGGAGATTTGACCGCTACTTTGGCTGGTGCAAACCTGTCAGGGCAAGTCGGATCGTTGAAGGAAGAATCCCCACGCCTTTAGGCTGGGGAGTGTCAACAGCCACTAGCATCAGGATTTTGGGTGGGAACAGAATTGGGTCAACCCAAATTTCTATGAATTGCCAGAGTTCAGCCTGTTCGTCGAGGACGGTTGCGTGGGATTGCATGATATCTACCGGTTGTTTTTACAATTTTTATCTCACCATAATAAGGAGGGGTTTGGCTCCCATCTTCTCTAATCATGTAGCCAATTGGCTCAGAAAAGAAGAATAGCATTTACACTCAGTCAAATTCTGTACACCCAGTCAAAACTTATGCTATTTAACTTTAAAATATAAGCTTATTCCCTCTCCTCCCAATCTTTTCGAGTTATTTTTCTTAAACCCGGTAAATCAGCAAGTGCATCATCGAACACCTGATTCTTTTCATAAATATCCGATAACGTCAGCAAGTGCAGCTTGAAGTCATCTCCATCTGGACGATTCCGCAAGCAATTTTCAAATCCAGATTTTGGGTTTGACGGAGTTGGTTTTGTGTATCCGACTCCAGCTAAAACGATAATCACATCGGCTTTTTCTCTCTGCGCTGCACCATAGATAGAATCGGCAACCGGAGCACCCAATTTAGCTCGACTCAACCGACATTGAAAATATACTTTATTGCCCTTGACGATACCCACACCATCTATCCCTCCATCGGCTCCCCTGGGACCAGGAGATAAGCCTAGAGCAAAGGCATATTTACGCCCAAGTTCCTGCTTCTCTTGAGAGTCTACCTTGACTATCCCTTGGACAATCGAGCGAATCACCTTAGAACTAGGACGGTTCATCTGAATCATAAAACTCCTTCAATTCTTCTAAGCTTAGTTTGTCAACGATATTTTGTTTATGCAAAATATTCAAACCAAAGCTAACACAGCCACTGATGCAATCCATTAGAGCCATTTCTTCTAAAGCTTTCTCATCTCGATACTCTAAACTCAGCTCCTGTGACATGGCGGCTTCGTTTTCCTCAACACATTGCTGTAATTTTTTGACCTGTTCCACGAGCCAGATTCTGCTGATTTCATCGCTATAATAAAAACGAGTCACCAGAATAGATTGACGAATTAAGCTATCCCTAGATACCCCCAAATAGCTTGAAACTTCTTTGAACTTAGAAGCTTCAGTCTTCGAGTACTTAATTTGGTGCTTTTTATCTTCATTGTCTTTTTCACTTTCCAGATGTTTTTGCTTACCTTTTTCGAGGGCAGCACCAACTTTTGTCTGTATCATAGTTGTAGTCTTCCTTCAATTAACTGCACTAGACAAATTTTATTTTTTACTTAGCGAGAAGTGTTAAAAGCCAAGTATTCAAAATATTTTTTATTATGTTCAAGACCCACAGAATCCCAAATGTATCTTCTGTCCTTATATATGAGTTTGTCCATTTTTGTACTCAAGTCCTCCATGAAGTCAGCCACCAAATACTGCTCTGAATGATATTCAATTCGTTCAAGTTCACTTTCTATATTTTCTTTGTCAATTCCTAGGGGAACAATTACGACTGAATAAGGGAGAGCAGGATTGCCATCTATTCCTCCCACCATTTCTAGAACAGAGGCTAAGTTGTCTATGGACTTGTACATGTGGAATCGGTTCAAGGGGATAAAAATCAAGTCTGGATGAGCATTTAAAATGACCTGAACTGTATTAGAAAATACAGTATCAATATCAATTACTATAAAATCGAACTGATTAGGCTTAACTTTCAGTTTTTTCAAGGAGCGTCTTTCAGGGTTGGCGATGACTTCTATTCCACGAGCCGACCCTTGGTCTACAGGAACTCCTGGCTCTTTCTCCATGAAAAACTTCCAGGAATCCGCTTGCTCATCGCAGTTTACGAGAAGTACTTCTCCCCATTTGGATAAGTACCCTGCTAAGTGAACTGCTAGGGTTATCTTTCCCACGCCGCCGCTATTGTGGGTACAGAGAATTACTTTCATTGGCTGACTACATTAAGATGAACAGTGCTTTAGGCAAACAACCTGGGATGCTGGGATGCGGTGTAATCGCTGCTAATCCTGCCGTCCTGAAACGCCAAACTATAGGAAAAACTGGTTCCCCACTTTGACTGAGGTTTTGTATCCTTATTGAAAGGATACTGTTCGTCTAAGTTTTTTAACCTTCAGCTTCAGCGTACATCTATATACGAAATCGCACTACATATCATTGTCTTTGTCAATTTATTGGTCGCTAAAATGTTAGAGTCCAGGAGTTTGCATACTGTCGCTGTAAGGTTCTTTCTTCATTTTGTATAAACTCATTATTTTTTTAGTCAAATGATTTTAACGACTATTTTTTACAAATTTAAAGCTTTTCCGGTATTCAGGTTAACTCGATTTGATAATCTACAGCTCTACAGTACTCTCGGTCTCTACTTCAGAATGTAAATTTTCCGGAGTGATAGCGTCAACAAGTTCATCTAACGAATAACGTTGACGAGATCTAGGTTTGACGACCAAATTACCGTCAATCACAACTAGATCGACTTCAGCACCTTCAGCTAGCTGAATTTCCTGAAGAATGTGCTGGGGAATCCGAAGGGCTAGACTATTGCCCCACTTGGCAACTGTTGCGACCATAGGTTGTCCTCAAAGTTGGGTAGGTGAGTGTCACTGCGATCTGAATTGTCTCAGAAAGAGTGTCAACAGGGTATCTACATTCTAGCTGAGTCGGTGGTAAACTTCGCAATCTGGGCATGATTCACCTCCTACTACAACTATGAGTGTCAGGAGGAAACTCCGAGATGAAAAGGGTTGGGAATGATTGAAGATTTATCAAGACCTGGCTATCCTGGATCGCAACAGCTCATCCTCAACCCCCATTATGTCAGAGACTATCTTTCACTTGGCGTTTCCCGTCGGGAACCTAGACGATACCAAAGCTTTTTACGGAGACGGCTTAGGCTGCGAGTTGGGCCGTGAATCTCCCCAAGCCCTAATCATGAATCTCTATGGACATCAACTCGTCGCCCATGTCACCTCAGAACCGCTCACCCCGCAGCAGGGCATCTATCCCCGCCATTTTGGGTTGGTGTTTCCTGAGTTAAGCGATTGGGAACGCCTCCTGAACCGCGCCCAGGAACGGCAACTTCCGTTCTATCAACAGCCTAAGCACCGCTTTAAAGGGGAACTGACGGAACATCAAACCTTTTTCTTGCAAGATCCCTTTCAGAATCTCTTGGAGTTTAAGTTTTATCATCACGCTGAGGCGATTTTTGGGGCGCAGCAGATGTCGGCGGTGGGCGATCGCCCCTAAGGTGAGATAATCGAGAGGGTTCCTCAGGAGACAATTATGGTTGAAATCGCAGTGGTCGATTACGATATGGGTAACCTCCACTCCGCTTGTAAAGGATTGGAGAAGGCTGGGGCAACCCCCATCATTACCGATTCCCCAGAGGTCATCGCCCAAGCCGAGGCCGTCGTCTTACCCGGCGTCGGTTCCTTCGATCCGGCGGTGGAACATCTACGATCGCGCCATCTCGTCGAACCCATCCAAACGGCGATCTCCCAAGGAAAACCCTTTCTCGGCATCTGTCTGGGGTTACAAATCCTCTTTGACGGTTCAGAAGAAGGAAAACAACCCGGATTAGGCATTATCCCCGGAGTCGTGCGCCGCTTCCGTCACGAACCCGGCATCACCATTCCTCACATGGGTTGGAATGCCCTCGACTTCCAACAAACCGGGATTCCCCTCTGGGAAAATCTCCCCAATCCCGCCTGGATGTATTTCGTTCACTCCTACTACGTCGATCCCGTCGATCCCAGCATTAAAGCCGCCACCGTCACCCACGGAAGTCAAGAGGTGACAGCGGCGATCGCCCGTGATAACCTCATGGCCGTCCAATTCCACCCCGAAAAATCATCCACCGCCGGCCTCCAACTCCTCTCCAACTTCGTCCATCTCGCGGAAAAAGCCATCTCTGTTGCTTCGGTTTAACACACGAGCGGTGCGTTCCGGCAAGTTGCAGTTGAACGGTCAAAGTTGACAAACATTGCAAGCCGGAACACACCCTACCCTATTGCCTATTGCCTAATGCCTATTGCCTTCTTCCCCCTATGAGCCTCCGAATCCATGGCAATCGTTCCCTAAAAACTCTCCCTGGAGATGCCACTCGCCCCACCCCAGCGCGAGTTCGTGAAGCGTTGTTTAATATCTGGCTGGGGGAGATTGACGGCTGTCGTTGGTTGGATCTCTGTGCTGGAAGTGGGGCCATGGGAGCGGAAGCTTTATCGCGCGGGGCTTCTGAAGTGGTGGGAATTGAGCAATGGGGCAAAGCCTGTGGCGTGATTCAGCAAAACTGGCAACAGGTGGCCAAACCGCAGCAGCAATTTCAGGTGTTACGAGGCGATGTGCTGAAGCGACTTCCTCAACTCAATGGACAAGTCTTTGACCGCATTTACTTCGATCCCCCCTACGCCAGTTCCCTGTATGAACCGGTTTTAGAGGCGATCGCCCAACTGCAACTGCTCAGTCCTCAAGGAGAACTGGCCGTCGAGTGCGATCCTCAACGCCCAGACATCCAAACCCCGAGGGAATTAGGGCGATTTCGGAAAAAACGCTATGGCAATACGGAACTCCGTTTCTATCATCTGAGCCAATGAGCCTCTGGCCGGTGAGCCAATGTAGTAGGGACAAAGGGGCTGTCCCTACCGCAACCGTCTCAACTTACTCGTCCGTGAGGGCGTTGCCGCGACGGTATTGAAGATAGGCAGCAACAAACAGGCCAGCCAGGGTGATGGGGACCAGTCCTAGAACAATACCAGCCAGTAAGGGTTCTACCATGAGTCTATTCTCCTCGTAATGTAAAAGATATTAAGTTGGCTCTGGTTTACTATTGTACGGGCTTCTGGGGCAATCGCAGCTCTGGAGTTTGACCTAACCCCTTGCAATCAGCCCTGTCAATTCCCCAAGTCCCTTGGATTTTCCCAAGTCCGTCCTTTAAGATTGAAGAAGATTGGTATATTTATATAAACCCGTCCGAGTCTCTGCTGGCAAACGCTTTTGAAAACGCCCGCTCTACACTTCAACGTCGATCGCCTCATCCGGCAACTCTCCATCTGCACTATGGTGGGGTTGCTCATCATTGGCCTGTCAATGTTTACCATTCACCAGTTGCAGACCTCTGACCCCTACATTCAAGAGGTGTTAGCCCTCGAAGGAGACCCAAAACAGGGTTACGCTATTTTTCAGATGAACTGTTCCGGCTGTCATGGGGATGGCTCTAATGGCCTAGTGGGTCCGAGTTTACAGGATGTCTCGGCTCATAAGTCCCGGGCCAGCCTCATCCATCAGGTCATTAAGGGAGACACGCCACCGATGCCCCAATTTCAACCGAGTCCCCAAATTATGTCGGATCTGTTGGCGTATTTGGAAACGCTTTAGGGGAGAAGAAGGTAACAGGGAATAGGGAACAGGGAACAGGGAACAGGGAACAGGGAACAGGGAACAGGGAACAGGGAACAGGGAAGACCCCCCCTGCTGCCTACTGCCTACTACTGCCTATTCCCTATTCCCCTCGCCGTAACTGCTGCCAGATTTGTCGATATTGATTTAAACTCGCGTCCCCTAAGTCTAAGTCAATAAATTCGCTGCGTTGTAGCCGATCGCCCTCGGGGAGAAGGACGGGATCTTTCCGTAAGGCTTCCGGGAGATCTGCTTGAGCCGTCCCGAGAACCTGGGGAGAGGCGGCAAACCCTAATAACGAAAGCTGTTGGGCGATGCGGGGTTGCCAGCAGAAGTCGATCCAACGATCGCCTAACCCCTGTACCGTCGCTCCCGCTGGACGCACCCAGTAATCAGCCCAGAGGGCCGTCCCTGACTTGGGAACCACCGCCGCTAACTGTTGCCCATATTGAGGAATCGCTAGGATATCTCGCGAGTAACCCTGGGCCACCCAAACATCTCCCCGAAGTAGAGGCTGCTGAAAGGCAGTTGATGAATAAAACAACAGTTGCTGCTGAAGAGTCTGGAGTTCCGCCAATAACTCTGGGACATCCTGGGGACTGTCATGGTTGTAGGAATAGCCTAATTTTTTTAGGGTTAAGCCAATTACCTCCCGGGGACTATCCAATAGGGCCACTCGTCCTCGTACCTCCTCCCGCCATAAATCTGACCAATCCTGGGGCGTCCAACCTAAGCGAGCAAACTTATCCTTGCGATAGACAATGGCGGTGGTTCCCCAACGATAGGGGGCCCCCCAGAGGCGATCGCCTTGACGAGCTAAGTCCCGCCAAGGAATGGGATCGTCAGGGAGATTGTCCCAGTTTTGCCAGGCTTGACTGTTCAGAGGCTGAATTAACTCCGCCTCAATGGCCCTGGAGAGCCAACTGTGACCGAGCAGGCTTAAATGGGGGATTTGCGGCGATCGCCCCCAGGGAAGCCATCCCCAGCCATTGTCAGATATCTCCGTTTCCTGATGCTGCCAACGGACCAATGCCTCAAACAAATCCGCTAACTGAGGCTCAGGGGAAAAGTCCAAACTGACCCGTCGTCCCAAAAAACGACGAAATTCTCCCAACATCGGAGGTGGAACAGCATCCCGGAGGAACTTCACCAGCAGACGCTGGTCTGGCGCAGTTTGACATCCCGTCAGGAGTTGGGCAACTCCTAAGGCGATCGCACCAGTTAGGAGAGAGCGGCGACTAACAGACAAAGTAGCTTTTGTATAATTCCATTACACCTTTCAGCATAGCGTTTTGTTGACTGTCCTTTGAGCTAAATTCGCGCAATCCTAGACGAGGACAGGAGATGAGCGATACAACTAGGAGAAGCCGCCTCCCAGAAGCCATCTCTTGCAGGATGTTGCTCAACCCAAGTTTTGTCGCAGTCAATGATGAGGTGGATTCATCTCGAACCGAGTTGCAATGGCCGGGACATAGCTCTGAACCCCTAATCTGTATGGGCGATCGCCAATCGTAACCATTGTTACGACAACTTTACACAAGCTTTACAAAAGCAAACTTAAATTGTATTTACCACGACCTTTTTTGTAAAAGTTAAATAAACTAGAAGTAAATTAGGATTTCCAGAATTCTTGACTACTATAAATGGGTAATAACCTGTAAACCGTCGAGATATCAAGCTATGGATTCCGTACAACATCAGATATTGACCTTAAATACCAAGGTTGATGGACTCTATGAGACGATTGAGCGTCTTAATCTGAAACTATCGCACGTTCTTGAGCAGAATAGCTCCCATCTGCCCTCTGAATCTGGCTTAACCACTGAGCCATCCCTAGAAACTCCTTTGGTCACCGATGCCGCCCAAGATTGGGGACATTTCATGCAACACAAAGATGTCTTAGGCGATGAATCTCGCCCGAGTCCTGGACAAGCCAGCCCGGAAGCTAATATTGCGCCTGAAGTGCAGATTCAGCGACTGACGGCCCAACTGACCGCCGCCTACAATCGGATTGCGGCCCTAGAAGAACAACTGCTTTCGCGAACAGATTTTGCCCAACGCAAGCATCACCTCATCCAAGAGCGACAACGATAATCTTGGACGACCTCTGAGTCATCCTGATATCCTCCGATATCAGGGGGGCAACCCCAACCAGAGACTCACAACTGATTCGTGACAGTTAGCCAATTAACTGGGACAAGCCGGTTTCAATAGCCGCTAAGAGAGACGAGGCCGTCCATCCTTGTAAACTCGCAGCGATCGCACAACCGCCGGCTCCAACCCCTTCCTTCACATACCCCGCTTCATAGGCTCGTAACTGAGGAAATCGGGCCTGACGAAAACTTAACTGCGTGGCCAACAGCGATACATCTCCTAGAGTTTTAGCCAACTCAACCGTTTGCCCCGTCGGATCTTCCGCCACCCAGCGGGTCGTGCCTACCACAATTTGCTCAGGCCGCCAAGGATAGTCAATCTCCTGAGCGATCGCCCGCAACAGAGCATACACCGCCAGCATTTGCGTCCCACCAGCCAGCAACACGCCACAGCGACGACTCAGGGCCAACCCTAACCCCGCTACCACTACCTGCATGGGGTCGCCGAGTCCCTGAAGCACCCCAAAGGGGCCCGCATCCCCCCCTTGTTCTCGCCAACGCCGTAACCCCTCATCCACCACATCCTGTTTACGCTGATGATTACAGAGAGGATAACTACTATTAACCTGTCCCTCAGCCGCAATTCCCAAGGCTAACAACACCGCCAGGGCCGTGGTCGTCCCTCCCACCACACATTCTCCGAGAATTGCGTAATCACAATGGTTCGCGAGGCGATCGCCCCAAGCTAACCCCGCCGCAAACAGCTCCTGCACTTGCGTAGCCGTCATCGCCGCGCCGGTGGTTAAACAGCGAGCAGGAACCGCCGGGAACCGTTCCACCACGGTGGCGGCGGGTAAGGGAGACGGCTGAGGAATCGCCGCCGGTAAACCCGCATCAAATACATAGAGAGGTAGAGACAGTCCCTCAATAACCGCCCGCGAGATAACCGCTGGGGAGGCCCCGGCCGTGAGAGGAGGAAGCGGATAGTGAGGGGGCGTTGTCCCACCACTGAGGAGATATTCCGCATCTGCTAAAGCTGTTTTACGACGATCAGCGGGAGTCCGGCCCGCCGCCGAGATATCTGGTAGGGTTCCTGTTTCCGTAAAGCCAAACACACAGGCAAAAAGGGGCGAGGTTCCGCTATAGCGGTCTAACCAGGCCTGACCCCGAGCGGTTTCCGTATAGACTCGAATGAACGAGGAATCCCAGCTCACGTCGCCTCATCGTCATAGTCCAACGCCAAAATTCTTTGAATCCATTGGGGAGGGCGAGGAATGGGATTTCCCAGGCGATCGAGTAACAGCAACGCTCCCAAGTGAACCACAAACACATAGACGAGACTGTTAATCAGAATCGCCAAAATCGAGAGAACTTGAACCACCGTTAAACTGGGCTGAATTAGCCAACCAATCCGTTCAAAGCCCCAATTGAGGAGCTGGGTCATCTGAACCGTGAAATAGACCCATAAATCTTCTCCCAAGAGAATCGAGACCAACCAGACCCGAAAAAAGACCCCAAAGGCTCCCAACAGTCCCGTTAGGGCGATCGCCACCTCCCAACTGGCTCGTCGTTTCCACAGCACCCCCAACAGCACACCCTGTAAGCCATAAGGCACAATAAACAGGATACTGCGCGTCGGTCCCATCAACACCGACAGCAACAGTCCTGACACCAAAGCCGACATCCAGGAGGCCCGTTTCCCCCAACGTAAATAGACCAACGCCATGGGAATCGGGAAAAAGATCCGCAACAGGGGGCCGAGGGGAAAATAATAGTTAATCAGCCAAATCAAACTGGCGGTACTGGCAAGAAACGCCGTTTCCACCATCGGCAATGGCGACTGTCGAGATCGATTCATAAAGAAGGATTGCTCATGTCCAGGGGCCTTACGTTAGCATTCGTTCCAGGGCATAGACATCGGGGATGCGAATCATCTCGCGATCGCGCGAAATTAGGCCCTTCTTCTCTAACTTGCTCAACACCCGCGTCACCGTCTCCCGAGCCAAGCCGCTGAGACTACTCAACTCCCGATGAGGCAAGTTAGGAATCTCCATTCCCCCAGTTTCGTCACGAGTTCCCTGTCCTTCCGCCAAAAATAGCAAAATATCCGCCACCCGCGAAGTACTATCAGACTCCCGCAGGCGCAGACGGCGATTCACCTGACGCAAACGACGGCCCATCAACTGAGCCAAACGAATCCCCGCCAGGGGTTCCGTCTTCACCAGATGGACGAAATCCTGAGCCGGCATATTGCCGATGGTGGTTGGGGCCAGGGTAATTACATCTGTCGAACGGGGCACTTCGTCCAAAGCGGCCATCTCACCAAAAATCTCACCACTCCCGAGAATGTTGAGGGTGACTTCCTTGCCATCAATATTGTAGGTACGAATTTTAGCCCAGCCTTCCAAAATGAAATAGACAGAACTCCCCCAGTCATTTTCCAGTAACATGACTTGGTTCGGGGGGTGCGTGCGCGTTACCACATGGGCAAGGGCATCGTCAACCATTCGTTCAGGTAAACCCGCAAAGAAAGGAGTCGCCCGGAGCTTCTTTTCGAGTTCGGGATTTTGATGCGCTTCACGAGGGTGATACCGGTCTTCCATGAGGTCGTCACATATCGGTTGAAATCGGTCGAATCTGAGGTAGCTGGCAAGAATGAGCCGAGCCGACCTGAGCCGGAGGATAACACTCCTCAACTAGGCATCTCAGACTAAAGCTTAGGCACAAGTCGGGGTTGCTTCCATGAGGGCTTCTCTATCGTAGATCAGCATTGGCGAGATGTATGGTTGCGATCCTGCTTTTCTTGATCTTATCAGGCAATTGGGCGTTGCCTGGTCTTTAGGCTGGGGTTGGCATAGAAACGTTACAACTGTTGCGGTTAAATCGCACCTGGGGATGAAGTTGCTATCCATGACATCCCAAGCTTTTCCCCGGCTGAACTAGGAGTGACCCCGACAACCGCTTAAAATTTGGGCATTGCTTTAACGTCTTGACCTTTTGACAAATTGCCGTGACCCATGGAACCTATGACCTCTCAACCCTTGCCCCCAAAAGATCTCATTGCGGAGATCGATGAGCTTCTCGCCGACGACTCGGTTGAGATAGACTCCGATCGCACTCGGGACATCCTACTGCGGCTGCGGGACTATCTCAGGACAGTTGGCCCCTACGACTCAGATGCAGAGCCGTCAACAGGGGAAACGCCCCCCCAGTTACCCGCCGAGGAAGATTGGCGCGATCGCCTGCTGCAACCCTTTCAAGAAGAACTCGCGGGGTTACGACAGCATCGCGATCGCCTGGCCCAAGAGGTGGCCCGACTGGAAAACAGCGATCCGGCTTCCCCCTCCAAGTCCTCCACGGGGGATGATGAATCGGTGGCCGCGTTACTCAACCCTGAAGAACGTCGCCAACATCTACAAGCGGTTCAAGCTGACGCTGATCGCCTATTGATGAACCTCGACGATAACCTACGCACGATTTTTGATGGAGTCATCGCTAATCTCCAGGGCTATGAAACCTCTTTAACCCGCAGTATTCAGAATATCTATAACTTTAGCCAACAAGGGGAAGCCATTGTCGCTGCTCTGGTGCGCCAGTTGGGGGCCCGTTTAGATAGTACTCTGGAGTTAACCGACTCCCTCGGCGGTGATAGTCCCCCGGAACTCGACGCCGCCGTTGAGGCGATCGTGGAGCAGCCTAGCTACGAGAGCTTAGAGGGTGATGAGTCCCTAAACCTCGACCCTCCCAAGGCTGCCGGAGTTGAGGAGGACTCCCCGAATTTAGACGATGACAGCTTGGAGGATGATAGCCAAATTCCCGTCGCTTCCGTCATTTCTGAGTCTGAAGTACTCCCCGAACCTTCTGCTGAATCTCAAGAGAGTTCGCTAGAGACTGACCAATTGGAAACAAACATGGCAGAATTGGAGGGAACCACTAAAACCACTCAGGATTTAGTCTCCCCCGATGACACTCCCTCAGAGGACTTAGAGGATGAGCCAGAGTTAGAGCTAGACCTCCTAGAGGACTTAGAGGATGAGCCAGAGCCGGAGCCGGAGCCGGAGCTAGAGCCAGAGCTAGAGCTAGAACCAGAGCCGGAGCCAGAGCCAGAACCAGAGCCGGAGCTAGAGCCGGAGCCAGAGCCGGAGCTAGACGCTTCCTCCCCAACTCCCGACGACCCCAGTGATGACCCGTTAACCCCTCCATCCATGTCTTCTCCCGCCCCTGACCCTAAATCTAAAGCCTCCACCTCGCCCCAGTCTGGGTCGGTTGAGGATGATTTTGAGTCTTGGTTCACTGCTGACTCGGAACCCATGTCTTGGTCTAGTGAACAGGCGGCTCTCGATCTCGAACAAGACCTCAACCAATCGGTTCAACAGGGACTCAACCCCAATCCCACTCAGGATAAGAATTTAGATCGCGAACTCGATAGCTTCTACAGCAGTTTCGCAGATACCGAGTCTGAGTCTGATAGTCCCAGCAACGAAGACGATGAAGAGGATGACGAAGACAGTGCCGAGACGATTCCCCAAAGTCGAGGACACCCGTCTCAAGCTCGGGCCCCTCGAACCCAGCCCCCTCAAACCCGGTTCTCTCCTCGGCCGTCCCCTCCGGGCCGACCAATCCCCCCTCCGTCACCGCCTCCTTCTGATGGGTTCTCTCCAGAAGAGGCGGCGATCGCGGCGGAGTTGGCGGAGTTTGCGGCATCGTTCCAAGAGGTGGACGAGCCAGTACTGGCTGACTCCTTAACATCCCCATCCGAGGAGGATGAGGAGGAGGATATTTTGGTGGAGTCTCCCCCTCAGGAGGCCCAGAGAACTGAGTCTGAGGCTCCTGAGGAGGCGATCGCCAGTGAAGACTTGATGGCGGCCTCTGGAGATACCATTAGCAGTCTAAGAGAGGCGATCGCCCTGATGGGAGGAACCCTCAAATCAGCTCCTGAGGAGGAGGATATCCTAGAAGACCCAGTGCAGGAGGACAACAATCCCCAGGAGCTGGAGGATATCCTAGATCCCCGTCAACTGGAGTTAGATCTAGAAGACCCCGAGGAAACCCCAGACTCTTTAACCCCGCAGCCTCCCCCCATCTCCTTAGATGAAGACCCCGAGGATCTAGCGTTTGAAAATCCGTTTGTCTGGCCAGACGATATCGACGATACAACGCAACCAGAACCGGAGAAAGATCTCATCTCGGAGTTGGCAGATATTTTTACTGAGGCTGATGAAGCTGGGCCTGATGAAGCCGAAGCCGATGAAGCCGAAGCCGATGAAGCCGAAGCTGAGGAAACTGAGGCCCAGAGAGAGCGGCTCTCGGAATTGGCAGATAGTCTTGTCGAGGAGCAAGAGGCAACCGATGAACCGGGAGCGGAGCGGGACTTACTCTCAGCGTTAGCGAACATCTTTGCCGACGAGGACAAGGAGGAAGAAGAGACGAAGGAGCCTCAGACGAGGGATGAGTCAGCAGTTCCTATGGTGGCCGATCGCCCCCAAGCTGCCCCAACCCCAGTTCCCCAAGCCAAGGCTCGCCCCATCTCGGCCCCCGTCCGCAAACGGCCCAAACCAGAAACCGCCAAACTCGGTCGGGTGAAAGCTCCGCCGCCGATTTGGCTCGAAAATAGTCACCATCGGGATTGGTATTTAGGCATTGACTGGAGCGATCGCGGTTTGGCGGCAGTTCTCAGTTGTGCCTATACCGGTCAGCAGTATCGTCTGGGATGGCAACCTGAGGGGGAACGACAGCCCTGGTTTGAGTTACCGGCGATCGCCCGACAGCAATCCGGGAAAGCGGCATCTAACTCATCTCCAGACTCCTTAGAAGAACGCTTATCTCTACCGTCCTGGCGAGTAGGACTGGAAACGCGATCACTCGATGAGGGGATTATTTTCGATGAGTTCGAGCAAGTCTTAAGGATTATGGTTCCCTGGCGTAGCCGTAGAGGAACCCTAGAACCGGTGTTGGGGCGATCGCTCAATTACGATTTACCCCTGGCCAGCAGTCGCGATATCCTCACCCGCCTCTTCTGCCAACTGAAAACCGCCCAACTCTACCACCCCAACCGCCCAGAACTGGCGTCCGATTTGCCCTCCCTACCAGACATCCTCGGCAAACTCGGGGGAGTCATCATTCGCGAACCCGCCTCAAGTAATGATGCCTTCCGTTTCAATGTACGAGAAGCTGCCCTACAAGCAGGATTAGTCCCCCGCCCTGATCGCATTGGCTTCTGTCAGGCTCCCCTAGCGGCTCTCGTCTGTGCCCTAGATGCCTCTTTCGATAGCTCCGAGGAACATCCATTAGAGTCTCAGGTAGAGTCTCAGACAGACGCAGACTCCCCCGCTGACATGACGCCAACCCCAACTTGGGCCATTGACCCCAAGGAACGGGGCATCACCCTCGTTATGGTCGTCGGGGCCCGCGACATTGCCCTAGCTCCCTTCCAACTCGGGAATCGGGCCACCGCCGTCTCCTCAGAAGGATTTAGCGAGCTTCCCCTTCCCCTGGGAGAACGACATGTGGCTTATGGCCATCGAGATTTAGCCGATGATGTGTTGATTCAGTTGATGCTGGCCCCTCATCCTGACTGGTGTACCCAACTTGGGGCGATGGAGTTAGAGGAATTGCCTCGCAGTGGCCGGCCCGATGTAGCCACTCGCATCGCCTTTCAGCAATGGTTAGATGCGGAGGACGATCGCCAAGAGGCTCGGGAATTAGCCCGTCAAGTCCTAGCTGCCTTGCAGGTGAGCGATCGCACAGAATTTGAACTGGCAGGACGTTGGGGGCGGCTCCATCGTTATCAAGTGCAAGAAACCCTCTTTGTTCCCTTCTTTGAACAACTCAACCAAGAGTTAAATCAGTTTTTTAGCGAATTGGGCCTCTCGGTTGAGGGGATTTCCCGCGTCTTACTCATCGGAGACTCGGCCAATGGCCTCAGGGACATTGCCCCCTGGCTACAACAGAAACTCCCCAATGCTGTAGTGGTGAGCCAATCCCCAGCGTCGACTCGCTCTGTCCCTAGTCCTGGCCTCAATCCCATTGCCGCCGGTTTAGCTCAATTTCTCCACTATCCCCTCAATCCCGCCTATGGGAAGCAGCAATATAGTGATTTCTTCCTCTTATACGAACTGTTACAAACTGTCCCTGATCGCCCCGTCTCCCATCAAGAGGCCATCAGCCTCCTAGAACTGCGGGGGATCCACATGGGGGGCATCGAATCCCGACTCACGGCTCTACTCAACAACCAACTCCCCTCAGGCTTAATCCCCACGGCTCCCGATCACGAGTGGTTAACCCCAGAATCCCGTGAATTTCCCTTCTATGAGAAAGTGACCACCACTCCCCTATTCGAGTTTTTCCCAGAGTCGAAAACCTATCAAATCCATCGTCCCTTGGCCCGGCAGCTTCTGCAATATCTCAATCGCCTCACCGCAGAAACCCGCCAATCCTTCAGTGAACCCCTCTCCTTGAACCAGTTAACCGTGGAGGCGTAACTTGGGGGATTAGACGGCGATCGCTCTAGGGTTAGGGGTCACGGCGGAGTGCTATATGATAAATTGAATCTTTCAATCGTTTGGCTGAACCCATGTCTTTATCTTCAGATCCCATGCAGAACGATAGCCATGATGATATTTTGGCGAAAGAGCAAGCCTTTCATGATCGCTGGGCCGCCGGAATTGATGTAGATGGGATTCAGGTGGAGGACTACTTTGAAGCCTGTACCGCCCCGGAAAACCGCTTCATTCTCAAACAGTTGGGCAATGTCCATGGGAAACGCCTCTTGGATGTGGGTTGCGGGGCTGGTGAAAATAGTGTCTATTTTGGGACTCGTGGGGCCCATTGTGTCGCCAGTGATTACTCGCCGGGAATGGTGGAGGTGGCCCTAAAACTTGCCGAACATAATGGGGTTCAGGTGGAAGGAAAGGTTATCAATGCGATGGATATTGACTATCCTGACGATAGTTTTGATATTGTCTATGCAGCGAATCTCTTGCATCATATTCCCAACCCTATGATTGCAATTCAAGAGATGCACCGAGTTCTCAAGCCAGGGGGAAAAATGTGTTTTTGGGACCCCCTCCGTCATAATCCCGTGATTAACGTCTATCGACGGATGGCCACGGATGTTCGTACGGACGATGAAACGCCGCTGCATATCAACATCGTCAAAGAGATTAAACCACTCTTTTCAGAAACTCGCTATAACACTTTTTGGCTGGCAACTTTGTGGATTTTTCTACAGTTTTATTTGATTGAACGAGTGCATCCCAATGAGGAACGCTATTGGAAGAAAATCATTAAAGAACAACAGCGGTTAAAGCCCCTGTATAGTCGTTTGGAAGGATGCGATCGCATCCTCAAGAAAGTCCCTGGCATGAAGCGCATGGCTTGGAACATTGCCGTCGTTGCTACCAAATAACACTTAAGATAACGCCTCGCAAGACAACGCCAGATTACGATAAATCCCAATGGCTTCCCCTCTCTATTCCCTGGTTATTCCCATCTTCAACGAAGAAGAGAACCTACCCGAATTGGTACAACGGTTAACAGTGGTAACTCAGGCAGTGGGGCAGCCCTATGAGGTGTTATTTGTCGATGATGGCAGTGGCGATCGCAGTCTTGAACTTCTGCGTCAGTATCATCAACACAATCCCCAGTTCCGCTATCTCAGTTTTGCTCGTAATTTTGGTCATCAAATTGCCGTTACGGGGGGCTTAAACTTCGTCTCAGGGAAAGCTGTTATCGTTATGGATGCGGATTTACAAGACCCCCCAGAACTCATCCCTGAGTTACTCGAAAAATGGCAACAGGGCTATCAGGTGATTTATGCCCAACGCATCGCCCGTTATCAAGATCCCTGGCTAAAACGGCTGCTGGCCTATGGCTTTTACCGCGTTTTACGACGTTTAGCGGATGTGGCCATTCCCACGGATTCCGGGGACTTCTGTTTAATGGATAAACAGGTGGTGGATTTACTCAATTCTATGCCTGAACGCAATCGGTATATTCGTGGCTTACGGGCCTGGGTGGGGTTCCGACAAACCTCACTTCAATTCAGGCGAGATCCTCGTTTTGCCGGGGATGTAAAATATACCTTTCGTAAATCTTTTTCTCTAGCAATTGATGGGATTATGTCCTTTTCGAAGGTTCCCCTACGCTTTGCCACTTATCTAGGACTTTTGGCCGCCGGAATTGCTGTGATGATGGTGTTTGCCGTTCTTTATTGGCGTTTATTCTATCCCGAATCGCCTTTAATTGGTGCAACCATTATCACCATCGCTATCTTCTTTTTAGGGGCGGTTCAATTAGTCTGTATTGGCATTTTAGGGGAATATATTGGCCGCATTTACGAAGAAGTGAAAGGGCGGCCCCTCTATACCGTGAAAGAAATCTCCCACTAAGGACAGACTGTTACCCTGTCCCAACTGCCGCTAAAATGGATCGGGGCAAATTGACTAGGACAATCTGTTTTTCATTACATAAAATGCGTAAATTGTCAACTTTTTACCTTGAAAATCTATGAAAAAGACGGAACTCTTGAAACAAGTAGGTGAACTCGCGCGGGAATGCGAAAATGTCACCACCCTCATCCATCAACTGCAACTCCCCCACATTAACGAGCGTCAGCGATCGCGCATTCTCACAGAACTCCTGGCCGCGTCTATCCATCTCAACCAACAATGTAACGCAGACTTCCAGAAACTCGTGGCCCGGGAGATTGAATCTCTCAATGGCTGAATCGCGCAGCCGGCGAATCAGCCAAACAACGAAAGAGGCTGCCCGAAGACAACCTCTTTCCAATAGACCATAGTCTATCCTTTGAACTGGGGCGGAAGGATTCGAACCTCCGAATGGCGGGACCAAAACCCGCTGCCTTACCGCTTGGCGACGCCCCAACGAGTCAGCGATAACTATACTAACAACGCCCCCAAGGGATGTCAAGGGTTTTCCCGATTTTTTTTGCTATCTTGGGGATGCGTTAGCTAAAAGCTTTGTGGTCTGGGAGTTTCACGGATGTCATCATTACTCAATTTATTGCAGTTAACCAGTCCAGGCTTGCCCCTGGGGGCGTATAACTACTCTGAGGGCCTAGAAACCCTGGTGGAACAGCAACGGATTAGCGACGCGGCCCAACTCGGGAGTTGGTTGGAGATGGAGTTACAGTTTGGGGCGATCGCCGTCGAAGGGGCTATCCTAGTGCGAGCCTATCATGCCCTAACTCACTCTGACCTCGACACATTGGTCTATTGGAACCATTGGCTAACCGCCAGTCGCGACAGCCGAGAATTGCAACAGCAAAGTTGGCAGATGGGCAATTCCCTGCTGCGTCTGTTAACGGATTTAGAGGATATTTCGCCCCAACTCCCTGACTTAGCCACCTGTCGCCGGGAACTTGCCCCCAATTGTAATCTGGCGATCGCCTACGCCCTAGCGGTGGCCCATTGGAAAATCCCCTTAGAAGATGCCATACTGGGCTATCTGCACAGTTGGAGCAGTAATCTGATTGGAGCCGGTGTTAAATTGATTCCTCTGGGGCAAACGAGCGGACAGCGGCTAATTCGGCAACTTCACCCCGTTTTAGAGGCGGGTTCTCAGCGTCTCCTCAGTTTGGGCGATGAGGACTTATTCGCCTGTACTTGGGGGGCGAGTCTGGCTAGTATGCAGCATGAAACCCTCTACAGCCGTCTCTTTCGCAGTTAATCAAGAGGTAATGACAGCGTTATGACCCCTTTACGTGTTGGAATTGCTGGGCCGGTGGGTTCGGGGAAAACGGCCCTCGTCGATGCCCTCTGTAAGCGGTTGCGGGGGGATTTAGAGTTAGCGGTGGTGACGAATGACATCTACACCCAAGAAGATGCCCAGTTTTTGGTGAAGTCTCAGGCCTTAGCGGGCGATCGCATTCTGGGAGTCGAAACCGGCGGCTGTCCCCATACGGCGATTCGCGAGGATGCGTCGTTGAACTTGGCGGCTGTCGAACAACTCGAACTCAAGTTCAATCCTCTGGATATCCTATTTGTTGAAAGTGGCGGCGATAATTTGGCGGCCACCTTTAGCCCCGAGTTAGTGGATTTAACCCTCTATGTGATTGATGTCTCTGCTGGGGACAAGATTCCCCGCAAAGGCGGCCCCGGAATCACCAAATCGGATTTGTTGGTGATTAACAAAATTGACCTAGCACCCTATGTTGGGGCAGACTTAGGGGTTATGGAACGAGATGCGGCCAAAATGCGGGGAGAACGTCCCTTTGTCTTCGCCAATCTGAAAACGCAACAGGGCCTTGATGAGATTGAAATCTTTGTGCGATCGCATCTCTGTTAAGTCTTAATTTCCATTATGGCAATCTTCGATTGCCAGATTGACACTCCGAGTTTAAGAGAGAAGTCCCGACCTGTTGCCTGTTGCCAGAAGAGGAAGAGGGCGACCACAAGGGTACGCCCCTACGTGATTTCTGTTCCCCTATTTTTTGTCCGATTGAGACCAATTGTTGCAATATGACCACTCCCTGGCAAGGTCAACTCAAACTCACTTACGCCAAACGCGGCGAGATGACCCGCGTGATTGATGCCTATAGCCAGTCTCCCCTGAAACTGCAACGGAGTTTCCATCCCGACGGCCAAACCTGTCAAAGTCTGATTCTCCATACCGCCGGGGGAATCGTCGGCGGCGATCGCCTCAGCCAAGAGATTACCCTCCATCCCCACGCCGAAGCCAGCCTCACCACCGTCTCCGCCAGTAAACTCTATCGCAGCAACGGCCCCGAATCTCAACAAACCCTGACCATGTCCCTAGATCACGATGCCTATTTGGAGTATATTCCCCGTGAAAGCATCGTCTTTGATGGAGCGAAGTTTCAGCAACAGGTACGAGTCCACTTGGGAGAAAATGCCGTTTGGCTGGGGTGGGAGTTACTGCGATTTGGGCGAACAGCCCGAGGCGAACGGTTCAACAACGGCTACTGGCGATCGCAAACGGAAGTCTGGCAAAACGGGATTCCCCTCTGGATTGATCGCCAACATCTCGACGGCGGTTCCCCTCTCTTGGATGCCCCCAATGGCTTAAATAGCCAGCCAGTGGTGGGAACCCTAGCCTGGATGGGCCAGGCCGTTTCCCCAGAAATCGTCGACAACGTCCGTCATCTCTGGCAACAGCGAGAGATTGAGGGAGAGATTGCCCTCTCCTGTCGCCAATCTGGGGTAATATGCCGGTATCGAGGGCGATCGACCCAGAACGCTACGGCCGCTTTCTTGGATTTGTGGCAACTGCTACGTCAATCTCAAGGCGATCGCCCCGTCACGATTCCCCGCATTTGGTCCTATTAATGTCCCCGAGGGCGTACTCTCTATGCAACTGTCTCCCCAAGAAAAAGATAAACTGCTCATTTTCACAGCGGCCTTATTAGCTGAACGCCGCAAAGCCAAAGGCTTAAAACTCAACTATCCCGAAGCCGTGGCCTATATTACAGCGGGGATTTTAGAGGGGGCCAGAGAGGGGCGATCGGTCGCGGAGTTAATGCAGTTTGGCAAAACGCTATTATCCCGTGATGATGTCATGGATGGCATTGCCGAAATGGTCACGGAAGTACAAGTTGAGGCCACCTTTCCCGATGGGACTAAATTAGTCACTATTCACGACCCAATTATTTAACCCATTCTATCTGTAAATCCTAATTTGGGCGACCCTAACTGTTCGCCTCAACCGCAAAAACCATAAGGAGAAACCTTCATGATTCCCGGAGAACTATTGCCCCTAGAGGGTGAGATTGAACTTAACGCAGGTCGTCCTAAACTCAAAATTACCGTTGCCAACAGTGGCGATCGCCCGGTTCAAGTCGGCTCCCATTTCCACTTTTTTGAAGTCAACGCCGCCCTAAGTTTTGACCGCGACCAAACCCGAGGAATGCGTCTCAACATCCCCGCCGGAACTGCCGTCCGCTTTGAACCGGGAGATGAAAAAGAGGTAGAGTTGGTCACCCTAGCTGGAACCCGTGAAATCTACGGGTTCAATAGTTTAATCAACGGTTCCCTAGACGAAAAATTAGACGATAACGACAGCAAAGACAAGAAAAAATCAAAAAAAGAGAAGAAGAAGAAAAAGAAAAAATAACGCTCCTTCCCCTCCTAGGAGGGGTGCCCGCAGGGCGGGGTGGGTTCTTCTAAAACGGTGCGTTCCGGCAAGTTTGAACCAAGTCGGCAAAGCCCAAAATTCAACGATGCCGGGACACACCCTACCCCCCTGCTCCCTGTTCCCTGTTACCTATTCCCTGTTCCCTTCTTTTATCCCATGCCCTACTTCATGAATCGCCGCGCCTACGCTGAAACCTTTGGTCCCACTGTGGGCGATCGCCTCCGCCTAGCCGATACTGACATTATTATCGAAGTTGAACGAGACTATACCACCTATGGCGATGAAGTCAAATTTGGCGGGGGAAAAGTCATCCGAGACGGCATGGGACAATCCCCCATTTCTCGCGACGAAGGCGCAGTAGATGTGGTGATTACCAACACTCTCATTCTCGATTGGTGGGGCATTGTTAAAGCCGACATTGGCATTAAAGACGGCAAAATTTGCAAAATTGGCAAAGCGGGAAACCCTCATATTCAGGACAACGTTGATATTATTATTGGTCCCGCCACTGAGGCGATCGCCGCTGAAGGCTGTATCGTCACGGCTGGGGGAATTGATAGTCACATTCACTTTATTTGTCCGCAACAAATTGAGACGGCGATCGCCTCAGGAATCACCACCATGATTGGCGGCGGAACCGGCCCCTCTACCGGAACCAACGCCACCACCTGCACCCCCGGTTCTTGGAACATCCATCGGATGCTACAAGCGGCCGACGCCTTCCCCGTCAACCTCGGCTTTATGGGAAAAGGGAACAGTTCCCAAAAACGGGGATTAGTCGAACAAGTCATGGCCGGGGCCTTGGGGTTAAAACTCCATGAAGACTGGGGAACCACTCCCGCCGCCATTGACACCTGTCTCAGCGTCGCCGACGAGTATGACATCCAGGTCGCGATTCACACCGACACCCTCAACGAAGCCGGGTTTGTGGAGAACACCATCGCCGCCTTCAAGAATCGAGCCATCCACACCTATCATACCGAGGGTGCTGGGGGCGGTCATGCCCCAGATATCATCAAAGTCTGTGGGGTGGCCAATGTTTTACCGTCTTCCACGAATCCCACTCGGCCCTATACGGTGAACACCTTAGAAGAACATCTGGATATGTTGATGGTGTGTCACCACCTTGATCGCAACATTCCCGAAGATGTGGCCTTTGCCGAGTCCCGGATTCGCCGCGAAACTATTGCAGCGGAGGATATTTTGCATGATTTGGGGGCATTTAGTATTATTTCCTCCGATTCCCAAGCCATGGGACGGGTTGGGGAGAATATCATCCGAACCTGGCAGACGGCCCATAAGATGAAAGTGCAGCGAGGGCCGTTGGGGGCTGACTGCGATCGCCATGACAATTTGCGGGCCAAACGCTATGTGGCGAAGTACACGATTAATCCGGCGATCGTCCATGGAATTTCCAATCATGTGGGTTCGATTGAAGCGGGGAAATTGGCCGATTTATGTCTCTGGAAACCGGCTATGTTTGGGGTGAAGCCGGAGTTAGTCATTAAAGGTGGGATGATTGCTTGGGCCCAGATGGGAGATGCGAACGCCAGTATTCCCACCCCGCAACCGGTGCATATGCGGCCGATGTTTGGTAGTTATGGGGGTGCGATCGCAGCCACGTCAGTCACGTTTGTCTCCCAAGTGGCGGTTGAGGCGGAGGTTGGCCGTCAACTGGGGTTACGCAAACCCACCCTGGCGGTATCGAACACTCGCCAGATTAGCAAAGGGGATTTGAAGTTGAATAATGCCTTACCCCAGATTGAGGTTGATCCAGAAACCTATGAGGTTCGGGCCGATGGGGAGTTATTAACCTGTGAACCGGCGGAGAGTTTACCCATGGCCCAACGCTATTTCTTGTTTTAATTTCGCCCCGTGCCAGGTCAAGTGAGGATGAAACCTGTTTTGTAATCGGTTAAATTTATTCATGAACGGGAGGGTAGAACAATGACATTTCAACAAATTATTGAGTCGACTGAGGCGTTACCTGATGAGGAGCAAGAACGTCTATTTGAATTGCTCCGCAAGCGCCGAATTGAAGCGCGGCGGAGTGAAATTGCCGCTAACGCTCAGAGGGTAAACGCATCAAAAATCGTATAAATTGTACCTAACACAACAGGATTTGAAATTGTCATCTCAGCTATTCATCAAAGTTTTCCAACAAGAAAATTTTATCTCTATGATATTCTAAGTATTCTACCTTTATTTTATGTTTGATGGGCCTTTTTATAGGTTTATCATTGATTTTTTGAAGTAAAAATTGAGACATCTTAGAGGGTTTTTTCGATTCTTCAGATATTTCAACGACCAGCTCATTGGTCAATGTAAAATATCCTTGGTCAAAAAGTTTGTGATAAATCCAAGATAAACATAAACCATTTCCTGGATCTAACCGGCTCGTCTCGCGATCACTCCACGGAACGATATGACTGGCTTCTAATAAATTTTCCGCAGATTCACCTGTTAGGCAACAGCAACGATTGAAATTGTTGAGAACATCTTTGCGAAAGCGAGACTGATCTTGACGTTGATTCACTTCAACCTTTTTGCTAAAGCCTGTATAATCATTTTGAATATCCAAATTCCATGATTCAAGCAATTCTTCGACGGGTACGTCAGGGCGATCTAATATCATACAAACGATACTATACACTTGATCATGAGAATAGTTTTGAAAAAAATCGAGAACCTTCTTTTGTGCAGGGTAAAGCGGGTTTTGGTACCACCCTTTTCTTAAATTTCCATGAACGGAATCAAAGGCATCACGACAGTTCTTAATTGTGCTTGCTTTATTGTTGGTAATTAAAGCGACCTCGTTATGGACATGTGTTTTACAAATTTTTTTTTGTTTGCCTTTTGGCAAACCCAAGTGTTTGCCTAATCTTTCATATTCATCCTTGTCAAATCTAGAGAGGTAGTAAGAAGCTATATAGTATTTTCGTGAATCTTTAACTAGATTTGTATAATCAAAATTGCTTTTCATGATTTTATCTTTTCAGTAAATCAGGATGTCGCGTGTTTTTGCTCAGCTAGGAAAACACTTCCAAGGAGGGTCTCAATAAAGGAGGAAATCTTACTGCGGACTCCGAAAGATCGAGACAGTTCGTGGCACGACTAGAAGGCGGTTACGAGGTTCCCAGCGCGGCAGCGGCTCTATCGTGACTTCCGAGTCACTTCTTAAGTCGCCATCTTCCTCAATTTTAGCATCTGTAGGTTGGTCTGTATCTTCTTCGTTTTCTGTGGTTTTAGACCGGGTAAACGCATCAAATCATTAAGGAGAGTGTGATAAGGAGAGATGCCACCAGAATTTCGAGCAGAAACCGATGCTCCAGACTGCCTCGGTAACGTTTCATCTTCAAACGACCCCGACCGGGATGCCGCCACAATAGATTCAACACCAAGCACCTCAAAATACTGAGGTTACAAGCCCCATCCTGCCTACGAATGCGACGACTATCCATTGAGCGGTTTGGCCGATACATCCAGCTCAGAACCCCGGTTTTTTCCCGAAAGCGGGTTTTTTTGAGATAATCAACCTCAGCTCCTGCACCATCGCGCCGTGACCCGTTTCATCCACGACCAATTCGCCAAAGACTATCTCGAAGAACTCCTAACCCCGTACGGAACCCTCCAATCGCCGCGACGAGTGGCCGGAGAAGTCCGCCAAATCGACCTTTGGTTTTCCCCCAACGCCGAATGTCCCCTATCCCCGGCCCCCCTGGGACTCCTGGCCCGAACCCTCCACGCTCCCGCCATCTTCGAACCCTACCGCAACACCGTCACCGCCGACGAAATCCGCGATTGCGTCCTAAAACTCCTCGTCATCTCCGCCGAACTGCGACGAGAAGCCCGACGCCAGCAAACCTCACTCGCTGAGTCAAACCAACCCCGCCTCTGGATTCTCACCCCAACCGCCTCCGACCCGCTCTTAGCAAGCTTTGGTGCTACCCTAGATGTAGAGAATTGGGGCGAAGGCATCTATCACTTTCCCGTGGGATTGCCAGGAGCCATTGTCGTCATTCACCGACTACCTCGTTCCCTGGATACGCTCTGGCTGAGGGTGTTAGGGCGGGGTCGAGTCCAGCAACAGGCCATTGACGACCTGGCACAACTTTCCCCAGACAATCTCTTCCGCAGCAATGCCTTAATTCTGCTCAATCGCCTCAAAGCTGACCTAGAAACCAACGCCACCCCCAACTCGGAGGATAGAGAGTTAATTATGCGTTTATCTCCTCTGTTTGACCAACAACTTGAAGCCGCTCAACTATCGGGTTTAGAACGGGGACGGGAACAAGAACGGCGGGAGGCGATCGCCAGCCTCCTAGAAGCCCGTTTCGGTCCCCTAGATGACGAACTCAGCCAACTCCTAGACCGCATGATTCGCCGTCCATCGAGCGAGTTAATGCCCCTTCTCATGCAACTCTCGCGCGAGGAAATCATTGAGCGATTTAGCTAATAAATTCAACTCAGCCTCCCGGTTTCTTCCCCAAACCGGGTTTTTTTTGAGATAATCAACTTTAACTTCTCCAGCATCGCCCCGTGACCCGTTTCATCCACGACCAATTCGCCAAAGATTACCTCGAAGAACTTCTAACCCCCTAGGTCACCATCCAATCACCGCGACGGGTGGCGGGAGAAGTCCGTCAAATCGACCTCTGGTTTAACCCCAACCCTGAACCTCGTCTCTCAGCCGAACCCCTAGGCCTCCTGGCCCGAACCCTGCACTCTCCCGCCATCTTCGAACCCTACCGCAACCCCGTCACCGCCGACGAAATCCGCGATTGCGTCCTCAAACTCCTGGTCATCTTCGCCGAACTGCGACGAGAAGCCCGACGCCAGCAAACCTCACTCGCTGAGTCAAACCAACCCCGCCTCTGGATTCTCACCCCAACCGCCTCAGCCCCTCTTTTAGAAGGCTTTGGTGCTACCCTGGAGGTGGAGAATTGGGGCGAAGGCATCTATCCGTTGTCAGCCCAATGGCGCAGCGCGATCATCGTCATTCACCAACTCCCTTGGACTAGGGATACCCTATGGCTAAGGGTCTTAGGGCGGGGACAAGTCCAAGAACAGGCCTTCGATGAACTTGAACAACTCCCCCCAGGTAATCCCTTTCGTGGCAATGCCTTAATGCTGCTCAATCGCCTCAAGGCTAACCTAGAAATGAACCCCAATCTAAATCAGGAGGATAGGGACTTAATTATGCGTTTATCTCCTCTGTTTGACCAACAACTTGAAGAAGCAAAACTATCTGGCTTAGAACGAGGTCTTGAACGGGGACGGGAACAAGAACGGCGGGAGGCGATCGCCAGCCTCTTAGAAGCCCGTTTCGGTCCCCTAGATGACGAACTCAACGCCATCCTAGATAGGATGATTCGCCGTCCCTCCAGCGAATTAATGCCCCTCCTGCTACAACTCTCGCGCCAGGACATCATTGATCGCTTTCAGGGATAACCCCCTTTAATGACTCGCCAAATTAATGCGATCGCCCAGTTGCAGTAACAATTGTGCCAACTGGGGGTCGTTTTCCCGTCGTTGGGCGACTTTATCGCAACTATACAGCACCGTCGTATGGTCTTTCCCACCAAAAATTTCGCCAATCTTCGGTAAACTCAAATCCGTATGTTGACGCATTAAATACATCGCCACCTGACGCGCTTGGGAAATCTCCCGCCGCCGCGATTGGCCTTTTAAATCTTCCACCGAAATCCCCATCACCTCCGCCACAACCCGCATCACCACCGGTGGCGAGGCTTCGACTTTCTCGGTGTGAGAACTCAGGACAGGCGCTAAATTTTTCACGGTCATCGGTAAACCCGAAATGGAAATATAGGCCACCGCACGAATTAACGCTCCCTCCAATTCCCGGATATTAGAGGTATAGCGAGACGCAATATATTCGATCGCCTCTCGGGGAAGCCGCATATTCTCATATTCGGCTTTCTTCTGTAAAATCGCCATGCGGGTTTCTAAATCGGGGGGCTGAATATCGGCAATTAAACCCATCGAAAAGCGAGAACAAAGCCGTTCCTGAAGTTGCGGGATTTGGTGCGGGGGGCGATCGCTGGCGATGACAATTTGTTTCCCTACCTCATGCAACGCATTAAAGGTATAGAAAAACTCCTCCTGAGTGTATTCTTTCCCCTCAATAAACTGAATATCATCCACCAGCAACACATCTGCCGTTCGGTAATGACCCCGAAACGCCTGCATCTGATCCTGACGAATTGCGCTAATCAAATCATTGGTAAACCGCTCCGTTGACACATAAAACACCCGAGATTGTCGGTCAATCTCCAAACGATAATGACCGATCGCCTGCATTAAATGGGTTTTTCCTAACCCCACTCCCCCACATAAAAATAAGGGATTAAACTCTCGCCCCGGATATTCCGCCACCGCTAACGCCGCCGCATGGGCCATGCGATTATTTGACCCCACCACAAAGCGAGAAAAGACATTTTTAGGATTCAATTCTGGCGGTTTCGTCTGGGATTTTGGTTCCGGGGGCGCCACTTGAGGTGACCAACTGAGTTGCTGTTCCTCCACATCTCCGGTGCGATCGCTACAGAGTTCAATCGTCACCTCATCTCCCAAAATCTCACGCACCACCTCAGTAATGGTCGTCAAATAATGCTTTTGCAGCCAATTCAACGCAAACGGATTCGGGGCCCGCAAGAGTAAGCGCCCCCCCTGTAAGGACTCAACTCGTGCCGTCTGAATCCAAGTCTCAAACGTGGGTTGGCTTAGTTGTCCTTGCAACCGTTCTAAAACCTGATTCCATAGGTCTTCTAACGACATATCCACCGAAAAACCTCCTTTCCTCAGGTAATACTAGGGGTAGTTTTTTGACCCAGATTTGACACGAAATCGGTTCAATCGTAAGTCTAATTTAAATTAAAGCCAAACAAAAATTAGCCCTATTTCAACTCCAAAAGACCTTGTTCCTTTAACTTCGGATTAAAGCGGAACGATTCCGTCACACCCCGAGCCGCCAACCGCTCTAATAGATTTCCCTGAATCCGACGGGCCACTTGTTTAATACATTTCGTCTTTTTCCCCTCATCTAACGCCTCTGCTAACCCATTCCGTTCCTCATCGGTCATTAAGGGTTTAACATCAATCGGTTGCGTCCATTCCGCCTCAGCTTCACCATTTCCAGGGGGAACCATCCCATTTTCCTGTAGCCAATGCTGGCGGATATCTTCTAGCACCTGGCGACTCGGACGAGCAATCGTTTCGACCTTAAAACTGTAACAGTCCTCTGGTTTGCGGATGAGATGTTGACGTAAACTCACACTCACATTGCGAGAATAGCCGACAAATTGGAGGGTTTCCTGCTCATCAAAAATGGCATAAATTCCCACTTTACCCACTAAAAACTCATCAGCCACTGACCCATCAGGAGTTAGATAGGGATGGCGTTCAAGGTCTTGCAGGCTTGGAAGTTCGGTTGGAAGTTCAGAAGGGGTTGACATGTTTTTGTGTTTAGTAAATACTAGCCAAGTTCTTAGAATATTTAGCTTGAACATTACTCCGTCTTGCTGCGGCGATAAATAGCACAAAGACGACTGGGTTTGAAAATCTTGGCTTGAGCCATAAAATTCGGAGGCACGTTAATAATAAAATATTCCTCCGACTCATGATAGATCTCAAAGTTTTTAGGCATTCCTTTCGGAGTAGCAGTACTATAAGGAACTGGCTGGAACAGCTTACCCGTAAACTCCAATCCTGAACAGCTTAACTGTTGGCAAACCTGCTCCAAGAAAGCACCATTAGTTAACAAATCAAATAAAATTTGTTGTGCTTCGGGTTGTAGTTGAAAGCTGCCGTCGAAATTTTCAATAATTTTTAAAGACATTTAACGATTTTTGTCTAATTGTTACAATTAGTGACCTATGGCGATGGACAACTGAGACCTAAGTCTCCCCATTCTACCCTGAACCCTAAACGATATCAAGCCAGACTCGCAGCAAACTGACCCGACGCTCTCCCAACTATCTAACGAAAATTTGATGATACTCTAATTCCCTAAAATATCTTCAGCCTCTGGGGTGTAAATATACTCATAGTTAAATTGCAGATAATTGGGATGACGAATCACAGAAAACCCAAACTCGGTCACCGTTTCTGCCCGAAATGTCACCATCACCAACTCGGTGAGCTTCTTACGGGAGATTTGAGGGGTCTGGACATAGTAATCTCGTTTGGCAAAAAACTTTTTCTTGTCTTTAGGAACCACAATGCCATTGATTTGGTGAGCAAAGCGAATGGGTTTGACATATTTATTGAGAAATTCATCTTGATTGCGTTGCAGACGATAGAGTCGTTCTTGCTGAATCCAACTCATCGTAAACATCATTTTCAGTAACTCAAATCCCAAGGTATAATTAAACGCGTTATTACTTTCCTCAGAACTCCCAATCAGTCGAACGGCTACTTCTAAATACTGTTCTGGCTGACGCTGCATGTCTTGGGCACAGTGAATATAAAACTGACGAATATAGCCCCGCAAGAGACTTTCACTCAGATTCGTGTCAATATGGAATTGTTCGAGATAGTATTTAACTTTTTGGCGAGTATCGCGATCCTCAATCAGTCGAGAGACTAACCCATCCGCCGTATATTCATCGAGAAACTCCGCCTGCACCTCCGACGGTGCCGCACAGAGGATATGACAGAGGGACAGAACATAGCGGCGTTCATTCCAATGGAGTTGTTCAGCCCAGTCTCGGGCCTGGGGGGGAAGCTGAGCAAAAATGCTATCGGGATCACTGGAATTGGGAGAAAACATAGACTCTACTGGAACAGTGCGATAACAGTACGATGACAGTGCGATCGCCTCAAAAACGGGTTTTAAGCACTATTTTAAGCACTATGAGATGTCCGAGTTCCCAGATGCCAAAACCCGATGCCTCAAGCCCGAGACCGTCACTCCCCTAAACTAACGTCTAATCAGGGCAACGTCGAGATGGCTACTTCGAGATAAAGTGAACCCAAAAATCTCCATCCGGCTTACAAGTCTCGCGAATCATACGATAGGAATAGCGTTGATACTTTCCAGATAAGTCTGTGCGATACCCGGTTGAAAACCATTCCCCGTAGGGATCATGGACAAAGAACTGCTCTCGCTCCTCGTCATACCCCACAAACACCACAATATGACCATAGGAGGTGAAATAGCCATGGACAATCACCGGCTTCAAGTTAGCCAGCCAATCCTTGACCTCATCAAAGGTAGCATTCGTCCGGAACTCATCCTGACAGCCATAGTCCCTAACAATTTTAGCTAAATCATAGGGGCTATGACGACTTAAATTATTATTGAGGGCATAGCGGTAGAGTTCATCCTCGAACTGTCGGGCATTGGTGCGTTGGGGAATGCCAAAATACTTCAAGCACATGGCCACCGCCGTCACATTACAGGAGCCGGTGGGATTCTCAAAGTTGTCCAACTGAGATAGATAGGGACAATCGAGTTGAATGATGCGGGGGCGAGGCTTGGGATAGAGGCGAGACATCCCGGCTTCTGCGGGGGCTTGGCCCAAAATCTCCACATGCTCCCCGAAGGCGTACCAAGTATCGAGGCCCGCCAAAGCATTATCCTTAAACGTCACCCGCAGATGATTCCGTTCCTGAGCGAAGGTATCCACGGAAAACTCCCGATCGCGGTTTACCGAGACCTTCTCGCGATCCGGTAACTCCTTAGACTCGATCGGACGCTGCTTAAACACCGTATTCGTGAGGGTACGCAGAACGAGAGACATGGCAGCTACCTCAACACATGAAGACCAATTAGGAACAGCCGCGACCCCGCCAATTCTAGAAATGGGGAGAAGTTAGCTAAGCTATTAGGGAAGGTATCACGTTCTGACCCCCCCTCGCTAGATCCAAGCTAATCATGACCGACGGTTCCAATCGCATTTGTATTCTCGGCGGCGGCTTTGGTGGACTCTACACCGCCCTCAAACTGGCTCAATTCCCCTGGGAAAGCTCCACTCAACCCGAGATTACCCTCGTTGATCGCAGCGATCGCTTTGTCTTCGCCCCCCTTCTCTACGAACTGGTCACCGACGAACTACAAAGCTGGGAAATCGCCCCTCCCTTCGTTGAACTCCTCGCCAATACCCCGATTCAATTTCGTCAAGCCGACGTCGAAGACATTAACCCAGACTCCCAACAGGTGTCCCTTGTCGGCGGCGACTGCCTCGACTACGATCGCCTCGTCCTGGCCCTAGGCGGCGAAACCCCCCTCCATGATGTTCCCGGCGTTGCTGACCATGCTATCCCCTTTCGCACCGTTAGCGATGCCTACCGCGTCCGGCAACGGCTGCAAAACCTAGAAGCCAGCAATTCCGACAAAATCCGGGTGGCGATCGTTGGCGGCGGCTATAGCGGCGTAGAAATTGCCTGTAAACTGGCCGATCGCCTGGGCAATCGAGGTCGCATCCGCATCATCGAACGTAACGACACCATCCTGCGCCATTCCCCCGAATTTAATCGCAATGCCGGCAAACGGGCCCTGAGCGATCGCGGCGTCTGGACAGACCTAGAAACTGATGTTGTCTCCGTCGGCGAGGACAGTATTTCCCTACGCTACCGAGGGCAAATCGACGAAATTCCCGTTGACATCGTCCTCTGGACCGTGGGGACCCAAGTCGCCCCCGTCGTTGAGCGGCTGCCCGTTCCCCGGGGCGATCGCGGCAAAATCCAGGTCAACGCCCACCTGCAAGTCATCGATCGCCCCAACATCTTCGCCCTGGGTGACCTCGCCGACGTTCATGATGCCGACGGACAAAGTATTCCCGCCACCGCCCAAGCCGCCTTCCAACAAGCCGACTACACCGCCTGGAACATCTGGGCCTCCCTCAGCCACCGTCCCCTGCTGCCCTTCCGCTATCAAGACCTGGGCGAAATGATGACCCTGGGCATCGACAACGCCACCCTTTCGGGCCTAGGACTCAGTTTAGACGGTCCCCTGGCCCATATTGCCCGCCGCCTCATTTACCTCTACCGCCTACCCACCCTAGACCACCAAGTTAAAGTGGGCTTCAACTGGATGATAGAACCCTTGCGGGCCTTCCTAACTCCGCAGTAGAGTCTTAAAGGACGTGCTGACATGATATTGGGGGGCAAGACGTTGGGACAGCCCCATGAAACCCGGCCACTTCCCCTGGCCACTTCCTAGTGAGGAATCCCACAGATCCCGAGTCATCGTTTTGGCCGTCTCAGAGTTCCGGAGCCATCATTCACTCAAGAGCAGGTCAAACATCATGAAGCAGCTCGTTGGTTGGACTATTCCCTCCACCCTAAACCTCACGTCCTCAGCGGTTCTGCTAACTCTTATCCTGGCCACAGCCGACGCCCCCGGTCTGGCCCAAATCATCCCAGATACGACATTACCCGAGAACTCCCGTGTCACCAGCGAAGGCAGCCAACTGACCATTGAGGGGGGGACCCGTGCCGGAACCAACCTCTTCCATAGCTTTGATCATTTTGACCTTCCCGCCAATTGGGAAGCCCAATTCAATAACCCCGCCGCCGTTGAGCGCATCATCACCCGCATCACCGGCAACCAACCCTCACAGATTGATGGTCTACTCCGGGCCAACCATCAGGCCAGTCTCATTTTCCTCAATCCCAATGGCATCGAGTTTGGCGAAACCGCTCAACTGCAACTCGGCGGTTCCTTCATCGCCAGCACTGCTGAGGGTCTCCTCTTTGACGATGGCAGTCAATACAACGCCGTCTCCCCTTCCCTCGATGCTCCCCTATTGACCGTGAGTGTCCCGGTTGGCCTGCAATTTGGCAACAATCCCGCCCCCATTCGGAATCAATCCCTCGCCGCCAGTTCCCTGATCTCCAGCCTCGATGTCACCCTAACGCTTCCCAACGCTCCTGGCCTAACCGTTGCCCCCGGCCAAGTCTTGGGCCTGTTTGGCGGAGACATTCACCTAGAGGGAGGCAACCTCAGTAGCTTTGGCGGACAAATTATCCTCGGCAGTTTTGGCGAGAATAGTCAGATTACCTGGCAACTGCAACCCGATACTTTAGCCCTCAACCGTGATTCAGCCGTTGCAGGGGGAACTCTGGCACTCTCCCAAGGTGCAACCATTAGCAGTAGTGGCCTAGGCGGCGGCGCCATTGACCTCTATGGCGATCGCATCCAACTTGAAGAAGGCGCCAGTCTGCGGGCCGATACCTTTGGCCCCATCAACGGCCAAGGCATGACCATCACCGCCCAAGATGTTCAGATGAGAGATCGCGCCTTTATCTCCAGTTCCAGTTTTGGTTCCGGGGCCGGTGGTGATATCGACATTAGGAGCGATCGCATCGAGATCCAAGGAACCCAACCCGGTATGGTGTTGGCACAACTGATCAACGAAACCTTTAACCCCACCCAACTCCAAGATGGACTCTATGCACTGAGTCTAGGAACTGGGCGGGGAGGGACGATTCGCCTTAACAGTAGAGAGATTGCACTGACTCAAGGTGCTGTCATCGTGACCAGTACCCTAAACCAGGGCGCTGGGGGCAATATCCAGGTTGACGGCCAGCATTTGCGTCTGAACGATGGTGCGATTCTATTGACCGGAACCGCCCGAGCCGGTCGAGCTGGAGATATTCGCCTCAATCTCGACCAGTTACAAGTTAACAACGGCGGTTTCATTGGCACTGCCTCCAACGCCAGCGGAACGGCTGACAGTGGTGATCTTGACATTACCGCTGATCGCATCATCCTAGAGAGGACTCCGGCTGGGCTAATTGTCCCTGGAGGACTCTTTACTACCACCCTAGGTCAAGGGAATGCCGGAGATCTCTCCATCCAAACTCGACAGTTAGAAGTCCGTCAGGGAATGCAGATCTCGGCTTCCTCCAGCAGTGCCGGAAAAGGGGGGAATCTACGGATTGATGCCAACGAATCCATCGTTTTAGCCGATAGCAGTGACGATAATGTTTGGCTCAGCGGCATTTTTACAACCTCCTCCTTAGTCCGACCGTCCGGACAACAAGGAACCGCTGGTGCGGGCACTCTAGAAATTAACACCCAACGCCTCATTCTCAATAATGGTGCCCGGATTTCTGCGGCGACAGGAGGGGAAGGGGCCGCCGGACGTTTAACCATTCGCGCCAGTGAGTCTATTGAGTTAACCGGAGATATCCCGTCAGCTCTTGGCTTTCGCAGACCCAGCGCCCTATTTGCTGAGTCTCTAGGATCTGGAGAGGCGGGCAGTCTCGAAGTCATTACCCCCTTGCTGCAAGTGCGGGATAGGGCAGAGATTGCAGTGCGTGGTCGAGGAACTGGGGCGGCTGGCAATTTAGAAGTCACGGCCGATCGCATTGAGGTCTTCAACCAATCAGAGATTGGCGCGTCAACGGTGGACGGCGCGGGAGGAAATTTGCATCTGAACTTCCGGGAGTTACATCTGAGGGACGGAGGATTGCTGTCGGTGAGTTCCCAGGGTCAAGGGAATGCCGGAGACGTGGAACTGCAAGGGCAGTACGTTAACCTGAATGGGGGACGGATTGCAGCCACCAGTATCTTAGGACAGGGGGGCAACCTCAACCTGAATTTAGAGAATGCGGCCATTTTACGGGGGGGGAGTAGCCTCTCAACCCGGGCCGGAACGGCCGCCACCGCTGGCGGCGATGGGGGGAATATAAACCTGCAACTTGGGGCGATCGCCCTCCTCGATGGTAGTAGTATCGATGCCAATGCCTTTCAGGGGGCTGGAGGGAATATCCAAATCGCTACCCAGGGACTCTTCTTGGGGGGCAACAGCCAAATTACCGCCAGCTCCGAGTTTGGCGTCGATGGAACCGTCAGCATCCAAACCCCCGACACCGAAGCGGGGGCAGGGTTAGTGGAGTTAACCGAGCGTCCTATCGACCCCGCCAGTCAAATTGCCTCGGGTTGTGCGGCCAGTGATGATAATAGTTTTCTGGTCACCGGTCGAGGAGGACTCCCCGAGCAGCCTAGTGAGAGCTTGCGAGATACCCATAGCAGTTGGGGCGATCATCGCGATTGGCGATCGCGACAGACGACCTCGCCATCAGAGGTGACGCAGCAGCCCGAATCGGGGTCTAATCTAGTAGAAGCCACAACCTGGGTCTATCACCTTGATGGAACCATGGCCTTGGTCGCCCCTCGCGCGATAGAGTTGGGCCAAGGCTGTCCCTAGATGACCCAGTTTCCCCTCGCCCCTATCCTCTCGATCGCCCAATCGGATTGACCTCTACCACCTACCCACCCTAGACCACCAAGTTAAAGTGGTCTTCAACTGGATGATAGAACCCTTGCGGGCCTTCCTCACTCCGCAGTAAAGTCTAAAGGCTGTACTGACGTGATATTGGGAGGTTACAATTGGGAAAACCCCATGAGACCCGGCAACTGCCCCTGGCCCTATCCCCGCAGGAACATGACAAACCCCGAGTCATTTTTCTCGATGCCGTTGGCACAATCTTTGGCGTTCGTGGCAGTGTCGGCGAAGTCTATCGCGACTTTACCCGACAACAGGCCGGCATTGAACTCGATGCTGAAGCCACCAACGATGCCTTTTACGAGGCCTTCAACGCCGCACCCCCAGCGGAATTTTCTGACATTGCCCCCCAACACCTGTTCCAACAGGAATTTGACTGGTGGTTAGCCATCGCCGAGGACACCTTTGGCCGTCTCGGAGTCCTAGACCAATTCCCCGATTTCCAAAACTTCTTCGGCCATCTGTTCGCCCACTTCGCCACCGCCGAACCTTGGACCCTCTATCCTGATGTCCGGCCCGCCCTAACCTATTGGCAACAACAGGGAGTGGAACTGGGCATCGTCTCCAACTTTGACTCACGACTCTACACCGTTCTCGACTCCCTCGACCTAGCGCGATTCTTTACCTCCGTGACGGTCTCCACCCGAGTTGGAGCTGCCAAACCCAACCCCCAGGTCTGGCACTGTGCCTTAGCCGCTCATGACTGTTCCCCAGAAGCCGCCTGGCATATTGGTGACAGTTACCGAGAAGACGTAGAAGGAGCGATCGCCGCCGGGTTGCGGGGAATTTGGTTAAATCGTCCCTAACAGATTACCCACAGAGGTTAAATGAGAGACCCCTCCCCTGGGAACCCACATTGCCATTGTCCCCAGAAGCTGGCCATCCCCCTCCTCGCTGTCTGGCTCCTCACCCTGGGGACCAACACAACCCAGGGACAAGTCATCCCTGACAGCAGCCTCCCGGAAAACTCCCGCGTCCTCCAGGACGAGAGCCGATTCACCCTTGAAGGGGGAACCCTCGCTGGCGAGAACCTCTTTCATAGCTTTGAAAGCTTTAGCCTACCCGCAGGTTGGCAAGCCCACTTTAACAATCCCGCTGTCGTCGAACGGATTATCACCCGCGTCACCGGTGAGAACCTCTCCCAAATTGACGGCCTGCTCTCCGCCAACCATCAAGCCAGTCTAATTTTCCTCAATCCCAATGGCATCAGGTTCGGCGAAACCGCCCAACTGCAACTCGGTGGCTCCTTTATTGCCAGCACCGCCGACCATCTCATCTTTGCCGATGGCAGCCACTATCACGCCCGCGCTCCCCAAGGCGCCGACCCTCTGTTAACCGTCAGCGTCCCCATTGGCCTGCAATTTGGCAACAATCCCGCCCCCATCGCTAATCAATCCCGAGCCGCCAGTGGTCTGATTCCCAACCTCGATGGCCCTCTGCCCCTACCCGATCGTCCCGGACTCACCGTGGCTCCAGGCGAAACCCTCGGCTTGTTTGCCGGGGAGTTACAACTTTCTGGGGGGAATCTTAGTAGCTTTGGCGGTCAAATCCTCCTGGGGACGTTTGGCAACCAAAGTACCCTCACCTGGACTCCCTCCAGCCAGGGCAACCCCGTGGGTACACGGCTCAACTACGACCAAGCCACAGCCGGGGGACCGCTGCATCTGTCCCAGGGTGCCACCGTCAGCAGCAGTGGCTTAGGGGGCGGGGCCATTGACCTCTATGGCGATCGCATCCAACTTGAAGAAGGCGCTAGTTTGCGGGCCGATACCCTTGGCCCCATCGATGGCCAAGGCATTACCATTCGTGGCCAAGATATCCAGATGAGCGATCGCGCCTTCATCTCCAGTTCCAGTTTTGGTTCCGGGGCCGGTGGTGATATTACCCTCAGCGGCGATCGCATCGAGATCCGAGGCACAGAACCGGGGCTAATTCTCGCCCAACTCCTCAACGAAACCTTCAACCCCAGCCAACTCCAAGATGGCATCTATGCCCTCAGTTTCGGAACCGGTCCCGGCGGCTCTGTCAGCCTCAGCGGTGGACAGATTGACATGAGCCAGGGTGCAGTCGTTCTAACCACCACTCTCAATCAGGGGTCAGGGGGCAATATCCAAGTCAACGGGTCGGAGTTTCGTCTAGCCGATAGCTCCCTTCTCCTGAGTGGAACCACAGCCGCCGGCCGAGCCGGGGATATTCGCCTGACTCTTGACCAGCTCCGGATTGAGAATGGCGGCATTGTTAGCACCGCCTCCAGTGCCACCGGAACCGCCGATAGCGGGAATCTTGAAGTCATCGCCGATCGCATCACCATGGAGAGAACCCCAGCAGGAGCCATTCTCCCAGGGGGACTGTTTACCTCCACCCTAGGACGAGGCAACGCCGGTAATATCTCGATTGAAACCCGAGTGTTGGAGGCCCGAGGCGGAATGCAAATTTCAGCCGCCTCCAGTAGTGCCGGAGAGGGGGGAAACCTGCGGATTCGTGCCACCGACTCCATTAACTTGAGCCAAACCAGTGATGATCGAGTTTGGCTCAGCGGTATTTTTACCACCTCTTCCTTACTCGAATTCGCCGGACAACGGGGAACCGCCGGGGCTGGCTCCCTAGAGATTGAAACCCAACGGTTAAGCCTCAGCGACGGTTCGCGGGTCTCGGCTGCCACCGCAGGGGAAGGAGCCGCTGGTAGTTTAACCATTCAAGCCAGTGAGTCCGTCGAAGTTTCGGGCGAGATTGTCTCGGCGTTGGGCCGACGGGAACCCAGCGCCCTCTTTGCGGAATCACGGGGAGCGGGGGAAGCGGGAAATCTTCGTATCATCACCCCCCTGTTGCGAGTTGTAAATGGGGGAGAAATTGCCGTACGAGGCCTGGGAACGGGAGCCGCCGGGAACTTAGAGATCCGGGCCGATCGCATTGAGATTTTCAATAACGCTGAAATTGGCGCGTCAACGGTGGATGGAGCGGGGGGAAATCTGCGCCTGGACTTCCGGGACTTGCAGTTGGGAAATCAAGCTCAACTCTCGGTGAGTTCTCAGGGCCTGGGAAATGCCGGCGATATGGAACTGCAAGGACAACAGTTAACCTTGACGGGGGGGCAAATTGCGGCCACGAGTATCTTAGGGCAGGGGGGCAACCTCAATCTGAATCTGGAGAATGTGGCGATTTTACAGGGAGGGAGTACCCTGTCGACTCGGGCCGGGACAGCAGCCACCGCTGGCGGCGATGGGGGCAATATGAGTCTGCAACTCGGGGCGATCGCCCTCCTCGATGGTAGTAGTATTGATGCTAATGCCTTTCAGGGGGCTGGCGGGAATATCCAAATCGCTACCCAGGGACTCTTCTTGGGGGGCAACAGCCAAATTACCGCCAGCTCCGAGTTTGGGATCGATGGAACCGTCAGCATCCAAACCCCCGACACCGAAGCGGGGGCAGGGTTAGTGGAGTTAACCGAGCGTCCTATCGACCCCGCCAGTCAAATTGCCTCGGGTTGTGCGGCCAGTGATGATAATAGTTTTCTGGTCACCGGTCGAGGAGGACTCCCCGAGCAGCCTAGTGAGAGCTTGCGAGATACCCATAGCAGTTGGGGCGATCATCGCGATTGGCGATCGCTACAGACGACCTCGCCATCAGAGGTGACGCAGCAGCCTGAATCGGGGTCTAATTTAGCAGAAGCTACAACCTGGGTGTATCGCCTCGATGGAACTGTGGCCTTGATCGCCCCTCGCTCGGTTAATCTGAATCAGGACTGTCTCTAAATAGCCCGGTTTCTCCTCCTCCCTATTCTCAACTATCGCCTTAAACTCATCATGATCCGTTTTAGGTTTCCCCGTCCCTGGGTGGGTTGGGTTCTGAGTCTTTACCTCCTGCTGGGCTTTACCTTGGCTCTGGGCCTGTCTCAGGGAAGAGTCCAGGCCAGTGCCACTCCCCCAATGGCGATCGCCCAACTGTCCCCTCAGGCCCAGGAAGAGCAAGGGCGATCGCTCCTCAATGGCGGCCAATTTCAGGCAGCGGTGGAGCAGTTCGCCACGGCGGCCGCTGGCTTTGCCCGTCAGGGCGATCGCCTCTCAGAAGCTGGAAGCCTCACCTATCAAGCCCTGGCCCTCTATGAACTGGGACAGGTGTTACCCGCACAAACCCTCATCGACCAAGCCTTAGAGCGTCTCCCCGTTGGGAGCGCGAACGGAGGGGCTGTTGAGGCCCAAGCTCGCATCGCTCAGGGGCGGATTCAACTAGCCCGAGGCGATGCTCAGGGGGCCCTAGAAACCTGGGAACGGGCCGCCGAACTCTATCGCCATCTGGGCGATCGCCTGGGGGAACTCGGCGCTCTCAACAATGAGGCGATCGCCCTGCAAAGTTTAGGCCTCTACCGACGCTCACAGCAGCAACTCGAACGGGTCACCCGCCAACTCGATGACCTACATCATCCCTCCTTACAAGTGTCCGCCCTGACTGACTTAGCCGTTGCCCAGCAGGTGGTGGGGAATCTACGGGACTCCCAACAGGTGTTACACCGAGCCATCGATCTCGCCCAACAGGAGGGATACCCTCAACAAAGTTTAATGTTTCGGGCCTTGGCCAATAGTCATCGCGCCCTGGGGGAGATTGACGAGGCCCTTGACGCTTATGAGCAAGCCATCACCCGAGCCACCACCCCCCTAGAACAGATTACCGCCAGCTTAGAACAGGCCAGTTTGCAACGCCAGGCGGGTTCCCCGGACGCCGCCCGCGATCGCCTAGAGAGTATCCAGAGCCAACTGAACGCCCTCCCCGCCAGTCGTCCGGGAGTTTATGCCCGGGTCAACTTCGCCGAAACCGCGTCCTACCTGTTGTCCGCCGCTGAACGTCGTTCCTTAGCGGATATCTTGGCCACCGCCATTAATCAAGCCCGAGACTTAGACGATCAGCGAGCCGAAGCCTTGGCCATAGGACAATTGGCGCGGTTGTACCAGCAGCAAGGACAATCCCGTGAGGCGATCGCCCTAACCCAACAAGCCCTTGAAATTGCCCGGCCCTTGGGGAACAGCACCGATATCATCGCCCGTTGGCAAGGACAACTCGGCGCGTTATATGACCAACAGGGGCAACGAGAGTTAGCCATCCTTGCCTATAGCAATGCCGTGGCCGCCCTCGATGAACTCGGGCAAGACTTAGTGGCCATTAACCCAGAAGTTCGTTTGTCCTTTCAAGAAACCGTCGAACCCATCTATCGCGCTCTTGTCAGTTTATTGTTGCAGGGCGATCCCACTCAAGCCCAATTGAGGCAAGCCAGCGAAACCATTGAGGCCCTGCAAGTGGCGGAACTAGAAAACTTTTTCCGCGAAGCCTGTTTAGAGGCTCGTCCAATGCAACTCGAAGCCATCGACGCCAAAGCAGCGGCCCTCTATCCGATTATCTTGAGCGATCGCCTAGAGGTGATTTTCAGCTTACCCGGGGAACCCCTACGCCATTACAGCACCCCTCTCGGGGAGGGCGAGTTACGCCAAACCCTCAACCGTTTTCGTCAATCCTTGAGTTTGTCCTTTTCCCGCAGCGAACAACTGCAACTGTATCAACAACTCTATGACTGGTTAATTCGCCCCGCCGCCGCCGACTTGCGACGGGCCCAAACCGAAACCTTAGTCTTTGTTCTCGATGGGCAATTACGCAGCCTGCCTATGGCCGTGTTACATGACGGCGAGCATTATCTCATCGAAGACTATAGCTTGGCGATCGCCCCGGGCCTGCAACTCCTGGAACCCCAACCCTTAGACAATAGCCGCCTGCAAGCGGTGATCGCAGGGTTGAGTGAGGCTCGTGGCGGCTTCACGGCGTTACCTGGGGTCGAAACAGAACTCAGCCGGATTCGCGGCACCATTAACGCCGATGTGCGCCTTAATGAATCCTTCACCGTAGAAGCCACTCGTAATGCCCTACGTCGTGCCGATAGTCCTGTTCTCCACCTTGCCACCCATGGTCAATTTAGTTCCAACGCTGAAGATACCTTTATTCTCACCTGGGATGGCCAGCTCAATGTCAACGAATTAGGACAACTCCTACAGCGTCGGGACGAACAGCGCTTCGGGGCCTTAGAACTCCTGGTCTTGAGCGCCTGTCAAACCGCCATGGGCGATGACCGCGCCCTCTTAGGCCTAGCCGGCCTCGCCGTCCGTAGTGGGGCCCGCTCCACCATCGCCACCCTCTGGGCCGTCCGCGACGAGGCCACCGCCGACCTCATGGCGGAGTTCTACCAGCAACTGGCCCAGCCGGGAATGAGCAAAGCCAAAGCCTTACAACAAGCCCAGTTGTTCTTATTGAACCAATCTGAGTATCAACGTCCTTTCTTTTGGGCCCCTTTTATCTTGGTGGGCAATTGGTTATAAGGAAATTCTTGCTCAAGTTTAGCAAATTTCATCGCATCTTTAAGAAGCCTTCACACGTTAGCCGCAAGTTTGCCAAATCCCTCGGTTAATATGTTAGTGAGGAAGTGTACCGACAACAACCTTGATTCAATCCCGAGGCCCAATTTATGAAGTCTATTTCACAGTTATCCCGTTATCTGCTGGCCACCCTATCCCTAACAACGGTCTTCGGTGTTGCTGCGCCTTCAGTGTTAGGGGTGAGCTTCAGTACCCCTGAGGGAGTCGCCGGAACCCCTCGCACTCGCACCAGCGGTGGGGCAAGCCGTACGAACGGTCAATGTTTAGTGGGTCAGGAAGACGTAGCCGCCGTGCGTCCAATTCTGCCCAACTTTGAGCGAGTCTTAACCGTATCCGAACATCCCTCGTTCTTTGTTTACGTTCCCGAAACCACCGTTGAAACCGGCTCCTTTAGTCTCCAGGATAGTTCCGGTGATCTACATTACCGAACCCATGTAGACTTACCTGAACAGGGTGGAATCGTCCAGATTACGCTGCCAGCGGATTATCCTGAAATTGCCCTAGGGGAGGATTATTCTTGGTACTTTGAAGTGCATTGTGTCTCGGAATTCGATCCGAACAATCCCACCATCGAGGGAACTGTCTACCGTTTACCCCTTGAAGAGTCCCTGGCCGAAGCCCTGGCTAACGCTGACACGGCCTTAGACATCGCTCAGGTGTATGGAGAATTTGGCATTTGGTATGACGCTCTCGGAACCCTAGCCACGGCGTATCAGGGAGAACCGGAGAATCACATCATCACCGAAAACTGGAATCAACTTTTAACCTCTGTGGGTTTGGAGGAGTTAACCCAACAGTCATTAAACGTTGACTAGCTCGCCAGTCAGCTTGATTCGTCAGGGATTGAAAACAACGAATCTAGGAACACAGGGAGTCCTAATTTCCGTCAGGAACCCCTGTGTTCTCAACTGTTACCATAGGCATCAGGAGGATGGCACAGTAAACAAAACGCTTATCTGAAATCATCTATGGGATCTCGATACGCCAAACTGAAGCGACGGCGACTTCGGGTTAAGCTGTGGCGGTGGCGATTTATCCTGATGACCCCTGCTCTGGTTGGTGCCCTGTTTGTTTTAGGGCAGATCTGGGGTCTGTTTCGCCCTTGGGAATGGACAGCTCGGGATCAACTGTTTCGTTTGCGTCCCCAGGAACCCCTGGATTCTCGATTAGTCATTGTTGCCATTGACGAGGCCGATATTGTAGAAATCGGACAATGGCCCATGCCCGATACGGTATTGGGTGAGGTGTTGCGGCGGATTGATGAGGCTGACCCAGCGGCCATTGGTTTAGATTTATATCGAGATTTACCCGTTGAACCGGGCCATGAGGAACTCGTTGAGATCTTTGAAACCACGCCCAATCTGTTTGGAGTGGAAAAGTTAATTGGTAACCCCGTGGCCCCACCTCCCGCGTTAAAAGCAGTAGGACGGGTGGGGATTTCCGATGTTCTGCCTGATGCCGATGGGAAGATTCGTCGCGCTATCCTTTCGGCGGAGGATGAGGAGGGGAACTCTCGTTTGGGCTTGGGAGTGGTCTTGGCGTTGCATTACCTCGGACAACAGGACATTGACCTGGACATGGTAGATGAGCAACGAATGCATCTACAACTCGGTCAGGCTCGCTTTGTCCCCATTACCCTAGAGGTTGGGGATTATTTTGAGGATGAGATTGGTGGCTACCAAATTCCTCTGAATTATTACAGTCAGACTTTTAAAACCGTCAGACTCCAGGATGTCCTCAGAGGCACCGTTCCTCCCGAACAATTCCGCGATCGCATCGTCCTGATTGGCCCCCTCGCCCCAAGCCTCAACGACTTTTTCTATACTCCCTATAGCAGTAACCTCACCCAAGACCCCCCACAAATGTCTGGGGTAGAGGTTCACGCCAACATTGTCAGTCAAATTCTCTCGGCAGCTCTCGACGGTCGTCCCCTGTTGCGTCTGTGGCATCGTCACGCCATTTTCGGCTGGATTTTTCTCTGGTCAGGGTTGGGGGCCTTGAGTACCGGTAAACTTCTGTTTTGGGCGCGATCGCGGGGCCATAACCTGGGACTGTTGGCCTCAGCCATCACCATCACCGCCGGAGTGGGGAGCCTTAGTGTCATCACCTATCTCAGCTTTCTCCAGGGCTGGCTCTCCCCCCTAGTGCTTCCCAGCCTAGCCCTGTCCACCACATCCATTGTCATCGTCAATAGTCACAACCTACGGGAACTGCGGCGGGCTAACCAAAAACTCAAACGCTCCTCAGTTCATCTAGCCCGTCGCGTTGAGGAACGAACCGCAGAACTGAGAACTGCCCTCGCCGCCGCCGAAGCCGCTACGGTGGCAAAAGGAGAATTTCTCGCCAACATGAGCCATGAAATCCGCACCCCCATGAATGGGGTGATTGGCATGACGGATTTACTCCTGGTCACTCAACTCACCCCAGAACAAGAGGATTTTCTAAAAACCATCCGTAGCAGTGGCGAAAGTCTCCTGGCGATTGTCAATGACATTCTCGATTTCTCCAAACTTGAAGCCGGCCGGATGGAACTCGAGTCGATTCCCTTCCATCTCAAAAGCTGTATGACCGATGTCACCCGCTTACTTTATGCCAAAGCCCAGAGTAAGGGCTTAGAACTGCGGGTTGAGGTGGATGAGGCAATTCCCGCCCATATTGAGGGAGATCCGACCCGGTTACGACAAATTTTTATCAACTTAGCCGGGAATGCCATCAAATTCACCGCCCAGGGTTCCGTGACGCTGCGGGCCAGCTATGCCAATCGTCCCCAGCCGCCAACATTCCCCTCAGAAGAAGTCCCAGACAAAGCCTCAGAGACCATTTGGCTACGCTTTACCGTTCAAGATACGGGCATTGGTATTGCCCCAGAACATCAACATAAACTGTTTCAATCCTTTTCTCAGGTGGATGCCTCCACCACCCGCCAATATGGAGGAACAGGTTTGGGCTTAGCCATCTGTAAACAGCTAACCCAGTTAATGGGGGGAGAGATTGGCGTTGAGAGTCAATGGGGTCAAGGGTCAACGTTCTGGTTTACCACTCGCGTCAAAGTCACCAACGAGGTCGCCGACGAGGTCGCCAACGAGGTCGCCAACAAGGTCGAAGTGGTAACAGATACCGAGATCAAGAGTCCCTTGATGACTGTCCAGGAGAGCCGACCGGTCTTGGCCGAAGTGCCGCCTTCCCCGCACCCGGTAAAAATTTTGGTGGTGGAAGATACCCCCGTCAATCAAAAAGTCGTTCGTAATCAACTCAAGCTGATTGGCTATCTAAATGTAGTGTGTGTGGATCATGGCCAGATGGCTCTCGATCGCCTGACTGAGGAGTTGTTTGATGTGATCCTGATGGACTGCCAGATGCCCGTTCTCGATGGCTATGACACGACCCGTTGCATCCGCGAACAGTATGGCGATCGCCCCCCCATTATTGCCATGACCGCCCATGCCTTAGACGGGGAACGGGAGAAATGTCTCGCCGCCGGGATGGATGATTACATCACCAAGCCGGTGAACCGGGAATGTCTCGCGCAAATCTTGGAACGTTGGCTCCCGGACTTGCCAGCCGACACCGCCACCCCCGAGGACTCCTCGACCACTCCTGTCTCCCCATCCGAAGACCTCTCCGTCCCCGTTTCAGAACCAGAGCTGGATCTGGTTGACCTGGGACAATTGGCGATGATTACTGGAGGAGATCTCGAGTTTCAGCAGGAACTCCTCGAAACCTTTTCTGAAGATGCCATCGCATCTATCGAAGCCATGAAACGGGCCCTAGACAGTCAGGATTGGGATAAGCTCTATCGCCTGGCCCACAAACTCAAAGGAGCCAGTAGTAGTGCTGCGATTCTGCGGGTTCCTGAGTTAGCCGGACAAGTAGAGTCCCACACTAAACTCTACTACGGGGGGAATTCCAATCACGCTGCGATCGCCAATGGTGCAGTCCCGGTGGCTCAGGTAGAGGCTGATCTACCGAAACTGCATGATCTAGTGGAGACGATGGAGTCGACGCTAAAACGGCTGCGGTCTAAAGTAGAACAAAATGCGCTTTGAGCTGTTGTTGCAGCCCCCTCGATAATGTCCTTATTTCTCAAGCCAGTCCCGCTACGCTGCCCTCGTTTTGTCTCGGGGCTAGTCCTTGCGTTATCCGCGTTTATTCTGGTTATGATTGCTAGTTCAGCTCAGGCTGGGTCTTCTCTCCATCTGTCATATCCCCCAGACAATCATGAAACCCTCGCCGATCGCATCTTTGTCATCGGCACGGCGAACCCCAATCAGACGGTGTTGATCAATGGCGATTCTATTAACCGCTCTCAGTCCGGACATTTCGCCCCTAGTGTTCCCCTAGAGATTGGCGAGAATGTTATCGAGGTGCAGGTGGGCGATCGCCAGGTGCAACGCCGTGTGATTCGTCTCTCGGGTGCTCCCGATTTCCCCGAAGACGGGTTCGGTTTTGCGGAAGGTTCCCTCGAACCCGCTGTGGATATCACGCGCCAGGCGGGAGAATTGGTCTGTTTTAGTGCCTTGGCCCCCGCCGCCGATTTTAGCGGCTCCGTCACGGTTGGAGGACGTCAGATTCCCTTGCTTCCCGATGGGAATGGCAGTGAGTTACCTGGAAATGCGGCGGTGCTGACAGGGGAAAATCAGCCTCAAACTGCCATGGCTACCCGCTATGAAGGCTGTCATCGGTTTGAAGAAACGGGTCTTTTAGGACAGCCCGTTTTTGAACTGCGTCAGGGCGATCGCCGCCTGAGAGACACGGCTTCAGGAACCGTCGAGATTGTCCCGGCCCATATCAGTCCTCTCCCCGTAGCACGGATTATTAGTCCCGAAGCCGTCTCACGAACAGGTCCGGGAACCAGCTATTCTCGTCTGACGCCCATTCCTGAAGGAGTACAAGCGGCGGTGACTGGTGCCCAAGGGGATTGGCTACGCCTAGATTATGGAGTTTGGGTGAATCGAGGAGAAGTGGAGGTAGAGGATGCAGGACAGCCTCCCCGAGCTGTGATTCGCAGTATTAGTAGTCGCCAACAGGGCGATCGCACTGAGATTCACTTTCCCCTGAATCGTCGTGTTCCTCCTCAAGTTCAACAAGAGGGGGGACAGTTCCGCCTCACCCTCCACAACACCACCGCCCAAACGGATTTAATTGCTTTCAGGGGCAATCCCGCCATTCGTAGCATGACCTGGCAACAGTTAGAGGGCGATCGGGTTCAATATACCTTTGAGATGACCTCACCCCAGCAGTGGGGGTATGATCTGCGCTATGACAACACCACTCTAGTGCTGACGCTGCGACATCCCCCGCGCATCAACCCACGTCAACCCCTGAGTGGGACGACCATTTTCATTGATCCCGGCCATGGTGGCCCTGAGGATTTAGGGGCCACTAGCCCCACGGGGATACGAGAAAAAGAACCCGCCCTCACGGTGAGTTTACTCTTGCGAGATGAGTTGGAACGGCGGGGAGCGAGAGTCGTTCTCGCCCGGGAAACGGATATTGATGTGGGCTTGCGGGAACGGATGGATATGATTCAGAAAGCCGAACCCACCCTAGCCTTAAGTATCCATTACAATGCCTTACCCGACAGTGGCGATGCGGAAAATACCGCCGGGATTGGTACATTTTGGTATCACCCCCAGGCTGAGGATTTGGCGGTGTTTCTCTACGAACACCTAGTGACAGACCTCAATCGCCCCGAATATGGCATATTTTGGGCTAACTTCGCCCTAACTCGTCCTCAAATTGCCCCATCTGTTCTCTTGGAGTTAGGATTTATGATTAATCCATACGAGTATGAATGGATTATGGACGAACAAGAACAGCAACGCCTGGCCGTCTCCCTAGCCCAAGGGATTGAAGCATGGCTAGCCCGACAACCCTAAAGTTTTTTTACTGCCCAGGGGGGGGAACGGCGATCGCGTGTTACCGTCGTGGTGGTAGGCCCCAAATAGCCTAGTGCCGTTTAGAGGCAAGAGGCATGACCCACCCCTAGCCCCTCCCAGGAGGGGATGGCAAAAGGTAAAAGGGAGATTTTTCCCTATTCCCCGTTCCCCGTTCCCTTCTTTTTCCCTACTGCCTACTGCCTACTGCCTACTGCCTTCTTCTTCCCTACTGCTTTCTTCATTCCCTACTCCTATGCCAATTCAACCTCCAGCACCCCCACCCATTTCTCCTCGCCAGATGAACTTGCTGCGGATTGTCGCTGCCATGGCCTGGGCCGATGGAGAACTGGCTCAGAAAGAAGTTGAGGTGATGCTCACCCGCTTTAGTGAACTCTTTGCCAAAGGCCCTGAGCAACGGGAGAAGTTGCGGGAAGATTTGCAGGCCTATTGTATTCAAAATATTCCCCTAGAAGACTTAGTTCCGAAACTTAAAACCGATGAAGAACGGGAGTTAGTGTTGCGGTTGGGGTACGAAGTGATTGCTTCAAGCTCGCGGACACCCGATGAGCCTAAAATCAACGAAGAAGAGGCCACCGCTTATCAAAAATTGCGGAGCTTGTTAGGGCTGCCTGAGGCAAAAGTTAAGGAGATTGAAGCGGAAGAATTTTCCTTTGAATCTGATGATCTGTCTCTAGTGGAAAGCTTGGGCGAATCGTTGCAGAAGTTTTTTGACGCCTAATTCATACACCAAATTGCATCATCCCTTAGAGCTGATAACCCGCGTAAACGATTTGCATAAAAACTGATTGAGGCAGGGTATGGTTGAGTCCGTGAAATCCATTGACGTCAATGAGTTAGTGCAGCGTCTAGCCTCCGAAACGCAGCCCCTACAGTTGATTGACGTACGAGAACCCGAGGAGGTCGCGATCGCCGCCCTAGAGGGGTTCGAGAATCTGCCCCTGAGTCAATCTCAGGCATGGATTCCTAAAATTTTAGAGCGTTTCGATCCTGATGTGGAAACCTACGTATTATGTCACCATGGAATCCGCTCTGCCTATACTTGTCAATGGTTAGAGTCGCAGGGATTTAAACGGGTCTTTAATATCGCTGGGGGGATTGACTCCTATTCAGTTACTATTGATCGCTCTATTCCTCGTTATTGAAGAAGGCAATAGGCAAAAGAAGGCAGTAGGGAAGAAGAAGGGAACGGGAAACACTTCGACAGGCTCAGTGCGGTGCAGGGAATAGGGAAAAACCTCCCTCTTGCAATCCCCTCCTGGGAGGGGCAGGGGTGGGTTATGCCTCTTGCCTCTTGCCTCTTGCCTCTTGCCTCTTGCCTCTTGCCTTCTTACCCCTGGTTTTGGTCCTATTCAGACCAACTTTTGCTATATCAAGGGACCGTCCAAGTTGAGAGGGAAATTAGGTGCTTGAGTCCTGTATTTCCCTCTCAACTGACAGCCCTTAGAGTTGGCCAACGGCTAAGCCGAGGATATCATCCGGGGTGAAGTTAACAACTCCATTAAAGGGTAGTACTAAAGAGGTAATGATGCGTTGTAGTGGTGAATAAAATTCCACAGGAGGCTGATGTGATTACGTAAACTTTTAGAGAAGGCTAAGCTGCGTCGGACAAAGCGTGAAACCCTTTGCCTGAGGGTATTGTTAAACCGTTCAATGTAACTGGTCTTGCCACTCGACTTACTGACGACCCGGTGTCGTTTGCTCGGCAGCACCTGCCGGTAAGCCTCCCAAGCGTCAGTGTAGATCACAGCACATTGCCGATAGACTGTGGGTAGGGAATCCCAGAGGTTTTGCGCACTCTCGGCAGCGCGAGAACCGACATAAGCGCCGATCATCTCACGGGTCTCGGCATCGAGAGCTAACCAGACCCATTGTTTGTTGCCCTTGTGATCCACAAACGACCAAAGTTCATCACATTGCACCGTCATCGGCCCTTTTTTTTTGGACTGACAGCGACTTGCCTGTGTGTCTGGGCGGCTTTACAGTTGACATAGTCTTGCAGCCATTGCTCAGACACCTGAACCGCCCGGGCAATTCCAGCCATCGGGATGCGTTCTAGCAAGAGCCGGTCAATGAGTTCGCGAGTCGGGGTGTCGATGACCTTATTGGTTGGGTTTTTGACAAACTGACGACCACAGTTACGGCATAGATACCGTTGCTTGCCCGTGTGGATGTGGCCATTTTTGACGGTTCGCTTAGAATTGCAATCAGGGCAGTGAGGCATGGGGGTTGTTCTGTCGCTTCATGATCATCCTAACAAATCCATCATTACCTCTCTAGTACTACCAGTTTCTTAATTATGACTTCAGAATTGACCGGATTCAGGCTATTCAGCCTAGCCTTGCTGTTGCAGTTGTAATTCAGTTAACTGTTGCATAACTTGAGTTTCCAGGAGGGGATCTTCGTCGAGGCGATCGCGAATCTGATTAAACTCGTCAACCGTTAAGTTTTGCGCTTCGATTATCTCGGCCACGCGATCGCAGTAAGCCACAATTTCTCGCCGCAGAGTTCGTGAAAAGCCGCGAATCGTCTCCGGTTGATTGCAACGAACCTTAGCCAAGGCAGCTTGTTCAGTGTCAGGGATATTCTCCTGGAGAACTGGGTAGGTGGTTTGCCGTTGTTGCTCGATTTGCCAAAGTGCCGTCGTATAGTTGTTTAGCCAGGGTTGGGGGCTATTTTCTCCCTCGGCGACGGGAGCGTTTTCGTTCGAGGCATTTCCCCCACAGCCACTGAGTAAAAGCAGGGAGATGGTTGCAGCGGTAGCTAGTGGTTTGGACAGAACTCGCAGATGTAACATCACTCTCAGCACTCTCATTTCGGGGTAGGTTTAAGCCATAACGTCCCCCTGGACGCCTTAGCCAGTATAGCGCCCAATGGATGGCCAACAAACGTTCATGGATTGGGTTTTAAGGTTTGTAACCGAATTTAAAACCATGTGGCAATATGCGATAAACCCGGTATACTTTGAGTAGCTTACATCTATAATCCCAATCCAGCTATGTCCAGTCTGTTGGCCCAAGCTCAAGCCGGCGACGAACGGGCGATCGCAGCCATCCTTAATTCTGTCTTCAAAGACGACGTGATTAAGATGGATGTCTCGAAATCAGGAACCTGTCTGCGGGTTGTTGTTTTAATCGATGAATCTGGCGATCGCCGCTGGATTTTACCCCGTCTGCACCGAATTCTTCGTAAACTCGACCTAGAATCACTCCAAGTTGTCCGCGTCATCGCCATTCGTCCCGGAGCGTCAGATCCCCTCTGGAAACACCAGTTATCATTGGAACCATCTCACACGGGTAACGGCACATCGGCTATAAACGCCAAAAAAATTTCACTCCAACAATCTGAGGCGGCCCCAAACCCCAATCAACCAGCACTCTCTTCAACTGTTGCTGTCTCTGAGTCCAAATCCAACCCAGACAAACCCGTTCCCAAACTCTTTAAACCTCGCTACACCTCGTTTTTTAAAGCATTATTCCTCACTTTAATTGGTTTTCCGCTTACCTTCATTAGTGTAATCGGTGTCAGCTCTTTAATTATTGGTTACTTCATAACCTGGGTGGATGGCGGTTTGGCGATCGCCCTGGTCTTTGTCTTGGTAGGATTATTTTTAATTAGCTTCTGTAGTCTATTTTTGGCTTTGTTTTACCACGCATTTTGGTTTTACTGGCGTCAACCTAAACCTCGAAAACATGCGCTTTTAAAGCCCAATCGTTTAAGCGTGACAGAAGGATATAAGGGAACTCTAATCATGGGAATGACGACCTTTATTTTATTATCCTTAATTCCCTTGCTGAGTCTTGGTATTTGTTCGGATTTTATCAATATAGATAGCAACATCAATACAGATATTTATTTCTGCACAGGTGAATTATCTGGACGGTTTCTTGCTGCAAAAATAGTAGGGTTTTACCAACTTTTTGAGGGTTCAGGGACATTAACTTATTCTTCAAGAGGCTATGTGGTCAGAGACCATGAATCTCTCATCTATTATTGGAGTTTCTGGAGTTTAATCTGGTTTTTAATTGCGACTTACATTTATCACGTCCAAGACCTTTGGTTAAATCGATTCAAACCGCAACTTAAAGCCTTAGTTGACCATCAAAAAATGGCTCAACCCTTAACCTCGATCGCCACTCATACATCCAAAGCCTTACCGGTAATTGTAGTCCTATTAAGCTGCGGGTTATTGGGGCTTTCAGGCAGCCTCCTATTTGCTCATCGAGATGCCTTACAAGCCACATTTTTCAACCCAGAACCTACGACTGATTCAGAGATTGAAGTCTCATCTATTATGCCAAGTTATCCCTTCCGGGATGCGGTTAACCAGGCTATTAAAGCCTCAAACTTAACCCAAACGGCACAAACCGCTGAAGAGTGGCAAGAGGTCGTTGATGGTTGGAACGCGGCTATAACTGGAATGGAGAATGTTCCAGAGAGTCATGAACAGAGTGATTTGGCCCGTCAGAAGGCGTTGGAGTATCGTCAAAATCTCAACTACGCCCAGGAACAATTGGCAGTGCAATGATATCGCAAAAATTGGTCTGAATAGGACAAAAAAACTTGGGAAAAGAAGGCAAGAGGCAGAACCCACCCCGCCCTCCAGGCACCCCTCCCAGGAGGGGATGGCAAGGCGAACAGCCAGGAGAGGGCGAACAGCACCTTGACTACCGCTCGCTGAACACCGTTCGCCCCTACATCCATCCCCTCTTGGGAGGGGTTAAGGGTGGGTTCTCCCTGTTCCCTGTTCCCTGTTCCCTGTTCCCTGTTCCCTGTTCCCTGTTCCCTGTTCCCTGTTCCCTGTTCCCTGTTCCCTTCTTTTGCCTTTTGCCTTTTACCTTTTGCCTTTTCTCGCCTATCTCCGACAAACACCGCACAACTCTATCACCCTCATTTGCAAAGTGGCGATCGCATCCCCACCACTCTTTAACTGAGTCTCCAAAGCTAATAAAATCGGTAACGTTTGCTGTAACTGTCCCAGAGAAATGCGACTCACCTCTTGACGGAGAAAGTAAATGCGTTTTGGGTTGCCCACCTCCGCTGCCTGGGCGATCGCCTTCTCATCCCGTTCTCGTAACTCTATCATCAACTTCACCCAAAGCCAGGTGCGAAATTGCCCAATCAACGTCGCCGAAATGACAATAGGAACATCATTACGGGCAATTAAATCATGAACCAAGCCCAAGGCCCCCGCCGTATCTCCCTGAAGAATCGTTTTCGCCAGTTGTAAACTCGTTTGCGTGGTGGTGGTGACCAGTTCCTCAACGGCGTTTACCCCTACCTGTTCGTCTCCCACAAACAGTTTCAGCTTCTCGAGTTCCGTAAATAGCTGGCGAGTATTATTTCCCACCGCTTCCGCCAACCGTTCCGCCGCCACTGGCGTAATTGAAACCTCCAGACTCCGGGCAACCTCGCGAACTCGGCGAATCAGGAGTTCCGTTTTCCAGGGAGGAATTGAGGAAAATTCCTGAAACTCAGCCAGCTTTTTGAAAAGTTTAGTGGATTTCAGCCGCTGATCCGGTTTTTTGCGACTGGTGAGGAGTAACACCGAACTCTCTGGGAGTTGGGGAAGAGTACGTTCAAGGTTTTTCTGGAGATCTTGGGAACATTGTTGCAAAATCGGGCTGTCCACTAACCAGACAAAGCGTTGTCCACCGCCAAAGGGAGGAGTCATCGCCTGATTTAACCCTTCAATTGTGGCATCCGGGGTATCAGCGGGGATTTTGTCGAAGTTAAAAGACCCCCAAGCCGGATCGAGACTGCGATCGCGTAACGTCTGTACCGCGCGATCGCAGGCAAACTCATCCTCTCCCCAATAGACATAAATCGCCATGATGCAAAAAATGGACAACGCCAACTCGTAATCTTGGCCAGAACCGATAAAATATAGTCTGCACCCTAGTCGGCACGGATACATCAAAACTGCCTCGAAACTGGGCTTCGGCCACCTCAACAGGATTAAACGTCAATATGATCGATTTTACCCATATCGCCGAACTCTCTCGTCTCCACTGTCTCGGCATTTGCGCCTTTCTCGTCCCTGCAAACCTCCTAACCACCCTTACCACGTTGGGAGTCGTTGCGACCCGTAAACCCCTATCCATAAGGCTCCTATCAGCCGCTATGGCGATGATTTTTGCCGTAACGATGATTCTTCATGTTTGGACCTGGTTTGCGGTGGGTGTGGTACAAGCCCCCACGTTCATCTTACTGAGTCTCGCCAGTCTCTGTTTGGGCCTCAACCTGTTTGCCCTCTGTGTTCCCCATAGCGTTGTCCTAGCCTATCGCTGGTTCCGACGAGCCTGGAGTCGCTATTCAGCCGCGTCAGCCTTAAAATCTGGAGGATATTGAGACACATAGGTACTATCCCGGCGGCCGAACCAATCATAGCGATTATCCCGCACTTGCTCATACACCCCGTCACCTAAATTCTTCAGGCCCGGTAAGTTGCGATACGCCGAAACAAACACCTCCCCAGCCGGAAGTCGTCGCCCAATCTCCTCAGCCGCCGCCGTTCCCTGCCAACGTTCCTGAGGATTGTCGGGGTTCAGCAAAATCATACCCAACTCGCAGCCCTGGGGCGTAATCTCAAATTGGGACAACACCCGTTCCTCCTGCATCGGCACATACCGAAAGCGATCGCCCTTGTCCAAAGATTCCAGAAGTTTCACTAAGGTGACACAAAGATTGCAATTGCCGTCAAAAATAATCAACACGATGAATAGTAGATGATAGTGGATAGAGGGTGACCACGGTTCGGCTATCGCTCACCGACCACAGCTCGGCTATCGCTCGCTGACCGCAAGGGTAAGAGGGTGACCACGGTTCGGCTATCGCTCACCGACCACAGCTCGGCTATCGCTCGCTGACCGCAAGGGTACGCCCCTACGTCTTTTCTAGCTATCGCTCACCGACCACAGCTCGGCTATCGCTCGCTGACCGCAAGGGTACGCCCCTACGTCTTTTCTCTTGCCTCTTGCCTCTTGCCTTCTTAACCCATTATGACTTCAAACGTTTTGTGTCTGGGAGAAATCCTTTTTGACTGCCTAGCCGATCAAGTGGGCAAACCCTATGATGAGGTTGACTCTTGGACTCCCTATCCCGGAGGTGCGCCAGCGAACGTGGCTTGTGGATTAGTGAAGTTGGGAACCCCGGCGGGATTTATTGGCTGTGTCGGGAACGATGAACCGGGGGATAAGTTAGTTCAGGTTTTAAACGATGTGGGAGTTGAGATAACGGGGATACAGCGACATCCCGAGGCCCCCACCCGACAGGTGTATGTGGTGCGAAGCGAGGAGGGCGATCGCGAATTTGCAGGGTTTGGAGGGTTCGACAGTGCCGACTTTGCCGACACTCGCCTTGATGCGGGACAAATTCCTGAATCCTTGTTTGTGGAAGCGGAGTATTTGGTAATGGGGACTCTGGAACTAGCCTATCCCCAGTCACAGCAAGCGATCGCCCGCTGTCGAGAATTGGCCCAACAGCATGGAGTGCAAGTCTTAATCGATGTGAACTGGCGGCCGGTGTTTTGGCAGGATGTTGAGTCAGCAAAGGCGATGATTCGCAAGGCGATCACCGATGCCGATTTACTAAAACTCTCGGAAGAAGAAGCGGATTTTCTTTTTAACACCCAGGTGGTGACAGAAGTCGTCACACAATTGCCAGGGGTGAGTAAGCTGATGATCACGCGGGGCGATCGCGGCTGTAGTTACTGTTTTGGCGATGTGGTGGGGAACATCGAGGCGTTTCCCGTGACGGTGCAAGACACCACGGGAGCAGGAGACGGCTTTGTTGCCGGATTTCTGCATCAACTACAAAAACATGGTGTTGATGCCCTCCATGACCCTGAAAACGCTCGCACTGTGATGATTTACGCCAGTGCAGTGGGGGCATTAACTGCCACAAAGCCAGGGGCGATCGCCGCCCAGCCCAACGCCGATGAGGTGCGAGAGTTTCTACGCCAACAGGCTTAACGCGCCTCTCGGGTTGGCCGATGGCGAGTCAGGCCTACTGGTGACCATCTTGGTCATCATCGGTGTGTACCGCTTGCAGGGAGCGGTCAAACGCCATCCGCTGATGGGCACTGTTCAGGAAATACCCATTCATCATCGCAGAAACGAGGAGTTTGCTGAGATTTTCCCGAGAGGTGGTGACGGCGACATCGAAGCCTTCGGGGGGCAGCGTTCCTAACATTCCGGCGATCGAGCGTTCCATCACCTGGGCTACTTCCGGATTCGGCTGGGAGAGTTTGGCGATCGCCTCAGGGGAGAGGGACTGCACATAATCCCAGAGGGGGTTATCGGTTTTCTCGCGTCCAGTGTGAGGTAAAGAGTTCATAGTTGTTTTTTTGTCGCTGCGGCTATCTATTACTAAGATAGGGAATCTTTGCGGACTTGCCCAGTGAGTGCAACCGAAATCGGGGGGAGGGTTTCTTCGACCCATTTTTGGCAAAATTGCTCATTTTGATGGGAACTTTCGGCTAAACTGTCCCAATACCGCAACAGTTTAGGGAAGGTCATGGCTCGTAAACGTTTAATTATTGAGATGGGAATGGGGATCGACCAACATGGACAAGATCCCACTGTGGCCGCCACCCGGGCCGTTCGCAATGCGATCGCCCATAATGCCCTACCAGGAGTTTGGGAAGTGGCCCGATTAGATCATCCCAACCAGATGTATGTGGATGTTCAGGTAGCGGTTCCTTATCCTGAACAAGTTCGGGAGGAGGAGGTGTTAGCGGTTTTGCCCTTTGGACAAAAAACCCTACGGGTTGAGTCGGGAGGAATGGTCACCGTGGGGCGAGCGATTCCTGAATTAGAGGATAAAAATGATGATATGCTCATCGCTGTTGCCGCCGTGACAGTCTCCGTAGATTAGCCCGAATCTCACCCTCCCCCTTAAATTGACATTAACGGGCATACTTCCAGGCTTTCCAAGCGGTGTAACCCAATAAGGAGGTGGCGGCCAAGGCATAGGCCTGACCGCTGGGAAGTCCCGCAAACGCCAGGGCTAACCCTCCCACCCAGAGGGTGAGGGCGTAGATAAACAGAACCGTGAACCGATGAGACAAACCGGCATTGAGGAGGCGATGATGGAGATGTCGCTTGTCCGCCGCAAACGGAGAAATGCCATTACGGAGGCGATCGACAATCACTGCTGACATATCAAAAATGGGAACCGCCAAAATAATATAGGGCAGTAACACCGCTGTAACGGCGGTACTCTTGACCAAACCGATCGCCCCGACACCGGCCAAAGTAAACCCGAGATAGTAAGACCCGCCATCCCCCATGAAGATTTGGGCTGGGTTGAAGTTGTAGCGGAGAAATCCCAGGGCCCCTCCCGCTAAGGCGGCGGCAATGAGGGCGGCGGCCGGTTGTTCCATAAACAAACTCACCACCAACAGAACCACCGCTGCAATCCCTGAGACGCCAGCAGCTAGGCCATCAAGGCCATCAATCCAGTTAATAGCATTAGCCATCCCCACCAGCCAAATCACCGTCACCGGTAAACTCACCAGGCCCGGTAACTCCACTAAGCCGAAGAAGGGAATGGTGAGAAAGTCAATACTGACACCACATAACGACCAAGCGACGCTGGCGATGAGGATTTGTAGGAAGAGGCGGGTAATGGCGGAGAGATTGAACAAATCATCGGCAAACCCAATCAGGAAAAAGAAGAGTCCGCCAATGGTGACTCCCCAAATTTCATATTCCGTGGCGGGATCGAGGTAATTGCCATCAGTGTCAATGAATCCCCCTAGCTTCCAAACCAGAAGTAGGGCAATTAGGGTTCCCAGGAAAATCGATACACCTCCTAGGCGAACCATGGGGCGATCGTGAACTTTGCGATCATTGGGAATATCGACTCGTCCACTCCGCAGGCCCAGTTCCTTCACCCAGGGGGTGGTAATTAGAACAAGGGCTGCGGAAATTACGAAGGCAAACAGATGATACAGATGTTGCGGCATCTGGAGTTGAAGCCCAATGGTGGGGTCAGGGTTGGAGCAATGGGGCTTAGTGTACCGCGATCGCGCTAACTTCTGCCATGATTGCGTCCCCTTGATCTCAGGAATTCCAAACACCTGAAGCTCTCAAAACCAGTACTATAAAACGTTACAGCGGTTTTTAGGAGCCGGAAAATTTCTGGCCCTCCCGCATCTTAAAGGAACAAAAAAAAGGACAGCCCACTCGGACTGCCCAGAAACTCTGTTATCGCGGATACTTAATCTACGCCATAGCGGGAACCGGAATCCGTAAATGTGGATACAGCGGGAACTGCTGACAAAGGCTAGCGACCCGTTGACGGCAGGTCTCAGCCACAGCCTCATCCTCCGGGTTGAGGAGGCGATCGGCGATAATGTTCGCGATTTCCTTAAATTCGACCACACCCATGCCCCGAGTGGTCATGGCGGGGGACCCCAAGCGTAAGCCACTGGTGACGAAGGGAGATTCGGGATCGAAAGGAACGGTATTTTTGTTGGCGGTGATATTAACCCCACTCACCAAGGCATCGGCCCGTTTCCCGGTCATGCTTACCGATCGCAAATCGACCAGCATCAAGTGGTTATCGGTGCCATTGGAGACAATTTTAAGACCCCGTTCCTGGAGTTGCCCGGCCATGGCTTGGGCATTCTCAATCACCTGGGCGGAATAGGTCTTAAAGTCTGGTTTGAGGGCTTCTCCGAAGGCCACAGCTTTGGCGGCGATGACATGTTCCAAGGGACCGCCTTGGCTACCGGGGAAGACGGCTTTATCGAGTTTTTTACCCAAGTCAGCATCCTGGGTCAGAATCAGACCGCCCCGGGGACCGCGTAGGGTTTTGTGGGTGGTGGTGGTGACCACATGGCAATGGGGGAGGGGGTTGGGGTGATGGCCGCTGGCGACGAGTCCGGCGATGTGGGCAATGTCAGCCAGGAGATAGGCGCCCACTTCATCGGCGATGGCCCGGAATTTGTCGAAGTGGATGGTGCGAGGATAGGCGGAGTAGCCGCAGATGAGGAGTTTGGGCCGGTGCTTGAGGGCCAGTTGGCGGATTTCCTCGTAGTCGAGTTGTTCGGTCTCCTGGCTGACTCCGTAATGCTGGACGTTAAACCATTTCCCCGAGACATTCACTGGAGAACCATGGGTGAGGTGACCCCCATGAGACAAATCCATGCCCATAATGGTGTCTCCTGGCTTCAGCAAGGCTAGGAAGACCGCAAAATTGGCTTGGGCGCCGGAATGGGGCTGAACGTTGGCGTGAGCTGCGCCAAATAGCTCTTTGGCACGGTCGATGGCCAGTTGTTCAGCGCGATCGATATGTTCGCAGCCGCCGTAGTAGCGTTTGTTGGGCAGCCCCTCGGCGTATTTGTTGGTGAGAACCGACCCTTGGGCCGCTAGAACCGCAGCGGAGGTGAAGTTTTCGCTGGCGATGAGTTCTAGGTGATCCTGCTGGCGTTGCAGTTCCGAGTTGAGGATCTCCGCCAGGGTGGGATCGCTGGCAGCCAGGAAGTCTAAGTTAGTCTGAGTCATGATTGAGTTGAATCGTCTGGGTGCGTCTGCTGACGACGGGTTACAGGTGTTACGGATGGTTTAGGTTGGGGGGTATGCTGGTGGCCCGAACTCCTGATTGTAGCCTGTTTCGGCTGTTAGGTGAAGGGTGGGCTGTCTTAGGTGCAGCGGGCGATCGCCCAGCGGTGGATGGACGGCTTACAATGGAGTTAGGTCAGCGTCAATCCTGTTTTGGAGGTCTTAGAATCATGGTTGTGATTTTAACGGACAATTCCCTTTTACCCACTTGTCAAGTTTGTCAAAGCTGTATGTTGGCTGACCACAATGGACAACCACGCTGGCGTGGAGGACAACTCGATTGTGGACGGGTGGTGAGTTCTAGTGGCGATCGCTCGGATCGTCATTATCAATGTGTCATGGGGTTTCATGTGGCCCGTATTGATATGGATTAAGAGAGTACTTCATCCCTCACGGCCGGCGATCGCCCATCCGGATCTGTCTTGAAACTTCCTTAAAACACCCAAAACTGCCCCTTAGAACATCCGTAATACTTTTTCTAACTCTTCCTTGCGGTTCGGTTTGGTGAGGGCTTGAATAAATTTCAAGCTCATGAAGGGCATCGATAACAAAAAGGCAAAATAGGTACGCCAGGAACTCCATTGAGATAAGACCCGGCGGCGGGGAAACACGGCCCAAAATCGGTTTGCGGAACAGACAAACCCCTCTCCTAGGGCACTGACTTCATGCCACCAACCCACAGGAAGATAGAGAACATCGCCGGGATTTAAAATCACTTCATAGCGGTGTTTTAAGGCTTCTTCAAGACCGGGGAACGCCCCAAAATCAGGTTTGTCTGGATACACTTGGCTAAACCAAGACCGGAGTTTTAAGCCATGGTGCAGATGACCTATTAGGGGGAAAGGATAGAGGTTAGACAGTTGCGAAGGAGGGAATAACACCACCCGTTTTTGTCCGGCTAACTGAATTAACGTGCCATCAAAGGTATCATAATGTAGGCTTTCGGTATGACCACCGGCCCCAGCCCAAAGATTGAAGTCAGTTATGCCTTTGTGCAGGTTAAATTGAGGACCAAGAGCTTGCAAGCTCGGGGAGTTCGCTAACGGTGTTGTGGCAAGGGGACATTTGGCTAAATAAATATCCTCACGGTGAGCCTTTCCAGAGCGTACTAGGTTCGCATACTCAAAAAATGAGAGACATTTAGCCGCAATACCACTGCCGATGGTTTGCCATTGTCGTTTGTCGAGGGTTTGTCGCTCCTGGCCATAAAAGCGACAGAGGAATTTTTCCGAGCCGATTTTTGACTCTAAATACTCCAGGTTCCATTCCGGTTCAGACACTCCCTGGCGCAGAACTACGGGAATCCCCGGAATTTGATGCTCTTGAATAAAGTCCTGAGTTGACCATTGCTCTGGAGATAACTCCTTGACGGGCAAAAAAGGAATTGTTGCGTCTTGTGTTTCGGGGGAGTTTGTGACAGTTTCAGGATTGGTTTGAGTCATCTAAGAAAAAGCAGGAGTGGAACGAATTTAAGATTAACTTGTATTGTAATAGAAAACGGTTCTCTGGGTGGATGAGTCCTGAGGGTTCATTTCCAGAAATCGCCTGATCCTGAGAGACTGCCGCTCAAGGATAGCCATCTATCGAAAGTCTGTAATTCCGGATACCTAAAAAAAACTTAACATTTCTACAAAATCAGCGCCGTTTGGAACGTTTTATTACAGGCGATCGTCATACGCCTAATAAGAGGAAGACTATTACTAGACCGCTTCTCTGTTTATCATAAGTAGGGGGACAGACATTTAATGCTCACTCAACTCAGTTCGGACCGAGAGTTGAACCCCAGAGTTGAAAGCCAGAGTCATTGCCTGCTATTGCGTCCCACGCGGAACCCTGTGATTTGGCGAAACGTTTGATAACCCTGTTTGTCCCGCTCACCCAGATTTGAGACTGAAATGCGATCGCCTCGGTTAAAACTCCATTACCGTCAAAGCCGCCGCTCAAGTACCCGACGACGTTCCCGAACCCGTCCACGACTGAGGTTAACGCGCTTCTACCACCGCATGGCGGTGGGGTTGCTCAGTTTTTTTAGCTGTCTGACGGTGGTCTTGTCGGGTTGGTCAATCTCTGAACAGACGATTGTCTCCTGTATATCGAGCCATACTCTGCTCGGACAACTCTGCGAGGGCAAGGTCCCGGAACGTTTGCCCAAACCCATTTTAATTCGTCTAGGAGCCGTTTCCTACCAGGCGATCGCCCAGGTTATGTGGTATCAGTACCCCCATGGGTCTTCCCTCACCCTATCTCAGAAGCGATATCTACGTCCTTTTTTTGGTGATCTCGTCGATCGCGTTGAGGTCGTCTATGACGTACAACTGATTGATAACTGGGTGGGGGCAAACCTACGGCTTGATGTCGGCTCATCCAATGCTCAGGTGTATGGGAACCGCATTTATATCAATGACCCCTATACACCCGAAGATCCCGAGCAACTGGTGCTTCTGGCCCATGAGTTAGTCCATGTGCGGCAATCGGAAGACCTAGGCGGACTTCACGCCTTTGGTCATGAGTATTTCCGGGAGTACAAGCGAGCCGATCTCCGCTACAAGGATAATGTCTTTGAACGGGAGGCCTTCGCCATTGAAGATAAATTCCGCCAATGGTTAGACCAAAACTTCCGCCGGGGCAGCTTACGGCATCGACAACCCCAACGGCAACCCCAACGGCAACCCCAGCGAGAATCCCAGCAGCACTCTCACGGCTCGCCATCTCATGGTTTCCGGACTCCCGAGATTCCCAGACATCCTTAGGACAAAATCCCTAGGCCAACGCAGAGGACCCCAAATCCGGGGGCACATCTTGCCAGCGTCCCTCACCCACGGCTCGAACCGCCTCTTTCAGAGAAATATCCCCCGTATAGAGGGCCCGACCGATAATGGCCCCCGTCACCCCCAGGGATTCAAGGGAGAGTAACCCCAATAAATCAGAGACTGAACTCATCCCCCCCGAGGCAATCACCGGAACCGAGATGGCCTCAGCCAGCTCTCGCAAGGCCTCCCGATTAGGGCCGCTGAGGGTTCCATCGCGATGGATATCCGTATAGATAATGGCAGCTACCCCATATTGAGCCATCTGTTGCGCTAAATCCGTGGCCTTGACTTCAGAGGTTTCCAACCAGCCGCGGGTTGCCACCGAGCCATCACGAGCATCAATCCCCACCGCAATCTGTCCCGGAAACTCCTGACAGAGTTGTTGAACCAACTGAGGCTGTTCCACCGCAGCCGTTCCGAGAATGGCACGGTCAACGCCACAGTCTAAAACTCGGGCCACGGTATCGCGATCGCGCAGGCCTCCCCCGAGTTGCACCGGAATCGACAGGTGGCGGGTAATGGCCTCAATGACCGCGCTATTTTCAGGACGACCCTCCTTGGCCCCATCGAGATCCACCAGATGGAGGCGACTAGCACCCTGGTCTTGCCATTGTTGGGCCATGGCCACGGGGTCTTCGCTAAAGGTTTGGGACTGATCATAGTCCCCTTGGTAGAGGCGGACACAACGGCCACCTAATAAATCAATCGCGGGAATGACATCCATCGGGGGTCTCCTTATCAAGAGGTTCAGGGAAGGGGTTAATCTGTAGGGGTCGGGACTCGACTGTTCAGGACAAATCGGGGCAGATATGAAGATTTCTCTAGTCACAGACCTGAGGTTCGCGATCGCCCACCTGGCAAAGTATCATAGATCAGGTACTTGACTGTCTCCAAGCCAGGGACATGAGCGAGTTCCGATTTGATCAGGGACAAACTGTCCAAATGGAGGTAGGTACAATCAATACCATGCCAGAACTTGATGACGTAAAGACTCGATTGAGGACTTCGATGCGACCCAAGAAACCGAAAATGCTGGTGGTTGACGATGAGCCAGATAATCTAGATTTGCTCTATCGCACCTTTCGCCGAGAATTCCAGGTTTATAAAGCCGAAAGTGGCATTCAGGCCCTTGAGGTTCTGGAAAAACAGGGCGAAGTGGCGGTTATCGTCTCTGATCAACGGATGCCGGAAATGAAAGGCACGGAGTTTTTAAGTAAAACCGTGACTCAGTTTCCCAATACAGTCCGCATTATTCTGACGGGTTTTACGGATATTGAAGACTTGGTTGAGGCCATCAACTCTGGACAAGTCTATAAATACATCACCAAACCTTGGGACCCCAATGAGTTACGCGGGGTGGTGCAACGTGCCGCCGATACCTACGAGTTACTGAAACAGAAAACAGAGGAACTCGAATGGTCTCAAGCTCAGATGGCGGTGTTAGCCACCCTCATCGAAGTGGCCCAAACCTCGGCGGATCTTGGGTCATCCTTACAACCCATCGCTGATGCCTTGGGAGAGAACTTTGAGGCTGACACTTGCGTTTTGCAACTGATGGATGGGGATAGCCTTAGCGGAACCCCAGTCTGTTATGGCGAAGACGAGAGAATCGACCTCGGGGATGATCCCTTAGCCAAGGAGGCGATCGCCAGTCAGTCCGTGCAAGGGGTCGCGAACGTCGCCGGAGATGCTGAGTTGGGCCAACTGGAGAGTTATCAGACCGCAGGGGTGAAAGCTCACTTAGTGTTACCTGTGGTCTTTCGCCAGGAACTGCTGGCCTTGGCCTCTCTGCAATGGAAAAGTCCCAACGCCGTTCAGGAAAACGAGGTGGAGTGGATTCACCGTTGCACCCAACAAATGGCGTTGGCCTTGACCTGTGCCAAGTTAGCCTCGTGACCGCTTTGATTGAATGACTATGCAACCGGACGCAGCGGAGATTCAGCAGCTTTTCGACCGCATCGCCCCCCTCTACGATCGCCTGAATGATAGCCTCAGTTTTGGCACTCACCGCATCTGGAAACAGATGGCCGTGAACTGGTCTGGGGCCAAGACGGGCGATCGGGTTGTGGATGTTTGTTGTGGGAGTGGCGATATCGCTCTCCTCTTGGCGGAGGTGGTGGGCAAAACGGGGACTGTGGTCGGAATTGATTTTTCCGCTGTTCAGTTGGATGTCGCTCGTCGCCGCAGTCACCAACAACTGCGGCCGGTAGACTGGGTACAAGGGGATGCCCTGAACTTACCCTTTGAGGAAAATACCTTCGACGCCGCCACTATGAGCTACGGATTACGCAATCTCACCGATATCCCCCAGGGTCTCGGTGAACTCTACCGCATCCTCAAACCCGGAGCAGCAGTTGCTATCTTAGATATGCACCGTCCCCAATCGGCCGGGATGCGAGCCTTTCAACAGTGGTATCTCAATACCCTAGTGGTTCCCACCGCCCAACGGTTCCGCTTGAAAGAGGAGTACGCCTACATTGCCCCCAGTCTCGATCGCTTCCCCAGCGGTCGCCAACAGGTGCAACTGGCCCAGTCCACCGGATTTGAGCGAGTGGTCCATTACCCGCTCATGGGTGGAATGATGGGGGTTCTCGTCGCCCACAAACCCTAACCCAACCGAGTCTTCCACAAGGGTAAGTCCGAAGAGGGCGACCACGGTTCGGCTATCGCTCACCGTGCGCCCCTACCTGGTTCCCCCTCTTGCCTCTTGCCTCTTGCCTCTTGCCTTCTCTTCCCTACTGCCTACTGCCTTCTTCTCCCCTGTTCCCTGTTCCCTGTTCCCCGTTCCCTTCTTGTTACACCCAGACGTTTGGTTTCTTCTCATCCCCCCCATTGCTGGCGGAATCATTGGCTATTTCACCAATGATCTCGCCATCAAAATGTTGTTTCGTCCTTATCGGGCCTATCATATTGGCAAGTATCGCTTGCCCTTTACCCCCGGTTTGATTCCTCGAAATCAGGAACGACTAGCAACACGGGTCTCAGATACGATTATGGGGTCTTTGCTGACACCGGGCGAATTGCAAAAAATCGCTCGCCGTCTCCTAGCGATTGAGCGGCTTCAAGGGGCAATTCTCTGGCTGCTGAAGATGGCCCAGGGGAGTTTGAAAGCAGACCCCAATGATAAGAGTAATAAGATTATCGCCGGAATCCTGCGGGATTTGGTGGGGCGATCGCTCCCCCGTATCTTAAAAGTTTTGGCTCGACGAGAGGACTTCCTCGATCGCCAACTCAATCAGATTTTTGATGATGTTCTCTTGGAGTTTCAACTCACCGATAGCCAAGCCTATCAGTTGTCTGATTGGTTGATGAAAATTGCTCTATCTCCCAATGCTGTTCGCCTAGCACTGATTGACTTTTTAACGGATCGCAATATCTTAATTATTGATGAAAGTTTCCGAGAAAAAAGCAGCGGAACCTATTGGTTAGTTGCTAACGTTTTGGGGTTGCGGAATGCTCTAATTCGCCTGAGAAACTTTTGTTTAGATGACAGAGAGCAAGCCAACAAACGGCTCGAAGAAGTGATTGATTCCCTATCCCTTCAATCTCGACTGAAAGAATTTTTGCAAAACCTCTCCCTGCAAAATCTCCCTGTTTCTACCGTGCGACAATTGCGAAAAACCCTGAAAGAGAGTGTTCGCAAATATATTAAAACCGAAGGGAGACCCTTATTCGAAAGTTTAAGTAGCTCCGTTGACTTTGAAAATGTCGCCCAATTAGCGATTACTCGTCTCCAGTCATCCTCGGCGGTGAATGAGTCCTTAGAACCCATTAGCTACGAGTTGGCCTTGGTGCTGGATCGCTATTTAGAAGAAGACCTAGAAAAGATTGTTGCTCAAGCCATTCCGATTTTATCCATCGATAAAGTGATTGTTGATCGGGTAAATGCGACGTCTCCTGAAGATTTAGAAATGGCAGTCGAGGGGATTGTCAAAAGTGAGCTGCAAGCGATTGTCAATCTAGGAGGACTTCTGGGTATTTTTGTGGGCTTAGTTCAGTCCGGAATTTTATTACTACGCCCGTAAAATTCTGAAAAACAAAGTGATTCTGTTCATGAACTTTAAAGTTTTTGATGGCATCGCCTATGGGATGCTGTTGGCAGTGATTGTTGGTGTGAGCGTTGGCTATGTGAGTCAGGAAACGGGCTTTTATAGTTGGGATTATGCTGACTATCAGAACTATGCCATTTTGGTTGCTGATGCCTTTCGTGACTCTGCTGGGGAGGGGTGGGAGTTTGTTCGGCTTAGTTTGGGTCAACAAAAAAATGCCCTGCATACCTTGCCGCTTCTGCCCTTTCTTTGGCTAGGACAGAATAGCCGTATTGGCTATAGTGTGGGCTTGGCTATCGTCTATTTAGTTCCCTTTTGTCTGGGATTGGGGGCGATCGCCCAAGAACTGCCCTTTCCTTATCTGGATCGCTGGGGGCGGCGATCGCGATTTTGGTTCGCCAGTTTCTCGGCCCTCCTCATCCCCATGACCTGGGTTCCATTCTTACGAGGCTACCCTGATCTTGGGGGAGCCACCCTCCTTGTTTGGGCAAGCTGGTTGTATCTGCGGGACCCCCGTTTACATCGCTGGGGGTCGATTGTCGGGATGGGGGTTCTCATCGGACTGGCGATTTTGTTTCGTCGCCATTTCGCCTATCCTGCCCTTAGCATCTTACTGGCTGCTGCCCTCTCCCAGGGGTCTGTAGAAGCCAAGGCCTGGCGGCCCATGTTGGGGGTGTGGCTGCGATTGGCCATGGTGGGAGGGGTGGCGTTACTGCTGATGCTGGCGATCGCCCCAGACTTTACCCAAAGTGCCTTAACTACGGATTTCAGTAGCCGCTATCAACGTTGGCAGCTTCCTCTGGGGGTCATAGTGGGGCGAACTGGAGTTGCCTATGGTTGGGGGGTTTGGGGATTGGCTCTGCTGGGATGGCTCCTAAGTCAACGCTGGTCCTCTCGACGTTGGCGGTTTGTGGGATGGGCCAGCCTTCTCTGTGTGGGGATTTTGCTCGTTAAACTGCGATATGGCAATGTTCACTACACCCTCCATCTAACCCCCTGGCTCGTCTTGGCTCTCTTGGCTCTCCTCGATGAATTGCAACGGCGATGGCGTTGGGGAATGGTTCTGTTGGGAATTTATTTAACAGTCAATCTCTCCCTAGGCTTAGGACTCTCAGCCGCCAACCCTTCAGCGGGAGGCCTATTTGCTCGCTCCTATGCTCCCTTAATGCGTCAGGAGCACCAGGTTTTACACCAGTTACTGGGGCGTTTGCAAGATTTGAGTCAGCAGCAGCAACAGATTGCCCTCTTAGCCGCCTCCAATCACCTCAATACCTCCATGTTTAACTCGGAGCAGTTTCAACAGTTTCGCGACGCGCCCCCCTTAACCCTGCTCCCCGTGGCCATTTTTGATGGGGGGGTGTCCCCGTTAGAGATGGTTCTGATGGCGGATGTGGTGATGGTGGCGACGCCAACTCAGGTGATTGGCTTGGATGAAGAACAGGTGGTGCGATCGCAGTCTCAGACGCAACTTGAGTATCTATCTCGGGCATTTTCCTATCAGTGTGCGATCGCCCAAGATTTCCGCCGTCTCCCCGAGTCTTTTGAATTAGAGAATGGGATCACCGTCTGGCTCTATCAGCGACAGCACCCCACCTCCGCTAGAGTGGAAGCCGTCACCCGAGAGCAGATGAGCGAGCGAACACCGTGTTCATAAAACTTTTTGCCTGGTTCCTCCTGGGGTTGGGGATACGCCTCATGGGCTTAGGAACGTTGCCCCCCTGGACTGATGAATGTGCCACCCTGGCGTTTAGTTTGGGGAATAGCTTTCTGGAGGTTCCCCTAAATCAATTAATCGCTCCCGAGCTGTTGCTAGAGCCGTTGCAGCCCTCTCCTGGGGCGAGGTTAGGGGAGGTTTGGCAGCATTTAATGGCTGAAAGTACTCATCCACCGTTGTATTTCTTTCTCACTCATCTCTGGCTGCAACCGTTCATTGGGGCTTCTCCCGAGCGGTTACTCTGGGCCAGTCGCGCCTTCTCCGCCCTCTGGGGGGCCCTGACGATTCCGGCAATGTATGGCTTAGGGAAACGGGCGTTTGGCTCAGTCACCGTCGCTCACCTGGCGGCGGCGTTGATGGCCCTATCGCCCCTGGGGGTCTTTTTAGCTCAGGAAGCTCGTCATTATACCCTGGCGATTTTACTGGCGATCGCCTCCTTTTATGGCTTTACCCTAGCCCTCGATGCTCTCGTTGACCCCAATTCCCCAGCTCGGCGATGGATGTGGGGTTGGACGAGTCTTTGGATTCTGGTAAATGGCTTGGGGATTGCGGTGCATTACTTTTTTGGCTTGGTTCCTCTCATGCAAGGCTTGGTTTTAGGGAACCATTGGCTCCAGGGACGAGTTCCCAGAACGGCGAAACCTTGGCGGGGGGTAGCTGTGGCGGCGTTGGGAACGGCGGCTACTGGGTTGGTGTGGCTTCCCGTCTGGGGTCGCTTTGTGGACAGTGATTTAACGGATTGGGTAACCGATGGCCAGTTGGGGGTTCTCGACTCCTTAGGGCGAACCCTGTTATGGCTGATTTCCATGGTTTTGATGGCTCCGTTGGATCTGTTTGTGCTACCGCTTTGGGGCTTAGTTTTAGGGGCGGCTGGCTTACTCTTGGCGTTGGGGGCTTTGGGCTATTTGCTATGTCGTTATCGAGGAAAAACTCGCCCTCAGGTTAGGATTTACTGGGAGGTGTTGATCACGGGATTGCTATTACTGTTAGGACTCACCTACAGTACAGGTAATGATTTGACCCTCGCGCCTCGCTTCTTTTTTCCCCTTTTGCCTGTGGTACTACTCCTCATGGCGGCGATGTTAGAATCGGCGTGGCAGCGGCAACCGAAGCAGGTGTTCAGCTTGGGACTGGTTGCTCTGGTGGGAAGTCTGAGCGTGGTGACAAATCTGAGTTACTTACAAAATCATCGCGGCGATCGCCTGGCGGAGATGATTCAGAACACCTCAGATGTGCCCGTAGTTCTCGCCACCACCCATAAGCATCATGGACAGACGGGACGGTTACAGGCGATCGCCTGGGAGTTGCGGCGGTTAAACTTCTCCCCACCCCTCGCTGTTGCGCTGGCTCATCCCGATGAACAGCACTATCCCACAGATGTGTTAGCCCAGGAACTGGCAACGCTCTCACCTCCCTTTGATGTTTGGTATGTCAATTTCCATGCTCCCCAGGTGGGTGATTTGGAGAGGCAAAACCTGACGGCGATTCCGATTCCTCGGGAGCAATTTCAGTCTGTCAATGGTTACCGATATGACCTGGTTCAGTATCGATGACAGAACCTTGCCTTTATCACCGACGAATTCCAGTAGTCCCAGGGCAAGTTAAAACCCATTACCAATCAAAATAAACGGGGCCCAGTAGTAAGGATGAGCCAGGGGGTCTCCCATGAAGGTCTCCCGCTGCCCCCCCCGAACCTCTACATCTCCCCGACGACCTCCCACCGCCGTATAGTCCCCGGTAATCAAGGCGATCTGGGCCTGTCGCAGGGCTTCCGCTTTAGGCAAACCGACCTGCATCGCTCCATAGAGGCCATTCATCAACACCTGAGTACCGCCATCACTCACCAGCCAGAGGGAGGCGATCGCCGCCCGGGCCCCGGTGCGCTGAATCTGATACCCAAACCCCAGAATCTCTTCCCCCGTGCCTAACTCCGGTCCACTCACTGCCGTCTCACAAGCACTGAGAACGACAAGGGAAGCATTGGGCAATTGCCATTGGTCGAGGTCAAAGAGGGTAATGCGATCGCCATCCCCCAGCATGATGAAAGAGTCATTGGGATGGCCAGATTTAAAGGTTCCGTGGGTTGCCAGATGAATAATGGTGTGGTCTCCCAGCCGAGGTTCAATGGCTTGACGGTTAAATCCCGCACTAAAAAAGGCTACTGTCCCCGGTAAGTTGGCCTGGAGGTTCTCCACCTCCACCTGGGCATAGGGTAGACCATTGAACGATTGTTCTACCCCTGCCACCTCTATCACCAGATCTTGGGCGGGGAAAGCTCCAGCTAGGATGCTCAGGGGAGCCGCGTCTGATTGGGAAAAGTCCATCAGGGAGGCGGCGGTAATGTGGTTGAGGGTGTAGCGCTGGGTTAACCATTGGTCGCCATCATGGAGGGCGGCAAGGGGAATGTAGCGCAGTTGGCCGTCAGCGGCGTAGAGGATGGTTTCAGCTCCCGCTAGGTCAATGTCCTCTGCCAAGGGAGCAATCAGCCATTGATACAACTGTTGGGCGTTGGGAATGGGGTTGCTAAAGGGATCAACAATATTAGAGCGGAAGTTAGCGATGACTCCGTTTAACTCGACCCGACCCACGGGGACCGTGTGGCGGGAAATATCTGTGGTGGTGACTAGGATTAGTTCGAGGCGATCGTCGAGGACGAGAGGATAGAGCAAGGCAGCGTTACCGGCCTGTTGTAGGTTGCCTTGCAGCCGTGCCAGTTGTTCTGGGTTGGGGTTTTGCCCACGAGCATTACGTTGCAGTTGTTCCACCTGTGCCACCACTTCAGGGCTGTTGATGAAAGCTTCAAAGTCAAAGTTAAAGTTAAAATCAGCACCGAGTATTAGAGCTTGATTGAATTGATCAAGAATTGCTTGCTCGGCTGGCCACATGGCTAAGCCCTGCTGGGTTTCTGCTGTACCTCGAACGTTCTGAAGCTCGTAGTCTTGGAGTTCTTGTAATTTGAGTAGATCGAGGATTTCTTGGGCTTCCAGGACGCGATCAGCTTCGAGTAGGAGATTGGCTAGGGCGCGATAGTCATCAGCAACAGTATCAGTATATGATTGCTGTAAGTCTGGTGGTAAATTCACCAAATCACCTCGGATAGCCTCTCGAACATTAACAGATTGTTTGTAGAAAGCAATAGCAAGTTCTGGCTGTCCTCTCTGAGCGAAAATATCACCAATGAGGCTTAGATACCTTCCTTCACTGGATTGATCACCAATGATCTGAGCTGTTTTTAAGGCATATTAAAAAACCAGAATAGCCTGTGAATGATAACCTTGATTTTGCAGAAAAATAGCAGCGTCCCCTAGTAAACTTACTGCTCCAGAAATACTAGGATTCTCTCTGATGACACCCATGAACTGATAGTAAAGATAGGCAGCTTGCTGAGAGTTTTGTGAGCCACTATAAGCATTTGCCAATGCTCTGAGTGCCTGAATTTCTCCGGCACGATCACCAATCCCACGTGCAATTGTCAAGCTTTGTTCATAAAGATAAATCGCTTCTTCAAATTGTCCGGCATCGAAATACACATTCCCTAAACTGACTGATACAGAGCCTTCACATCCCCGATCACCTACCTCCTGGCAAAGCGCTTCTCGAAACTGACTGCGGTTGAACTGCTGAATGCCTTGCTCTGAGATTTGGTCAGCTCCCAAACTTGCACTCGCACCTGCACGCTCCTGTCCCCATTGATAGGCCGCCACAGTCAACCTGTAGCGTCCCCGCCCCGCAGCGTCATAAGCATTAGCAATCACTGAATAGCGACCCGTTTGGGGGAGTTGAATCAAGATAAGAGCGTTTAGCCCCTCACCGCCATCATCATCTTCTGCGACCCGCTCACCATCAGGGCCAACCAAAATCAGATAGGCATCAAAGTCGTCACTATTGAGGCGAATTTCAACGAACTGTCCGGCTTCAACCTCAAAGGTATACAGATCGTACAAGCTGCCATCCTGTAAGACCTCATCGCCGTCCTCTAGTTGTCCTTCGACCTCTAGTACGGCTGCTGTTTCAGCCTGCTTAGACCCGGCGTACGGTGACAAAGAGGCGACTTTTTCGGGTCCTTGCGGTGCTGTTGGCAAGGGCAACCCAGCCTTTGACTGCAAGGACTTTGTCTCTAGGCCGATGACTTGCAACGGTGTCGCCGCTGGGATAGTGGTCAAGTCAGAGAACAGCCACAGTTCCCCTGGAGTCCCCTGGGTAGGAGCGGCGATTTGCCGTCGTCCTGCCGCCATAACCCCCTCCACCGCCGACAGCCACAGCGCCGTCGCTGCCAGCATCCCCACCAACTTGCCGCTATTAGCCATGATCGCCCGCCTCCCGTTTTATCCAGTGACATTAATCGATCCACAACCCACACCCCCAAGAATAGCCTCAAAAAGGGTTTGAGTATGAATAACGGTGGACGAGGGTTTGTTGAACACTCCGTTTCCTCCTCTTGGCCGTGGTGCTATTCCTCATGGCAGCGATGTTAGAATCGGCGTGGCGGCGGTAACCGAGGCAGATGTTAAGCTTGGGACTCATTGCTCTGGTGGGATGTTTGAGCCTGGCGATAAATCTGCGTGACTGACTCGACGATCGCGCCGATCGCCATCGCGGAGATGATTCAGCCAACCTCGGGCGTTCCTACGATTCTCGCCACAGCCCATAGGCATCACAGAAGCTCCCATGTGTCTTCGATCCCCTCTGTTCCAACCTGGTCCCGAAGTTGTATATGTCAACCCCTCTCAAGACGTTCCGAGCCTGGAAACCCCTCTGTAGAATTATCGCGATCGCCGTCATCTATCATCTAGTGGCCTTAGTGGGGATGCGATTGGCCGTTCTCCCCGGAGATGTTGCCACTGTCTGGGTTCCAGCGGGATTAAGTCTGGCGGTGATGCTCCTGTGGGGGTTGCGAGTTTGGCCAGGAGTGTTTCTAGGAGCCTTTAGTACCTATCTTATTCTTGACCCGACCCCCGCCAGTCTCGCCATTGGGGCTACAACGGCCGTGGGGAATACGTTAACCCCCCTGATTGGTGTTAAGTTACTGCAAACCTTCATCCCCAGTCGCTATCCCTTTCACAAAACTACTCATGTCTTTATCTTTATTGGCATCGGGGCCCTTCTGTGTCAACTAATTAGTGCCACCTTTGGGGTAACTGCTCTACGGATCGCCAACTGGATTACTACCTCGGAGTTCGGCTATGTATTTGTTACCTGGTGGATTGCTAATGCAACGGGTGTCATTGTCTATGCTCCTTGGATTTTAAGCCTCTATTACCGCTGGAAAAATGGCGATTCATTGCGGCTCAAACGACAAGGAAAATGGGAGGTTTTAGAGATTGCTTCTTGGCTGGCATTATTCATAATCGTCATGCAATTTGCGTTTTTCCAAGCCTATCACATTGAGTATCTCGTGATTCCCCTCTTGGTTTGGGCGGTGTTTCGCTTTCCGACTCACATCACCACCACAGTGATTGTCATTACCATTTCACTGGCAGTTATTGGAACAGTCCAGAAAAAAAGTGTCTTTGTTCACGATGACCTCAACCGATCGCTCTTATTTTTAGATTCGTTTATTGCGGTGATTTCAATTACCATGTTGGTACTCATTGCCGTTCTCGCTGAACGAAGTCAAGCGAACCAAGAGCTGCAACAGGCTAAACAGGATTTGGAAAAGCGGGTTCACAACCGAACTCAAGAACTCTTTGAGGCGAATCAACAGCTTACTCAGCAACAGGAGGATTTACAAAAACAGGCGGAATCTCTGAATGAGACCGTCTCTCAACTGAAAAAAACCCAAGCTCAGTTAATTCAAAATGAAACCATGACAGGCTTAGGGCAATTGGTGGCGGGGGTGGCTCATGAAATCAATAACCCCATTGGCTTTATTTATAGTAATTTGACTCCGGCTAAAGAGTATTTTGAGGATATTTTAGAATTACTCGACCTTTACCAGTCGAAACTTCCTGCTGATGATCCAGATATTTTAGAGTTTAAGGAGGAAATTGACTTTGAGTTTATTCAGCAAGACTTTATGAACTTAATGACTTCGATGCGCTCCGGGTCAGAACGCATCCAGAAAATTATTTTGAGTTTACGTAATTTCTCCCGTTTGGATGAGGCGGAACTCAAGTGTGTTGATATTCACCAAGGCTTAGACAGTACCTTACTGGTGTTGCAACATCGCTTACAAGGGGAGACAGACTATCCTCCGATTCAGGTGGTTAAGAAGTATGGGAATTTACCGAAGATTGAATGCTTTGCCCTCTATATCAATCAGGTATTTATGAATGTATTAAATAATGCTATTGAGGGAATAATCGCTCGGCAAGCCCAGGAAGACAATGCCCCTACCGGACAAATCACAATTCAGACTAAACGATTTAGCGAGTCAATTGTTCAGATTTTTATCTCTGATAATGGGACTGGAATCAATCCTCACCACAAAAGTCGTATTTTTGAACCTTTTTTCACCACAAAAGACGTTGGTAAAGGGACAGGACTAGGGCTATATAATAGCTATGAAACGATTGTCGCAAAACATGGTGGGAGTTTGGTGTGTGAGTCAATCCCCAATCAGGAAACCATTTTTGAGATTACTTTGCCAATTCGCAGTCCCATGGCGTAAGGGTTGAGTCTTTCCAGATTCTCGATTGATTGCTATGATACTCCCTATAATGCAAGGTTGAGCTGGGTGCATCTGATGTTAGGCAAGTTTGAACCCACCCCGCGCTATCGCGCACCCCTCCCAGGAGGGGAAATATTTGAAAAATCCCCTCCTGGGAGGGGTAGGGGTGGGTTATCTAAAGTGAACGCATGCATTGAAATGCACCCGTTGAGCTTGTCATTCGTTTATCGAAAAACCAGAAAAAACGAGTGGCTTGGGCAAACTCTCTTTTATGATTAGAGAAATCGAAAATTGACTGAGGACTGCTCGTTAGGAGAGACCTCCCCACCTATTGCCTATTGCCTGTTGCCTTCTCTTCCCTACTGCCTACTGCCTTCTTCTTCCCCATTTTTTGTCCTATTCAGACCAATTTTTACTGTACCTAAATTATGACCGCTGCTGAACGTATTATTGTTCCCCTAGATGTCCCGGACTTAGAGCGGGCGATCGCCCAACTAGACCGACTTCCTGATGTACAATTCTGGAAAGTGGGACTCGAACTCTTTATCAGTGAAGGTCCCCCAATCCTTGAGCTTCTGAAAACAAGAGGGAAACGGATTTTTCTGGACCTGAAACTTCACGATATCCCCAATACCATGGCGGGAGCCTGTCGTTCGGCGGCCCGCTATGGGGTGGATTTGTTGACCGTACATGCCACCGCTGGACGGCCGGCCCTGCAAGCCGCTCAACAGGCGTTGCGGGAAGGGGCCGAGGCAGCTCATCAACCCCTGGCTAACGCCATCGCCGTCACCCTGTTAACCAGCCTCAACGCCCGAGAACTGGCGTTTGACCTTCAGGTTCCCATCGAACTCCCCGAATATGCCCTGAAAATGGCCCTATTGGCTCAGGAGTCTGGGCTAGCGGGAGCCGTCTGCTCCCCCCAGGAGGCTCAACAACTGCGACAAATCTGTGGTCCGAACTTTCTGCTCATTTGTCCCGGTGTTCGTCCGTCCTGGGCAGCTTCTGGAGACCAACAGCGGGTGATGACTCCCAAACAGGCCCTCGATGCAGGAGCGAGCTATTTGGTGATTGGTCGTCCCATTACCTTAGCCGAGAATCCAGCGGCGGCCTTTGAGCGTATCTGTGGGGAATTATAACCCCTACGCTCCAGGTTTTTTGACGTTATAGTCTTCATGGGATAACACCGACTGCGGGATCACCCAATCGCCATCATCGCGGCAAATCATGCGATAGTTGCGAGTGATGGGTATACTAATGACTTGGCGATCGTGTCTCATTCGCTTGCCATTAAAGTCGCGATAACTTTGGTGTTCGGCTAAGCCGGATATAATATCTCTGGCTTTGACGACCACATATTGAGGCAGCGATCGCAAATCAATATCATCCTGCTCAAAGCTTGCTTCCCAGGCTTCTTTCTCTGCTTTTTTCTTGTGAAATGCCTGTAATTGCTTCTCCCGTTCTCGGCGTTCTTGTTCACAGCGATGACAGGTTTTGCCATGCCCTTTATGTCCACAGGGAAATGTTTTTTTTCGTCGTTTAGCCATAGCTTTTGTTTAACGGAACTCTCTCGGAACACATCATTTTAATCAGCGGTCATGGTCATCCTTGTTCCCTTCAATTAATCCAAACGCTCACGTTGCAACTCGTGAAGGGACGAGACGTTTATCAGTTGATTACTCGGATGACAAGTTCTTCTATTTTAAAGCACCGTGACCCTTGATTTATTGCTCCTATGACCTCCAACCGCTCCTCAAACAATCAGACTCCACAGACCATCTGGATTGCACGACATGGTCATCGTTATGATTTCCAATATCCAGACTGGTTTGAAACCGCTCGCCGACGTTATGACCCCCCTCTCTCTGAACAGGGATTACAACAAGCTCAGGAACTGGCTCAACGATTAGAACAGGAGTATGACCAGGGTTCGTCGAGGTTGACGATTGTTAGCTCTCCCTTTCGTCGTTGTGTCACCACGGCTAATGCGGTGGCCGAACGTTTGGGAACGGGGATTTATCTGGAATGGGGAATTGGCGAATGGCTCAATCCGGACTGGATGACGGAAATGCCAGAAATTGCCTCTCCTGAGGAATTGCAGGCAGAATTTCCTCGCCTAGACTTGAGCTATCGATCGCGATCGCAACCCCAGTATCCTGAAGTCAGTCAAGAAGATTGTTGGCGACGCTCGGGAGAAACGGCCCGTGAGCTGGCCCGTCAAACGAGCGGCGACCTTCTCTTGCTGGGTCATGGAGCAACGGTGTTAGGGATGACGCAAGGCTTACTGGGTCATCCGGTCGACATGCAGACCGCTTGTTGCTGTTTGGTCAAATTAACCCGATATGACGGGGATTGGTGCTTGGAACTCAAGGGGGATACGAGCCATTTAAGCGAAACGGAAAGCCAGATACGCCTAAACTAAGCCGAAATTCACTTAAATTAATAAGCAGACCCCATTGAGTCAAGTATAGAGTTTAGTATATATGAGCGTTGTCCTAGCCGGTGATATTGGCGGAACCAAAACCATTTTGCGATTGGTGGAGGTGACCCAGCATCAGAACCATCCCCAATTGCAACTTCTCCATGAACAAACCTACCCCAGTCAAGACTATCCCGATTTAGTTCCCATTGCCGCCGGCTTCTTGAAAGAGGCCGAGTATTCCGGCCCGGTTCAACGGGCCTGTTTCGGAATCGCCGGGCCCGTGGTTAACAACAGCTCGCAACTGACGAACCTTTCTTGGTCCTTAGAGGGAACTCGCCTGGCCCGAGAGCTGGAGATTAAGTCCGTCACCCTGATTAACGACTTCGCTGCGATTGGTTACGGGGTTTTGGGATTGGATGAGGCGGATTTACATCGGCTTCAGGAGGTGAACCCGGCTCAGAAACAACGACGGGATGCTCCTTTAGCGGTTCTGGGGGCAGGCACAGGGCTGGGGCAGTGTTTTCTCATTTCTTACGGAACTCAGACCCACGTGGGCGCAACAGAAGGCGGACATAGTGATTTTGCCCCCCGGACAGCCCTGGAATTTGAACTCTTGGACTATCTCAAGTCTAGTCAGTCCTTAGATCGGGTCTCCGTGGAACGGGTGGTGTCGGGACAGGGAATTGTCTCGATTTATGAGTTTCTCTGCGATCGCCATTTTGCAGACCATGCCAATTGTCGGCAGATGTTGGCAGCGGAGACTCCGGCGGCGGCGATTTCTGAGGCAGCCCTGGAGGAGTCGGATGAGATTTCTCAGAAAACCATGGAGATGTTCGTCTCCGCCTATGGAGCCGAGGCGGGGAACTTGGCCTTAAAACTGTTGCCCTATCGCGGTCTCTATATTGCGGGGGGGATTGCGGCGAAAATTCTGCCCCTGCTGCATCGCAATCAGACCTTTATGACGGCCTATCTGGATAAGGGACGGGTGAGTCCGTTGTTAAAAGAGATTCCCGTTGAGGTGGTCCTAGAACCCAAGGTGGGATTGATTGGGGCCGCGATTTGTGCTGACCTGAACGCCTAGGGGTGAACTGGCTCAGGAGTCAAAACAGGCCTGGAGGCGATGGTCTAGTTGAGCACCAGTTTGGCCGATGTTGAGCCGTTGCGGATACATCTGATCTAAGGTCTGGCGTTGGCTAAGGCTGAGGCCAGTCTCGCCGAGAATCCCTTGCTCTTGTTTGTACTCTAATTGCTGTTGCAATCCCTGTTCCCCTGAACTCTGTTGGCTCCAGAGTTGGTCTAATAGTCGCACATCCTCACAGGTGGCTCGCCGATTGGCAAATCGTTGCAGTTCTTGGCGAGTCCAGGTGTTGGCTCGTTGCCACTCACCGGCGATGAGCCAGCTTTCGAGTTGGCGATAGTTGGAGAGGGTTTGCAGGAGAACTTCTGGGCGATCATCGCCGAGGGTTTGGAGTCGGTTGAGGCCGCCCCCGAGTTGGTTGAATTGCTCTTGTGCAGTTTGGAAATCCCCTTGATAGAGGGCAGTTCGGGCTTTTTCAAGGCGTTGGCGATTGGCTTCGTATTCGAGGCGATCGCGCAAACCGTCGAGGCGATGTTCAAGGCGACTGCGTTGGCGAGTATCTTGGATTTGCTCAAACCACTGTTGGGCTTGGGGGAGGTTGTCATTGTCTAGGGCTTGACCCACCAGTTGAGTATAGGCGCGATCGCGGAGGTCTTGCCCCTGTTGTTGCCAATGGCGGGTGGTGAGTTGTTGGCTTTGGGCGATCGCCTGGTGGGGATTGTTGTTCACGAGAGCGGCTTGGGCCTGGTCAAATTCGTCTTGATTACTGTTCCAGGCCTGTTGCCATTGCTGGGCGATTTCCTGCCGTTGTTCTGAGGAGGTGGTTTCTTGGGGGAGGGAGTTTAAGAGGGCGATGGCGGTTTGCAATTGCCCGTCATCATAGGTCTGTTGGGCTTGTTCGAGGAGGGCGGAGGTGATCTGTTGTCGCAAACGGTTGACGCTGGCGGAGACGGCGTTTTCGTCCTGGATGCGTCGCAGTTGGTTTAGGGCCCCATGGAAGTTTCCGGTGTTCGCAAGGGTTTGGGCTTCGCCGAGATGACAGCGATCGCCGACGGGTTGCACCCGTTCCCGTAGGGAGAAAGGCACTTGGCGAATGGCTTGCAAGCAGCGGCCAAATTGCCCGGCCCCCTGGAGTTGCACGATTTCTTGAACCGTCATCTGTCGCTGTCGTTCCATTTGCCAATGCTGATAGCCCCCGTAGCCGAGCATGAGGGAGAGAGTTCCCCCCAGCATGACTTGCCAGGGACGAGAACTGCGACGAAAGGGCTTGCGGGGACGGGCAAAGGTTCGGGGAGGGGCTTGGTAGATGGGTTTGTCTACCCGTTTGGGGGGTTTGGGTTTAGGTCGCGATCGCCGTTTGGGGAGAGGTGGGACGATGGTATTGGGGGCGGGGAAGGGATCTCGTCCTCCTAATTTTTGGGTTCGTTCACACCAGGGACAACTGGCGAGATGCCCGCCGTAACGGTGACGGGGGTTATGTTGACAGGAGACCAGGGCCCGCTCGGCTTTGGTGAGGGCGATCGCCCAGTCATCTGCGGTGGGCCGATGGTGGGGCTGCTGATGGCCCAGGTCAAAGCAACGGTGGAATAGCTCTTGTAGGCGAGGATGGAGGGCCGTGAACGGGGGGGCGAAGGGTTTGGGCCGCAGGGGAACGGAACGCTGGCTATAGGCGTAGTATCCGGCGAGGATGCGATCTTGGATTAGGGGGGGATCGCCGGGTTTGAGATAGACGCCATCGAAGGGATGGGTACCTTCCATGAGCAATTGGAAAATCAGGACGGCCATGCCAAACGCGTCATGAGCGGGGGTGCGATCGCAGCGATCGAAGCGTTGTCCTTGCAATTCGGGGGGGGTAAATTCCGGTTTCCCCACCCCACAGCGATAGATAACTCCCGAGCGGCGATCGCGAATCTGGAAGGAGTCGGTATCAATGAGAAAGACTAACGCCGAGGGATTGACCAACATATTGGACTCATTGACATCGCCGATGACATAGCCACGATGATGCAAGGCGGAGACGGCGACGGAGAGATTGCGGGCGACTCGGTGTAAGTGGGTATGGGTAAAAAAGGGCAGTTTCTGGCGACGACTGCGGGGGGTATACAAGTCATGAAGGGGATAGCCTTGGGGAACCCGTGGCATCATGAACCCCAATACCCGACCACTGCTATTGAGTAATAAATCGACGGGGGCAGCAATGGCTGGGTTTTGGGGGGGATATTGTAAACTCAACCGCAGTTTGGCTAAGCCCTCGGGGGTGAGTTTATTGGGGTGATAAACCTTCGCCACCCATTGGGGCTGTTCAGCGATGGCGTAGATGCTCCCCTCCCCTCCTCGACCGAGTTCTTGGCTGAGGGTGATGGGTTGTCCATTAAGGCTATACAGGGAGCTGAGCCTGACCGGTATGGATGCAGGTTGTCTCATCGCTTGTATCTCATCGCTTGTATCTTTGCTGTGATGGCACTAGGGTTGCAGTAAACCGCTACTGAGTCCGACTAAAATCACAATCCCAAAGGCAACTCGATACCAGACAAAAAGCCAGGTGCTTTGAGTTTTGAGATAGTTGATTAACCAGGCAATTGAAAGGTAGGAAAATACGCCGGCTGAAATAATCCCGGCGGTGAGGGGCATGGGGCCGACCGTCTGCGTGGCCTCAAGCACATCACCCAATTCCACGATTCCGGCTAGGGTGATGGCTGGTAGGCCCAAGAGGAAGGAAAAGCGAGCGGCGGTGGCTCGTTCTAATCCCATGAATAGACCAGCGGTAATGGTTGAGCCAGACCGGGATACGCCAGGAATTAGGGCTAGGGTTTGAGCGATTCCCATTAAAATTCCGTCTCGGGTTTTCAGTTGCTCAAAATTGCGTTTGTGACGACAAAATTGTTCTGCCAAGCCCAGTAATAGACCCATGACAATCGAAACAATGGCAATCACCACTGAACTGCGGGCGGTAAATTCATAGAACTCCCGAAAGCCAAATTTAACGATTAAGCCAACGACAGAAATGGGAATGGTTCCTAAGATAATTCCCAGGGCAATTTTAAAGTCTTCACTTTGGTAGTCTCGTCGCAGGAGGGCCCGCAATCCACCGCCGAAGACCTGAATTAAATCGTTCCAAAAGTACCAAATGACTGCCACAATGCTGCCGAGTTGAATGACGGCGGTAAACGAGGCCCCAGGATCACCCCAACCGAGAAACTCAGGAACCACTTTCAGGTGAGCAGAACTACTGATGGGGATAAATTCCGTTAGCCCTTGTACTATCCCCAGAATAATGGCTTCGAGGACATTGGGTTGCCAGGTGACGAGGCTCGTTGTGCCAGTACTGGCAATCCCTGGCTCGTTCAGGGGGAGGGCGATCGCCAAACTCAGACTGGCGACGCCAATAAACAAGACATATTGAAGTTTGGTCATGTTCCATTCAATCGTGTGTCCCCATCTTAAAAGACGAATGGGGCGAATGTTCATGAAGTCTGGAGACTCCAAGAACAAACGGGGTTGGGGCCGACTCTCTGGAGGAGTATAACAAATGTTGATTTAAAAATCAACCCCATGAGCAGAGGATTTATTCTGGAGGAGTGGTGTTGGGGATGGAGAGGGGTTTGGGCCGATGAGGGGAGTGAGCTTTGCAAAGCTAAGCTAAAAATTCTGTGAAACTTTGACAAAGTTGTCTCGAAGTCCCTAAAACAGAACAAAAATTCACGGTAGGATGGATGCACCCAGTCTCTCGGTGTCTGCGTTACGTTATCAAGCCAAGGAAACAGGATTTTTGACAATTCTGACCGTTATTGTCCAATCAAGGGAGTGCAAAACCGGCGATGGCCATCGTCCTCCGACCCCACGGTAAACTGAATGCCCATGGTGCAGCCAAGCTCAAACGGAAGTTGGGACAACTCCTGGCGACGATCGCGGCGAATCAAAAAACCTGGATTGTGGATCTCGCTGACGTACACCACATCGATCGCAATGGCGTGGTGTCCTTGATTCAGTTACGGCGGCAAGCGGAAAGCGCCTGTTGTAACTTGGTCCTACGAGATGTCTCGGAATCTGTCCAGATGACCTTGGATGCGGCTCATCTGAGTGATGGATTTACGATTGAGTCCGGAATCGCCTCCTCAACCCCACGACGCAGTTCTCCGAAACCTCGTCCCGTTCGCCGAGATATCGGGCTGGAACCGGCGATGCGATGGCAGAACTACCCTCACTACGCTGATACGTCTGAGGAGTTAGACCCCGCAGAGGTCGAGGGTGAAATTGAAATTTCTCAGATTCCTCAGATAACGACAGCAGATGGGAAATCTCAGACGCCGGTTGTCCCCACATCTGGCCCCTTATACTCAACGATGACCGTTAATGAGAGGCAGTGGACGACGTGGAGGCAATAAATGGAGTGGTCGCATCCCTCACCCCTTTGGCACTGTAGCACCCCAGACTCGCCCCCGGATGAGTTTGTTCGAGCGGTGCAACGGTACGCCCCTGCTGGGGGCGAACGCTTGGCAAGGTTACTTTGGAATCGACAGCAACGAAACTTGTCCGAGCTACCAGGGTTCCTCGATTCACGCGACTACCGACCGACTGCTGCGGCTGCATTTGGGGCAGAACTCCAGCAGGCGATCGCCCGCTTGCAACAGGCGATCGCCCACGGGGAGGCAGTGGCAATATGGGGAGATTTCGATGCGGACGGAGTGACGGCGACGTCAGTGCTTTGGGAAGGACTGGGGCAGTTTTTCGACCGTTCGCAGCAGTTGTCGTACTATATCCCCAATCGCCTCACGGAGTCTCATGGCCTGAACCAGCCCGGAATTGAGCGGTTAGCGGCACAAGGGGTGAGCCTGATTGTCACCTGTGATACGGGAAGTACGAATCTGGCAGAAATTGAGCGGGCGGCGGAGTTGGGGATTGATATTATTGTCACCGACCACCATACCCTATTGCCTCAACGTCCTCCCGTTACGGCGTTGATTAATCCTCGCAATTTCCCTGAGGATCATCCTCTCTATCATTTGTCGGGGGTGGCGGTGGCCTATAAGTTGGTGGAAGGTCTCTATGAGGCCTTACCGGAGATTCCCCAGCAGCCGAAGGAGGGTTTGTTGGATTTGGTGGCGATCGGTTTAATTGCCGATTTGGTGGAGTTACGGGGAGATTGTCGCTATTTAGCCCAGCGGGGATTGCAACAACTCCGAGAACAGATGACCAACACCACTCATCCGGGGGTGAAGGCCCTGTTGCAGCATTGTAAACGTCATGGCGATCGCCCCACAGATATCTCCTTTGGCATTGGGCCGCGGATTAACGCCGTTAGTCGGGTGTATGGGGATGCCAGTTTTTGTGTGGAGTTGTTGACTTGCCGAGATGGCGATCGCGCCGAAACCCTGGCCCGACAAGCGGATGAAGCCAACGCTCGCCGCAAGGAAGTGCAGCAGCGAGTGTTGCAAAGTGTGCAACAGCAGCTTCAACAGATTGATTTGTCGACGACGACGGTTTTAGTTCTCAGTGATCCTCAATGGGAGGTGGGGGTGTTGGGCTTGGTGGCGGGACAGATTGCCAGTGAATGGGGTCGGCCAACCCTGTTACTCTGGGAAGATCATCATAGTGATCCGCCCCTGGCGAAAGGGTCAGCCCGTTCTGTAGCAGGATTGGATCTCTATGAGTTAGTCAACAGTCAGGCCCATCTGCTGCATCGCTTTGGCGGCCATCCCTTTGCGGCGGGGTTAAGTCTTCCCCTGGAGAATTTACCGCTGTTACGAGAAGCCCTCAATCAACGATTGGTCCAAAAATTGGGACGATTTGGTGGGATGCAACCGATTCTCAACTATGACTTAGAGGTGACGGTGGCGGATCTCGGTCAAGACTTGTTTCGGGAGTTGAAATGTCTCGAACCCTGTGGAATGGGGAATCCCGTCCCTCGCTTGCGAGTGCGAAACTGTTGGTTTGAGGGGGCGAGACATCGAAAACTCAAGGTCAAGGGGCAGAAGTTACAATATCTGATTACCTCGTTTCGACTGCGAGATGAGAGTTGCGATCATGGGTTTCCGGGGATGTGGTGGGGTCATTATGAGGATGACCTTCCCCCAGGCCGCTGTGATGCGATTGTTGAACTCGATTTCAACTCCAAGCGTTCAAATTATGAGGTTCGTCTGATTGATGTCCGTTCGATTGATATGGAGGCGATCGAGGTGGACGAGGGGGAGACGCTCACTCAACCCCAGTCTCTCATACCAGACCCGATGTCGCCACCACCGATCGCCATTGCCGATCTAGAAGCCGCCAGTCAACAAACCTGGTTGACGCTGATTGGGATTGCCAAATATCTCAGCCGAACTGAGGAAACCCGCCCGCGAACGGTGATTCAGCAGAAACTGGGGATTGGCGATCGCCCCTTGGAGATTGGTCTACATCAGTTGTCGGAACTCGGCTACAGCATCCATTCCCCTAGCCCCGACCTGATCCAGATTCGCCACATTCAGCCCCGAAAGGGCGATGATCGCCCCTTAAACCAGTTGGCCCAACCGTTCCTGGATGCGGTGTGCGAAGAACAGTTCCGCCAACCCTACATGATTTTAGGAACCTTAAAGAACTCATCTTCGCGATCGGGGGCGGACTCTAGCAAGTCTTCCCGATAAGGATACAGTTCCTGTTGGTCACGGCGGGTAATGTTCCGCATATCAATGGCATGGGCCGTGGGTTTGACGTTTTCGGTGTCTAACTCTTCCAACTGTTGGAAGTAGTCTAAAATGCCACTGAGTTGACCGGCAAATTGAGTTTCTTCAGCTTCCGTGAGTTGCAAGCGGGCGAGATGAGCCACTTTTTTGACATCATCTTTATTGAATTGACTCATAAATATCTCCTGTTTAAAGTTAGCTAGATTGAACTTTTTAGGGGGCTTAAATTCTCGTGTTTAGGCTGTTTTGGTACAACTTAAAACCCATCTAAAGAGGCGCGACCGGTGGTTTTCATCCAGTTCTGGGCTTCGATGTAGTTGTTGGGGGCTAAGCGAACCGCTTGTTTCCAATAGTCTGCGGCTTTATCAAAGAGTGCTTCGGACGTATCAAAATCTCCTTCTTCCTTGGCCCGTTCTCCGCGATATTGATAAATCACAGCGATATTATTAAACGCTTGGGGCATCCGGGGGTTTAACTCCAGGGCTTCATGATATTTTTCCAGACCTTTATCATGTTCCCCATTGCTGGTATAAATCAGCCCCATATTGTAGAGAATATAGCTGCGATCGTTGGGGTCATCTTCGAGCTTGAGGGCTTCCTTGTAGTTGTCCATGGCTTCGGCATATTCACCGTCAGCCTGGGCAGACATCCCATCACGATAGTAGGCAAAGGCTTCCTTCGCTGATTGTTTGGCGGGCAGAATCTTAAGGATAATATCTGCCATGACAGTAAAGGATTTATCGATGAAATTGTCGTTGCGTTGTGTCCGTGGCATAGGAAAGAAGGGAATAGGGAGTAGGGAACAGGGAACAGAAAAGACGTAGGGGCGAACCCTTGTGGTTGCCCTGATTCCTGGGGGAATCCGTTTTTTAGCTTAATCGATTTGTTGGAGTTTGTGGGGTTAAGATTGGCGATCGCGGTGGTTGAGGACGAAGGCGGCGATGGTTAAGTCGATGGGAGTGGTGACTTTGAGGTTGGTTTCTTCTCCGGGGACGATTTGAACCGGGAGTTGGCATTTCTCAAATAATGCCGCATCGTCGGTGACTTGCCAACCCTCGTGGCGGCCGCGATCGTGACAGGCTTTGAGGGTGGCTACCTCGAAGCCTTGGGGGGTTTGGGCGGCCCAGAGATGGCGGCGATCGGGGGTATCCTGAATCTCTAGATCTTCGTTGACCACTTTGATGGTATCTTTCACCGGGATGGCGGCGATGAGGCCGGGACAGGTCTGAACCGCCTTGGCACAGCGATTGAAGAGATCGGGAGTGGCCAGACAGCGGGCCCCGTCATGAATCAGAACATGGCTGGCATCTTCGGGAAGACCCTGTAGGCCGTTATAGACGGATTCTTGGCGGGTGTCTCCTCCATCGATGAAGTGAACGGGTTTGCTAAGGGAGAGTTGACTGAGAATCTCCTTAAACTCGTCCAAATCATAGGGTTGGCAAATGAGTCCAATCCAGGTGATGGCCTCGGCGGCTTCGGCAGCTTTGAGGGTCCAGGCAAGGATAGACTGATGGAGAAGGGGTAGTAGGAGTTTGTTGCGATCGCTTCCCATACGGCGACCGACGCCGGCCGCAGGGATGAGTAGATGGGTCATGGGGGAAGGGAACAGGGAACAGGGAACAGGGAATAAAAACAAGGTAGGGGCGTACCCTTGTGGTCGCCCTAGGCAGTAGATATAACCCACCCCTAGCCCCTCCCAGGAGGGGAGAAATAACGTAGGGGCGTACCCTTGTGGTTGCCCTCTTCTGGCAAGAGGGAGAGGAGGGGGTTAGGGTTTGGGGGGGCAGAGGTAGCCTCGGGAGAGGAAGGGGACGTCGAGGACGGTGGCTTGGGTGGACCCGAGTTTGACGGAGAGGCCGGCGCCTCCGGCTTTGGTTCGGATATAGCCTAAGCCGATATAGCCGTCTTCCGTAGGGATGATGCTGGTGAGGGTTCCGACTTTCTTATCGTTGAGTTCAATTGGGGTTCCGGGTTCGACGGATTCGGGGAGATGTAGGCCCCAGAGTTGTTGTTTGACTCCTTGATAGGTGTTGAGGCGGGCGATGGTTTCTTGGCCGATGTAACAGCCTTTGTCGAAGGAAATATAGTCCCAAAGTCCCGCCTCTAAGGGGTTATAGTCGTCGGTGAGTTCGGCATCGGGGGCGGGCCGTCCTTGTTGAATCCGCAATCGCTGCCAGACGCGTTCTCCGAGAGGGGTCGCCCCATGGTCTTGTAGGGCTTTCCAGAGTCCGGCGGCTTGGTCGGCTTCGCAGAGAAGGGTATAACCGGGAAGGTTGAGGCCATTGGTGGCGGCGAGGCGAATCTCTGGGGCGTTGGGGAGAGATTCTAGGGTGATGCGGCGATGCTGTCCGGGGGGAATGTCTTCTGTAAGACCGAGTTTTTGGAGGAGTGACAGGCTGCTATCCCCAATGAGGCTAAAACAGGCGGTCTCTGAGGTGCGATCGCGCAACTCGACGTTGTCGGCTGGGAAGATGTAGCGATCTAAGAGTTGAAACAGGGTTTGGCGACGGTTGGGAGAGACTAAGATGATGACAGACTCATCGGTGATGTAGGTTGTGGCGAGGTCTAGGGTGCGAGCGGTATTGTTGACAAATACGGTCTCGCAGATCTCTCCCGGCTGGCGTTGGTTAAAGGTGTTGGTACTTTGATTATGAATGAAGCGAAGGCGATCGCCCCCAGTGAGTTCTAAGCGTCCCCAGGGGGTGCGATCGTAAAGTGCCACGCCGGACTGGGCCGCTGTCAATGCCTCAGCGTCATTATTAAAACTCACCGCCGCCGTCACCCCGGCGGCAATGTCCTCAACGATCGCCCCTGCGGCGAGTTGGGTCTCCTGTAACTCCTGATTCATGTTGAAGGGATATGCAGATTACTCTTCTTTCCAGGATACAGGGAAGAGGGGAAGAAAGGCAGTAGGCAATAGGCAGTAGGTAGTAGGCAGTAGGCAATAGGCAGTAGGCAATAGGCAGTAGGCAGTAGGGAAGAGGGGAGAGGGAAGAGGGGAGAGGGGAACCACAGAGTCACAGAGGACACGGAGAAAGAGAGAGGAATAGAGGGCGTGCCACTTGCGGTACGCCCTCTATTCCCTTTATCCCCCCTATTGCCTACTGCCTATTGCCTGCTGCTTTCTTCCTAAAACCGCAACGGTTGTCCCTGACTGGTGAACTCAACTCCAGCAATATCTAATTCTGGGTTTTGGAGCAGGGTGTTGCGTAAACTGCCCAACAGAGAGAATTGTTCACAGGTGGATAGGGAGGCCCAACGACGGGGTGCGTCGGGGGCGATGCGTAAATCCACGTTGACGGTGCGGGTGGAGTCGTCTCGTTGCACTCGGTAGCCGGCTAGACGAAACTCCCCCTGGGCCCAGTCTTTTAGGACATGACCGATCGCCCCTTCGGTGGCCTGATTAGGTGCGACTTGTTCCGTTCGGGGAATCAGATTTTCGCAAAATAAGTCGGGCCGGTAGACGGTTACGGTGATGGTTCGTTCGTCGTCGGCGGGGGCGTTGGGATTGGGGTTGTCAGGACTGAGGTTGACATCTCCTGGGGGATATTTGGCTTGGACATCATCATCATTGGAACTCTCGGATTCGGAGATGACGGGGGTTGAGGGTTGGGGAGGGTTCCAGCGGGGAGACCCGAAGCGCCGTTGGGCTAGGGCTGGGGAAGTGATAGCAAGACTGGCGATCGCCCCAGTCAGACCCAACAGCAGATATGATTTGATACTGTTACTGCGCATAGTTTAACCTTCTCTAATGACTGTCATAGCGACCCCTCCTTGGACTCGGCGACATATCCTGTCCTTAGAAGACTTCTCTGTTTCTGAATACGACACGGTGTTACGCACAGCCGCAAGTTTTCGGGAAGTCTTATCTCGGCGAACCAAGAAAGTCCCGACGTTGCAGGGACGGGTGGTGACGAATTTGTTTTTTGAACCCTCGACTCGGACTCGCAGTAGCTTTGAGTTAGCGGCGAAACGACTGTCGGCGGATACTCTTAATTTTGCGGCGGGAAATTCGTCTCTAACGAAGGGAGAGACCATTTTAGATACTGCCAAGACGTATCTGGCAATGGGGACGGATATGATGGTAATACGCCATAGCCAGGCAGGGGTTCCTCAGGCGATCGCGCGGGAGATGGAACGCCTAGGAACTCATGTGGGAGTGCTGAATGCGGGGGATGGCTTACATGAACATCCCTCTCAGGCCCTGTTGGATTTATTTACGATTTGCGCCCATTTGGATCGTGACAATCCGCGAACTGACCTGTTGCAGGGTAAGAAAGTCGCGATTGTTGGGGATATCTTACATTCTCGGGTGGCGCGATCGAACATCTGGAGTTTAACCGCCAGTGGGGCCCAGGTTCACTTGGCCGCACCCCCGACATTACTGCCCAAGCGGTTCATCGAGGCCATGGGAATCTATCACCCAGACCGCTTACATCTGCATTGGGATATGGGTGAGGCGTTGCAGGGGGCGGATTTTGTCATGACATTGCGGTTACAGCGAGAACGGATGACGGCTCATCTGTTGCCCAGTTTACGGGAGTATCAGCAGTCCTTCGGCATTACGCGCGATCGCCTCAAACATTGCCAGCCTGGGGTCAAACTGTTACATCCGGGCCCGACCAATCGGGGGGTTGAACTGAGTTCGGATGTGATGGATGACCCCGAGTTGAGTCTCATTCAGGCCCAAGTCACCAGCGGGGTAGCGGTTCGCATGGCCCTGCTCTATCTCATGGGCGGCAGTCATGGTTAGTTTTGAACGGTTGTTTCATCCTGCTCGCTGAGGGTTGCACTATTCTCTAGTTCAGCCTCAAAGGCTTCGAGGCGATCGCTGTCGCTGCTGAGATGGGCGAGAGCGTCCAGCCAAATTCCAGACCCCGCATAGGCTTGAGCGATTTCTTCGGGGGTGGTGGCTGAATCTAGTTGGGCCTGAAGTTCATCGGAGATGGCCACTCGTTCGACCCAACCTTGGGCGAATACATCCGCAGAACGTCGTCGAGCATTGCAAATGACCGAAACGGTCCAACGATAGGTTTTACCCACCTCTAAGGCTTGTTCAGAGTCGATGACGACTTGATTCATGCCAGCCTCAAGGCGGTCAAGTCGCCGCACATAGATGGGGTTGGGGTTGCCATCTTCAACGAGGGTAAACTCAACGGGACGGTTGACGGTATGTCCGGCGAGCCAGTAGAAGACCGGTCGTTCTGAGACGGTGTAGGCGGTATGGTTGGTGGGGGTCACCAGGGTAACTTCGATGGCATCGCCCTTCTCCTCGCTGATGGCTTCACAGCCACGGGAACCGGTTCCTTGGGTTTGTTGAGGACGGCCGCGATTGGGGGGAACGTAGGTGATGGGGCTAGCATTGACCATCGCGCGACCTGGGGCGGTCTCAACACGAGGGAACAGAGATGAGCTGGTACTCAGGACGGCCTGTCCCAGAACCAAACCAGCGGTTCCCATGGTAACTGAGAGTATCTTGTTCAACCGTTTCATACCTGTGTTACTCCCCCGGAGACTGATAGGACATATGCTTTAAGTTATGCCGACTATGATATCATGCTAGATCGGTTTCGTCTCGTAGGGTTTCGGGGTAAACGATGAGGATGACTTACAGTCGGTCGGGAACGCTTGTCGGGGCGATCGCCGCGATGGTCCTGGTGGGGAGTTGGCAGTTCCCGGGACAGCGGGGTTTGGCTCAGGAGGAACCGGGGCGAATTTGTCAGGGAGAGTTAGCTGATGCTCTAGATGCCATTCGCCTCAATCATGGGCCAGGGTCTCGTTGGGGGATTTTGGTGCAGTCTCTAGAGGGCGATCGCACCCTCTACAGTCGCGAGGCACAGCAGTATTTTTTACCGGCCTCGAACGTCAAACTTCTCACCACCGCCGCCGCCTTAACTCATCTCGGCCCTGATTACCGGGTTCGCACCTCGGTCTATCGCACGGAAACGGGGTTGCAGATTGTCGGCCGGGGAGATCCCACCCTAACCCGTGAGCATTTAGAGACGTTGGCGCAACAGGTGGCGGCGGCGGGACTGACTCATGTTGGAGAACTCTGGCTCGATGCCAGTTATTTCCCGGGGGAGGCGATTAATCCCCGTTGGCAATGGCAAGATGTTCAGGCAGGCTATGGCGCACCGGCCAATAGTGCCATTATTGACCGCAATGAGATTCCCTTTACCCTGCATCCTCAAGAGATTGGGGAGCCGTTGCGGGTGGAGTGGGAACGGGAGGAGGATGGCTCTCCGGGTCGTTGGTGGTTAGATAATCGCTCCCGAACCGTGGCGGCGGAGGAGTCCGAATGGCTGCGGTTGGGACGGGGGTTTGGAGACCCGATCATTACCATTGAGGGGGAGTTAGCAGCGGGATCTGAGCCAGCGGCGGTGTCGGTGGCGCAGGTGTATCCCAATGAAGCCTTTTTAGAGCAATTTAGCCGTCAGTTGCAAGCTCAGGGGTTGCCGGTGGGAAGTCGCCAGATTACAGAGGTTCCCCAGTTGGTGAAAGGAGGGGAAATTGCAGCGGTGGATTCTCCCTCCCTGGGAAGTTTAGTGGAGCGGACGAATCGGGTCAGTGATAATCTCTATGCCGAGGTGTTGTTGCGTTGGTTGGGGGTCACGGCATCGCCAGAGTTGTTGGCTGAGGAGGAGTCCTCGGGGAGATCTCCCTCGGCGGCTGACCGGGGATTGCAAATGGTGAGTCGGGTGTTGGCTCAGTTGGGGGTTGATGAGGAGCTGTTTGAGGTGAATGATGGCTCTGGCTTGTCTCGGGTGAACTGGGTCAGTCCTCAGGCGTTGGTGCAGACATTACAGGGGATGGCCAGGAGTCCCCATGGGAGTCTCTATCGGGAGTCGCTGCCGGTGGCGGGGGAGTCGGGGACGCTGCGACACCGGTTGGGAGATAGTCCAGTGGCGATTCAGGCGAAAACGGGGACGATTGCTGGAGTGTCGGCGTTGTCGGGGTATTTGGAGCATCGGGAGTATGGAACCCTGACCTTTGCAATTATCGTCAATCAATCGACGCGATCGGCGGCGGAACAACGGGGGGCGATCGATGATATCGTGCGGGTGTTGACTCAGGTTCGCTCCTGTTCGGGGTAACCTGGGATTGGATGTTGAGCTGTACTGGGGTGAGTCTAACTGCTCTGGCGCTCTGGTCCATGGTGTTCATCTTCGTCCCGTTGTTTAGTCGTTTACGTTGTGACCTCTGTGAAACGTCAGCACCCCGACCCTCCGAGGCCGTCGTCGGTCTCTGACCCTCGTCCTTCTACTCATATTCATGTGAGTCATAGTCCCATGATTCAGATTGAAGATACTTATCGTTTTGAGCAACCCGACCAATTAATTAATGCATTTAACGTGAACCAAGGTGAGGCGATGAAAGAACTCCAGCATTTAGCCGCATGGGTCCGAGAGCAGTATCCTGAGGGGTATTTATTAACCTGGTTATTGAATCAGCCGGGGTTATGGTGGTGCGATGGCGAGATTTATCAGGCGGCGTTATCGAAGGATGGCGCTCGTTTGAAACGCTATGTGCAGAAGAACGACCAGCAGGAGATGTTGCAGGGGATTGCCAGTAAGCTGACTCATGATGAGAGTTGGGATGCGTTGGCGGTGAGTTTGGGACGGATTTTTGCTCTGTATCAGCAGGAGTTGACTCAGTTACAGGAGCGACGGGTGCAACAGGTATCGCGATCGCGATCGAAGTCCTCGGATTCGGAGAATTGGTCGTCGGATATTTCGGTGCAAAAACCCCTTCCTGATCCCAATGCTGACCCCATTACGGGAGTGGAGAAGGGTTAAGGTATTGCCGTTAGGGTGATGATGAGGGCGTATCTGTTAGGGGTGCGCCTTCGTTGTTTGGCAGGAGTTGAGGAATTGGGTCAGTTAGGATGAAGTAAGTTTTGCCGGTGGATTGGACGTGATGACACAAGCGGAATTGTTGGAGTTGTTGGCACAGGCGAAAGCGGAAGGTTGGACAACGCTAGACCTGACGGGGATGGAGTTGGAGGTTTTGCCGCCGGAAATTGCACAACTGCAAAATCTCTCTCGCCTTGACCTCAGCGAGAACCAATTCGGCAGCCTGCCGCCGGAAATTGCACAACTGCAAAATCTCTCTCGCCTTGACCTCAGGGGAAACCAACTCAGCAGCCTGCCGGAGTATCTTCAAGATTTTCCTAAGTTAAAAACACTCGACCTACGGGGCAATCCTCTACCGATTCCGCCGGAAATTTTAGGTCCAAGAGAATTCTGGCAAAGTCTAGGAGACTGCCAGACCATCCTCCAGTTCTATTTCAACAGCCAACGGGAATCCAAACGCCTCTACGAAGCCAAACTCATCCTCGTTGGTGATGGTACAGCGGGTAAAACCAGCCTCGCCAATAAGCTGAAAACCCCAGACTACAAGCTGCCATCCCCCAATGAATGGGAATGGACAAGGGGCATTGATATTCTTCCTTGGGAAATCCAACATCCTAATGACCACCCCTATCGGGTCAATATCTGGGATTTCGGCGGTCAACACATCTACCACACGACCCACCAATTTTTCCTCTCTGAACGCTCCGTCTACGTCCTAGTTCACGACAACCGCAAGGGACAAACGGACTTCCAATATTGGCTAGAGTCGATCCAACTCCTAGGACGGGGTAGCCCAATTATCATCGTCAAAAATGAAAAAGATGACTGTCCTGCCCACCTAGATGAAAGTGCCTTTCAGATCCCGGAGGGGGTTCCTAACCTCACAGTTCGCAGTACCAACCTCAAAACGGATCAAGATTTTGACAAGGTTCGTGCTGCTATTGAACATAGCCTCTGCCGTGATCTCCAGCATATTGGCGAACCCCTCCCCGTCCATTGGGCCAAGATGCGCGCGGTTCTGGAAAATCTGTCGGGAAGTCGCAACTACCTAGAAAACTCTGAATACCTCCAGCTTTGTGAGGAAAACGGCTTCGGGGATAAAAAAGAAATGTCTGCTGCGAGCCAGTTTTTCCATGACCTAGGGATTTGCCTACATTTTCAGCGAGAAACCTTACTTAACCGCCTCATTATCCTTAACCCCACTTGGGCAACCGACGCGATTTACAAAATCTTTGATGATAAGACAGTCGAAAAAAACTGCGGACGGTTCGATAAACAAACTCTAGAAACATTGTGGAACCAAGGCGACACCGCCGAGAAACGCCCTGAACTGCTGGAGTTGATGAAAAAGTTTGAACTGTGTTACGAAATTCCTGATAAACGGGGTTCGTACATGGTCCCGACATTGCTCGCCAGCAATCCACCCGAGTATGAGTGGGATAGCCACGATAACTTAATTCTGCAATATTACTATCCCTTTAAGCCCAAGAAACTTTTTCCGAGCTTTATTGTCGATCGCCATGAGAGAATTGAGCAGCAGACCCTAGTTTGGCGGCATGGAGTCGTCCTCACTGATGGCAGAACGCGCGCCGAGGTGATTGAAGATCGAGAATACCGCAGAGCAACCATTACCATTCGGGTTTCGGGGGCGGACAAACGTGGCTTTTTGCAAATCGTGGCGGCTCGCTTAGAAGAAATCCAGAACCGCTATGGTGACGCCAAGCAGTTTAACTATGAAACCCGCATCCCCTGTAACTGCCGCCTATGCCAACCCAGCCAGGAACCCAATTTTTATACTTGGGAGGATCTGGAACGACGTTTAACCCGTCAAAAATATGAGTTTGAGTGTCGTCTTAGTTTGGAAGGGGTCGATGTCCGGAGTTTAATTTCTAATATCGTTCCGCATCCCGTGGGGGCGAGGACGGTTCCAGAACCCAACTATCCCGAGTCTGAGAGACGCTCCTCTCTCTTTTCACCCACAGTTAACGTTAACTATCACCACCCTAACGCAACCATGAGTAACACCACTAACAACAATCTCAACAACTACGGCGACGGCGATCAATTTGTCGGAGATAAAGTCGGTCGCGACAAAATCGGAACCCAACATATCAACGTCTCCCAGGAAGTGCAACAAGTTGCTCAAGAGATTCAAGCTATCATCATCCAAGAGTCAGACGGCTATGATTTAAAGAGTGAGAAAGGGCAACGCAAAGCGGCTGAGGATAGCGTCGAGGTTATCAAGGCAGACCCCAAGCTCAGTGACCGATTCAAGGCGGCGTTAAAAAGTGGTGGGGAAACGGCAATTAAGGAAATTATTGACCATCCCATTGCTCATGTTGTCGTGGATGCTACTAAAGGGTTCATGAAGGGAGAATAGGAAAATACGATGGAATCATGATCCGCGTCAGACATTGCCGACAAAGATTATGATTCTTGATTGTTATTCACCTCTGCAAGGTATTTAATTGCTGCTAAGTGATAAGGGCAAAAATACAACAAGTAAATAGATTAGGAGTATAAAACGAATGGCTGTCCCAGTTCCTACATTTGATGCAATGCTTATCCCTACACTACAAGCATTAAGCAATTTGGGGGGTTCCGGCACAGTCCAAGAAATTTATGAGCAGGTAGTGCAAATTCTCAACCTGCCCGATCAGGTACTCGAAATTACCCATGGGACAACCTCAACCAGTGAAGTGGAGTATCGTCTGGGTTGGAGTCGTACCTATTTGAAAAAATATGGACTTTTGGAAAATTCAGCGCGGGGGGTGTGGTCATTATTATCAACTGCGGCTGATTTTGAGCATCTTGATTCCCAAGAAATTGTTAAGTCGGTTCGAGAATCTAAAAAAAGCAACGTTGATCCTTCAGATTCAAAAATCGAAGCTATTGACGAAAACTCAGAAGAACTCGAATGGCATCAACAGTTACATAAAATGTTGTTAGCTCTTGAACCAGCTGCCTTTGAGCGTTTGGTGCAACGTCTACTTCGGGAGTCTGGTTTTATCCAGGTACAAATCACTGGCAAATCTGGGGATGGGGGTATTGATGGGGTTGGGATTGCGCGGATTAACGGTTTCTTGAGCTTTCATGTCCTCTTTCAGTGTAAGCGTTACCAAGGTTCGGTAACGGCAGGTCAAATTCGCGATTTTCGAGGAGCCATGCAAGGGCGTACCGATAAGGGACTATTTGTAACGACGGGTACATTTACGCGAGATGCTGCCAAGGAAGCCACCCGAGATGGTGCGCCGCCTATTGATTTAATTGATGGTGAGCAATTAGTTGAACGGTTGAAAGAATTGAGGTTGGGGGTCAAGATTACAATGATTGAGTCGGTGGAAATTGATAACGCTTGGTTTGAAAAAATATAAAAACTTAATAGGGTGGGTAATTGCCTACCTTATTCGTGAAACTTGGCTATCATGGTGTTTACCCTTAAACCTGTTATTAAGTTCATACTCAGTACAATTAAAAATACTTAGAAGTTTATGCTAAAAATTAGTCAAAATTTGCCTTACTATCTACCGTTGAATCATTCACCGAAAAATTGAGGATAGGAGAAACTAAATATCTATCATGACCTTTATTCTATAAAACAAGGTAACTTTAGGCTAAACAAACTCCCTTGTCCTAATTCACTTTTCACCGTAATAGACCCGTGATGATGATAGGCGATCGCCTGGGCCATCGCCAGTCCTAATCCTGTTCCCCCAGTTTGGCGAGAGCGATCGCCATCCACTCGATAAAATCGCTCAAAAATTCGAGTGTGCTCAGCCGGAGCAATGCCAATCCCTGTATCTTGGACTGTAATCCAAGCCGTACGATCGCGCACCATTAAACTCACCATTACCTCCCCAGTTTTAGGCGTATATTGAATCCCATTAGCGATTAAATTCGACACTAAACGATAAAGTTGAGATTCATGACCTAACACATAAATTTCCTCAGCGGGAACCTCTTGCATTAAATTGATGTCTGCCAAGGTCGCAAATTCTGCATATTCCTCAGTCAAATCATGAATTAAATCATTTAAGCAACAGGGTTTAAACGCTTGGCTTGAGGACTGATGCTCTAAGGTACTTAGAAACAGTAAATCCGCAATTAAATGGCTTAAACGTCGTCCCTGTCGTTCAAGCGTTTGTAGCATCGTCTGCATTTGCTGCGAATTTGAGGGCGGAACCCGTAAAATCGCCTCAATCGTGGCCAGAAGAGTCGCCAAGGGAGAACGAAGCTCATGAGCGGCATTAGCGGTAAACTGTTGTTGCTGTCGATAAGACTGGTAAATCGGCTGCATCGCTAATCCAGACAGCCACCAACCGGCAACTGTAACCAACATCAACGCCAGAGTAAACCCAAGGCCTAAAATCCATCTCATACGGTTGACGTCTGCGTCAAATGTCGCCAAGGTTCGGCCAATTTGGATATATCCCCAAGAAGCATCTAACTCCATTGATTGTTGAGGATTAACCTGGCCACTATGGAGAATGGTCGTAAATTGATGGTAGCGCGTCCCCCTGGCACTACGAAATGTTTGCCAAGGTGTGGGATCTAGGGTTTGGGGTAAAGAGAGAGGATGATTCGGGGAAAAGGCTAAGAGTTGGCCGCGATGATTGAACACCCGAATATAGTAGGTACTGCGATCGCTAATGCCAATTGTATGGCGCTGAATTAAGGTGGGATTATGATTACAAGGTTGCCCTTGTAGGCATAAGTCAGGAAAAATTTGTTGTAGGATACCGGTGAGATCTCCCGATTGAGGCAGCATGGGTTCTAAGCTGTCATGGAGTGTGCCGGCGATGGACTCCATTTCCCGTTCCATTGCTGTCCAATTTGACTGAATTAGGGAGCGATACACCCCAAACCCCGATAACCCTAAAATCCCCCCCATGACTAAGGTGTACCACAGTGCAAGACGAATTCTGCTATGGCGAAATAGTTGATAGCTATTCATGGCTCCATGAACAAGGTGCTATTAAAACGATAGCCTTGACCTCGGATGGTTTCAATGGGACACCCGCAGCCATGACTGGCTAATTTTCGCCGTAATAAACGCATCTGTGCTGCCACGACATTACTGATGGGTTCGTTGTCTAAATCCCAGAGTTGATAGCGGATTTTACTACCCGGAATAATTCGGTCAGGATGTTGCATTAAATAGGCAAAAATTTGAAATTCTTTGACAGTTAAGGGGATTATTTGTGGGGGTTCAGTGAGTCGATGACAGATGGTATTGTTGGCATAGTCGAGAGAGAATGCACCAACGGTCAGGGTTTGAGGCTGAAGTGTGGGCGATCGCCTCTGAAGTGCCCGTAATCGAGCCAGTAATTCCGCCATCACAAACGGCTTCACTAAATAATCATCAGCCCCCGCATCTAAACCCGTAATTCGATGTTCCGGTTGTCCGAGAGCCGTTAACATCAAAATGGGCAGAGGGTTTTGGTGAGAGCGGATGCGTTGACATAACTCTAACCCTGATAATCGAGGCAATAACCAATCAATAATCGCAACTGTATAATCCGTCCACTGACTGTCTAAACAATGCCAAGCCTGAATCCCATCCGCCACCCAATCGACCACATATTTCTCGTTAACCAGGACTTGCTTGATGGCCAAGCCTAATTCTACTTCATCTTCAACTAACAAAATTCGCATTTGGAGCTGTGACAGCAAAATGGAGTCAATCTGAGGTCTCTAGCGGACGACTGCGATCGAGAGTAGCAGACCTTGCCAGAAAAAAGGGGGAGATTTCACCTGGATTTCATCTGCTCTTTAGCAAACTGGGGACGCTTTGGCATAAAACCCCATGTTCTTGTGAGGAGATCTGATGAACACAACGTCTATGATTGGCTCCCTGTTCGCGCTGAGCTTAGTGTTCGGCGCGCCCACCCTGACGATAGCCCATGTTGGACATGGAGACGAATTTCAGGCTGAAGGCGGAATTGACCGAGTTCCCGTCAACACAGACACTGATGCTCTCCTAGGGATTGAAGTTACACCGATTGCCCCAGCGGCCGATGGCAGTTCTCGCATTCTGGTTCCCATGACGGCCTTGGTGGATGCCGATGGCAATCAGTTAGCGTTTGTCCAGTATGAGAATTTTTATGAACCCGTTCCCGTTCAAATCGGCGCAACAGAAGGGGAATTGGTCGAAGTCACCGAAGGGTTATCCATTGGCGAACAACTCGTCACCCAAGGCAGTTTATCCCTCTATGCTGAATCTCGGAAAACCCAAACAGCAGACGCTGCAACGAGTTCAGAAACGGCTACCGCTCCCACCGAGGAAGCTGAAGCTCAAGCGGATACTCAAGTTGATACTCAAGGTATTCCCCAGGAACAGGATGCTGAGGGAAATCTAGCAGAAACCACAAGCAATGGCGTTCCTATGGGGACTTTAGCAGCCATTGGGGGAGGAGTTGTAATCATCGGCGGTGGAGTTTTCTTCTGGACCAAGAGTCGTCGGAATAAAAGTGTTTTCTCTGATAAATAAGGGAGGATTGTTGCTCGTCGATGTTAAATACGATTCTCAATCAGACTCTAAAAAATTCCATTGCGCAACGGTGGTTAATCGTGATCGGGGCGATGCTTATCACCATCTGGGGTGTTGTTGGTGTCACTCAAATGCCTTTGGATGTCTTCCCTCCCTTTGCTCCGCCTCAAGTAGATATTCAAACCGAGGCTGTTGGCTTGGCCCCGGAGGAAGTCGAAGCTCAAATTACCGTTCCTATTGAAAGTGCGGTCAATGGCTTACCCGGCGTGACCTTGGTTCGTTCCTCTTCTAAAGTGGGACTCTCCATGATTCATGTTGTCTTTGACCAAGATGCTGATATTTACCAAGCGCGGCAGTCTGTAACGGAACGACTACAACAGGTTATCAATCAACTTCCTCAAGGGATTCATCCCCCAGAAATTTCTCCTTTAGTTTCGCCGTTGGGGACGATTTTGCAGTATGCTTTTACGGCTAATGGTCAGAGCGAAACATCTCTGATGGAGTTACGCCGCTTAGTTGACGTGACACTTAGAAATCAGATTCTCTCGGTTCCTGGTGTGTCTCAGGTCACGATTTATGGGGGAGATGAACGACAAGAACAGGTATTTGTTGATCCCGAACAGTTGCGATCGCGCCAAGTCTCCCTTAACGAAGTCACTGAAGCGGCAAGGGGCGCCAATTCAAATGCACCTGGGGGGTTTCTCGTCGGCGGGGGTCAAGAGTTACTGATTCGAGGTATCGGACAGATAAACACCCTCGAAGACTTGCAGCAATCGGTGGTGAAAGTTCAAAACGGCGAACCGATTTTGCTACAAGATGTCGCCGAGGTGAAAACGGGAGCTGCACTCAAACGGGGAGATGCCAGCTTGAATGGACAGCCGGCGGTGGTGTTGATGATTAACAAGCAACCGGATGTAGACACCCCCACTGTCACCCAAGCTGTGGAAGCCATGATGGACTCTCTACAGGCTACTTTTCCCGCTGATGTGGATGTTCAACGCACCTTCCGTCAGTCGAACTTTATTGATGCTGCTATTCGCAATGTAAGTGGCTCTCTGATTCAAGGAATTATCATTGTTTCAGTGATTATGTTGCTCTTTTTAATGAATTGGCGCACAGCCATCATTACCTTGAGTGCTATCCCCTTATCTCTGCTGATTGGTTTAATGTTAATGAAAGCCGTTGGGTTAGGGATCAATACCATGACTTTGGGCGGCTTGGTGGTGGCGATCGGCTCAGTGGTCGATGATGCCATTGTGGATATGGAAAACTGCTATCGGGGTTTGCAAAAAAATCAAATTCAAGAAACCCCAAAACCTCCGTTTCAAGTGGTTTATGAAACGTCGGTCTCTGTCCGTTTAGCGGTTATTTTTTCTACAATTATTATCATTGTTGTCTTTGCACCAATTTTTAGTTTAACAGGGGTTGAAGGGCGTATTTTTGCGCCAATGGGATTGGCTTATTTGCTCTCGATTGGCGCCTCGACTCTAGTGGCAATGACGCTTTCTCCGGCACTCTGTGCCATTTTATTGACCCAGCATCGACTTCCCCAAGAGGGGACATTTATTTCACGGGGGGCGGAACGTTTATATCGCCCTTTGCTCAACATATCTGTGAGAACGCCTCAACTGATTTTAGGATTAGCTTTAGCCTCTTTAGTGGCAACACTAGCGGTTGTTCCATCCTTGGGACGAGTTTTTCTACCGGAATTTCAGGAAAAATCTATGGTGAATTCTATGGTTTTGTTCCCCGGTGTCTCTTTGGAAATGACCAATCGAGCGGGGATGGCGCTGGCTCGCTCCCTGGACGATAATCCCCTCTATGAATGGGTACAAGTCCGTGCTGGACGCGCTCGGGGGGATGCTGATGGAGCTGGGGTGAGTATGGCTCATGTGGATGTCGAGTTGAGTGATGTGGCTCTAGAAAACCGGGAGGCTAGTGTTCAGCAATTACGGGAAAAATTTCTACAATTGCCGGGTGTTGCGCCCAATATTGGCGGTTTTATTTCCCACCGGATGGATGAAGTTTTATCGGGGGTCAGAAGTGCGATCGCCGTGAAGATTTTTGGTCCCGATTTAGGACGGTTGCGCCAAGTGGGGGAACAGGTGCGAGATGCCATAAAACCGATTGCGGGAGTGGTGGATTTACAATTAGAACCCCAATTACCCATCCGCCAAGTTCAAATCCATTATGACCGCGAGGCGGCAGCGGAGTATGGGTTGACTATGGCGGCGATTTCTGAGGTGGTGCAAACGGCGCTTAATGGTCAAGTGGTGTCCCAAATCCCGGAAAATCAACAACTAATCAATATTGTTGTCGGGTTACAGGAGTCTGCTCGCAATAATTTAGATGCCATTGGCGCAATTCCCCTATCTACCCCCACTGGAGACATGATTTCCCTAAGTGATGTGGCTCGCGTCGAGTATGGTATGGGTGCTAATGTGGTCAACCGGGAAAATGTATCTCGTTTAATTGTCGTGTCTGCCAATGTTTACCAGCGCGACTTAGGAAGTGTTGTCCATGATATTCAAGCTGCAATTCGTCAAGATGTTCAGTTACCCCAAGGTTACTTTATTCAATATGGGGGACAGTTTGAAGCTGAACAAAAGGCAACGAATAATCTGCTTTTATATAGCTTGATTGCGGCAATTGTCATTACAATTTTAATGTTTTTCTCAGTCAAGTCTTTACCGGCAACCGTAGCGATTATGCTCAATCTTCCTTTAGCGTTAGTGGGTGGAATTGTCTCGATCCTCTTAACCGGAGGAGTTATCTCAATTGCGTCTTTGATTGGCTTTATTACTCTGTTTGGGGTTGCGGTGCGGAATGGTTTGCTATTGGTGGATAACTACAATCAGAAATTTGCGCAAGGGCTGGTGTTAAAAGACGTGATTAGTCAAGGCTCTTTTGAGCGTTTAAATCCCATCTTGATGACGGCGTTAACATCTGCACTGGGAATGCTCCCCTTGGCGATCGCCAGTGGAGCCGGCAATGAAATTCTCCAGCCTCTTGCGATTGTGGTTTTAGGAGGCTTGTTTACCTCAACTGCTTTAACGTTGTTAGTTATTCCAGCTTTATATGCAAAGTTCGGTAAATGGTTAGTTCCTAAATCGTCTCCTAATTCTTGAGCGGTGTGATTCCCAATGTCTAAACCCTCCTATTGTTATACCATTTTTCGAAATGCTTGCTATACATCCGACACCGAGGAGGGCGACCACAAGGGTACGCCCCTACGGACATCTATGGCACGACTTCTGAAAATTGGTATTAAATCCCTAGGCGTTTTGGGAGTGACTAGACAGCCATGTACGCTGAATCTTTAACCCCCCTTAAATCCCCGGATACTCCTGAATCATCTCCGACTGCACCTGAGCTAAAATACTTGACAAATTGACCGATAACTGAGCCATTTCATGACCCGGTAAATGCTCTAAATGAATAGGGGTTTCACCGGTGTTCGCCTTCACCTGAGACTCACTCTCTCCTAACGTCGCCACCACCTCGCGAATCAGAATCAGCCGCGTCATTGCACCTGACTCAACCACCCCAATCAGAAGCTGCAACTGCTGAGGTTCAGGATACATAAGAATCGTCTGCCATTCCTCTTCCGTTAACTGTAAGATCAACCCATCCGCCTCATCGTCAACGACAAGACATTTCACGATCGCCACCACCTCTCCAGCGGTTCCCCCAGAACAACGCACCCGCATCACATCACCCGACAATCGCTCCACCTGAGCATAGCCCAACCCTTGATAAAACCCCTCCACCCAGGTCCAATCCAACGGCGAAGCGGCGACATCCTCCTCCTGGATTTCCGGTAACCTCCCCACCCGCAACTGATCCAACAATCCAGGGATTTGTCGAGGTTTCGTGTCAATCATCACCGCCAGATGCAGCAAATTCCCCAACGCTAATTCTCCCAATTGCTGATTCAGGGAATCCGTCAGATAGGATAACGCAATGGTGGGGGCTTGACAATTTGCCAAAAATATGCCACAAGATAGAGGGTCGTAATAATGGGTTCCGGGGACATTCTCCGCCAACCGTTCCCCACGCCAGACGAGCGTCATATTAATCTGAGCCGCCAGTTGAACCCGGAGTGACTGGAGGCGATCGCCAACCAATGCAGTCCAATCTTTCCCCTCCTGAGCCAATAATCGCTGCAATCCCTGGACAAACTGGGGAGAATTGATAGTTTTTTGCCAGCGATCGCACCATTGCACCCCTTTTAGCGCCTCATCATCCACTGGCGTCACCTCTCCCGGCTCTTCCTCCACATCCCACAACAGAGAACCGGCTCCCAGGCGACGCGCCAGTTGCGGCGACACCTGAGGATGCAACAATCGCCGAGGTTGCACATAGGGTTTGTACCACGTCGCATCGGGAATCAGCACCGTCTCCGCCTCTCGCAACGATTCCGCAGCCGTCAACAGGGGAATTGAGAGTCCTCCCTCCGTCGTTTCCAGAGCCAATTGTGCCTCCAACCGCTGCAACACCGTCAACACCTGGGGAATTTCCAGCGTCGTTAACGGCGTTTCCCCGAACTCAGCGGCTAACTCCTGCAAAAACTCCTGATAATCGGCAACGGTCGGCGTTTTCCGAACTCCCAACAAGGGATAGAGCAAATCAAGTCCCAACTCTGGAAAGCCGTCTAGGGAAATCTCAACCCGTCGCGAACCAAAGAAGGGAACCGCTTGGGTGAAACAGTGGCGGGGTTTCCAAAACCGTTGCGTTCCCTCATCCCAGATGCAACAGTGATTGGCAAAACGGGCCTGAAGTTGCGGCGAATGGCTTTGCTGGCGGTGGCGGGAGTTGTTGAAATAACGATAGAGATAGCCATAGATAGCCTTGGCGGAGTCGAACACCTTGGCGGTGGGATTGGCTGACTCGGGGTGGGTGAACCACTGTTCCCAGAGGGTTACAATTCCATCGAGGCGATCGCACACCTGCTCAAACGTCACCTTTTCAAAGCCTAACGCCGTTTGAATCTTGTTGGAAACCTCATCCTGGCGATAGAGAACTAAGGGTTTTGAGGTAATCGCCAACGTCGCCTCCTCTTCCCAACAAACCTCTCGCGGTTGAAACAGTCGAGATGGAGGAATCGGTGCTGCGGCGTAGGCTTGCAACCGCTCGGGATTGCGTTCCACCGGGAGCCAGGAGCGTTCTCGCAATACCTCCGCCAGAGATTGTTTGTCGGTTGTGACGGGAGTTTCCTGTAAATCTGACCAATTTTCTAGGAGATAGTGCCAAAGTTGTTGCAACAGGGGGTAACTGGCGTCTAAATTTTGAGGGTTGCTGCTGTCAAGACATTGATCTAATGCGGTGAGCCAATCCGTGGAACTGACCTTGTCTTGCAGTCCTAACTGAGACAAGAAATCCAGCCATTTCTGGGGATTATCCTGATAAAAATTGAGGTCGGGGAAGTGGATGCGATCGCCAAAAATCCCCTTTAAGAACCGCTGTTCAGGATGATATAAATCCCTCGCTGCTCGCAACCGTCCATCTTCACAGCGAATCAAACGAGCCTGTTGCAGGTTTCGCCAGACGGACGAAGAGCTAGACTCGAATTTGTCACGAGAGAAGTTATCCCGAATCCAAGTTAAAGCCGTTCGTTGTTCCTGTTCTGAGAAATAGGGATATTCTTTCAGCAAGCAATCTTCAATAAAGGTAAATGGGTCAAGTTCAGGAATTTCCAAGTCCTCTAAGAGAGTCCTCCAGGAATGACCGTCTTGCTCAACCTTCAAAAGGGTGAACTCAATGTTGAGATTTGGGATGTCCCAACCCGTTGCCGGGAGATAAAGATTGGGGCGATTGAGTATTGTAAGTTCCCCCGTTGCTGTGATAAAAATTGGTAGCTTCCGCAGTTCTTGGACATATTTCTCGGAATATTGGTAATTGCCTTCAACAAACTTAGGGAGAGATAAATATGCCAGCAAGTTCGGGGAATGCTTGGGATGATAGGGTGGGAACGATTCCATCGGTCGATGGCTAAGCAGGCGGACAATACTGTTTCCACTTAAATAGCGAATGAATGGATTGTTTTTTGTTTGGGTAAATTTAGCAAGATGTGTTTTGAGTGATTTGCTGGCTTTGATAACTGGAATGCCAAAATAGTCCAAGGTTTGCTCATCTGGACTTGGGATATCATTAAAAGGCAATAACGGCATTTCCACCTGACCTCCCTGATAAAGCCGTCCATCGGAGGCAGGAACGAGTGGAATTTGCGATAAGACCTGTAGAATATCATAAGTTTCTTGACTCTTTTGACGAGCAGAAATAAGACAATAATTACCGAAGTAGTGATAGAGCTTGATGAGCCAGTCTTGATTGGGAAACTCAATTCCTGAGGGACGCCAAAGATATCCAGATTTAATTCCTTGTTTTCGAAAAACTTCTACCAACTTTTTTGCTGCTGGCAAGGCATCTAAGGATACGATTTCTGAACATTTGCAGGCGTAAAAAATCTGCCTGACCTTTGAATGCAAAAACCAGCTAGGATTTTGATAAAACAGGGCTTTGAGTTGGTCATTAGCTCGATAAACCACCCCCGAAGGATTAAAACCAAAGACCTGCAAACGATTATTAGACAAGAGTGCCAGCGGTAATCCTCGCAAGGACTTTGGACGGTCTGACACGGCAAACCGTGCTAAGGCCTCAATCCAATCCATCCGCCGTAACATTCGCATGGGAGCCTCTTCAAATGGCATTCCCCAACTCTCCTCAACCCGGAGAGAGTCCCGCAAATCCTCAGGACTATACTCTTGAATTGGACAACCCGCCTGTTTAAACAGTAGAGAAACCTGACGAGGAATTTGGGGGTCAGCGATGGCTAATCCCTCCACCCGGAAGGGTTCAACCAACTTTGACCAGTAGGATGAGGAAATTTGGCGAATCTCTTGAGGTTCCAGCCATTTCACCCATCGATTGACCGTACAATCTCCATCAGGACTGACCTCAAACGCATCCTCTTCTTCCCGAACCGTGGAGCGAATCACCGGACGCTGAGCCAGATGCTTAAAGACCTCTAAATGTAACTGACCCAATGCCGGACTGGTGGTAATTTTCTCCGTCGGGAAAAGCTTATAAAACGTCTCGGGACTCTCACGGCCAATATCATCCACCAAACTACGATATAACTCCGCACAGGCGATCGCCAACCCATGCTGAGCCAACCGTTGATTCCAAACCGCTCGCGGACGGTCTTTCCCCGTCTGTCCCGAATCACTACTGAGATTATCCCGAGAACTATTGAGGTTAAAAAAGCCATTCAGATGAATTGGCCATCCCGACGCCAACGGAAGCGGCAGAAAACAATATACCTTTCCCTGAACTTCCGCCGGAACCCCTCTCGTCCGACTGGCTGTAATCCGGGCCGCCGCTCCCGTCCAAGGTAACACCTTCTCCTGATTCTCCGACAGGGAGCGAATCACCGTCGCCAACTCCTCCCCCTCATCAATGCGAAGCAACTGCACAATCCGCCAACTCGAACTCGTCACCTGCTGAGAACTCACCGTTTCGAGATGATGACGATACGACACTAACCCCAACACATTCCCTTGACGGCGACACGCTTCAATCAACTCCACCGCCGTTTCCGGAATCGCCGTCATCAACTCCTGACGCGCCGCCGTCACCTCCTCAGGATTCTCGGTGGTAATCCGCAACACCTCCTCCCGGTCCCCCCCAGCATCAGCCGCAATCTCAAATACACGAATCTCGACAATCGACTTGAGGAACAGCAACAACTCCTCCCCGCAATCTTGCAACTCCGTCAACAGTTCCCGAACATTGGACTCTTCAAAGGGTTGATTGCGAATCTCACTCACCTCAGCCTGTTGCGGCGTTCGCAGCGGTAAACGAAACAGGGTTCCCTGAAAATCCCGAGTTCCCCGAGGAACCCCTCCAGCTTCATAGATAGCCATCACCTCAGGGTAATCCTCCCACCAGCCACTCGCGGCGAACTCCCATTCTCGTCCCGGTTCCGCCTTCGAGGTTCCCGGAACCGCATCTCCATGGGGGTCAAAGAAAATCAGCCGTTCACGAGAGATAAAACTGGGATAGTCGGTGACGTGATACACCGCATTAAAGCCAATCCCAAAGCGTCCGGTTTTCTGCAAATCCGTCGCCTTCTGACTTTGTCCCAGACTACGGATACTCTCAAAATCGCGATCGCGGAAGCTACTATTGTTATAGACCAACATGGCCGGCCCCAGGAGTTTCTGGAGATTCCCCGGAACTGCCGCCGCCTGATGCGTTCGCCAATCTAGGGTAATCTCCACCCGAGTCGCTCCCGCATCATCCGCATTCTGAATCAACTCCTTAACAATCCCCACCCCCTCCGGGTAATCGCGGATAATCCCCCGCAACCGAGCAATCAGAGGTTCCGCTTGGTAGAATGAGCGGCCTTGAGACAGAGGTGTGGTCATCGAAAATCCAGAATCCAGTTCAAAATCATTGTAGGGGCAATCCCTTGTGGTTGCCCAAAATAAAACATCATATAACCGTAGGGGCAATCTCTTGTGGTTGCCCTAATCCCTTGTGATTGCTGTCCTCAATCGCTATAACGACGGCGAAACCGGGGGTCTGCATAATTACTTTTGAGGCGATTACACGTAAAACAGAGAGTTTGCAGATTACTTAAATCATGACTCCCCCCCTTCGAGACCGGAATAATATGGTCAATGGTCAATTGAGCCTCCTGGTGAGTCTTCCCACAGGCGACGCAGGTAAAATTATCCCGTTCATAGACATAACGGCGAACCTGTGGGGGAAAAATAATGCGGGGTGTCGGTTCCATAGAATTACACTCAGTGAGATTAAGGGGTGAAGCGTTGGCGTTCACCCCAGGTATCGATAAATTAGCCGTCGCCGAAACTGGAGAAGTTCACATCCTCATCGGGAATGGGGAACGTGGTTTCAGGCGTTTCAACCACCGTCTCCTCAGTAACTCGCTCAGCTTCAGAAGGAGCCACTTCCAAATCCCCCTCAACCTCAGCGATATCCTCTGATATCATCGTCGTTGGCGTGAAAATCTGTAAATCCGCTTCCTGAACTGGCGGGAGTTTCACACGGCCGAGACTCATTTCCTCCAGACAGCCGTTAATCCCCTGAATCGCCTCATTATATTGCTCAATGTTCTCCTGAACCTCCGCCTGGTATTGACGATTCCGTTCCAGTTTCGCTTCCGCCTCCCGGTCTAGGGTTTTCGCCAGATTCGTCCGCGCCAATTCATACTGAGATAAAATGGTCTGGGATTGTTCGTTGGCCATTTGAAACAGCCGCTCATTGAGAATGCTGTTTAGAACCGTACGAAAGCGACGAATGACCGTATTTTTGACCTTTTTCTCAAAATCCACTTGCAACAGTTGACGAATCGCCGGTTCCGCCGCTACCATCCCCTCATAATCTTGGGAACGACAGGCTTGTTGTAGAGTTTGACGCAGTTGGAAGTTAGGAACGGTGTTTTCTCCATAAAATTCTGGAGTTTCCCGAACATAGGTATCACATTCATACCCCGCTTGTCCGACGACAAAATCCCGAACCCGCTCCTCCAGTCGCGAGAGATTCTGGTCAATTGAGGCATCATTGCCGAGGAAACGATAGAGTTTATTGTAAAACTCGGCATTATGGATACTTTCCCGAAGTTGGAAGAAATAGTTGGCGACTAACTCTTCCGAGGCGTTGACTAAAACGGCTTTGAGTTGATTGGCCAGGGTATAAAAGGCTTCAACTAAAATTGCCATCATGGGAACAACAGCATGTTCGGGGTGACTTTTTTGAGCCAGTTTGTAGGTTTCGCCAACGGAGAACTCTTCAATCAAGTCATCGAGCTTTTGCAACATCTGCTTTTGCAACTGGCGGAAGTCCCGCTCATAGCTGGTGTTGTTTTTGTCGGCGATGGACTCATTGAGATAGGTGGTGACATGGTCTTTGAAATCGTCACCAATCTGTTTGAGTTCTTTGTTGAGTTGTTGAACCTGCTGCTCTTTGATGGTGTCAATTTCTTGGGGTTGGCTTTCTAACTCCTTCCAAGTATGGATATAGTAGTTGCGGAGTTCAATGCAAAGCGGCCGCAGGTCATTGGCGAGTGCTTCAAAGAGTTGGGGACGGCGGTCTTCCATGAGGTAGCGAGTAATTTCTCGCCGAAACTCCTGAATCCCACTGTCGCGAACCAGTTGTTCAATCAGTTCTTGTCCATAGGTGTTAAGGATTTGCTGATATTGCTCTTTCTCGCTGTCGGCGTTACTAATGGCTGGGGTGCTGGGAAACCTGGTCCGAGATAAGCGTCCAGGAGTGGAGAAATAGCGGTTAAACTCGAAAACGAATTTTGGGGTCAGTTCTTGTTGATCAAAGGTAGAGGGAGTGTTGGCAAAAATGCTATCGAGTCCCCAATGGTTCTCGGGACTGGCTTGGCGAATTTGACTGCCGTAGAAGCCGAGCAAGGCACTGGTTTTATAAATGCGATCGCCCCCTCGGAATTGCGATTTAATCTGGTATTCCAGGCGATTCCGCAGTTGGTCATCATACCAAGTTGCATCGATATAGTTGAAGGCATAAAAGACGCGATCGCGAATCCCCGGACTCTTCTGAATCCGCTCCAATAACTGAGTTTCCTCGGTCGTCAACTCCCCATTAGCTGCGGTTTTAAACACACAGATTACCGCAGACGTGTCAGGATGCTCAATCTTGTCATAGGCGATTTTAGCATCTTTTTTAACCGGAGCATCAATTCCCGGCGTGTCAATAATGACATTGCCATCTTCGAGGAGAGGATGATGACAGTAATAGTTGATTTTCTTGAGAACCGAACTATTTTGACTACGCCGGGCATATTGGGAGGCTTCATCCAGGCTGTTAGCGTTGAGTTGGGCCATCGAGTAGGTAGCATTGTTGACCGTATCAATGCGATCGCGATTGGCCTGCCAACCCAAAATAAGCTGTTCCAATAACTTCGCCTGTTTCGCCCGTTCCGTTCGACTTTCACCCCCTTCAGCCTCCCAGATGCCTTGAGACATTTGGCTGAGTTTATCCAGTTGCTGGGTATCACTCAAATCACCCATTTCAGAAATGGCCAGCAGTTGACTCAACTCCCCAATTTGTTGGCGAATTTCCACCTGGCTGAGAAAGGTTAACTCAACTCGTTCCTGAGTTGGATCTGGCTCATATTCAATGTAGCATTCCGTCCCCGTGGCGTGACCCTGGGCGCTGTAAAGTAGTTCTCGCTCTAGAAGTGCATTAATCAACATCGATTTCCCGGCACTAAATGCCCCCGCAAAGACAATTTCAAAGCGGGGGGAGATGGCCTTATTAAGGGAGGTGCGGATTGTTGCAGTATCCTGACTGGGGAGTGTGGCTTCAGCATTCTGGAGTTGAACTAGGGTTTGCACCTGAGTATCCAGATTTTGGCATTGGGGAAGGGTTGGGTTCATAACACCTGTGACTAAAATGATCGGTCAAACTGTAGCTACAGAGCCATTTTACGATTTTACGGAAATGTGACCATAGATTTTGAAAATTTTGCAGCCAGTGTGGTAGCCCGTCTGGCTCACCTTGTTATGATACTCTCATCTCTTGTCAGCAAGGGGGAGTAGCGGTAGTTCACTGGATAGACTATGAAACGACGGTATTGGCTGGCGATGGCGATCGCCTTTCTCCTGATTGTCAACGCTCATCGCCTGACTGGGGGGCTATTCCCCGAACAACTCGTCCCCCCTGAACTCCTCTCCCGCCTCGAAACTTCCGTCGATGACCTGTCCCTCGAAGACGTCACCGACTCTCTCCCCACCCCCTCAGGTCAGTCAAAAGACCCAATTCTCCTCTATGGTGACACCAACCGCAATGGAATTGTCAGCCAAGACGACGATGTGGAGGGCCGCGATCGCTGGTCTTGGAAAGCGGGAATGCTGCTTCCGTTTAACCAAGACGATGACAACCTCAACGGCGTCCCCGACTGGCAAAACAGCCGTCCTATCGACTTCCGGCGCGATCGCGAACTGGCCCTGCTGCGTCTACAGGTTCCCAAACCTTGGCAAGACTCCCCCATCTTCCTCCATGCCAACCACGCCGCACGCCCTTACTTACGTGCCTTTCAGCGCACCCATCAGGGTTGGATTCCCATTGACTTAACCGGACAAACCTCCCTCATCGGCAGCGGTGACCTGGTATTAGGGATGGAAGCCACGGAATTCGCCCACCAAGACTGGAACGGCTTTGCCGTCGTGACTGCCTTTATCCCCGATGGTGACGAGATTGTCCAACGCGATCGCATCGCCATGCGCGTCACCCCCTGGCTGATGCAATCTAACCTGGCCCAACCCGAACGAGTGTTCGTCAGTCCCCGGCCCAACAGTCGCTTCCTCCCCCAACTGCAAGAGGAAATCGAGGCCAAAAACCTCGATCTAACCACCGACTCCGGTCAAATCCTCTGGATGCAAGACACCATGGAAATCGGTTTCATGCAGTTTCCCAGTCGCGGCCAACTCCATGTCATCCCCGCCGTCCTCAACGGGATTCGCAGTTCCCGCATTGATGGCTTTGCCCGAACCCTCTTAGACCGAGACTTTGGCTGGTTTTCCGTCGCCGCACCCCGGTCCCTCCCCGAGGCCTACTCCTGGATTGACTGGTATGGCAACCTAGAAGTCTCCCCACCCCTTCCCGGCTATCCCTGGGGACGCATTTACTACGGCGTTGCCAACGATTACAGCCTCCATCCTGAACTGTTGGACTTTCTCGACGCGCAACAACTCCAGACCCCCGCTGTGGCCCTGGATACCTCCTGGCTGTACATCGGTCATGTGGATGAAATTGTCAGCTTCATCCCTGACGGAAAGGGGTCATTTCTGGCCCTCGTCAACTCCCCAGGGGCCGGCGTGGAGTTCCTCGAAGATTTAGCCGAACAGGGACAAGGGGATACCACCCTGGCCCGAGGCTTAAGTGGACAAGCCACCATCAACCAGCTATTAGCCAATGAGTCCCTGATTGACCATAACCGCCAACTCCAACAAGACCATCTCAACCCAATTTTGGATACCCTGAAACGAGAGTTTCAACTCACTGATGACCGCATTCGTCTCGTTCCCTCCCTCTACCGTCCTCTGGGGGATGCCATCTTCCCCAACTTGGTCAATTTGCTAGTTTTGGGCGATCGCCTGATTGTACCCGATCCTCACGGGGCAATCATCGATGGGGGCGATCGCCTACAAGAGCTATTTTTAGAACTCATTGAGGGAACCGGATTAAGCGTCGCCTTCCTCGACGATACGGAATATCATGAACTTAAAGGGAACATCCACTGTGCTACGAATGTTCTGCGTAAGGGGTCAGAACAAGCCTTTTGGACGGCGTTACCCGATCCCATCAAACCCTAACACTCATTTTCGGTAACAACAAATGGGTTCCTTGTTGCAAAAGCGTCATATGGTAATCTCCTATAGTGGGCGACAGAGAAAAATTCTGAATCATAGAAAAAAACAATTGGCATCTTTCTGGTTCGAGTTAATCCAAGTCTAATACATACAATATGATGGGATAGTTTACGATTCCAGGCGACTCTTCCAATAGTCTGGATCGCGACGACAACTCATAACTGCAACAATCACGACTCGCTCAGAATAGACTTTGTACAAGATAAAATAGGAAAACTTCGGAGTCAAACACCGACGAATGTTTCCCTCAATAACGGGCCAGCGTTCCGGAGCACTAATAATACGAAAAATGCAATTTTCTATAGTATCGATGAAATTTTGCTGTTGGTTATACTGAGCAAAAAATTGCACGGCTTCCGCATACTCTTGCAGGGCGGCTGGGTGAAACTCATAATTCACCGTCCGAAGAGTTGCCGAACTTGAGCCAACGCCACATCTCCCGGAATGGTTTGCACCGTTCCCTCATCCAGTTCAGCAAGGCGTTCTTGAGCTATCTTGACTCCTTCTCTTAACGGCTCAGCCTCCAGTTGCTCCGTCATACTTTCCATGACTTTTTCAATCAAAATCGCTTTGTCTGAATCCGGTAAGGCGGTGGCTTCTGAAATAATTTGCTTTAGAGTTAACATGATAGGTCTTGGAGCGCCAGACGTTAACCCTCAGTCTAACACACCGCTTTTTGAGAACTTGGGTCTTTGATGTTGACTAAAGGGTGGCACACCGTTTGATGACCCGTCATTTAGGGATGAACTTCAACCCGATTTCCCAGACCGGCCCGATTGCGGGTAAAGCCGGGACCCGGGGGACGACCAGGTGCTAAAATTGCCTCTGGTCATTGGCGCGATCGCCCCTGACTCCAGCATCACCCACCCAGTCCCCGATGCTGGCACTCTCCCAAGCCCGTCACTGGAGGATAGACCCCTGGCTACTACCGTCATCTTAGTTCGTCACGGACAAAGCACCTATAACCTAGAGCAGCGGATGCAAGGACGCTGCGACAAATCCGTTCTCACCCCCGCCGGACAAGACTCGGCCCGACTCGTGGGACGCGCCCTACAAGGCGTTTCTCTCAATGCCCTCTATTGTAGCCCCCTCGCTCGCGCCCGAGAAACCGCCGAAATTGTCTGTTCACAGCATTCTCAGGACTTACACCCGACCCCCTCCGACTTACTCCTAGAAGTTGACCTCCCCCTCTGGGAGGAACTGCGACGCGATGAAGTCAAAGAACGCTTCGCCGACGACTATCGCCGCTGGAAACAGGAACCCCATAACTTCTCCATGGAGATTCCCACAGACGATGGGGGAGTGCGATCGCACTTTCCGGTTCCGGCCCTGCGCGACCAAGCCCAACAATTCTGGCAATCCCTCCTCAGCCAACATTCCGGGCAAACCATCGCCGTCGTCGCCCACAATGGCATCAACCGCTGTCTCATCTCCACCGCCTTAGGCATTGGGGCCGACCAGTACCAGGTTATCCAACAGTCTAACTGCAACATCTCCGTCCTGCGCTTCGCCGGTGGCCTAGAGGACATCGTACAACTTGAGTCCATGAACCAAGTGGGACATCTCGGCGGTGACCCCTTCCCCGATCTGCGTCCCGGTCATCAGGGGGCCCGCATTCTCCTGGTACGTCACGGGGAAACCCAATGGAACCGGGAATCCCGCTTCCAAGGGCAAATCGATGTCCCCCTCAACGACAACGGTCGCGCCCAAGGTCGACGAGTCGCCGAGTTCCTTAAATCAACCCCCATCGGATTCGCCGTCACCAGTCCCATGTTGCGGCCCAAAGAAACGGCCCAACTCATTCTGGAACATCACCCCCAGGTCAGCCTCGCCGAAAACGAGGAACTACGAGAAATTAGTCACGGACTCTGGGAAGGGAAACTCGAAGCCGAAATCCAAGCCGAATATGGCGACCTTCTCGACCAATGGAAAGTTACCCCAGAAACCGTACAAATGCCCGATGGGGAAAACCTAGACCAAGTCTGGCAACGGGCTAAAACCGCCTGGGATGCCATTGTCCAGACCTATGCTGACCGACAAGAAACCGGGATTGTCGTGGCCCATGACGCGGTCAACAAAGCCATTCTCTGTAACCTCTTTGGCCTCGGTCCTGAACATTTCTGGAACTTCAAACAGGGCAACGGTTGCGTCAGTGTCATCGACTATCCCAGGGGATCAGCCGGTCATCCTGTGCTGCAAAGCTCTAACATCACCGCTCATCTGAGTGATGGGGTGTTTGACCAAACCGCTGCCGGAGCCTTGTAATGGAAACCCGAGGACGACAGGTTAAGGAGGAACAGGATTTATGACGGGTGTGGAGTCCGTAGGGCAACAGGCGCCTCAGTCTCTGGTCATCCGCCGTGTTCGCGTGGTCGATCCCATCTCCGAGTGCGATCGCGTCCTCGATGTTTGGTTGGACGAGGGACGCATTGAACAGATGGGGGTTGACCTAGAGTCAGTTCCCGCAGACTGTCCTGAACTGGAGGCGCAGGGCCTAATCCTCGCCCCCGGTTTAGTGGATTTATATAGCTACAGTGCCGAACCAGGTTTTGAAGACCGGGAGACCTTTGCTGACTTGCGGCGCTCGGCCTTAGCTGGGGGCTACACGCGCCTGGCCCTGTTGGCGCAACAGGATGAGTTAGTGGACGGTGCTGCTGGAGTCGCGCAACTGCGGGCCCTGGCGACCCAACCCTCAACCCCCCAGCCTCAATGTTACGTTTGGGGAAATCTCACCCAGGGACGCGAGGGGGAACAAATGACCGAACTCCTGGAGTTGAAACAGTCCCAGGTCATCGGGTTCGCCGATGGTCGTCCCCTCAACAACTCGTTGCTGCTGCGGCGTATTTTGGAATATGGACAAGGGTTAAGCCTCCCCATTGCTCTCTATGGCTGCGATCGCCGTCTCATGGGGTCAGGAGCGGCCCGAGACAGTGCCGATAGCCTGCGCTTAGGACTTCCCCCCATCCCCGCCAGCGCAGAAACCACCGCCGTCTCGATGATTTTGGAATTAGTGGCGGAATTGGGAACCCCAGTCCATCTGATGCGCCTCTCCACCGCCCGGGCTGTGGAACTGGTGGCCGCCGCCAAAGCTCAGGGCCATCCCATTAGCGCCAGCACTCCCTGGACTCACCTCATTTGGGATACCCGCGACTTACAGGAGTATGACTCGAACTTACATCTTGACCCACCCTTAGGAACCCCGAGCGATCGCCAGGCCCTACGAGAAGCCGTAAAAAGTGGTACCATCGACGCGATCGCCATTAGGAACCCCGAGCGATCGCCAGGCCCTACGAGAAGCCGTAAAAAGTGGTACCATCGACGCGATCGCCGTCGATCACTGCCCTTATACTTATGAGGAGAAGACCGTTGCTTTTTCTGAATCTCCTCCTGGGACTCTTGATCGATCACTGCCCTTATACTTATGAGGAGAAGACCGTTGCTTTTTCTGAATCTCCTCCTGGGACTCTTGGTTTCGATGTGGCGCTGTCCTTACTTTGGCAACGGTTAGTCATGACCCAGGAATGGACCGCCCTAGACTTATGGCAAGCCCTAAGTTCTCGTCCTGCTCAGTGTTTGGGACAAACTCCGGCTTCTGTGACTCCTCATCAGACGGCAGAACTCGTTCTGTTTAACCCTGGCCAGTCCTGGTGGGTTGACCGCAGTTCCCTAACCTCGCAAGCCTACAACACACCAGTTCTAGAAACACAACTCCAGGGTCGGATTCAACAGGTCTGGTGCGGTTAGAGAGAGGGATTCACCGGTGTTTGAAAATCGTGACCAACTGGGGGGAGGTGATGTCACCCACCTTGTAATCCTTGAAACAAAACGTATAAACTCTTAAAGGTGTTGCCGGAGTCTGCCCAACTCCGTCTCTCTCGCGGAGAGTTTTATCCGGAAGACACAGCAGCCTCCGTGAAAACACTGATATATTAGAAGGTGTGATGGTCGATTGCTGACTACCCCCTTCTAGACGATACGTTGTTTTTTTAAGTGGTTTTGGAGCCATTCCTCCCGTGAAGACGAACCTCAACTCTATCGGTATCGTACTTCTTGCTCTCAGTACCTGGGTGCTCACCGGACAACAAAGTCTTGCCTCGTCTCTAAACAGTTCCCTGCCTCAACTCGAGCGGCCCGAACTGTCTGAATATGAGCCAGACATCGAACCGGGTGTGCCTGCGGGGCCGGGTAGCGGAAGCCGCTAATACCGCGCTTATGCTCAATGATGGTGACGACCCTGGGGCTACTTAGCCTCCAGAATGGGGGAGGTTTGCGTGCTGATTTTGAGGGGTGATCATGGGAGATAATCGCAGCTTTTCGTCCCTTCCACAAGTTTAAACAATTTATCACCTACATATGCCCATTTTAACGAAAAAACACGCTTTTAAACCATTAAAAACAGTTTCACTCAGATAAGATGTAATCCTTGCTACAAACTTGGGCAGATCCCCCAAGGTCAAGAAAAGAAGGCAATAGGCAATAGGCAATAATAGGCAATAGGCGGCAGGTGGGGAGGTCTCTCCTAACGAGCAGTCCTCAGTCAATCTTCGATTGCTATATCACTACACCACAAACGCTCTCCCTGAATCAGGGTATGTCCTGTCCATTGCGATCGCATCTGCGGAAAGTCACTACGATAATGGCCCCCCCGACTCTCACAACGAAACGCCGCACTTTTGAGAATCAACTCGGCCACCTCTAACAAATTACGCAATTCCCCCCACTCCAGCAGCCAGGTAGCCGCCCCCGAGGACAAGCAATAGCCCTGCATGGGTCTGAGATGTTGCATCTGCTGAGCCAGGGGAAATTCTGTCTCTAACTGCTTCCACTCCTGCACCTGAGCGATCGCCTCCTGCAAGCTCGCCGCCTCACGACAAATCCCGGCACTTTTCCAAAGCAGTCGGGGTAAATCATGGCGAATCTCCTCTAATCCCTCAGAAGCTAGCGATATCTCCAGAGGGAGCGTCTTAACATGAGGGGTCGCCGTCACCGATACCGGGGGAAGTAGCTCTAACTGGGCCAATTCAGCCCCAAACACCAAACATTCCAACAGAGAATTACTCGCTAAGCGATTAGCCCCATGAACTCCCGTACTCGCCGTTTCCCCCACCGCATAGAGTCCCGGAATCGAGGTACGCCCTTGCAAATCCGTGGCAATTCCACCCATCCAATAATGAGCCGCCGGGGCAACAGGAATCGGCTCCTGAGCTGGATCAATGCCCCAACGGCGGCACACGCTCAAGATATTGGGGAAGCGACGCTGTAACTGGTCTGGGGCAATGGGGCGACAATCCAACCAGACATGAGAATCCGCCGGATCGGCCCCTGTGCTTTGTAAATAGCTAAAAATCGCCCGACTCACCACATCCCGAGGAGCTAACTCCCCATCCGGGTGATAATCAAAGGCAAAGCGTCGTCCGGCATCGTCAACCAAATGGGCCCCTTCCCCCCGTACCGCCTCACTAATCAGGAAGCGCGGCGCCTCGGGGAGCGTTAACGCTGTGGGGTGAAACTGCACAAACTCTAGATCTCGCAGTAGGGCCCCCGCCCGAGCGGCGATCGCCACCCCATCCCCCGTACTCACCGAAGGATTGGTGGTCTTCGCAAACACCTGCCCCCCTCCCCCAGTCGCCAAAATCACTGCCCGGGCTTGCACCCACGTAATTTTTTCTTCATAAAGTACACAAACCCCACGACAACAGCCCGACTCATCTAGCCAGAGATCCAACACAAAGACATTGGATAAGGCCGTAATATTGTCTCGCCCAGCTACCTGACGGCTGAGGGTACTCACCACCGCCCGCCCTGTCGTATCCGCCGCATGAAGCACTCGCCGCCGGGAATGGGCCGCCTCTAGGGTTAAGGCCAAATCATCACGATGGCGATCGAAGGCCACCCCTAACGTCACCAGCGATCGCACACAAGCCGGAGCCTGTTCCGCCAAAAACCTCACCGCCGCCTCATCACAGAGTCCGGCCCCCGCCTTGAGAGTATCCTCCACATGGAGTATCGGGGAATCATCCGGGGCAATGGCCGCCGCAATTCCTCCCTGGGCCCAATCACTCGCTGACAGGGGTAAATCATCCTTTGTCAACAAACCAACCCGTAACGATGAAGGCAAACAGAGGGCAGAATACAATCCAGCCGCACCAGCCCCCACCACGATCGCATCAAACTGCAAAGATAACGGAGGACGAGGAGTCCTTGAGGCCGCCGCTGAGTTGGTCATATAAAAAATCGCCCCTTGTTCAATAGTGACGCCAGTTGGCGCTGACTCCAGTCTACAAGGGGCGTTACCCATTTTGAACCTTTAAGGGCAGCTCATTAGTAAATTCCGTTGTTGATGCGATCATCTCCTTCATTGAGGAAGGCCTCAGGATCGGTCGCCGTGAAATACTTGAGATTCTCTTGCAGAACCTGCTTCTGACGCTCGCTGAGGCTGGGAATGTTCAGCACATCTTCCACCTTCTCATAGGGGGCGTTCTGAACAATCAGGCCCGCTAGGGTCGGATACATGCCGCGATATTTGCGGAAGGCGCGGACATTGGTGTTGTTGATGTCAATCTTTTTCCCAAATTCCGTATCCAGTTTGGCATCAAAGGAGTTTTTCAGCCCAACCCCTTCATTGGCCAGGGCAGGCTGTAGGGGAGCAACCCAACCGAGCAAGCCCACACAGACACAGACAACTGCAAATAGACGAACCAATCGTTTCATGTTAATGAATCCCTCTCTCGAATAACCGGTGTTAGTATCGCCGTTGGAGACACGATCGTCTCAGTAACGATACAAAATTTTATCTTTTATCAGGATACTATCATCTTTGGCGATCGCCCATCACCTCGGTTCCTTGCCCCTAGACCTGAATTTCCTGGTAACTCAGCCGCAGGAAGGCATCGAGATCATTAAAATTGCCAGCATAGGTCACCGTGGGGGTATCATAGCCCTTCAACGCCACCTCATGCTCCTCAAACACATTCTCACTAGCCCGAATCACACTCAAATACCGATAGGTGGTCGATCCCAGGGCTACATCCTTGCGCAGTTCCTTCGTCGCCGACTCCAGGCGGAACGCCGCATTCACCGTATCTCCTAGAGCCGTATAATCTGGGCGATCGCCACTGCCTGTATTGCCCACCATGGCATACCCCGTATTCACCCCAGCCCCGATCCGTAGCGGAAAGGGCAAGGGATAGCGATCGCTCAACTCCCGCGTCATGTGATGCAGCTCCCCGAGAGCCTGACAGACGCGCAATAACTCTTCTTTACTCACCCCATCCCCTTCCCCCTGAGGCGTATGAAACCACACCGCCATCACCGCATCGCCAATATACTTATCCACCCAACTGCCCGACTCACGAATGATATTCCCCGCATGACGAAACCACGTGCCAATCACCTCGGACAGCATCCGCTCGTCGAGTTGGCGAGTTAACACCGTAAAATCACGAATATCCACCACCATCACCGAAATCAGGCGGCGCACCGACAACACCGCCGTCGCCCCAGAGTCCTCCGTATCCGACTCCTCCACCTCCGCATGAACATGAGTTGGAGCATAAAACATCATCTCCGTCTGCCCCAGCGTCAGGCGATCGCCGTTATTGAGACGAACCGGCACACTCACCCGTCGTCCATTAATAAAGGAACCATTGCGGCTCCCCAAGTCAATCAAATAAAACTCGCCTAAATCTGTTTGCTGAAGCATCGCATGGGCCCGAGATACCCAGCGGTCTGGAATGGTAAACTGATTCTCATCACTACGTCCAAACGTCCAGCAGTTATTACCCGAAAGGGCAAGATAACGCGGTCCCGATTCAGTCCGCAAGATGAGATGGGGGGTAGATTTCCAAGTCACCACAGGCACACTCTCTATGACAGGTTTGCGAGATTAAGGGAGAGTTACATCCTACATTTTGGCGAATTTCCCCTTAAACGATAGCCCATTAAAGAGTTCTTGATGGTAATAACCCTCAGCCGAGGCGATTTACCCTGCCCCAGCCTCTTAGCGGTTGGGCAGGCCCCTGTCATCTCAACGAGGACGCGTTAGGTCGGCAACCCCATTGACTTGAGGCTGATTCAACGGCTCCGACCGCTCCCCATTGGCTTCAGGACAGACGCTCTCATGTCGCCTCTACTACTCTGGTGTGACCCATGAGGAACCGCAGAACTCTGAACTTCTAATCCCATGATGCACCCTTATTCCCATATTAGGCCGCAAGCGCCGCGAACCAAAATAGAGTATCGACGAGGATTGTGCTGAGAACCGCCCCCGAGAACGCCCAGCGATGGAGAAATACCCCATGCTCTTGCCGATTCAGACAGAGGGGCAATACCCCAGCCAGCAAGAGCAGTCCCCCCAACACAATGGCACAGGTTCCGCCCCAGGGAGTTTGCACCTTGGCGATCGCCGTCTGAAAAATGGGCATCGCTAACTCCGCCTCCACCCGCATCAACTGCCGCCATTGGGGAATCAGATCCACCACATAAAAATACACATCCGTAATCACTGTTCCCAACAAAGACCCCACCGCAAACCAACTGCCAATCAACAGACGATGGCGATAAATACACCACAGGGGCAGGGGTAAGGCCAAACATTCAATGGGTAGATGCCAGAGGGGTTCCCAACGAAACCAGCCCCAGTAAATCGACCCGGCGAACCAACTCCCGGAAAAGCCCAGGAGCAAATCCCCCCAAATCCAAAACCGGTGAGAATTGAGTAAACTGACACTCGACCAGAGCCAGCCCAAGGTCAGCAGCAAACTCAGCCAAGGGGCATGACGAACCAGAGGGGCTTCTACGAAGACCGGCACAGAGACCAAGAAAATCGACCCGGCAAAAATTAGCCATGTGGATAACTCGGCGATCGCCCACCAAGGACGCTGGCTCTTATCTGCTGAAGCTCTCTGGGAATAAAGGGTTGGGTTAGTAAAGGGATAGTAAAACAACGGGATTGTTAATTTTTGCAAACAGTTCTAATCAACATAACATATCGTTTCACTCCCGCTCGACCCGGAGCCAGTGAACTGCCAGGGGTCGCCGCCGACCGGTAGAATGGGGGTGCGAAAAACTTGTTTACCCCTGATTTAACAACACGAGCGATCGACAGCAATGGACTTTAGCGATTTCATCACCCAATGTGCGGGCAAGTGGTTTTCCCAACGAACTAGCCACACCATCCCGCCTCAAGCTCTAGAGGCTGGAACCTCTGATTTCTGGATTGATCTCATTGAACCCGGCGACAGCACCCTACTCGAACGCTGTCAATCCGTCGGCATCGCCCCGGAGCAGGTTACCTGTGCCATTCGCACCCATTGGCAAGGTCAAGTGGGAACCGCCAACCAGCCCAACAGCGGCGCTACCTTCAGCCTCTTCGTGGCCAACGACGACCCCCAGCAAGGACAATTTTGGCGTTGGAGTGAGGACAAATCCGACACCTCAGTAATTCAGGGCCACTACCATCTCGGCGAGGACGAAGCCCTAAATCTCAGCGCCAGCACCGACTCTCTCACCAGTGAGGAACGCCTCTGGTTCCTCAATCCCAACCTCAGAGAACGCACCAGCGTCGTCACCCACAAAGCCGGGCCCCGTTACGCCTCGTTCTGTTCAGAAATTCGCATGGGACTCAAGTGAGGGCAACCGGTCACTCACACTTGTGCATCATTAAGGGGCTTTAATCAAGCCTTAAGGACTCACAGAGGAGGGGTCAAGCCGGTTCCAGCGGAGCCATCGTTAGCCCCTCCCGTCCTAACTGCATATGGTAAAATTCTGCCTGCTCCTGCGGCCCCACCCAGACGATCGCCTGACCTTCATGATGAACCTGGTTTGTTAACTCCCAGGCGCGATCGCTAGTCATATGGGGAATGTACTTCAGGAGACAATTCGCCACATGGACAAAGGTATTGAAGTCATCGTCTAGGACAATGACCTTGAAATTGGGATACGGCTTACGAACCGTTTGATCACGCTTGACGGGAGCAACCGTTGGCGCAGTCGCAGCAACGATCGCAGTCGAAAGCACAACAGTCATACTACCGCTAACTGAATTATTTAACTTAACGCCCCATTATAAAACAGTTGTCTCTGGAACGGCGATGACAGACAGACTCAGGAAGGTTCCCCGGCCGGAGAGCAAGCTGCAATTTATAAGTTATAAGGCAGGCTTATTGGTTCGATTAAATTTAAATATATCGCAAAAAAAGTTTGCAGAACTTAACAGAAGCTCCTAGAATGTAAAGAGCAGAAATAAGTATATATGCTCAGCTAAACCAATGGCACAGTTTCCCTGGCTAACCGCCATTTTTCTCTTGCCCCTTGTGGCAGCCGCTCTTATTCCGATCATCCCCGATCGCGACGGTAAAACCTTGCGTTGGTATGCCCTCGGCGTTGGCATCATCGACTTCGCCCTGATGGTCATCACCTTTGGGCAACATTACAACTTCGCCGACTCCAGCTTCCAACTGGTCGAACAGTACCCCTGGGTCCCTCAACTCGGACTCAACTGGTCCTTAGCCGTCGATGGTCTGTCGGCGCCTCTGATCCTCCTAACCGGCTTAGTCAACGTCCTGGCCATCGCCGCCGCCTGGAACGTCAGCCGTAAGCCCCGCCTATTTTATAGTCTTATCCTCGTGCTGCTGAGCGCCCAAATTGGCGTCTTCGCCGCTCAAGACCTGCTCCTGTTCTTCCTGATGTGGGAAGTCGAGCTAGTTCCCGTGTATCTCCTTATCTCCATCTGGGGCGGACCCAAGCGCCAGTACGCTGCCACTAAATTTATTCTCTATACCGCACTCGCATCTATCTTTATTCTCGTCTCCGGCTTAACCATGGCCTTCTGGGGCGATCGCATCACCTTCGACATGGCCGAACTCGGGGCGAAAAACTTCCCCATCGCCCTAGAACTCTTCGCCTATGCCGGCTTCCTCATTGCCTTTGGCGTGAAGCTGCCCATCTTCCCCGTCCACACCTGGCTCCCAGATGCGCACGGTGAAGCCTCCGCCCCTGTCTCCATGATTTTGGCCGGAGTTCTCCTCAAGATGGGAGGCTATGCCCTAATTCGCCTCAACGTCGAAGTTCTACCCAACGCTCACATCTACTTCGCACCGGCCCTCGTCATCCTCGGCGTGGTCAACATCCTCTACGGGGCCTTAACCGCCTTTGCCCAAGATAACCTCAAGCGTCGTCTAGCCTGCTCCTCCATCTCCCACATGGGCTTTGTCCTCATCGGCATCGCCTCCTTTACCGAAGTGGGTTTAAACGGAGCCGTCTTACAAATGCTCTCCCATGGCCTAATCGCCGCCATGCTCTTCTTCCTCGCCGGTGTCACCTACGAACGCACCCACACCCTCTCCATGGAGAAAATGGGCGGTTTAGCCAAGGTCATGCCCAAAACCTTTGCCCTCTTCACCGCCGGTTCCATGGCCTCCCTGGCCCTCCCCGGCATGAGCGGTTTCATTGGTGAGTTAACTGTCTTCATCGGCATCTCCAGCAGTGACGCCTACAGCGATAGCTTCAAACTGGTAGTAGTCCTACTCTCCGCCGTGGGCTTAATCGCCACCCCGGTCTATCTCCTCTCCATGTTGCGCCGCATCTTCTACGGAGATAACCGCGAGACTCAAGCTGAGTTTGACCTCAACACCTGGTTTGACGCCAAGCCCCGCGAAATCATCATCACTGCCTGCTTATTGCTGCCCATCGTTGGTATCGGCTTCTATCCCAAGTTAGCCACCCAAACCTACGACGTGAAAACCACCGAGGTCGCCAGCGTCGTCCGTAACGCCCTACCGGTGTTCGCCCAACAGCGTCAGCAAAATCGCCTCTTCTCCGGGGGTTTGTTTGCTCCCGACATCACCTCGCCTCAAACTTTACTCGGCGTGGCTGACCTGGGTAAAGGTGCCTAAAACACCAGTGCTCAGTCCTGCAACCTCTCGATAACCGATAGAACTCCCTCCACTGAGGGGGTTTTTTTTAGCAAAATTGTCTCGACGTCCCTTGCTTCCTCGGTGGCTGCTGCTGCCGTTATCTCTGAATCTCGGTATGCTAGAAGGGAGAGAAAGATTTCCAAATTTGCCTAAGCCTTGTGAAACTTGAGCCGTTGTCCTCACCCCGTTTTGCGACACAAATCACAGTCTGGTATGCCCTCATTGGCACTCTGTGGATTGTCCTCTCGGATCATATTGTCGGTTTGCTACTGGATGCTCCAGGAGACTTGACCTACGCTCAAACCCTAAAAGGGGGGGGATTTGTTTTCATCACCAGCTTTGGCCTCTATGTTCTCCTGCGCCGGGGGGCGCGATCGCTTCAGAAAAGCTATAGCCTCTTGGAAACGATTTTGGAAAGTAGCACCGATGCCATTTTCGCCAAAAATATCGAGGGGGAGTATGTCGTCGTCAACACCGCCGCAGCGAAGATGGCCGGCTTCCCCATCCAGCAGATGCTTGGGGCTAAAGATAAAGATGTATTTGGGCCTGAGCGGGCCCACCGACTTCAGGAACACGATCGCATCACCTTAGTGAGTGGCCTCCGACAAGAGCGAGAAACCCGCTTGAACTCAAACCATGGCAAGTCTGGTCCGAATGACGACGATAAAACGCCTCAAATCTATCTCACCAGTAAGGATATTTGGTATGACGCGCGTGGCATTCCCATTGGGGTGGTGGGTATCTCCCGGAATATCACAGAGGCGAAACGGGCCTATGAAGCCCTAGCGGAGTCTGAAGAACGCTATCGCAATTTGTTTGCCTGTCATCCTCAACCCATGTGGATTTATGACCAGGAGAGCTTACAGTTTCTGGCGGTGAATCAAGCGGCGATCGCCCATTACGGCTACAGTGAGGCAGAATTCCTGTCTATGACCATTGAGGCCATTCGTCCAGCGGAGGATGTCCCGAGTCTTCTGGACAATCTACAACATAAACCCAGCGGCTATATTGTCTCAGGGATTCGGCGACATCAGAAAAAAGACGGCTCGGTGATTGCGGTAGATATTACTGCCCATGACTTCCAATTTGAGGGACGGCCGGCCCAAGTCATCTTAGCCAACGACATTACTGAACGACTTCAAGTCCAAGCCCAACTCGAACGCTACGCCTTTAGCGATACCCTAACGGGATTACTCAATCGCACCGGGTTCAGCCGCAATCTGCAACAGGCGATCGCCCGCAATCAAGATCACAACAGTCCCTTTACCCTTTTGTATCTGAGTCTCGATGGCTTTACCCGTCTTAAGTTTAGTCTGGGCCACCCGGTAGCACGGCAGTTGTTGATAGAAGGGGCCCATCGTCTCAAAGCCAGTTTTCCTAAGGCGATCGCCGCTCGCCTCGAAGATAATGAGTTTGCCCTACGATTACGCTACGAGGTCAATTCCGTTGATGCAGTTGTGGGTCACTTACGAGACCATCTCACCTCCGTCTATCACCTCAATGACCACGATGTCTTCTCCGATTGCAGCATTGGTGTGGTTCGCAGCAATTTAGGCTACGCCGATGCTGAAGATTACCTGCAAGCTGGAGATACGGCCATGTATCAGGCGCGATCGGCTTTGCCCCAGAAATACATCATCTTCAGTCAACAACTACGCGATGCTGCCCTCAATCGCATGGAACTCGATGCCGCTCTCCGCCAAGCCTTGGAGCGAAATGAATTTGAGGTCTATTATCAACCCTTTATTGATCTGGTGACCCATCAATGTCTAGGCTTTGAGGCCCTCGTGCGCTGGCAACATCCACAGCGGGGTTTAGTGCCACCGGGAGAGTTTATCCCTTTAACCGAGGAGACGGGCCTAGTGGTTCCCCTAGGGGAGTGGGTGCTGCGACAAGCCTGTCAGCAGTTACAACAGTGGCAGACTCAGTTGAAACTGCCCCGGTTGACCATGAGCGTCAATGTAGCCGCCCTACAATTAACACAACCGGGTTTTTTAGATGTGCTTGATGATGTGCTGCGTACCACTGGCATTGACCCCTCCTGTCTGAAACTAGAAATCACAGAAACAACCTTGATGCAGAATACCGAGCAAATTCGCTGTAGCTTGGATCAAATTAAACAACGAGGGATAAACCTAAGTATTGACGATTTTGGGACTGGGTATTCATCCTTGAGTTATTTACATTTATTTACGAGGGATAAACCTAAGTATTGACGATTTTGGGACTGGGTATTCATCCTTGAGTTATTTACATTTATTTTCGTTTACAGTGCTTAAGTTGGATCGCTCCTTTGTAATTCAGTTAGAGTCGAGCGATAAAAGTATGGAGAACGTTTACAGTGCTTAAGTTGGATCGCTCCTTTGTAATTCAGTTAGAGTCGAGCGATAAAAGTATGGAGATTGTTCGTAATATTGCTCGACTGGCCCAAAATCTTAATCTGGACTTAGTGGCTGAAGGCATCGAAACGCAACAGCAATTAGCCCTGTTACAACAACTCGACTTTCAAGAAGGACAGGGGTATCTATTTTCTTACCCCCTGCCCGCTCCAGCCGCTCAACAGTGGCTCCAGGACAGGATACAATCGGACTCATAGCCCGTAATTGAGCTATCGATGCCCATCAACTCCCTGCTTGAGCGACTATGCTATGAAACGAGTTCTTGAACCCGAGGTGATGGACACCTGGGAAGAAACCATTGCTTACGATGCCATGGATTTCACGGAGGTCAATCAGGCCTTTGTCGATGAGGCGATCGCCCTCGGCCCTGATTCTGCAACAGTCCTCGATGTGGGGACGGGTCCCGCCCGGATTCCCATTTTGCTATGCCACCGCCGGCCCCAATGGACTGTCACCGCCATTGATTTATCCCACAATATGTTGAAACTCGGGGCCACCCATGTCGCCAAGGCAGAATTGGGCGATCGCATCCGTCTCGACTACGCCGATGCCAAATCTCTCCCCTATGCGGATGCCAGTTTCGACCTGGTCATCTCCAATAGTATTATCCACCATCTTGAAAATCCCCTCCCCTGTTTGCGGGAGCTGCGACGGGTTCTCAAGCCTCAAGGAAGTCTATTTTTGAGAGATTTAGTCCGTCCAGAGGATCTTGCCAAGGTTGAGCGTCTGGTGCAACAACTCGGCAGTGACTATGACCCCCATCAGACTCAACTGTTTCGAGATTCCCTCTGTGCTGCCTTTACTCTCAGCGAAATTCAACAGATGCTAGAGAACGCCGGATTTGCCGGAATCTCCGCCTACCTATCCTCCGATCGCCATTGGACGGCAAAGCAAGCTTGGCAAGGCTAGTGTCTCCCCCCCTGCGAAAATCTTGGGCAGGAAGTCAAAAAATTGAGAAAAACTCCCCGACCTCACCCTTGTCAATCCGGTAAGCTCACCAAAAAGTTCGGTTGCACCATTCCTAAAAACTAAGATATAGTGGTCATGAGTAGGACTTACCCAAATTTGCCAAATCTGACCTTCAGGTTAGATGGAAAAACCTAGAGGTCTCTTAAGTTATCTAGGCTGGGTAAAGTCGGGAGTTTTCGTCAATTCACTCCCAGTTTTTAGTCACTAAAGTTACGTTTGCACACTAGCCTAACTGTTGTTTAAATTCAGGTTAACAGATGCCATTCAATATCGAAACAGCCCGCAACATCTTCCCAGAAACTCTGTCCGCAGATGCCGTTCCCGCTACAATTGCTCGGTTTTCTCAGCTTAATGCGGAAGACCAGCTAGCCTTGATTTGGTTCGCCTATTTGGAGATGGGAAAATCAATTACCATTGCGGCGCCGGGTGCTGCTAATATGCAGTTTGCGGAGAACACCTTGAACCAAATCAAGGGGATGTCCTTCCAAGAGCAATCTCAGGTGATGTGTGACCTGGCTAATCGCGCCGATACTGAAATCGGCCGCACCTATGCGATTTGGTCGTCCAATATCAAACTGGGATTCTGGTATCAACTCGGAGAATGGATGGAGCAGGGTCTCGTGGCTCCCATCCCCGATGGCTATCAACTCTCAGCCAATGCCAAAGCGGTGCTAGAGGCAATTCGTGGCCTCGATTCCGGTCAGCAAATCACCGTGCTGCGTAACTCTGTCGTGGATATGGGCTTTGATACCAGCAAACTGGACAACTATCAAACCGTTGCCGAACCGGTTGTGCCCCCCAAAGAGATGTCGCAACGCACCAGTGTCAGCATTAAGGGTGTGGATAACCCCACCGTGCTGAACTACATGAACAACATGAACGCCAACGACTTCGATAACCTGATCAAGTTGTTTGTCGAAGATGGGGCCCTGCAACCGCCCTTCCAACGGCCCATTGTCGGTAAAGACAATGTCTTCAAGTTCCTCCGTGAAGATTGTCAGAACTTGAAACTGATGCCTGAGCAAGGGGTGGTTGAATCCGCTGAAGATGGCTATACCCAGATTAAAGTCACCGGGAAGGTACAAACGCCCTGGTTTGGTGCGGCTGTGGGGATGAACATGGCCTGGCGCTTCCTGCTCAACCCTGAGAACAAGATTTTCTTTGTTGCCATTGACTTGTTAGCGTCTCCTAAAGAGCTGTTGAACCTAACTCGTTAGAAGCTTCAGCCGGACAACCCCTGCCGAGGCAGGATGTAAGGATATCAGAGGTGTCTCCCAGAGTAACTTAACTTGGGAGTCCTCTGATTTTTTTTGCAAAGTTTGCTATAATCTTAGCCACTCAAAACTTAACCCAACCCTACAGCATCATTTCTGAATTCAGAAAACGCCGAATCTTAGCCTAGAGCTGCTAGCCAGTCAGCATTCTGGGGGTTAGGCGGGTGGGAATTCATATAAATAGCTAGATGTTGCTGAGGTGATGAAAAACATCTGCCGTTGGTCTAGTTTTCCTGATTCGGATAGGTCTTTGATCAGGACATAGACAGCTTGCGGATGACAATTTCTGTTGCAGATTTCAGTGCGATCGCTTGACTTGTGTTCACCGGAAATCAGCAACGGTTGGGAACAATATTGATGTTCTGGCAGTAGCCCAACTTCCCCGTTCATGGCGAACTGCGGGACTCTCCTGCAAATCTTTAGACTTGATTCAGACTTAGACAATGCCACAGACTGACATTGATTGGACAACAACCGAGAAAGATTTAGCTCAGGCGGCCTTTAAAAAAGCCTATCATCGCGAAGTTGCTGCCTTAGTGCAAGAGGTACAAGAGAACGTTAAAGAGATTTCCGGCTTGGATGAACTTTGGCAACTTCATGACTATCTCAGTGCCAGACGGCATGACATTGACGGTAAATATGATTACCGAGATTCCATGTTTTTGTTTGCCTTTTCCCAACTCATTAAAGAAGGATGGCTATCCTTAGAAGAACTTGAGGGACTGCATCCGAGTAAACGGCAAAAAGTCGCCGCCTTAGCCCGAATGTAGGCTCCCATTTGACTCGACCGGCGAACCCCCCATTTGCTAAGCTATGGGCGCATCGTTCTTGGTCAGTCATCATGGAATCTGGAATCTCATCCCCAAACGCCGCCGATCATCAATGGCGGAAACAACTCGATCAGTTTGTGAAAGCGAACAGTCAAGAACTCGCGGCCCTGGCTTGGGGACTGCATCTACAAGACCCCGAGGGTGATTCTACCCTCGGGATTGACGTAGAACCGACCCCCCATTTCATCACCTGTCCCCGCGAGGCCTTGGTCACCCTCAACGAAAAGGTGGATAACCAATTGCGGGTGATGATGGGAGTGGTGGAGAACCATAACCCGGAAATTGAAGTCTTACTCTTAGGGGTCGGTCGAGGACAAATCCAAGCCATTCAATACCAACCCCAACCGGAGCCTCCCCAATGTTTTGAAGACGTTGGAGAGGATGTGGAGACCCTCCTCGATCGCCTCGAACAACGGATGCAAACCGTCATTGACTGCTCCTCGGAGGGGTGATGGCCATTGGTCGCGATCGCCCTGGCTTCAGGCAGAAATCCGGAATCTGATGGCTCCAGGCGGTCAATGGTAGGATATGGGGATTCTTTGGGTTAACCAGAGATCTCAATTGAGATTGGCGACTCAAAGCTCCGTAGTTCTGTTCGCTCTCACAAGGAAAGTGTCTAACGCGTATGTTTAATGACAGAGTTCACCGTCACAGATCAGTTCTGAGATTCTTCAGCCAACCTCGGGATTGGTTATCGTCTGTGCTGTTCCTCGCCGCGATCGCAGTCCTGGCGGCTCCCCCCGTCGCTGCTGCACCCCTGGCCTCCCCTCAAGCACCCCAGCGGTTGGTGCAGGCAAATAATGGCGCGGATGTTAATGACTTGCTGATCGAGGGACAAGAGTTTGTCATCGCCGGGAACCTCTCAGCTGCCTTGCGAGCCTATCGCCAAGCGGCTCAGTTGGATGATAGCAATGCCCGTATTTTCTCGGCAATTGGCTATCTCGAAGCACGGCAAAAGAACTTTGACGCAGCAGTCACCGCCTATCGTCGGGCCTTAGAGCTTGAAGCCAATGTTCCTGAGTTTCACTATGCCTTAGCCTATAGTCTGGCCAATGCTGGGGATTATGCTGCCGCTGAAGCCGAATATGAGACCACCATTTCTCTCAACGAGCGCAACACCAATGCTTTTTTAGGCTTAGGGGTGATGCGCTACCGTCAGGGGAACTATGAAGGGGCCCTTGAGGCCTATCGTCAAGCTGCCCGTCTCAATAACGAGAATTGGCAGGTACAGGAATCCATTGGTTCAACTCTTCTACAACTTGAGCGTTATGACGAAGCCTTAGAAGTCTTAGAAGAGGCCGCCGAACTTGCTCCCAATGAGGGACGGATTCAGGTCAACTTGGGCGTGGCCCGGTTAAATCAGGAGGATGTTGAGGGCGCCTTGACCGCCTTCAACCGAGCCGTCGAGTTAGAACCCCAGGATGGTTCTCTCTTGTTTGAGGTGGGGCGTTTGTTCCTCAGTCAGGGGGAACGGAGACAGGCCCTAGACTTGTTCCGACAAGCCTCACGCTTAGTTGGCGATCGCGCAGATATCCATCTGACAGTGGGTGAGCTTCTTTTAGACAACAATGATGGACTCAATGCCATTTTGTCCCTACGACAGGCGATCGCCCTAGAACCCGACTGGCCTCAGGCTCATTATCTCCTGGGGAGGGCCCTACGACAACGAGGCCGCACCTCGGAGGCGATCGCCAGCCTAGAAACAGCTCTCGAACTGGCCGAACAACAAGACAATGAGGATCTCATTGGGGCGATCGAGACCCTACTAGGCGAATTCAACTAATCTCACCCCCATCATGTGAGTTAGGATTGGGAGTCCTAACTCCATGACTCCCCTACTGCCTACTGCCTATTGCCTATTGCCTATTGCCTACTCCCTACTCCCCATCCCCCTCCCTCAAAACATCCCGCTCAATCAACTGCCGGCGTAATGCCTGTTGGGCGTGAAGATTGAGGGGGAAGCGCCAGAGAAGCGCCGCAGCCGGTAAGACCGCCAAAATTGGAGCAAAGATAAATAACAGTTTTAACTCCATCAGCGTTTCAGCCGTATTCTCCAGGTCAGGACTGTAGCCAATCCAATCCAAGACCGGGTAAGTCACCCCCACCGCCAGAGCATAACCGAACTTATTACTCATCATCAGTAGGGAATAATACAAGCCGGTGCGTTGACTGCCCGATTGCAGATTGTCCCAATCCGTCACATCAGCCAAAATCGAGCGCAAGAGAAAGGGACTAGCCGCTGTTGTAACCCCATAGAGAGCATTCACCAAGATATTGAGGCCCAAATTTCCCGGAGGAACCAACAGCAGCAACGGTAACACCAGGCACATCCAAACCATCGCCACAATAAAGGTTTGATGTTTCCCCAGGCGACAACTGAGCCAAATCCAACCGGGAACCCCCAGTAGACTTGCCAGAAAATACATCAGCAGAATGGCGTTCGACCAATCTGGTAATGCCATCACATCGCTGATGAAGAAAATATAGATCGACCCCGTGACTCCTGGGGCCAATCCGGTTAAGAAATTCGCCCCTAAGACTCGTTGTAAGAGACGGTTACGGGCGAGAATTTTAGCAGACTTGACAAAGCTAATCCCCATTTGAGGGGGGGTGGGACGTTCCGGGACATACCAGACAGAAACGGCCACCGTAATGGGCAACGTCACTACCACAAACCAGCCCATGGCCCCCAGTTGAACCATGGAGTTCGCATCTTGGGTTTGTTGTACGATCGCCGGAATCGCCAAGACCGCCAACATCCCAAAAATCAGGGAAAATTCCCGCCAACCCTGGACTCGGGCGCGATCATGATAATCATCGGACAGTTCTGCCCCCCAGGACATATGGGAAATACTCAACATGGTGTAGCCCAAATAGAGCAAAATGAGCCAAACCAACAGATAGGCGGCCGATACCGCTTGAGTGGGGAGAAAAATGGCATAGGCGCTGGCCATCAACAGGGGAACCGAGAGAATGATCCAGGGCCGCCGTCGTCCAATGCGGGTTGTCCAGCGATCGCTGATTGTCCCTAAAATCGGGTCGGTGATCATATCCCACAATCGCGCCAGGGCGAAGATATTGCCCACCACTGATAGGCTTAACCCCAGTTCACTATAAAAGGGAGGAATATAGACCACCAGGGGTAACCCCAGCGCTGAAATGGGAATGGCCGGAAGGGCAAAGGCAATAATACGCTGACGAGTCAGTTTCGAGTCACTCATAGGCTCTTGACGACTTATTCCCAGAGGGGATAAATGGGATCGGTAGATGGCTTAAAGTCATAGCGGAGGAGATGTTTCAGGGTGGGACTGGCTTGATCGAGGGCCTGGCGATCGCACCCATAGCGGAAATCTTCCAGGGGTTGAATAAATTTTGCCGTGTAGTTGGTTAATAGGGAGACGCGGGATTTGCTGGTGTAGTTTTTGCCCGTATCATGCCAACAGAGTCCATGGGAGATGACCACTGATCCTGCCTGTCCAGCCACTGGGCGAGCCGTGCGGTCAAAGCGTTTCACATCTGGGCTATCACAGAGAGTTTGACTCCCCGGCGCAAAAATTGGGGCCCCATTGGCTTCGTCGAAATCTTCTAACATCCAAATGGCTTGAACCTCCAAGACGGGGCGATCGGGAAAAGGAGGTTCCATGGCCCAATAGGGATAATCCACATGAATCCCCATGGATGACGCGCCGCCATGGAGGACATGGGCCGAAAAGCCCCCCAAGCGTAAACTGTCTCCCAAAATCTCTTGGGCGATCGCAAACACTTGAGGATGTTCCACCAGTGCAGCAAACTGGGGATCTCGATACATCAAGCCATAAATCCGTTGACGGTTTTCTTCGCGGGGACAGTCCCGGGCCAACTCCAGAACCTGCGATCGCATCTCCTCAGCCATCTCAGGACTGAGCACATCAGGAATCACCACATAGCCAACGCCTGAGAGAATCTCTTGAATCTGCTGGTTCAATTCAGTCACACTCACCCGTACTCCCCCCATCGAATCAGTTATTACACGAGGCATTGGTCTGATTGTCCCACGACATCGCGGTAAATCAATCTGTCTTTGAGATGAGTTTTGCAGAGGACCCGGTCACGGGAAAACCCCGGTTCAGGCGAACCGGGGTTCAGTCACTCTCACAATTGCGCCGTCATCAGTTGACAGGAAACAAAAAGTGTGGTAGGGGCTAGTCCTTGAGAGATGGTGCTGATTTAACCGACATGGCCGCGGGTTGAACCGCCACCTGATCCCGACGAACCAACGAAGGAACCGAGTTCCGCAGCCGGGCCGTCAGTTGAACCGTCGTAGCATCATAGACCTGGGTTAACAGCTTCGGATAGAGGCCAATGCCAATAATCGGAATCAGCAAAGAACCAATCACGAAGACCTCACGAGGCTCAGCATCCACCAAAACCTCATGTTCAACCAGTTCCTTATTCTCAGGGCCATACAGCAGTTCTCGCAGCATCGACAGCAGATAAATCGGGGTCAAAATCACCCCAACCGCCGCCAAGCAAACCACCACCACCCGGAAGGTCAGACTATAGGCATCACTGGTGGCAAAGCCCACAAAGACCATGAGTTCAGCCACAAAGCCACTCATCCCTGGGAGGGCCAGAGAAGCCAGGGCGCAGACAGTCCACATGGCGAAGACTTTTTTCATCTTCTGCCCCACCCCACCCATTTCATCGAGCATTAGGGTATGAGTGCGGTCATAGGTACAGCCCACCAGGAAGAACAAACTGGCTCCAATGAGTCCATGGGACACCATCTGCAACACCGCCCCACTCATCCCTAAATCCGTATAGGAGGCAATCCCAATCAAGACAAAGCCCATGTGGGAAATGGACGAGTAGGCAATCTTGCGCTTGAGGTTGCGTTGGGCAAAGGAGGTTAGAGCCGCATAGATAATGTTCACCACCCCCAGAATCACCAGGGCGGGGGCAAACACCGCATGAGCATCGGGCAACATCCCCGCATTCATGCGAATCAGAGCATATCCCCCCATTTTCAGGAGAATCCCCGCCAGCAACATGTGAGCCGGGGCCGTGGCTTCACCATGAGCATCCGGGAGCCAAGTATGGAGGGGGAAAATTGGTAACTTCACCCCATAGGCAATCAGGAACGCCGCATAGAGCCACACCTCCAAGGCCACGCCATAGTCTTTTGCGGCCAGGGCCTGCATATCAAAGGTGACCGTATCCCCATGGAAGGCCATGGTGAGGGCCGCCGCCAAGATAAACAGAGAGCCGCCGGCGGTATAGAGGATGAACTTCGTCGCCGCATACTGGCGTTTCTTCCCGCCCCAGATAGCCAGGATGATATAAACCGGGATTAACTCCAACTCCCAAACCAGGAAGAACAGCAGAATATCCTGAACAGCAAAGACGGCAATTTGACCACCATACATGGCCAACATCAGGAAATAAAACAGTTTTGGCTTCAGGGTGACGGGCCAAGCCGCCAGAATTGCCAGAGTGGTGATGAATCCGGTCAGGATAACCAGCGGCATCGCCAGGCCATCCACCCCAACCGACCAATTGAGATTAAGCTGGGGAATCCAGGGATAGGTTTCCACCAGTTGCATTCCTGGTTCCGTCAGGTCGTAGTAGCTGTAAAAGGTATAGACGATCGCACAGAAGTCAATCAGTCCAATGATGAGAGCATACCAACGCACCGTTTTTCCGTCTTTGTCCGGGATAAACGGAATGAACAAAGCGGCAACGATGGGAAAAAGTATGATTGTTGTGAGCCAAGGAAAATCCATTCTTTATTCACGCTTGGGCATAAAATCGGCTTAGGTCGCGCCGAAGAAAATAACAGTCGCTAAGACGGCAGCGAAGATGGTCAGAGCGTAGAATTGAGCGCGACCGGTTTCAAAGTATTTCAGTCCTTCGCCACTCAGTAGAGTAGCAAGTCCGGTGAGGTTGACGGCCCCGTCGACAATACGGTAGTCCACTTCCATCACCTGACGGGCCAGACGACGACTGCCTTTGACAAAGACTTTGTCATAGAGTTCGTCAAAATACCACTTGTTGAGGGAGAACTGATAGAGGGGTTGTACGGTTTTGGCGATCGCCGCTGGGTCAATTTTCTGCCGCAGGTACATCAGCGAGGCCAGGGTAATGCCGATTAGGGCAATCCCAACGGAACTTCCCGCCATGACCACAAACTCGCTCAGTTCAAACTCTTCTGCCATTTCCGCCAGGGTGGGGACGACCTCACCGGGGGCATGAATGAAGCGTTCAAAGCGATTGGCGAAGGGCATCCCCACCAAACCAATTAAGGCGGAGGGAATGGCCAAAACCACTAAGGGTAAGGTCATGGTCCAAGGAGATTCATGGGGACTATGGCTGTGGTCATGGCCATGGTCATCATGAGCCTCGGGGCTGAGTTGCTTACGAATCTCCTCATCATTGCCCCGGAAGCCGCCTTCAAAGGTGCTGAAGTACATCCGGAACATGTAGAAGGCCGTAATTCCGGCGGTGAGCCAACCGATGGCCCAGAGGGCGGGATTGGCGGCAAAGGCGGCCCCGAGAATTTCATCTTTGGACCAGAACCCAGCAAAGGGAGGAATCCCGCAAATGGCCAGGGTTCCCACCAGGAAGGTACTGGCGGTGAAGGGCATATATTTGCGCAGTCCCCCCATCAGCCGCATATCTTGGGCTAAATCGGGGTTATGACCGACCACCTCTTCCATGCCATGAATGACGGAGCCAGAGCCAAGAAAGAGCATGGCTTTGAAGTAGGCATGGGTCATCAGGTGAAAGAGTCCGGCACTATAGGCCCCGACCCCCATGGCCATGACCATGTAGCCCAATTGGGAGATGGTGGAGTAGGCGAGACCTTTTTTGATGTCATTTTGCGTGAGGGCGATACTGGCACCGAGGAAGGCGGTGAAGGCACCTGTCCAGGCGATGATATCGAGAACGGCGGGAACGGCCTCAAAGACGGGAAACATCCGGGCAATGAGGAACACCCCAGCGGCGACCATGGTGGCGGCATGGATGAGGGCCGAGATGGGGGTTGGCCCTTCCATGGCGTCTGGGAGCCAGACATGGAGGGGGAATTGGGCGGATTTGGCCACGGGACCGAGGAAGACCAAAACGGCGAAGAGAACCCCCATCCCGCTGCTGAGGGCACCAGTGCTGATTAACGCTTCTAGGTTTTCGCCAATTTCTGCGAACTCGAAGCTACCGGTGGCCCAGTAGAGGGCTAGGATGCCGAGTAGGAGGCCAAAGTCACCGACGCGGTTGGTGATGAAGGCTTTTTGGCAGGCATCGGCGGCCGCTTGGCGATCGTACCAGAAGCCAATCAGGAGATACGAACACATCCCCACCAGTTCCCAGAAGATATAGATCTGCACCAAGTTAGGGCTAATGACTAGGCCCAACATGGAGGAACTAAAGAGGCTGAGATAGGCATAAAAGCGCACATAACCAGGGTCATGGGCCATGTAGCCATCGGTGTAGATCATCACCAGTAAGGCGACGGTGGTCACGATGACCAGCATGACGCTGGTTAGGGGGTCAATAATAAACCCCATACTGAGGTGGAAGTCCCCAGCGGCTGCCCATTCTAGGGTTTGGGTGACAGGGGCATGACCTTGTAGCTGACTCCAAAGGAGCGCAAAGGACATGACCATGGCCGCACCCAGCAAGGAGATGATGACAATGGCATTGCCTTGTCGCAGCCGATTGGTGGCTTGGTTATAGGAAATTAGACCTGAGCCAACCAAGGCTGCACCGATGAGGGGCAGCACTGGAATAAGCCAGGCGTACTGATATAGGGGTTCCATTGCAACTGTATGAGTTTATATTTCTTCACATTTGGACAAAATGACGCTCCTATTGTGACACACGCATTGAAGGAAAAGGTCAAACTCTGGGGGGTTGTTGAATTTTTTTCGGGGTTTTGGGGCGGCAGATGAGGCGATCGCCCCCTAAGAGCCAGGGTTGGCCGGCCGAGCGAGTCCAGGACACATTCAGGAGCAAACCAGAACATTGGGCCAACAAAACCCATCGAGAAGCCCAAGTGGGTCATCTCGACGAGCAGGGAGTGAATTCAGTTGAGATCAACGGCGATCGCCCCTAGGAAGGCAAGGCCAGCGAGCGATCCCCGGCATATTGCTCAAACATCTGTAGGAGTTGCGATCGCAGACTTTCTCGACCCTGGAACCCCTCAATCCGTTCGACGATGCGATCGCCGTCAAACAAGAGTAAGGTGGGCAAGGTGGCTAAACGATAGGTACTGGCTAGGCGTAAACTCTCATCAGCGTTGACATCCACAATTTTGATGAGATCACCATACTCACGACGAAATTGTGTCAACTGGGGGTGAATGAGATGACACACGCCGCACCAAGGCGCCCAGAAGTTGACTAAGACAGGAATCTCAGACTGTAAAACTTCTTCCTTGAAACGCTGCTCGCTAACGGACAACGACATAATTGAGATTTATTAACGTCTTTATATGGCTCTGGGATCATGCTACCAGGGTATGTTCCCCGTGACACGCATTAACCAGGGATGGGCCCACCAAAATCCGAAGACGAAGAGGATCACCCCTAGATAGGCCGGGCGAAGGAACTCCCGCCAGACTAGGGTTTGCTCCCCTTGGGCGATGGCCAGAAAGGGAATCACGGATGTTCGGGATCTCAGGGTTTCAAAGGATTCCCCATAGCGAGCGGCAAGGCGGCGATCGCCATGCCAAACGGCAAACAGATGATGGGCAATTAAGCCGAGGGAGGTTACGACAGCAAAACTGGTGCCAATCCAGAGGGTATGGGCAATACACCAAATCACCTGCCCCACCATCTGCGGATGGCGACTAATGCGAATGATCCCCGTCTCATAGAGGTGAACTTGGGGTTTGGCGATGGCGGCCACTTCCACCAAATTAAAGGTAGCTGGGTACAAAAACAAAAAGGAGACGAAGGACAGGCCCCAGACCAGAGGCTTGACTCCTTCAACGCCCTGAACCATCCAGAGTTGGGCCCCATCGTAGCGATGGATGAAAAAGTAGGTAATCAGAATCACCGCCGAGGGTAAACTCACCAAAGCAAACAGAACCCGATAGAGGCGGGCCCCAATCTTCGCTTCTCCCCAGGGCCGTAGAGCCGCTAACCCGCTATGGGCGATGGCAAACCCCAACAACAACCCCAACATCAGCCAATGACTGGCCGTCCACCAGCTCAAACCCATATCCATGCCGTCCCTGCCCCAACTCAAATCCCGTCATTCCCCTCAAACTGGGGGATTAATCGGAGTTTTTTATCATGAAAAGCTTAAAAACTTAGCAAAATGATACCAGAATCACAGTTCTGCCAGAAGAGATTGGCTAAAGTCTATTCCAGAGGTGGGTTTGGTTATTCCATCGAAACCCTTTAGAATAGAGGATTGTAGCTGTTGTCACCAAATTGACTACCTCGCCCAGGCTAGCCGAGCTACGGCGCAGCCAAACCAGGTAGGACGGTGAGAGCGGCAATTTGTTAACTAGGGTTCTGATAATAAGTCACTCATGTACAATCCAAACGCCTCGGGTGGGAATAACACCGTTGCTGGAAATCGCCTCTTTGTCTATGAAGTCGAAGGCTTAGGACAAGATGGCAACGTCCAAGATGCTCCGATTCGCCGCAGTGGGACTCAGACGATGACCGTCCCCTACAACCGTATGAACGAGGAGATGCAGCGCATCACTCGCCTCGGTGGCAAAATCGTCAACATCCGCCCGCTCACGGGTGAAGACTGGAATAACCAAGCCGCCTCTGCCAATGGGTCTAGCACCCAGGAGTCCAAACCCGCAGAAGCGAGCAAATCCATGACTCAAGCCAAACCGGAAACCAAGGGAGAAGCCAAAGGGAAAACCTCGGCTAAAGCCTCCGCAAAAAAGAAAGTTCCCGTCAACATTTACCGCCCGAAAAACCCATTCGTCGGAAAGTGCCTAAGCAACGAGGGACTGGTCCGCGAAGGGGGTTCGGGACGGGTACAACATCTTAAATTCGACCTCTCAGGTGGAGACCTCGAATACCTCGAAGGTCAAAGCATCGGCATCATCCCCCCTGGGAAAGACGATAAAGGGAAACCCCACAAGCTGCGCCTGTACTCCATTGCCTCGACTCGTCATGGCGATGATGGCAACGACAAGACCGTATCTCTGTGTGTTCGGGAACTGGAATATCAGCATCCTGAAACCGGCGAAACCGTCTATGGGGTCTGTTCTAAGTTCCTCTGCGACTTGAATGAGGGCGATGATGTCAGCATCACCGGTCCTGTTGGGAAAGATATGCTGCTTCCGGACGACGAACATGCCAACATCATCATGATGGCGACGGGGACTGGGATCGCGCCTTTCCGGGCCTTCCTCTGGCGCCTGTTTAAGGAAGAGCACGAAGATTATAAATTCAAAGGCAAAGCCTGGTTAATCTTCGGCATTCCCTACACCGCTAACATTCTCTATAAAGAGGAACTCGAACAACTGCAAGCGGAATATCCGGATCAGTTTGAGTTGACCTATGCCATCAGCCGGGAGCAGAAAAACGCCGAAGGTGGCAAAATGTATCTGCAACACCGGATTCAGGAAAACGCTGATAAGGTCTGGGATTGGGTCCAACAGTCCAACACCCATACTTACATCTGTGGTCTCAAAGGCATGGAAGGCGGCATTGATGAAGGAATGACATCAGCGGCCTCGAAACAAGGCGTTGATTGGGATGATTACCGCAAACAGCTCAAAAAAGACCATCGCTGGCACGTTGAAACCTACTAAGGTTCAGCCGTTAGCCCGATGAGTTGGGTGGAGATCTCCACCTAATCCCCCTCAACAGGCGGTTGCAATAGGGTTCTGCGTGAGGAACTCTGCTGCAACCGCTTTGTTGGCTTTGATGAGAGCCGAGATCCTAACGGCGATCGCTCTCAACGAACCTGTTACTCTAAAAGAAGACCCCATAGCTAGACGGAGACAGAGTTAGCCCTGATGGAGTATTTAGTGGCCGCGGTCGGCGATCGCATTGAAGCGGAAACCATTTACACGGAGTTGGAAAAAACCGGCTTTCCCCAAGACAACTTACGAATTTTTGGGACTGGCTATCAAACCGCCAATGATTTCGACCTAGAAGATCCCAATGAGAACGCCAAACAGCGGGCTTTTCGGATGATGACTTGGTTGGTTCCCTTTGGCTTTTTTGGAGGCCTCACCTTTAATGCCATTACCGGTTTACAGACCTTTCCCTGGGCCGGTGTGACGGGAAATCAGGTCATTGGTGGCATCTTGGGGGCCGGGAGTGGTGCCCTCGGAGGCTTACTCTCTAGCGGGGGCTTGGGGGCAGTTCTCAACTTCGGCGATTCCCGAACCTATCGCGATCGCCTCAGTCGAGGGGAATATCTGCTGGTCATCCAAGGATCTCGCTTCCAACTGGCCGACGTTCTCCCCATCGTCCGCCGGGCCCGCCCCCTGAGTCTACAAACTCTCCAAAGTAGCCCCTAACCCCAGGACAAGCCCCAGGTTGTCCATTGTCCCTTATCCCTTGCCAGAACCCCTTATGTTGCCCAGAGATGAACTCCTCAAATCTGTTGAAAACCGAGAGACCCTTGCTAAAATTCTAGACCGTGCTGAGGAGGCGCTGCGCACCTGGGAAATCACGCAAACGGATTTTTTGTCTCCCCCGGAGTTATTTGAGGCACAGGGACTGTTTGAGAAGCTAACAGAGCTAAAGATTGTCGCCTGGGGGGGCTACCCTCAAGCAGAACGGCAACGGTTGGCGATCGCCCGCTCGGATCTGCCCCTAGATGTCGAACAGGTGCAGGTGGCGGCCCTGGAGGTGGCAGGAAACTTCCTCTTTGATACCGCCAGCCATCCTGATTTTTTGGGGTCGATGTTGGGAACGGGACTGGTGCGGGAGAAAACCGGCGATATCCTGGTGTTGGGAGAACGGGGGGCCCAGGTGCTAGTGGTTCCTGATTTGGTGGAGTTTTTGGAGCTGAATCTGACTCAAGTGCGATCGGTCCCCGTCAAAACGCAGGCGATTGAGTTAAATGAGTTGCGAGTGCAGGCTCCGAAGACGAAGCAGATGACGACTGTGGAAGCCTCGTTACGGTTGGATGCGATCGCCTCAGCGGGGTTTGGGATGTCTCGCAGTAAGATGGCGGGCCTCATTAGTGGTGGGGATGTCCGAGTAAACTGGAAGGACATCACCCAACCGAGTTATAGCGTCAGTTCCGGGGATTTAATTGCCATCCGGGGTAAGGGACGCTTAGAAGTGGGGGAGGTCTCCATCACCAAGAAGGAACGCTATCGGGTAGCCTTAACCCGTTTTCGCTAATCCCTAAGAATGATCCCTGCGTTCGAGGATCACCTCAAAGCTGGCGGGGTTCCGTTCCGCTTCAAAGCTGCCACGATAGAGGTCTGCATCCTCTTGCACGAGAGTTAGGTAGTAGCGTTCTTGGGAGTCGCTGGTGGGGTTCCAGGTGATTTCTAGGCGATCGCCCTCTAATTGCACGGACTTAATCTCTCCGGCCTCCCCATCGAGACCATCTCCCATAGCTAACCCCATCAAGAAGGAGCCATCGGCCTCAGAGGCCCCCCGATCATGAAAAATCGTGAAATAGGCCAGAGGTCGATCCTGTTCAACTTGAGCGGCCCGCCAACTCCCCTGTAGGGGTCCGGCTTCCGTCAACACCTCATCCTCATCAGGACCGTGACCATCTGCCGGGCCGGGTTCAAACCCTTGGGCCAGGGTTGCCGCGGCCGCAGGATTGGGATGGGTTGAGGATGGGGAGCTGCCTCCGGCGGATAGGGCAGCCAGGGCCGGCATCGTCAGAGAAAGCACTGAACCGGACAAAAGTCCTAGAAAGAGTCGTGTAGGCATAACGGTTCTCGTTTGCTGAGCAACTGTTGTCTAGGCTAACAAGTCTGCTCCGAAAACAGCAAAAAGCCGTTATACCCCGAAGGATTTAACGACTTTTTGAAGAACGAGCATGGAGGGATTCGAACCCCCGACCCTCAGAACCGGAATCTGATGCTCTATCCTACTGAGCTACATGCCCTCATATCCCTCCATCATACCCCTATAAGGACTATCAGGCAACCCCTTTGGGGAGTTTTCTGGCAGTAGATGGGATGAAGTTAACCAAACCTTAGGGGTCTGCGGCAAAAAACCCGGCTTTTTAGGGAAACCGGGTTTTTAGGCTTAGAAATGCTCGGAAACTCCTAGGGATGTCAACCTGAAACCGTTTTGGGAGTTTTGGGCGGCATTTTGACTTTCTTGGCCAAGCCTACGGTTTCCAAGGCACTAATCATCATCCAAGTGACATCAATTTCCCACCATTTGAGACCATGGCGAGCCGAGTACTGGAAGGCATGATGGTTGTTGTGCCAGCCTTCGCCATAGGTGACGAGGGCAACCCACCAGCAGTTACGGGAATCATCACCAGACTCATAGGTGCGATAGCCAAACTTGTGGGTAGCACTGTTGACAAACCAGGTGCAGTGGAACATGACCGCCATGCGGACAAAAACGCCCCAAACCACAAAGGAAATTCCATTCCCAACAAAGTAATCACCCAGGAAATAGAGGATGAACCCTAAAACAAACTGAATGGGAATAAAGAATTTTTGGCAGAATTGATAGACGGGATCGTCTTCAATATCCTTGACCATTTTAGAGGCTTCTTCTTTGGCGGGGATTTCAAAAAACATCCAGCCAACATGACTCCACCAAAATCCTTTGTTGGAATCATGGGGATCAGCGGGGGTATCAGAGTATTTATGATGAATGCGGTGCATACCAACCCAGTCTAAAGGGCCCGCTTGACAGGATAGAGTGCCGCATAACATCAGGAAGTACTCCAACCATTTGGGGACTTCAAAACTGCGGTGACTGATTAGGCGATGCCATCCCATGGTGACGCCTAACGCTCCGGTAACCCAGTGTAAGAACAGGGCAACGCCAACACCGGCCCAGGTAAAGGTACTTGGCAAAAACGCTAAGCACGCTAACAAGTGAATGGTGGCGATCCAAACGACCGCAAACCAATTCAGTGAAAGTTTTTGGGGTGTTGCAACTGTCATGCATTAACCTCGTAATGTTTGTTTCCTTTTCAGGACGACCTGTTGGATTGTATCAAAATATCGGTACAAAGAGCTAAACTATATTGCCCTGTCTCTCATCTACTCTAACCTGACTCCAAATTCATGAATCTTAAGATTAACTTAACAAAGCTGCGGCGATCGCTCGACGACCGCTTCATCACCATAGATAATATGGTCCAGGAGAATCTGCGACGGGTCTTGAACGCTTACCAACATCATCGGGTGGGGGTGCGGCACTTTGCGAGCGTCTCGGGATATGGCCATGATGACCTCGGCCGTGACACCTTCGATCGCGTCTTTGCAGAGGTTATGGGAGCCGAAGCCGCTCTGGTGAGAGTTCAGATGGTGTCGGGAACTCATGCGATCGCCTGTGCTTTGTACGGTGTGTTGCGCCCTGGGGATGAGATGCTGGCGGTGGCAGGCCCCCCCTACGACACACTTGAGGAAGTGATTGGGGTGCGAGGTTCGAGGCAAGGATCTCTGGCGGAGTTGGGGGTTAAGTATCGGGTTGTGCCTCTGACTGACGATGGAATGATCGACTCGAACGCATTGGCGACGGCCGTAAAGCCGGAAACTCGCTTGGTGTTGATTCAACGGTCCTGCGGGTATGCCTGGCGTCACAGTTTGTCCCTTGATGATATCGGAAAAATCGTCCAGGTTGTAAAACAGCAAAATCCTCAGACGGTTTGTTTTGTGGATAACTGCTACGGCGAGTTCGTGGATACTCGTGAACCCACGGCCGTCGGCGCGGACTTGATGGCGGGATCTCTGATTAAAAATCCCGGCGGAACTCTCGTGACGGCGGGAGGATATGTGGCCGGACGAGCAGATTTGGTGGAGCAGGCGGCCTGTCGTTTGACGGCCCCCGGGATTGGCAGTGCCGCAGGGGCCACCTTTGAACAGAACCGTCTTCTCTATCAAGGATTCTATCTGGCTCCGCAGATGGTTGGGGAAGCCCTTAAGGGAACTTATTTACTGTCACAAGCCTTTCATGAGTTGGGCTATTCCGTGAATCCCTTACCCCATGAGCCTCGTCGCGATATTATCCAGGCGATCGCCCTGGGAAGTCCTGAAAAACTCATTGCCTTCTGTCGTGCGATTCAACGCAATTCCCCCATTGATGCCTATCTTGACCCTGTTCCAGCAGAAATGCCTGGCTACGAGACGCCTCTGGTGATGGCCGGGGGAACGTTTATTGATGGCAGTACCTCGGAATTCTCCGCTGATGGTCCTCTGCGTGATCCCTACGTGGTGTTTTGCCAGGGGGGCACCCATTGGACTCAGGTGGCGATCGCCCTCGAAGAGGCGATCACGGCGATCGACAGCCTCTAAGCTCTTCTTTACAGTCCGGGAAACAACCAGAACAGTCCCCTCAATTCACCTCAGTTCACCTCAGTAAACTTAAGTGTATTTACTGAGGTTTTGTCTTGTTTTGGGGGCGATCGCCCTTTGTTTGATGTGGGTTAAAATGAGCGTTTGTTTTTTGCGTATTTACACGCAACCGTGGCTTGCTTTTCCTAAATGAATCCGTGTTTACTAGGTTCTAAACACAGGTTTTACACAAGCTTCACACAAAGTTTATTGAATCCTTGCAGACCTCCTAGATATTCCCATTACTATAGTAGGTAGGAACCCCATTTTCCTTAGTATATAAGGGATAGCGGTTCTCAGGGACAGTTCCTAGACACCTTTTGGCTGTGTTCAGGTCTACAGGGGTCCCGCTCAGTTTTCCGGTTTATTCAAACTTTAATGAGGGAACTGAATTTATTGTAAGTATGTCCCAAAGAATCCCGGCGTTCCGACAATAAATGTGATCGAAAACACAGCAAAGCATTGGCTGCGATCGCCACCTAACGACCCAAACATCCCTACTATTTAAAGTATCCAACCTGGAGGACTCTCTCATGCAACTACGAACAGCAATCACTTACACAGCTCCCTTACTTAGCGCCTCACTCGCTCTTGGTGCTCTAGCCGCACCAGCTACAGCATTCAGCATGAACCCGAATGAAAAATTCGGAAATGATGGGCTACTCTTCACAGAAGACACCAAAGTTACGTTCACCTTCGGTAATACCTTTGGTGCCTTTGTCTCCAGCCTGGGGCTTTACGAAGTCAACGGGAACACCCCCACCTCGGTTCAAACGCTTTTCGCTGAACAGTGGGCCGCAGATAAGGGCCACGCCAGTAGTGGTAGCGATTGGCTTGGCACTTGTGGTGAAGCAAGCAGCACCGTCGCCAACTGTACTGCTGAGTTCACCTTCAAAGCTAATGTGGAATATGCTTTGGGTCTAACCAGTTGGTCTCGAACCGGTAGCGACGACGTCGCTGGTAGCTTCATCAACACCGTCTTCTCGACTAATCGCCTCAACTCCTTTAGTGGTGACGGTCGCAGGAGAGTCGCCAACGGAGAAGAAACTCAACAATTCCTCTTTGGCTCCCATGGGACAGCGATCTATTCAGGAGAAGAGGATGGACTCTCCAATATGTTCTTAGAGCCTAACGATGAGGAAGCCTTTTACAACCCCGGCGGATACACCAGCGGTAACCCCTTGTCCGGACTTCTCGCCTTAGGAATTGAAGATCGCGGTAACCGCAACGACCGTGACTTCCAAGATATGGTTCTCTGGGCACAGGCTGAACGAGTTGGCTCTCGTGACGTTCCTGAGCCGTCTGCAATTTTGGGCTTAACAGCTATGGCTGGTGGACTAGCCAGCCTACGCCGTCGTCGTAACAGCTAATCTAGCATTGGACATCGATTGAGTTCCCCCAGGTTCCCCTCAAGAGATGTTTGAGCGTCTGACAGCAAAAACCCCAGTCTTGGAATCCTTTCGCCAGGCTGGGGTTTCTTGTATGGCAAAGAAGGGAACAGGGAACAGGGAACAGGGAACAGGGAACAGGGAACAGGGAACAGGGAACAGGGAACAGGGAACAGGGAACAGGGAACAGGGAACAGGGAACAGGGAACAGGGAACAGGGAACAGGGAACAGGGAACAGGGAACAGGGAACAGGGAACAGGGAACAGGGAACAGGGAACAGGGAACAGGGAACAGGGAACAGGGAACAGGGAACAGGGAACAGGGAACAGGGAACAGGGAACAGGGAACAGGGAACAGGGAACAGGGAACAGGGAACAGGGAACAGGGAACAGGGAACAGGGAACAGGGAACAGGGAACAGGGAACAGGGAACAGGGAACAGGGAACAGGGAACAGGGAACAGGGAACAGGGAACAGGGAACAGGGAACAGGGAACAGGGAACAGGGAACAGGGAACAGGGAACAGGGAACAGGGAACAGGGAACAGGGAACAGGGAACAGGGAACAGGGAACAGGGAACAGGGAACAGGGAACAGGGAACAGGGAACAGGGAACAGGGAACAGGGAACAGGGAACAGGGAACAGGGAACAGGGAACAGGGAACAGGGAACAGGGAACAGGGAACAGGGAACAGGGAACAGGGAACAGGGAACAGGGAACAGAAAACACGTAGGGGCGTACCCTTGTGGTCGCCCTAGGCAATAGGCTGCCTGCTGCAATAGAGCAAAACGGAGGGCAAGCCTGAGACTTGCCCTCCGTTTTGGGTTTTTTAAAGGGTTTTTAAGCTATATCGGGGGTCTTTATCCAAGACTGACCCCTTTGAAGAATGGGATCTTTATGACTGGGATCCCCTTCAAGTTTGGAGTCTTTATACAAGCGGACTCCTTTGAAACTGTATTAATGATGACAGGAATTTCCAGAAACCCTGACAAACGTAATTATTTTTTTATATTTCGTAATCTAACACCCTATGAACTGATGTTGCGCTTTATAACGCTCGTGATATGGTTTTTAACGATTGGCCGTGAGGGAGGCCCCGAGGACTTGAGAGAGCCAAACCTCCACCGAACGCACCGGAGAGTGACGCACAGACTCACCGGGGTCGACCATCGGTTCAACCAACACCGTGAACATTCCCATGCGATTTCCCGCCAGAACATCCGTAAACAGGCGATCGCCCACCATGGCCACCTGGGCCACCGGTAAATCCATCGCTGATACCGCTCGCCAAAGTTTGCGGCGGAAGGGTTTAGCGGCGAAGAAAATATAGGGCAACTCCAGAGACTTAGCAATATTGCCAATGCGGGTTTCGCTGACATTGTTACTCACCAGCCACAGGGTAGCCACCTGACGCAACTCAACAATCCGCTGCCGCAGTTCCTCCGAGGCCTCCATTTGTCCAATGGGGACCAGAGTCTCATCCACATCAAAGACGAGTCCCTTCAAATTATGCTCAACCAACAGGTCTGGCGTAATATCGAGAACCGTGCCGCCAAGAACCAAATCTGGCTGTAAGAGTTTGCCCCAAGACATAGTAAAAGGTGAAATAACAGGTTAAAACAGAGCCGGGAGGAGGACAGCGGTTGATCCGAACTGGGCTTATTGGGCTAGTTCCTGTTCAACCCGAGCGATCGCCGCCTCATGTTCGGCTAACGTACGGCTAAAAAAGTGGGTTCCATCATAGCGGGCTACAAAATAGAGATAGGGAGTCTCCTCAGGATCTAACGTGGCCTGTAAACTCGCTAATCCCGGACTGGCGATCGCCGTCGGCGGCAATCCCGGATTACGATAGGTGTTATAGGGAGAATCCACCGCTACCTGAGTCCAAGTCAAGGGAGTATCCACTGTCTGACGAATCCCCAGAGCATATTCTACCGTTGGATCTGCCCCGAGATTCATCCCCGTCCGCAGTCGTTGCCAAAAGACGCCCGCAATGGTGCGTCGCTCCTGGGCTACCACCGCCTCTTTTTCCACAATCGAGCCTAAGGTGACCCATTCATGCAATGTCATCGGTTCGGGGGGCTGATTCGCCTCATATTCCGGCAACGCCACCCGTTCAAACTGACCTAACATTTGGGCAACAATGCCATCGGGGGTAATGGTTCCCTCCCCCACCTGGTAGGTATCGGGAAAGAGGTAGCCCTCTAAATGGGGAATGTCTTCCGGGAGCCAAGGAAAGCGATCGCGGGGAATCTCCTGTGTCGCCTCTAGGAAGGCCTCGGCCGAGAAAAACTCTCGCCGCTCAAAATAGTCAGCCATCTCCAGACGGGACCAGCCTTCAGGAATGGTGAAACTTTCGTTAGCCACCTCCCCATCCCAAATTTGCGCCCCAATCTCTAACATCGACTCCTGGGGCGAAAACCGGTAGACTCCCGCCTGAAACGAGCCGTCCGGTTGCCGCCAACGCAGCCAGCGGGCCCATAACTCCCAAGCGTTGGCTGACTGAATCAAGCCAACCGCTTCGAGATCTCGGCCAATTTGGGCCGCTGGAGTCCCTGGGGGAATTTCGAGTTGTATCGCCGTCACCTCATCCTCCGACAACTCCTCCGTCGCCGTTTCTGCCACCGGAGCCGTGGCCCAACTCCACCAAGACCATCCTTGCCAAACTCCCAGGGCGATCGCCCCCGGAATCGCCAAGTAAAACACGCCTTTTGCTAGTCGTCTCACAAACTTCCCCTCATCAACTCAACAGGTATTACTCCAGGCCATTAAACAGCCGTTCAGCAATCAAACTTTCAATCGACGGGAGTAGCGGTTCCAACTCATCCAACTCCGCATCCGTCAGTAACTCCGGCTTCGCCTCAGCATTGATACGAGCCAACACTAACATTGGATCAATTGGGACATAGAGTCCATATTCCTGCTCACCTTCATAAAAATTAGCTAAACAGAGCAGTTCCTCTTCATCCTCATCGGAATCCGTCTCATTCAGAGCCTCAATCGCCTGATCCAACTCCGGAATCTCACCCACCACCGTTAAAGTGAGGGCCGTTCGCTGAAGCAACAAATCTTGTTCCGCCAGAACCGCCTTGGCCGTCTCAAAAACCTGATCAATCTCCTCCTCGGTGGCGAGATCAGCGTCCTCATCCTCACTCTCATCATCCCCCGACCAGGTCACGAGATCCACCGGAATATTGACCGGGAGTAACACCGCGTACTCAACACCATTCATCTCAAACTGATGTTCAACATAACAGGGGAGCGATCGCCCCTGTTCATCGGTGACAGACACAATCGTGCTATGAGACGTTTCGTTCATGGATGCTTGATAAGAATGTTAAGGACTCACAAACCGCAAATCGGTCTAGCCCATGGCTCTCCCTACGATAGCACGGGGGGGCGATCGCCATTGCCCCCACCCCCCTACTCCATCCGCAAGACCACTTTGCCCGACATCGACCCCGCTTCCAGTTGGCGATGAGCTGCCGCGGCCTCGGCCAAGGGGAACACCTGACTCACCTCAACCTTCAGAGACCCCCCATCAAACAACCGGGCACATTCCCGGAGAATTTTCGCCTGTTCCGCCTGTTCCTCCTGCAAATTGAGCAACATCGGCGTTAACATCAACTCCAAGCCAATCCGGAGGTTGCGTTGACGGGCCCCCTTCAAATTGCCCATCTCACTCGGCTGAAGCAACGTCACCACATCCCCATAGACCTTCACCGCCTCACAGCTGCGATAAAAGGTCTCGCCGCCAACGGTGTCAAAGGCCACATCGACCCCCTCTCCCTCAGTCCAAGCCAAAACCGCCTCGACAAAATCTTGCTCAGGATAGAGAATCGCCAAATCTGCCCCCAAGCCCTTGACAAAATCAGATTTTTGTGAATTAGAAACCGTGGTTGCCACCTTAGCGCCCTGACGTTGCGCCAACTGAATCGCCACATGGCCCACACCACCGGCCCCCGCCTGAATCAGAACCCGTTGTCCCGCACAAAGACGAGCGCGGTCATAGAGAGCCTCCCAAGCCGTAATCAGCACCAGAGGCGCCGCCGCCGCTTCTTCAAAACTGAGGGATTGAGGTTTAGCCGTCAAGCAATGCTGTTCCACCACCGCATATTCCGCATAATTCCCTTGAGATCCCCCCAAGCCTCCAAAACAGAAATAGACAGCATCCCCCGGGCCAAACCCCGAGACATGAGAACCGACGGCTTCAACAATCCCGGCCCCATCACAGCCCAAGATATCTGGAGAGCCGTTTGAGATGAAGGTTCCCCGTTGGCGCACCTTCGTATCAATGGGATTCACCCCAGCTGCCTTCAGTCGCACCAACACCTGAGTAGGGCGTTCAATCCGTGGAACCGGCAAATCCCGGACTTCCAAGACATCTGGCGTACCCGCACCGGTCATTACAACAGCTTTCATACGTTATGCCTCTTGCCTCTTGCCTCTTGCCCAGGGCGACCACAAGGGTACGCCCCTACGTCTGTTCTCTTGCCTTCTCCCCCTACAACTCCCCAAAGCCTTTCTTCTTCTTCTGTTTTTTCTTCTTCTTTGGCTTACCGCCACCGGGGCCCCGGAAGCCCGGACGGGGGCCGCCACCGCCACCGCCAAACATCCCACCAAAGGGATTCATCCCCGGCATTCCTCCACCCCCCATTCCTGGAAGATTCCCCTGGCCCATTTGCTGCATGAGCGATCGCATCTTCTTGAAATCACTCACCAACTTATTCACATCAGACTCATCAAACCCAGACCCTTTCGCCACCCGACGGCGACGACTCGGAGAACTCGACAACAAATCAGGATTGGTCCGTTCGTCGATGGTCATCGAGCCAATCATGGCCTCGGAACGTTTGAGTTGCGTCTCCCCTTTCTGTAAATCATCATCAGAAATCTGTTTCCCCATCCCAGGGATTAACTTCATAATTCCCCCCAACGACCCCATACTCTTCATCAAGCGGGTTTGTTTGAGGAAATCATTAAAGTCAAACTGAGCCGAGAGGATTTTCTCCTGCATCTTCTCAGCATCGGCCAAGTCCACCTGTTCAGCGGCTTTCTCCACCAAGGACAGCACATCGCCCATGCCCAAAATCCGGGAGGCCATGCGATCGGGGTAAAACGGTTGTAGGGCTTCAACCTTTTCTCCCATCCCCACAAACTTAATCGGGGCCCCCGAGATACGCCGCAGCGAGAGGGCCGCCCCACCCCGACTGTCGCCGTCCAGCTTCGTGAGAATTGCCCCACTGATCCCAATTTCTTCATCAAACGTGCGGGTGAGGGTGGCGGCCTCTTGCCCGGTCATCGCATCCACCACCAAGAGCGTATCGTGGGGTTGGATTGTCTCCTTGATGCGGCTCAACTCCGCCATCATGTCGGTGTCGATTTGTAGGCGACCAGCGGTATCGACGATTACCGTGTCAATGCCATCGGCTTTGGCTTTCTCGACCCCTTGACGAGCAATCTCTACTGGATCAGCATCAGTCCCCATATCAAACACCGGGACATCGATTTGTTCGCCGAGGGTTTTGAGCTGATCGATCGCCGCCGGGCGATAGATATCGGTTGCCACCAGCAGGCTGGAGCGATTGAGTTTGCGTAAATGTAGAGCTAACTTTGCAGAGGCGGTCGTTTTACCGGTTCCCTGTAAGCCTGCCATCAGAACCACCGTTGGCGGCTGGTCTGCATGGGCTAAGGGGACATTGCTCTCCCCCATAATGGCCACCAACTCATCATTGACGATTTTGATGAATTGTTGATCCGGGCGAACCCCAGCAATCACCTCCGCCCCCATCGCCTTCTCTTCTACATCAGCGATGAACTGTTTGACCACTTGTAGGTTCACATCCGCCGTGAGGAGAGCGCGACGAACCTCTTTCAAGGCATCTTGAATGTTAGCCTCCGAGATCTTGTCTTGTCCTCGGAGCTTTTTCCAGGCTTCTTCTAAGCGGTCAGCAAATGCGTCAAACATGAAATCTTGGGGTTAGCAGAACGAACAGTGACTACAGGAGATACGCAGGGGCTGCGCCTTGCTTCCCCTAAGAATAGCAAGAATTGGGGCGGAGATTCGAGAGACGGTTTTCCCCCATAGCTCTCTCGGGACGATTCACGCTAGGATTTTAACGTTCTCAATCTGTTTCCCCTACGCGCCGAAACTGCAAGCCTATGTTCTTCGACGAACTTCAACCCATCTTCAAAGAGTTGACTGCTGAGCCGATCGCGTTTTTCGGTGGCTTTGTGTCTGGAGTCCTCCACCTCGACCTGTCCGAGGAGCCACTCAAAAGCTGGGTTGGCGAGACCACTGAGTCATCCTCACGCTCCACATCTGGGTCGGACGGCGATCGCCCCAATGGCAATGGACCCCAATCCATCACCATTGAATAGCCAGATTGTCAAGGTAAAATCGCAAAATTTCCCAATCAATCCTAGTCTAATCATTCAGACGCAAAAAAGGAGGGGCGATCGCTCCTCCTTTTGTTGTGGATTGGTGATGAACTCAGGTTTGGTCAATCCCTAGCTGTGACAGGTGCAGCCTTTATGTCCACAGCCGGCCCCATCGGGGTGACCATCGGCACAAACCTGACTGCAATAGGGTTTATCGTCTTTCATCACAGCGCTTTCCAAGCTAACGATACAGAGGCAGGAATCGCAAGCGCATTTCATTTGAGTCACAGTGGTCATAATCAGAGGTCCTTTTACTTACAACATCTGAACAGTTATTCAGATGTTAGCACAAGAAGCCAGACCCAGCAGCAAACCCCAAAAACCTTAACAGCCCCTTAACACTTCCCCCTAAAAATGAGGACGAAAGGGTACGCCCCCACATCTTTCCCCTCTTGGGAGGGGTGCCCGGAGGGCGGGGTGGGTTCTGCCTCTTGCCTCTTGCCTCTTGCCTACTGCCTATCCCCGTCTCCCCCCAAACTTCGCCCGCAAGCGGTTCATAAACAAATCCACCTCCGATAGGCCCATCCGTGCCACCACCATCGCAAACACAGCCAAGCCCCCACAACCGGCAATGGTCAACTGGAACAAACTCAGCAGAAAGCCACCATCACCTAGGAACCGTTGTAGGCCCTCATAAATGCCCCAACCCGCAATCCCTGTAATAAAACTCAAGACCGTCAGAGAGGCGATAGGAGTTGCCCATTCCAACCAAGGTAGACCGCCAATCTTGCGATCAAGGAGCACTAGCAACGCCACCATAGACACCACATTGACCCCCATCGTCGCCAGCACCAACCCCGGAGCGCCAAACCATTGGATAAAGAAATAATCCAAAACCACATTGAGAAAAATATTAGCAATGCTGACTCGGAAAGGGGTTTGACCATCTCCAAGGGCATAAAACACCCGCACGATGACATCGCGCCCCAGATAAACGAACATCCCCAAGCCATAAGCCATGAGAATCGCCGCCACAAACTCTGAAGCCTCTCGGTCAAAGGCATAACGTTCATACACCACCCGCACAATTGGCGTGGCCAGAGCCACCATCAAAGCCCCCAGGGGCAACATGGTTAACCCCGTCAGAATCAGACCTTGACGAATCCGCTGTTTGAGCTGATCCCAATGTTCAGGAGCCGCCAGGCGCGAGAAAATGGGCAATAGGGGAACAAGGAGCGTGTTGGAAATAATCCCGAGAGGGGTTTGGACTAATAATCCGGCATAGCCCAAGGCTGAAGCGGTTTGGGGGATAAAAGACGCAAACCAGAGGTCGGTATAGACATTGATTTGCATCATCCCCGAGGAGAAGGTGGCCGGGCCCATGACGTTGAGGATTTCTCGCACTCCCGGCCGCCAAAAATCGAAGCGTAAGCGCAGCGTTCCCAGTCCCTCTCGCCATTGCACCACCACCTGCACCAGCCATTGCAGCAACGCACCGATAAGCGTTCCCCAGGCCAAGACTAAGCCTCCCAACATGGCATATTGGGGTTCAATGATTTGTTCCCCCAGAGACAACGCCAAAACCCCTAACCCTCCCAGGAGCGCCACACTGGAGAACAGGGGGCTAATGGACGGCAGCCAATACATATCCGCCGCATTGAGGCTGCCAAAGCCAATGCCAATCAAGCCGGCCAGCAGGGCCATCGGTGCCATAATGCGAAACTGAATCACGGCAATTTCGCGGATTTCTTGGCCCGCCGCCGTTTCCGATAACCCCGGTGCGACCACATCAATGAGAGGATGAGCAAAGATAACCAGGGCGACCGTGACCAGGAGTAGGATGCCTCCCACTAGGGTGGTCATCGTTTCAATTAGGGGAACAGCATCTCGTTTGTCCCGTTTGGCAACGACACTGACGATCGCACTATGGAACGGTCCATTGATGCCCCCAAGCAGGACTAGGAGGAAGCCGGGAATCACATAGGCGTAGTTGTACGCATCCACTGCGACACCGACCCCAAACGCAGCGGCGATCGCCTGTTGACGCACCAAACCAAAAATCTTACTAATCAGGGTTGCTGCTGCCACAATGCCAGCAACAGACGCTAAAGAACGAACCTTTCCTGTCTCGTCAGCCATAATTATCGAGTTGCGTATGCACGAGGACCATGGTCATCCCCCCCAACATTTAACCGCAAGAGGGTCACCGTCCTCGATGATTTATTCTCAGCTTGGCGGGCCCTAAACCTCATCATTTCCAACGTTTGCCCATAATCTGTCCCTAAATTTCCCATGACTAGCCCCCTGATTTACACCTATCCCCCCCTGTACTCGGGAACCCTAATCCGTCGCTACAAAAGATTTCTAGCCGATATTGAACTGGTCAATGGCGACGTGATTACCGCTCATTGTCCAAATACCGGTCCCATGACCGGTGTTTGCGACCCCAGTAGCCCCGTTTTGCTCTCCTATAGCGACAATGCCAAGCGCAAATACCCCTACACCTGGGAAGCCATCCAAATGCGTGATGCTGAGCGAACCTGGGTGGGGATTAACACCAGCCGCAGTAATGCGATCGTGCGATCGCTCTTAGAACAGCATTTAATTCCCGAATTGGGGGACTATGGAAACATCCGCTCAGAAGTCAAATATGGGCAAGACGGCAAAAGCCGCATTGATTTTCTGTTAGAGGGGGAACGTCCCATTTACCTCGAAGTGAAAAACACCACTTGGGCCCAAGAGGGGAAAGCCTTATTCCCAGATACCGTCACCCAACGGGGACAAAAACATCTGCGGGAGTTGACGGCCCTAGTGGACGAGGCCGGCTGTGTCATGTTGTACTTAATTAACCGAGGAGATTGCGATCGCTTTTCTCCCGGTGACGACGCCGATCCGACCTACGGTAAACTGCTACGAGAGGCAGTGAAGCGCGGGGTGAAAATCTTACCCTGTCAGGTTCACATCAGCCCCGAAGGACTAGGCTATTGTGGACTCGTTCCCCTGGAACTTTAGACCCCACAGTCGCCTAATCTCTAGCTATCTCACGATCGCCAAACGGGGAATCGTATAATCGGCTACAAAATGCACTGGATTGTCAGTGGTAATAAAATGCCATGCTGTACCAGCATAATTTCGCTAAAACAGACCAAACAAAGGAGTTTTCGGTGTGAAAAAGGTAGAAGCCATCATTCGCCCCTTCAAGCTGGACGAAGTTAAAATTGCTCTCGTCAATGCCGGTATCGTTGGGATGACCGTTTCCGAAGTGCGCGGATTTGGGCGGCAAAAAGGACAAACTGAACGCTATCGTGGTTCAGAGTACACCGTGGAATTTTTGCAAAAGCTCAAGCTCGAAATTGTCATCGAAGATAGCCAAGTCGATATGGTGGTTGAAAAACTCACCGCCGCTGCGCGCACCGGAGAAATCGGCGACGGTAAAATTTTCGTCTCCCCAGTCGATCGCATTATCCGCATTCGAACCGGCGAACAAAACCTCGAAGCCATCTAATCTTAATCCTCCCCCGAGGCCTGACCGAGAGGCATGGATTCACAAGCAGACCAGGGAACGCGGGACAAGTCTCGCGTTCTTTTTTTCGGAACACGACGATTCCCAGCCCAATCTCTCGCCTGATAAGATAGGACATTTAAACGACCGAAAACCCTGACTCTGTCTGAACTTATTCCTTACTAATTGTTCATTTTTTATTGTTCGTTATCATCGGTACTTTCCTGAGAAAATCTCCCAGATTGAGCGACGCGTTTTCCCAGATAGGGAGGGATTCGTGTACGATCCTCTTAGGGTGGCACGACCCACTGTGCCGAGGGTTCGGACACTCCGACCAGGGATAGATCTCGAAGCGCGTGTATGGAAGCCGAAGAACTATTAAGAAAATATGCAGAGGGCGTGCGGCGATTTATTGGCGTGAACTTAAGTGAAGCCAACCTCAGCCAAGCCAATCTTACCCGAGTGAATTTACGCAACGCCTGTTTGAGCGTGGCCAATCTCAGTGGTGCCAATTTAAGCCGGGCCAACCTCAAGGGGGCCAAGCTTAACGTCGCCAAATTGAGCAGTTGTAATTTACGAGGAGCCAATCTGCGGGATGCCGATCTCAACGTCGCCAACCTCATCCGGGCCGACTTAAGCGGGGCTGATCTCTATCAAGCCTCCTTAATTCGCACTGAGATGTTACGAGCAGATCTCAGTGGGGCCGACTTACGAGGGGCCAACCTAAGCCTCCTTAATTCGCACTGAGATGTTACGAGCAGATCTCAGTGGGGCCGACTTACGAGGGGCCAACCTCAGCGGCGCCATGCTCAAAGAGGCGAAACTCCCCCGGGCCAACTTTCAGGGGGCCAATCTCAGCGAAGTCAAGCGGCGCCATGCTCAAAGAGGCGAAACTCCCCCGGGCCAACTTTCAGGGGGCCAATCTCAGCGAAGTCGATCTCAGTTACGCCCAAATGCGGGGGGCCAACTTAGAACAAGCCACCTTCCGCCGCACCAATCTGCGTTGGGCCGATATGAGCGGGGCCAGTCTGCGCAACTCGGAACTACGACAAGTGCGTTTAAGTGGCGCCAAACTGATTGAAGCGGATTTACGGGGGGCGAATTTACGGTGGGCCGATCTCAGCGGCGCCAGTTTAGCCGGAGCCGATCTCAGCGGCGCCAAGCTCAGCGGCGCCAATCTCAGCGGGGCCGACTTAACCGGGGCCAACCTACTTGATGCCAGTCTTGTGTATGCCGATCTCACCCGCGCCACCCTCACCAACGTAGATTGGATGGGGGCTGACTTGAGTGGCGCCACCCTCACCGGGAGTAAACTCTATGGGGTTTCACGGTTTGGCTTAAAAAGTGAAGGAACCGTCTGTGACTGGGTAGATTTGAGTCCCAACGGCGACGGGACCAAAATCCAACGCTTTCGGCCCGAACAGGTTGAGGAGTTTTTTAACGAGTCCTTGCCCACCGTTCGCATTCTCGTCGATGCGGTGCTCGATCCTACCGCTCATGTTGCCTTAGCCCAGGTCTATTATCATATTGCGCGCTATTTTCCCGGTTTGAAGCGATCGCCCAATATCGATGTTAGCGATCGCCGTACCGTAATTACCTTCCGACTCGATAACGACCTCCAGCTATTCTCCATGGCCTATATCACCGTTCTGCCCTTTCGCGATAGAACGGCCACCCAGCGCAACATCGAAAACTTGGTACAACTGCTACAAACCCGAGAACGAGAAAATCTGGAAGTGGGACATTTTCGCTACATCCAGCGATTGCGAGTCTTTTTCGAGCAAACCGTCGAACGGGCCAACAGTCTTTGCAACAACGAGCCAGAAAGTCTCAACCCCGATTCCGGCCAGAGTTTTTTCCGCGCTCCCACCCATGTGATTCTCTCGAATTCCAAAAACCAAACCATCGAGGTTCAGCATCATCCTCAATTTGGGAAGCAACGACTCCAGGCCGCCAACCGCATCAATCCCATCGAACCCCCTTATCCCGAAGTCTGTAACCAGATTCTCCCGCCCCCCTTTGTTATTTTCGATTTCGTCAAAACCACGGTCACCGACCTTAATGCGGACCCCCTCTAAATCCTGGGAACCGTCCACCAGAGGACATCATCTCGCCACAAGGTGTCAATCACCCGGACAAGACTTCCAATAAAAGCGTTTATAGTTATCTCGGTGGCGGCTGCGCCTGTAGAAATCTTGGAGAGATTAGGGAAGGGATCTCAATTGTTGTTACGATTTGGGGGGCGCTTCGGTGGTTGGCTGCCGATAACTGGCTTGAAAACGAGGATAAGGTCCCATGACGCTCAAAGAACTTTTAGAACAATATGCTGCCGGAGAACGGGACTTCGGTGGAATTATGTTGTCCGAAGCGAATCTTAGTCGTATTAACCTGAGTGGGGCCAACCTCAGTGGGGCGATTCTCAGTATTGCCAATCTCAGTGGGGCTAACCTCAGTGGGGCTAACCTCAGTTACGCCAAAATGAATGTCACTCGCTTGAGTGGCTCTAATTTAGTACGCGCCAACCTAGAGGGGGCGATTTTGAACGTCGCCAATATGATTCGGGCCAACCTCAGTGGGGCGAATCTGCGAAATGCGGCCTTAATTCGTGCTGAGATGATTCGAGCCAATCTCAGCGAGGCGAAACTCAATGGTGCCAACCTCAATGCAGCGGATTTGCGCGAGTCCACCTTGAGACAGGTGGATTTAACGGGGGCCAACCTCAGTGAAGCAGATTTGCGGGGAAGTTCTCTGATTGCGGCGATTCTCCTCAACGCGAATCTGATTGGGACGGATTTGAGTAAGGCGGATTTAACCGGAGCGGATTTAAGTAACGCTGAAATGCGTCACGCTCGTCTGCATCGCGCTAATTTGAGTGGTTCTAGTTTGCGGGGAGCGAATCTTCGTTGGGCAGATTTAAGTGGGGCCAATCTTCGTTGGGCGGATTTGAGCGAAGCCAAGCTGAGTGGGGCCAATTTGATTGGGGCCGATCTCAGTTGTGCGAATCTCCTCAATACCAGTTTTGTTCATGCAGATTTAACCCAAACTAATTTAATTCGGGCAGATTGGGAGGGCGCGGATTTAAGTGGGGCTATTTTAACCGGGGCGAAACTCTATGGGGTGGCTCGGTTTAATTTAACGACGGAGGGCATGAGTTGTGATTGGCTGGATTTAAGCCCCAATGGAGATCATAGTCAGATTGCCCGGTTTGACTCGGAAAACTTTGAAAAATTTTTTAATCAAACCCCTCCGGTGGTTCAATTAGTGGTGGATATGCCCATCAGCAGTGATGCTCATCGAGTTCTGGCGGATATCTATCATCAGTTGAGCCAGCAATATACTGAAATGAATCAGCCCCCCAGTATTGATGTGGGCTACCGGCGTACGATTTTGACGTTTCGGGTTGATCATGATGAGTTATTGTTACCCACGGCTTATGTGGCGGTGTTGCCGTTTCAGGATGCGGGGGATACACAAAAAACTCTGGTGAATTTGGTGCGATCGCTCCAGAGTAGTAGTCCTGATTTGTCGGGGGTGAAGGCGGCGAATCAGGCGGCGAAGTTAAGTGTGGCGACGATTCAACGGCTACGAAAGGTCAGCGGCTTAAATTGTCCTGAGGTTCAGGGTCATTCTGAGTTAGAGTTTTTCCAGGCCCCGACCCAAACCACAGTAGCCAATTCCAGTGATTTGGGCTTGACGATTTATAGTAATCCTATGTTTGGCAAGCGTTTCTTCAATGCGGCGGAGTTGGGCATTCCCCTCAGTGCGCTCTCGTCCCAACGGGCCCAGGTAGTTTTGCCCTCCTCTCAGGAAATTCTGGAGTTCATCCAGGGGTTTTATTCGTTTGATTAGGGGTTAGGGTGGACGAATCGGTGGGGTTGGGAGGCAGAACATCCAATCAGCGTTGGGGGACGTAGTGAGAGAAAGCCCCCAACTGGTGTGCTATGTTCTCTGTGACAACACGACCGCTTCCATCCTCAACAAGTGCCACTGTCCCTATGCCAGTTACTGATGTTGACTTATACGCCCAACTGCAAACCGGCGATCGCAAGGCATTGGGGCAGCTTTATGATCGTTATGGGGGGTTGGTCTATAGCTTGAGTTTAAAGGTTCTGAAAAATCCCCAGGAAGCGGAGGATCTGACCCAGGAAATCTTTTTGATTCTCTGGCGCAAACAAAATTATGACCCCAGTCGGGGCAAGCTGAGTACCTTTTTAATGATGTTAACGCGATCACGGGGAATTGACCGCTTGCGATCGCGAGGGCGGCGACGGAAATTTCTCGGCCATTGGGGCGCCACTTTGAGCGAGGACACCATGACGACCCCAACGCCATTTGATGAGATTTCCCTGAGCGAGCGTCGAGATACAGTGCGTGAGGCCCTTGAGCAACTCCCTGAGAAATATCGCTCAATTCTGGAGTTAGCCTATTATCAGGGTATGAGTCAGTCACCTTGAGCAACTCCCTGAGAAATATCGCTCAATTCTGGAGTTAGCCTATTATCAGGGTATGAGTCAGTCGGCGATCGCAGACCATCTCCGAATGCCCCTAGGAACAGTGAAAACGCGATCGCGCAAGGGATTATTAGAAAGCGATCGCAGACCATCTCCGAATGCCCCTAGGAACAGTGAAAACGCGATCGCGCAAGGGATTATTAGAACTGAGGAAACACTTACAACCATGGATGGGGGAATCTGATGAGTAATCTTTCACCCGAGGAGTTTCAGGAACTCGCAGCGGGCTATGTTCTTGGAGACTTATCATCTGAAGAACGCCAAGTATTTCAAGCCCAACTACAACATCACCCGGAACTAGCTGAGGAAGTCCGACTTTTACAAGATGTTCTGGGAGCGATACCCTATGGATTACCAGAAACGCCACCCCCTCCAGGGTTGCGAGAGGCGATCCTAGCTGCCGCCGAAGGAGGGGCGATCGGCGGTTTCCCTGGGAACGTTGGGCAAGTGGGATTGCGGCAGTTTTGGCGATCGCCCTGCTGGTCGATAATCTGCGGTTGAGACAAACTCTCGATTACACTCAGGCGCAATTACAGGAACGAGACCAAGAGTTTTCAGATATGTTAGTAGCTCCCTTGGATGCGGTGTTAGTGAGTCAATGGGATGGGTTAGCCGAAATCACGGAAGACCACCTAAAAGCCATGACCCGAGAACAGGGACCCATGGATTATAATGCCGGAAATATTACTGCGATTATCGAACGATTTGATAGTCAGTTTCAGTTTGCGGAGACGAATCCTGTGATTCAAAAGCCAGGATTGCAGTTGATGGGAGGAACCCTCTGTGTTTTTGACAAAATCTATGGGATGCGTTACACCTATACGACGGAAACAGGACAAACCCTATCGTTTTATCAGATTGATTCTCGGGAGGAACAGCTCTCTCTCCCTGATTTGGGGTCAGGAAAGCTGTACATCAGTCAACCGGGAAAACCTCGTATGATTCTCTGGTCTGAAAATGATTTTGTCTATGCGATCGTGGCTGAACTTCCCCCCAGTTACTTGAAATCCTTGTCCGCCAACATTGTTAGACAATAGCAGCCAACTGCAGACTCAGTCTTGAGAAAAATAACGTTCTTCTATTAAGACTCGCAGGGCATCATTCATTTCATCAAGGTGAGTTGGTTTAAATGTTGAATCATCACGAACAATTTTTGCTTGGGCGTGGTGATTATTTCGTATTTCCCAACGAATTTCAGTCAAATGATTACGGTCAACAGGACCAAAATGACGATGCCAATGAATGGGAATTACGAAATCCATACCATGTCCAGGAGTCTCTGCCATCAAGATAGGCTCCGTATAGTCATAAATACCATGTGGGTGAATAATCGAAAAGATGTTCCTACCCAAATACTCACGATTATTGTTTAGGCGACTGACCAGTTCCCTGGACAACATAGTCCCTTGGGAAGGCTTAATTCCCTCCACTAAGGTTTCTGAAGTTTTATCATTCCCATTGGCCTGCATCGACCAAGAAAATGCCACCTGTTGTGGCATGGAAGCGGCCCAGACTGGGGATGCTAAGTTGAAGGCGGGTAAAAACGTCAGACAGATTATCGTTAGGACGGCTGCAAGTTTCATCATAATCAGAATCAGACTTGGTTTTTCCGTAGAGTTAGGGATGGACTAGAACAGTAATCAACAGCTTCGTTAAGTTTAGAGGATTTTGAGATCTGTATCTTAGGCATACCTAGCAGGAATGACCTGGCGTTGAGAGTTTCAGCTTCTAGCTCCATCTAAATGCCATAGTTTCATGACAATATTGAGAATCCTAAAGGCCTGATTGAATAATCAGCAATTGCCGTTAGTATATTATCATTCCATAGCTATGGTTCCAAGATGACTCGCTTCGACATCAGCCGCCGCCAAGCCTTGCAAGGACTGACTCTTGCCGCTATGGGTTTGGTGTTGCGGGATACTCTGGCGATGCAGCCAGCTTTGGCTGAGCCTGAAACTACGACAAGTCTCGATCTCGATACTGAGAAATACCATGTGTTTATCCCTTATGTGCGATCGCGTACTGGGGGAAAACAGGAAATCACCCTACGTTCCGGGGAAAAACTGGAACTCAATATTCCGGCAAGGACGACAGAAAATACAAACATCAGGTTTCAACTGCCAGGTCGTCGAGGCGAGGCGATCGCGATCGCTCACACCCTCTACGACCGAACCCTAAGACTGGCAGATCAAATTTACCAAGAAATTGATAATACCTCCTTCATTCAGGATGCGAGTAAAACCAAGTGTAAACTCGTTTACGAGCAGGTTGAAGATGCCAGGTACATCAATGATCTAACCTCCTTGCAACTGTTGGATTACGTCGTTGAAACATCGCGACTGGATGATTCTGTTAAAGATCGCTACCTATTGGCGAGTACAAACTCAAGACTGCTAGGAATTCAAAATGTGGTTGAGTCCACCCTAGCAACCTCAAGATTATCTCAAGACAAACGACAACTAATTTTGGGAACCTTTGAGTTGGTTCGTGCTGGTGAACCCATTACCGATTTTAAAGCACTCAGTGACCTAGATTCGATTGTAACCGCCTCCCAGTTGCCGCCAGAAATTCAAAATGAGTACACGATTGCTAGTGCTAAATCTAGGGCTATAACGGTCGATTTAATTTTGGTTAAGTGGATCGACGAAAACCCCAAATTTGATGAAAATCAAAAAAATGCTTATTTAATGGCATATCAAGAAGTTAGAGATGGTCGTGAACTATCTAATGAAGATCTTGTCAATGATTTAGATAATTTGATTTTAACATCTAAGATTTCTGATAATGCCAAGCTGATCTATGCAATCACTCGTCAGAATAATAGAACTGAGGGTCAGGATTTAGGCGAACAGGTTATGGCATTTATTCAGGACTATCAAGACGTTGAAAATTTGAAGAAGTCTGCCCAAAAAGTCTATGGCAAGGGTGCCAGTGTTGTTCCTCAAGCAACTCGATTACTCTCGGCGGCTGGAGCCGAAACAGCAACCGGCGTTAGTTTGAGCAGCCTATCGGGAGCCGCTGCAACCAATGCCACCCTTGCCGCTTTGGGAGGTGGCTCTGTTGCGGCGGGTGGTTTAGGAATGTTGGGTGGATTAGTAGTGGCAACTGGAGGAGCCGCTTTGATTGGTGCGGCTGGATTGCTCTCTATCGCTCTAATTTCCGAAATGGACGGAGAAGACTTCAGAAACTTGGGGATTTCGGTGGGAACCGGAACTGTTGCTGGAGCCGCGACAGTTTTAGCCGCTTGGACAGCAGCAAGTACCTTAGGAGTGACTGGCACTCTCTCAGGAGCAGCTGCCATTTCAGCGACAATTTCTGCCCTAGGTGGTTTAAGTATCATGACTGGTGGAGCGGCCCTTGTTGCTTCGGGAACAGCTTTCTTAGTCTGGTCGTTTATGAAGGGACGCAAAAAGCGAGATCAAGGTATTTTGCGACAAGTCGAGACTCGTATCTATACCCCAACAGAAGAGCCTAAACCCAATTCATTAGAGTCATTTTTGGCAGATAATATCCTCGATCAGTATGGGAAAGAAGAAGGGTTTACATCTCCTAATATCCCATTAGACAAACTCTCAACTGCATTGTCAAAATGGATCACGCTTGAAGCAAATGAGCGTGTATTAGCTCTGATTGACTCTAGCTTTTGGGATGATGCTAAAGAAGGAGTTGTTTTAACAGATCGAAAAATACGGTGGAAAGCTTTTGGGTCTAATCCTGACTCAATTTCCTATGATCGCCTGTTTTCGCTGATGGATTCAGATTTGTCAAATTTGCTGATTAATGAAGAACGACGAGATGATCTCGGTCGGGTTGAGGAACTGACCAATATTTTTTCTGAGGATAATGATGAAGATCGATGGGTTCAAGTTTTAACCTCACTGAAACAACAGTACACCAGTTTTTCCGTTTAAGTCGAGGCAACCTATACAGGTTTACCGGTTGGTTCGCTCTAGAGGTGTCTATGAACCCTCAATCGCCAACCACTCTCCTAAGCCACCCTGGCTAAACTCGACTTGGTTAAAGCGGGAACAATGCGTTGACTCGCTAACTTCCCGCCATAGATATTTCGGGCCACCGGCCCCACTTGTAACGCCGTCCCCGGCCCCATCAGAAACAGTTGTGATTTTCCCCAGCGTAAATGGTCATCGAGTTGAGGAAGTCCCGCCACCGTCTTCAAAGGATATCGCCGTTGTACTTGTTGCAATAACGGATGCTTGCGGATATCAAACTCGCTTCCTGTAGCCAGCCAGAGACGGTCAACCCTCGGTAACGACCCTTGGGGTTGGTCGCAGTCAATGTCCCAAAGTCCTTGATTCCAAGTTGCTCTTGTGATTTGACAATTTTCTAAAAATCGAACCCGTCCCTCTCGTTCTAACCGCCGCAATTTGAATAAAACCTTCGGGGTCAGAGAGCCGCCATTTCGCGCCTCTTGAATCATTTGCCATCGCCGCCCCCAATCCAATTCAGCCTGAAACCCCTTGAGATATTTTGGCCCCAACCAACCGGGATCAGCGTCAAACAACTTCTCATAAAACTGTCGCCGAGCCATCAACGTCACCCTGGCCCCCCGACGAATCGCTCCCAAGGCTAAATGACCACTGGTTAATCCACTCCCAACAATCAAAATTTCCTCTCCCCCCAGATGCAAAGTTCGCAAATCAATCTGACTCGAATGCTGCAACCGCTCCGGGGGAGAGGTGGGTGCAATCTCCGCCAGCCAGTCGGGGAGTCGTGGAGAACCGCCGCCAGTGGCCAGGATGACGCGACGAGCCAGACTGGGGGGATGATCTTGGATATGTAGCCGAAAGCGATCGCGGCCCTCAATCTGGATCGGTTCGATATCAGTAATGCTGGCCCCAATCACTCCATCGCCCAACCCCCAGCGTTCAATCACATCCTCGCAAAATGCCTGGAACAGTTGCGTTCCCGGTAAATCATAGGGGGGGAATAACTCCGAGGCCCGATTCGTGGCGAAGGCCCGTAAGGCATAGGGATTAGGATCAGGATGATGGACAGCGGGCGATCGCAGATGGGGAATTTCTAAGGCCCCAAACTGCTGCTTCCATTGAGCCATCCAGGTTCCAGCTCGATCAAACACCACTAGGCGATCGCGCAATGAGGCTTTTTTCTGCAACAGATGAGTGACCAAAGTCAACGCCTGCGGGCCAGCACCTATGATAGCAATATCAACGGTTTCGGGAATTGGCTTAACGAGAGGATCTAAAGATGACACGATCAGTATGGTAACAAGATTCACTATCTTATGTATAATAAGAATCATTCTCGTTTTTGACGAGTCCAGGTCCCCAACCGTACCTCTGGGGACTTCCCTGACAGCCTCACCGAACCGTTGGCTCCACACACGTTCCTATTTTCACTATGTCTAACCCGATTACGGCTTCTGACACTCCGATCGATCTCCCCAAACAGGGAATGCCGGTAACCATCATTACGGGGTTTCTCGGCAGCGGCAAAACCACCCTCCTCAATCACATCCTGAATAATCAACAGGATCTGAAGGTTGCCGTCTTAGTCAATGAGTTTGGCGATATTAACATTGACAGCCAACTGCTCATGTCCATTGACGAGAACATGGTGGAACTGAGCAATGGCTGTATTTGTTGCACCATCAATGATGGCTTAGTCGATGCCGTCTATCGCGTCTTAGAACGGGGCGATCGCATCGACCACCTCATCATTGAGACCACCGGAGTCGCCGATCCCTTGCCGATTATGTTGACCTTCCTCGGCACCGAACTACGAGACTTCACCCGGCTTGATTCCGTCCTCACCACCATTGACGCGGAAACCTTCACCCCAGACTGTTTTGACAGTGAAGCCGCCAACAAACAAATCATCTATAGCGATATCATTCTCCTCAATAAAACTGATTTAGTCCCCAAATCCCAACTCGGCCAACTCGAACAGGAACTTCGCAACATCAAAGAGGGAGCGAGAATTATACGCTGTCAGTTTGGGGAAGTGCCCTTACCCCTAATTTTGGACGTTCAATACAACCACACCCAGGACTATCAACAAGAAATTGAGGAAGAAAAGGCTCACGAGCATCATCATGACCATGACCATGATCACGAGCATCATCATGACCATGATCACGACCATCCCTACGAACATCACCATCACCATTCCAGCCATCTCGACAACGATGGCTTTGTCTCCATTTCCTTCCAGAGCGATCGCCCCCTGTCTCTAGAACGCTTTCAAAACTTCCTCGATCAGCTCTCCCCATCCATCTTCCGAGCTAAAGGAATCCTCTGGTTTCAAGAAAGCGAGCAAAAACACATCTTCCAACTCAGTGGAAAACGGTGTGTCCTCAACGTCGATGATTGGAAAAACGCCCAACCCAAAAATCAAATGGTGTTTATTGGCCGCCACCTCGACGAAACCCAGCTCCGCACTAGCCTAAAAGACTGTCTCAATTCCGAAGTTCTCAGCGGACGACCCTAGTCCCTTTCTACCTAGCCCAAAAAACGAGATTCCAACCTGGCAAAAAACAAAAGTTAGTGCTATTCTAGAAATAGTTAACTTTTGTTAAGAAAATCACTCACAATCTAATTTCTGAGACCTTATTTGCTCAAAAAATGAGACGAATTCCAAATAATTGGCAATGAATTTTTCACTTTTTTTGCTCACCCCAAGGTGTCGATAGTCAATTATTACGTCTTCATTTCCCATTAGCCCTAAGCCTTTGTTCTAATGACTTTAGACAGTTCTAGCAATCTAACCACCAACGGACAGTCCATCCCGTCCAGCATCAACTCTGTTAGCAGTTCCATTCCCCCAGCCACCCGTGCCCGCGTTTCACGAGCCGAAATGGAGCAAGCCGTGCGCACCCTGTTAATCGGCCTCGGAGAAGACCCCGATCGCGAAGGATTGAAAGACACCCCAAAACGAGTCGTCAAAGCCCTGCAATTTCTCACCCAAGGCTACGATCAATCCCTCGAAGAACTTCTCAACGGAGCTGTTTTTCACGAAGACACCGATGAAATGGTTTTAGTCCGGGACATCGATATTTTCAGCTCCTGTGAACATCACATCTTGCCCATCATCGGACGAGTTCACGTAGCATATATTCCCAACGGACGAGTGATCGGACTCTCCAAAATCGCCCGTATTTGCGAAATGCACGCCCGCCGTCTGCAAGTCCAAGAGCGACTCACCGCCAGCATTGCCGAAACCCTACAATCCGTGTTACAACCCCAAGGAGTCGCCGTTGTCGTCGAAGCCACTCATATGTGTATGGTGATGCGGGGAGTTCAAAAACCCGGCTCCTGGACAGTCAGCAGTGCCATGCGAGGTGTCTTCGCCGAAGACGCACGCACCCGCCAAGAGTTTATGAGTCTAATTCGCCATAATCCCGCTTTCCACTAAACTAGCTTGGTGAAAGGGAAGAAGAAGGGAACAGGGAACAGGGAACAGGGACAACCCCATCCCTATTCCTCTGTTCTGCCGACCTGTCCTCGGGCAGCCACAGCTCGACGATCGCTCGCTGACCGCAAGGGCGTGCCCCTACGTGGTTTCCCCCTTGCCTCTTGCCTCTTGCCTTCTCTTCCCCTACTGCCTACTGCCTACTGCCTACTGCCTTCTCCTCCCCTACTGCCTTCTTCTATGTCTAATGTGTTCCTCGTTGCCGGCCCTTCTGGAGTAGGAAAAACCCACTGGATTGCCCAACAACTGCAACAATATCCTCCGAGTCAACAAATCGCCTACCTCAATCTCGGGGCGGGTTCCTTTCCTCTTGATGCCAGCTATTTACAAACCCTGCACCCCAAACTGGACTGTCTGAGCGACGAGAACGCCCCCGTCAAGCTAGTCGAACATCAGGGGGCGACAAATCCCATTTATATCGAAGTTGGCTTTCATATCGCCTTAGATTCCCTGGTGTTGCCCCTTGTGGATTGTCGTAACATCGTCCTAGTTCCCCCCAAGGGCCCGGAGACAGACTGGCATCATTGGCCAGAAGCCGAGGAGGTGATTGTTGGGGTGGGAACCGCAACCGAGTCCATTGTCAACTTGCAAATGCAGCGGGCTTTACTGTCTGGGGAAGTTTTCGATCCACCCAGTTTAGATGTTTTCTGGCAAGAGTTAATCCAAGGTGCCTATGGCGCGGTTCAACGGGCAAAAGCCATCTTTAATATTGCCGATGGACAGACCTTTTTATTTAATTTTATTTCCGGCTTAGAAGGCAGTGACTATCTCCCGTTAAACCGTCCCTTATGCTTGGATGGTCGCCCTCAGGGGTTTAGTGGCCTAGAAATTGTCGGGGAAGGACTCGACGGTGCTGGAATTCGGGAAACCCTACAGGATTGTTTTGTAGCTGATGAAATGCTGGCGCAATATCAAGCCTATTTGAAAACAGAACAAGCGACGATCGCCAATTAACATCAGATTATCCTAAACTATCATGAAACTTGCCGTTTTATCCTGTATTCACGGAAACCTAGAAGCCCTAGAAACGGTCTTACATGATGTTGAGACTCAAGGCTGCGATCGCATCATCTGCTTAGGCGACTTAGTGGGCTATGGCCCCTATCCTAACGAAGTCGTCGATCGCATCCGTAGCCTAGAAATTCCCACTGTTCAAGGATGCTGGGATGAAGATATTGTTGAAGGCCTCAACGCCTGCGAATGTAGCTATCCCTCCCTATTGGCAGAAAAACGGGGACTTCGGGCCCATGAATGGACCAATCAAGTAGTTCGGGATGATGTGCGAGAGTATCTGGCCCAGCTTCCTGTTAGCCTACGGGATGGAAACCTCTGTTTCGTCCATGGAAGTCCCAACAGCCAACATGAGTATTTAATGCCAGAACTCGATGGCTTCATCGCCCTAGAACGGGTGTTATCCACAGAAGCCGATGTCTTGTTTTGTGGTCATACTCATATCCCCTATGTGCGATCGCTCGACGATACAAAAATTTCAATTTCCGTTAAACAAATTCACCCCGATGGCCCCCAATCCGCTCCCGTGGAACAGAGTCTATCGACCCCCATCAAACGGCTCGTGAACGCCGGTTCCGTCGGTGAACCCCGCCACGGCCGACCCAACGCCACCTATGTGATTTATGATACGGAGAGCGAAGCCGTCGGCTTGCGGGAACTTCCCTACGACTACGAAAAAACTTGTGCGGCTATCGTTGAACAAGGACTGCCTAAAATTTTCGCTTGGCGGCTCTCCCAGGGCCTAGAATTTGCCGAACGGGCTGATGATCCGCAGCATTTATGTCAACGCTAATTTTTCAAGATAATTTTATCTCTTTGAACCTGACGTCATGAGGGTATTCATAGTTTGACTGACCTATTTTCAGAACAATCCCATTGGGCGATTTTAAGTGGTCTTGAAGGCAATTTAACCGCCTACAACGCCGTTTTAGACGATATCCGCAAACAAGCCATTCCCGTTGACGCGATTTATATTCTCGGGGATGTTGTCGGCTTACATCCCCAATGTTCACAACTCTTAGAACAGTTGCGATCGCCCCAAGCCGGAGAACCCAGCCCCCAAATTTGCACCGGCTGGTGGGAAGAACAATGCTTTAACCTTCACGGAGTCGGGCCGGATCCTCAAGCGTTCGCCTTAAAGGAGCGATATGGAGATGAGGGAGTCGAGGCCTTGTGGAACGCCGTTCCTCGGGAACAGGTTGAGTGGTTGCGATCGCTCGATTTCGGATTCATGGAATTAGACGCACTCCTCATTCATGGCAGTACCGTTGGCTACGACGACGAACTCACCCCAGACACCCCCGCCAGCGTCTTGTTGGATCGTCTCATCCGGGCTGATGCGAACCAACTATTTTGTGGACGTTCCGGGTTAGCCTTCGAGTATTGTTTGAAATCGGGACAAATCGCCTCACGACTGACAACACTCGACGGCAGCCAAGCCCCCATTTCCCAAATTCTGAAACCCCGTAAGGTCGTCGGAGTCGGCAGCGTTGGACGAATCCCCAACCAAGCCAGTTATTGTTTATATTGTCCCACTACCAATAAAGTCGAATTCCGCCAAATCTCCTAACATTCTCCCTTTATTGCCCATAGAAGTGGAAATAGAAGTGGAAATTTAATCTAATTCAAGACGTTACTAGCGGCGGGTGAAGCGGAACGTTATGCGCGCAACTCGCAACTATTGAACTTTGATTGATTGGCAAGCGATCGCGACTCAGGGGGAACTTGGGTAGGGGCGATCGCGTCTACAGAAAATCCTCCTGCCCCCGTGACCACAATGATCAGCCCCTGGTTCGTCATGACCCTGAGACGGCATAGCGTCCGCAGCCGATCGCTACTGAGCCGTTCTGGCCTCGTTTTGGGACTGTTGGCCTTGGGCCAAGTGCCCGCCTTTCCCCAGGCGATCGCCGAGCTAGATTGCCATAGCCGTCCAGCCCTGAGCGCCTATCTTCTCAGTGATGCCGCCCGCCCTAACTACCCTCTGATTAGACAGTGCGGCCCTGGGGTGATCCCCCACTTGATCCATCTGCTAGAAACAGAAACCACCGCCACCAACCGCACCTTGGGCAATCGGATAACCCAGGCAGTATCACGGTTTGGCCCCGAAGCAGCCCTGCCCCTATTGGCCGTGGCCCAAACCAGCGAGAACGAAACAGCCCGGTTGTTCGCCCTGCGAGACTTACTCGAAGAAGATGTAGTGCGGCGGATTGCCCTGGCTACCTCCGCCTCTGAACTCGGGTTTCCCATGCACTATTCTGAAGGACATGGCCTTGCCTATCGCATTGGCCTCTTGACGACCCTAATGGAGGGGTTGGGCCACCTGGCCAGCACCGATCCTAGCCCCCAGATTCGTATCGCTGCCCTGCGCCCTCTGGGGGATATTGCCTTGGAGCTAGAGCTTCGTCCCCAAGTGGCAGCAGTGGGGGTCGCTCAACTCCAACACCCCGACCCAGAAGTGCGGTTTGCGGCGGCGATGATGCTGGGAGAAGCCTTTTATCGGGCTGACCCTGAAGCCGTGACCCTGGTGGTACCGGCCTTAATTGAAGTGTTTGTGGATGACCCAGAATACCGCCCTCGCATCGCAGCCGCAGGGGCGCTAGGCTTCATTGGCCCCAGTGCAGCGGCAGCAGTGCCAACCCTCTTAGCTGCCTTTGCCGAGGATGAGGAAATGGTGTCGGCAGGGCTGGCCCTAGCGCAGATTGCTACCCCAGAGGCACGAGCCGCCATTCCCCTCTTGGTAGAGCGCTTTCACCAAGAGGAGTCGGTGCGCTGGGCCAATGCCCTGGTACAAATTGGGGCAGATCAAGAGATTGCCATCCCCGCTCTGTTGCGGGTGCTGGCCACCCCCCTCGCCCAAAATCGCTCCGTCGGGATAGGATTTAGAGAACAGGCCGCCGAGCTTTTGATTCCCCTAGGCATTGGGGCCGATCAGGCAACTGCCTCAGCCCTGCGGCAAGAACTGATGTGGATCGGCTCTATGGATCCAGAGAACCGGGTGCAACGGGCAGCCCGCATGGTTCAAGAGCGCATTGAACAAGGCAACCCCCACCTGGTCTCGGCAGGCCGGGCCGATGCCCCCACTCAGACCACCGATATCCCAGAGCAATCTAGGGATGAAGTTCCCCGACCTTGGGCTGAGCTGCAATCGAGGGATCTCGAACAACCGTTACTCGGGGGTGAATATAACCGGATCATGGGATTGATGTGGTCTGAGGTAAACGACCAGTCGAATGCGCGATCGCACGCCATCACTATCGCTTGCGATGCCCTAAGCCGAGACATGGCCTATCTGCGCGGGCGCGTCCCCCGTCAGATCGAAGATGCCTACCGCCAGATGGCCCCCTTCCAAACTAAAGCACTGTCCGAGACGTTGCCCGCCTCAGCCGGGCGGCAATCTACCGCCGTTTTTGATGAGATGGAGGCCGAAACCCTGCTGGAGCTAATTCGGTCTGGTGACGACTACACCTATATCGAATACGAGCAGTTGCTCAGTTACCTTGTAGGACTAGATCTCGCCGCCTACCTAGACCCCGCCCAAGACGATGTGCCCCTCTCCCGCGCCGAATTCCTTGCCTATCTGGAAATCCTCTATCACACACTTCAAGACCCGGGGGGGCAACTGGGACAGGCTGAAGAGTTTTTGCGGGAGGCCGATCGCCTGATTCAAGAGCTGCTGACGATGCTGCAAGAGGTGCGGCGATCGCTGGCCCTGCTGGAGTCTACCCAAGGGAGTTCGGGGGGAAATTTAACGACGTTAGGGCTACTGCCCACCACTAAAGGGAACCTTTCCCAAGGGTCGTTCAGTGAGGCGATCGCCCCCCGATCACCTCAGCCCATGGCGCAATTTATCCCGCTACTTGCGATCGCCATCGCAGACGATGCCCCCGTCACCCGCCGCGATTTTTTGTTGGCCATGCTGGATCTGATGCAGGATCTGATGGCCTCCTTTCTGTTTCCGTCTTCTCTCCGCCCCCTGAATCAGTGTGGTAACTATCGAGTGGGGGGCTTTGTGGACCCTGCCGAGGAGATAGGCGGGGAGGTTCGGAATCTGATGCAGCCCCTCTACAGCCTCAACCTAGAAATTCTAGCTCTGGTGCGCAATCAGACTCGATAACAGAGCTTGTCAAAAAGCACAAAACTCAGTCTAGTCTGACAGGAATAGGGCGTGCCGCTTGTGATATGCCTCTACTCCATTTTTCTCCTCTTGGGAGGGGTAAGGGGTGGGTTCTCCCTCCTTCTCAATTCCGATGATTATTATCATAATGAAGCCTTGCCCCCGCCCAAAGAAGTTTTTCCCGTAGAGTTTTGAAATAGGAATAATCGTCTCGTAAAATCAAAAACTGTGCCTGGAAGTCTGCCATTTTGACATCCACCCGTTGCCCCGGCCAAATTGCCGTCGCCAACACCCCATCCATCCAGAGTTTTGTATTTAAATCCCGATCTTCAAGGGGCCAAATACTCACCACCACCCCAGGGGGGAGAATCAGGGGACGACTGGCTAAACTCAGAGGGCAAATGGGCGTCACGGCGATCGCATTCATCCCGGGGTGCATAATCGGGCCATTGGCAGACACCGTATAACAGGTCGATCCCGTGGGAGTCGCCACCAATAACCCATCCCCCTGATATTGATCAACAATTTCCCCGTCAATTTCCATCTCTAGAATCGACGTGAGCATTCGATCCACCGCCGCTGGCTTAATGCACATTTCATTTAAGGCCAAATAGCGATCGCTCACCGGTTCTCGATTCAGGCGATCGCCCTCAAACAACGCCGCCTCCAACATCATCCGCGACTGAACCGCAAAACGATCCTCCAACAGGCGATCCCAAACCGCTTCCGTCTCCTGGAAACTATCAAAGGGTTCCGTCAAAAACCCCAAATGTCCTCCCACATTCACCGCCAATAGAGGAATCCCCTCGGGCGAGAGATGACGGGCCGCTGTTAACGCCGTTCCATCCCCCCCCAACACAATCCCTAAATCAATTTTCTGAGTCGACGAGGCCAGAAATACTGGATAGGGGTTATCCTTGGGGCCACTCGGGCCCAACAATACATGACAGCCTCGGGCTTCGAGTTCCTTCGCACAGCGTTCCGCCCAGGATTTTGCCGATGAATCCCCTGCCTTGTGAGCAATAATGACCTGTTTCAGTTGCACCGTCGATCACACTCCTCTAGCAATGAATAATCCGGTCTTATCTCGTTTGTTGATTAGTGAAGACTAAGATTTTACTCAGACCAAGAGTTCAGCGTCCCCAAGCTTGGCTGAGTTTCGCTGTAGATCGGTTGAGGAGACAGAGATAAACGGGGAGAAAAGCGATCGCGTAACGTTGAGCCAGTATAGCCCGTGGCCAACCAAACCAACGCCCGCACCCCGTCGCGAATAGACTTATCAATCGGTTCAGGGGCCAATTCAGAGGGAATCGCTACCGGGCGGAAACTGATATCTCGGCTTCCCAAGACAATCTCCCCAATGGCGGAGGCGCGGCGCATATGATAATCCGACGTAATCAGATAAATGCTGCGGATCTCCTGCGATCGCAACTTATCCACCAGAGTCGTGAAGTTCGTCACCGTATCCACCGCGTCGTAATTCAAATAGAAGCGTTGCCGAGGAATCCCCGCCTCCGCAAACACCCATTCCGCATATTCCGGGTTACTTCCCCCCGATACCCAAACCGTCAACTCCGGATGAGTGCGTGCAAAATCCGCTGCAAACACCTCTCGGTCCGGCGACCCTCCTAGAACCAACACCGCCTGAGGAACCCGAGTCCAGCGGAGATAGAGACGAAAGCCCCCCCACCCCAACCCGAGCAACGTCAGGAGAGTCAGCAGCCTAAGCCCCAGCTTAAGGCGGCTAGATCGTACCCGTTGTCTGGGTTGGGAATAGCGACAACCTAACTGCATCGACAACCGCCCTCCCTAGCGTTTTTCTCGGCTAACAAAGGGGCGTTCGCGCTGTCCCACATAGATTTGAGTGGGGCGGAAAATGCGGTTTTCGTTGAGTTGTTCCTTCCAGTGAGCCAACCAACCCGCCACCCGGGCGATCGCAAACAAAGGCGTAAACAGATCCGTCGGAATCCCCAACTTGCGATAGACCAACCCAGAATAAAAATCTACATTGGCATAAATCCCCTTCTCACCCAGGCGGTCCTCAACTAACCGTTCCAACTCCACGGCAACCTCATAATAGCGATCGCCCCCGAAGCGAGCAAACAGTTGTTCCGCCAAATCCTGCAAAATCTTGGCCCGAGGATCTTTCACCTTATAGACACGGTGGCCAAAGCCCATAATCTTGCGTTTCTGGCGAATACAGTCATCCAAATAGGGGGCCGCATTCTCCACCGCCCCAATCTCTTCGAGCATTTCAATGACTTCCTCATTGGCCCCACCATGAAGTGGGCCTCCCAGAGTCCCCACCGCCGAGGCAATGACCGCATAGGGGTCTGTCAACGTCGAGGAGGTAACCATGGCCGAGAACGTAGAGGCGTTAATCGAATGTTCCGCGTGCAGCATCAAACAGATATCGAACACATGGGCCGCCAAAGGGTCGGGTTCTCGTTCTCGCAGCATATAGAGGAAATTCGCCGCATAGCTGAGATCATCGCGAGGCTGCACCGGATCATTTCCCTTGCGGATTAACTGAAACGCCGCCACCATCGTGGGAATCTTCGCCAACAAGCGAATCACCGCATTGCGAATATAGATGGGATCATCCAACGCCCGCCGGGAATAGAACAATCCCAACGCCGCCGCTGATGCTTGTAGCGCATCCATCGGGTGACCACTTTCAGGGAAACATTTCATCATGTCCCGAATGCGGTACTTGATGCGGCGGTGGTAGCGAATATCATGCTCAAACGCTTCCAGTTCCGTCTGACTGGGTAACTCTCCCCAGATCAAGAGGTATGCCGTCTCCAAAAAACTACTGTGTTGGGCTAAATCTTCAATGCGGATGCCGCGATATTCTAAGATGCCCTGCTTGCCGTCAATATAACTAATACTGGACTTAGCGGCTGGTACCCCTTCTAAACCGGGTTTGTAGAGATCGACCGACATAGAACCCCTCGTTAACACAACGTGCGTAATACTTTAAGCTGCTATTCTCCCACGAATCCCCCCAAGAGGATGTCATGGAATGCTTTTAATTGCCCCACTTGTTTCAAAAACAGCCCTGAGACAACCGGCGAATCAAGCTAGTGAGTGCAATCCTGCTGAGCGCCCCGTTTACCTTACCATACGGGAGATTTTCCTGGCATCGGACTCAAACGGGCTAGGACAAGCACAAACCCACCCCCTACAATAGCCCTACCCGCGCTCCCCCTTACCCCTTTTGCCCCTTGCCTTCTTTTGCCTACTGCCTACTGCCTACTGCCTTCTTTTGCCTACTGCCTACTGCCTTCTTCATGCCTCTTAACCCATGTCCCCATCTTCCTTCTTCGCCGGTTGTTTAGTTCTCCTCGCGAGTGTCTTGTTGGGAGGACTTCCTCTACTCGGGGCGATCGTCCGCTGGGTAAGTGACGAAGACCTCAGCCAACAGGGAACCGGCAATTTAGGGGTCTCCGCCGCCTTCTACCATGGAGGAACCCTAGCCGGAGTCTTAGCCGTTCTCTCAGAAGCCGCCAAAGGCATCCTCGTGGTGCTTCTAGCCCGTTGGTTCCTGCCCCAACTCCCCAGCTTTGAACTGTTCGCCTTGATTGCCCTGGTGTTAGGACGCTATAGCTTTAAACAGGGGGCCGGAACCACCAACACCGTTTGGGGCATTGTCACCCATGATTGGCGCATCGCCCTCTTCATTGCCCTGATTAGTGGCGCCAGTTTTACCCTGATTCGTGAACGTCAAGCCGGGCGCAACCTTGCCTTGGCCTTGCTTCCCGCCATCACCTGGATGCTCTATCCCCATAGTCCCGGACGGCTGCTTGGGAGCCTGGGACTCAGTTGTGCTTTATACGCTATTTATCAGACAATGTCCGACGATCTTGATTTACCTGTGAGCGGTGGACGCTCTGACACCCGTAAACTCTTTCAGTTCTTCCGAGCTGATCGGGTTTTGTTGAGTCTCGATCGCCCCCTGAAGCCGGAAAAAGTGGGGTCGAAAGCGGCCACCCTATCGCGGCTACGACGCTGGAGCTATCCCGTCCCTCCCGGTTGGGTGTTTCTCCCTGGGGATGATTCACAACTGTTTGCCGAAGCCCTCACCGTTAGCCCAGAACAGCCCCTAATTGCTCGTTCCTCCGCCATTGGCGAAGACAGCCAACAGGCCACCGCCGCCGGACAATATGAGAGTGTAGCCCACCTCACTAGCCCCGCCGCCCTGGAAGAGGCTATTGATCGCTGTCTGGCCTCCTATGACAATCCCGCTGCTCAGCAATACCGCCAGGAACGGCAAGCGGCCGATGATGAGGACGAGAATGATTGGTCCATGGCGGTCTTAGTTCAGCAACAGGTGGCGGGGGTGTTTTCTGGGGTGGCCTTCAGTCGGGACCCCGTCTCTCGTTGCGGGGATGGGGTCGCCATTGAATGTTTGCCGGGGGATGCGGCCCAGGTGGTATCTGGACAGGTCACCCCAGAACGCTATTATGTGAGCGTCTCGCCGGATGTGGCGGCCCTCGATTGGCGATCGCCCGCCACGGGACAAGATGAGCGATTAGCTGTCAGGGGCGATGACGGGGACGTTCCGGTGAGCCTCTTGCGACGCGTGGCCCTTCTGGCGCGACAATTGGAACAACGGCTGCAAAACGTCCCCCAGGATATTGAATGGAGTTATGACGGAGAGACCCTCTGGCTGTTGCAAGCCCGCCCCATCACCACCTTATTGCCCATTTGGACGCGGCAAATTGCGGCGGAGGTGATTCCTGGCTTTATTCGTCCCCTAACTTGGTCAATTAATCGGCCCCTGACTTGTGGCGTTTGGGGGGAGATTTTTACCATTGTTTTGGGCGATCGCGCTGAGGGTCTGGATTTCACAGAAACCGCCACCCTCCATTATTCCAGTGCCTATTTCAACGCTTCTCTGTTGGGGGAAATTTTCCTCCGCATGGGACTCCCTCCAGAAAGTCTGGCCTTTCTCACGGAAGGGGCATCCATGAGTCGCCCCTCTCTGCATTCGACCCTGAGTAACCTACCGGGCTTGCTGCGGCTGCTGCGTCGTCAGTTGGTCTTAGAACAAAAGTTTCAGCATCAGTATCGTCAGCAGTTTTTGCCCCTGTTGGAGAGCTTAGAGGCAACTCCCGCCTGTCGCTTCAGTGGCGATCGCCTCATCCCGCAACAGTCGCCCGAAGCGGTCCTTAAGCGTATTCAAGACATCTTACAAGGGTTAGAAGGGGTCACCTATTACAACATCCTGGCTCCCCTGGGCTTTGCCGCCAAGAGAGCCATCTTTAAGGTGGATGAGGCCAGTTTAGACAATCAGCAGATGCCGGAAGTCGCCGCCCTCGCGGCCCTGGAAAATATCGCCGAGTCTGCCCGTCATCTCTTGCCCCAGGAGAATCTGGATGTGGCAGCGTTATTTGTCTCCTTAGCTGAGAGTAACGATGGTCAGGAAATCCTCAACCAGTTGGAGGCGTTCCTAGAGGAGTTTGGCTATCTCAGTGAAGTGGGCACCGATATCGCCGTAGCCACCTGGCGGGAGGACCCGCGCCCCGTCCGCGCCCTGTTTGCTCAATTGGTGCAAACCAATGACATGACCCCTTCTCGGGCTTCTAAGCGACCAAAATCCCAGGCTGGGAGGGTACAACGGGCGCTGAACCTCAAAGGAACAGTGGCTCAGGTCTATAGTCGCTTATTGGCCCAGTTGCGTTGGAGTTTCCTGACCTTAGAACGCCACTGGTTGGAGTCAGGTTTGCTGCAAGACCCTGGAGATATCTTCTTTTTGGTTTTCCATGAAGTGCGGGGTCTCGTTGAGGGGGACAATCCTAATTTGGCGGCATTAGTTCCTGAGTTAGTCCCACAACGGCGGGCCCAATGGGAGCGCGATCGCCAACGACCCGAAATTCCCTATGTCACCTATGGGAAACCTCCCATGACCTTGCTCACCACCTCAAATCAACCGGCGCGATCGCAACTCTCGGGAATTGGGGCCAGTGCGGGCCAAGCCGAGGGACAGGTGAAGATTGTCCGACAACTCAGCGATGGCCTACAGTTGCAGCCGCAAACGATTTTAGTAGTTCCCTACACTGACTCCGGCTGGATGCCCTTATTGGCCCGGGCCAGTGGCTTAATCTCTCAAGTTGGGGGTCGTTTATCTCATGGGGCGATCGTGGCCCGGGAATATGGGATTCCGGCGGTGATGAATGTGGCCAATGCCACCACCCTGCTTAAAGACGGCCAGCGAGTTCGTCTCGACGGCGAAACCGGAACCATCGAGATTCTTTCCTAACCCCCTTTGTCCCTGACTAAGACTGGCATCGAGCCAAATTCATTGTTACCCTAGAAGAAGCAGTACCCCTATGAGATCTACCGTCAGGAATCCTAAACATTATTCCTGAACAATGTTCATGATTGAATTCATGATGTATCGCTCCCCCATCGAGGCTTCAACACCGCCGACCGGATCTCTGGGGTAGAGTGCGTCGTTGCGCCTCGGTTCCAGTCATAAGGAGGCCCCTATGAAATCCAGCCTTTTTGCCGTCACTGTAACTGTCCTCGGACTGATCGGCATGAGTTCTCATGCGATCGCCGAGGATGTCGAACCCTTGGAGTTCGATGGAAATGTGAGTACTCGAGTTGAAGATTTACGACTCGATGAAATCCGCACCACCCCTGATCCCCAAGAGGGCTTGCAACCTCCAGAATTGCTGGACACCCTCAATTTTCAGGGACTGGTGTTTGACTCAGTCACCATTCAACTCAATGATCCCGATCGCCTTCCCCAAGAACAAAGCAGTCAGTTTAACTTGCGCATGGCGATCGATGAGCGTCAAAGTCAAGAGTAGTTGAGACGGGTTTAGGGGGGGTAGAGTCCTCGCCAACGCCGCGATCGCGCCTCTACCTCCTGCCAGTTCTCAGCCGCAATGTCTGAGGGCGGAAACAGTCCCGTTGAGACCCCCACCGCCACGGCCCCAGCCTCAAGAAAGTCCGGGGCCCTTTCCCATGTCACCCCTCCCGTGGGGATCAGAGGAATCCCCCCCAGAGGAACCTGTAAACTCCGTAGATACGATACTCCCCCCATTGCGGAGATGGGAAACACCTTGACGGCGGTGGCCCCGGCCTGCCAAGCCTGGATAATTTCCGTAGGGGTGAGGGCCCCCGGAATCATGGGAATTTCAGCGGCGATCGCCTGTTCTAAGAGGGTTACGTCCAGATGGGGACTAAACAGGAATTGGGCCCCGGCGGCGATCGCCTCTGCCAAGTCCCGTTGACTCATCAGCGTTCCCGCCCCAACCTGACAATGAGGGAACCGCTCCCGTAACCGCTGAATTAGGCTTGTGGGGCGATCGCTCGTCCAAGTCACCTCCAGATAGGACAGTCCCCCGGCAATGGTCGCCGCCGCCATCCGCTCCCCCAACGCCAGGGAAGGCGCACGGATAACCGCGATCACCGGTTTCTGTTTCAACTCCTCAAGCCACCGCCAATCCGTCACAACTCCCCTTACTCAACCCCCAAATCTACAAGCCAGGACACATGACGCGATCACTATCTTTCAGAGTTGGATTCGTCGTGAGGTAATTCCTGAGCCAATCACACCCGAGACTAATCAAAGTCCCCATCTCCACCTCTTCGATGGACTCACGCATTTCCTCCAAGGAATCAAGTTCCCAGAGAATGAGGGTGCGATCGGCACTGGCTGAGATTAACTTCTCACCATCCGTACTAAAATCCAAGGCCCGAACCCAGTTTTGGTGAGCCGACAGAGTTTTAAGCAAATTTCCCTGTATATCCCAAAGACGCACCGTATTATCCTTACCCGCTGACGCCAGCAGTTGACTATCCCGATTAAACTCCACATCCCACACCCAATCTGTATGACCTTCGAGAACCGCCACCGGGGTGGGGTCAACCCGGCCCTCCTGCCATCTCCAGATGCGAATCGTTCTGTCGCCACTCGATGTCGCTAAATACTGACCATCGGGACTGACGCTTAAGGCATTAATCCAGCCGTCATGGGCCTGAAACTCTTGCAGCAACTCCCCCTCAAAAGACCAAACTTTAATCCGTCCGCCCCCTCCGACAGAGACTAAGCCCTGATTATCCGGCAAAAATCCCACATCTGTCGCTTCCGACTCATGCACCTCATCAAACTGTTGTAGGATTTCCCCATCACTCAAGCGCCAGAGAATTAAACGCCGTTCCGCCCCTGCCGAGGCCATCAACTCCCCATCGTCAGAAACCGAAAAGTTTTTCACCGTAGCATCATGGCCTTCAAACAGACGCAAGGGTTCTTGTCCCTCACCATTGAGCAATGCTGGCAAATCCCACAGTTGTAGGGTGCTGTCATAGCTGGCGGTAATCACAAACTGACCATCAATCGTAAAGTGAGACCCCCGCATTCCGGCACTATACTCAACGGTTTGGAGCAACTGGGCCCCATCTTCCTGCCAGATATTGAGCGTCGTATCCGCCACGGAACCAATCAGATCATCAGGGCTAAAACGAACTCCCTTCACCCCCGCGCGGTGGCCCTGGAGAATTTCCACCACAGCCCCCTCAATACTCCGCAAGCGCACTGTCGCATCATCGCTCCCAGAGGCGATGGTGGTGCCATCGGGGGCAAATTGCACGGTGCGGACACTGGCATCATGGCCGCTAAAGGTTCGCAGGAGAATCCCCTGAAGATTCCACAGTCGCACCGTATCATCATCACTTCCGGTCACCAGAGTTGTGCCGTCTGGAGCAAAGCTGACACTGCGCACCCAGTTACTATGGGCCCGTAAGGTTTGATGAGGCTGGCCATCCAACTGCCAAATAATAACCGTATTATCTGAACTGGCACTGGCAATATAGTTACCATCGAGAGACACATCGAGATCCCAGACCTTATCACTATGACCGGCAAACACTTGAATTGGGGTCAGAGGTTGATCTTGGGCCAGGGGATTCTCACGAATATTGACAATTTCGCGAAGATCCGTCCCTTCAGTCATGAACACCTGCCCTTCAAAGTCCTCACTAATCATCTCGTCCGACCCGTCACCGTTGCGTCCTACTAACTCCCCTAATGACCATTGTTTCACCAACGTATCATGACCCGACGTAAACAGCGTGCTGCCATCGAGACTAAAGATAATGTCATTCACATCTCCCTGATGGGCCACAAATGAGGCTTTGAGAGTCCCCTCAGTATCCCAAATCCAAACTCGTCCATCCACATCTCCCGTGACAATATAATCTTCCTCTGGGTGAACCCGGGCTGATCGCACACTCGCGTTATGCTCTAAGGTGTGTAACCGTTCACCCGTCTCAACCTGCCAAATTTTAGCCGTTCCATCTTGGGAGGTGGACACGATGCGATCGCTGTTCGGAAATACATCTACCCCGCGCACATTGTCATCATGCTCCAAAAGATGTTTGATGCTACCATCAATGTTCCAAATCCGTACCGTACTGTCATCACTGGCCGAGGCAATAAACTCCCCATTGGGAGCATAGCGAATGCGATTGATTTGGTCTTGATGGCCATTGAAGCGATTTTTTTCTTGGACGTTATAAACCGAATCCCGTAAGGTTTCAAAGGTTTGCTCTTGCAAATCATCTGGAAAGCTTTGATGCTTTGTGAGATTTGAGGCAGCTTGGACGGCAAATTGCAGAGCTTCTAAATCATCATCAGTAAACCTACGGGCTTGGGACAGGGCCACCAGGGCCCGCACATTTTGTTCTTGGGCCAGGTTCCGCTGCTGCACGGCTTCTGCCCGTTCTTTGACCGCCACTGCCGCCAAAACCAGGGTGACAACTAACCCCGTCACAACGCCAGTCATCGCAACCTTTTGACGTCTGGATTTCTCCTGACCACTGGCCAGAACATATTGAGTTTGCACAGGGGTAGGTTTTGGGTCTTTACCTTCAGCTATCCCCAACCATTGTTCCGCTTGTTTGAGATCATCCCCCCGCAAGACGTAACTAGAATTGCGTTTTTTGCTATCCCATTCTAAGGCCCGTTTTTGTAGCCGGGTATGGGCTTTGACATGATCGAGATCCGTATCTAAGGTCGAGAGAAGTTTCGGAAAAGCCGCCTCAAAGGTTTCCGAGGAATCATGGAAGAAAATCCAGTTCAGTTTAGCGAGTTCTGGGTGAACTTCATCATAAGCAACTTCTTTGTAAACCAGGGGAACCAAGCGTTTGTTGTTGGCAACAGCATGGTCAATTTCTTCACGGCACACCTGTGATGCCACAGAGTCGGGGCTGAGAACAAAGACAAAGTTATCAGCCGCTTCAATTCCTCGGTAAATTTCATCTCGCCAATCTGAGTTTAAGGGAATGTTTTCCCAATCGACCCAGACCTCTCGCTTGGCATCACAAAAGGCCTCATAGAGTTGTTTCACAAACTCTTTGTCGCGGCGGCAGTAGGAAATAAATGCATCTGTCATCGTGGATACACCTGACTATTGATTGACAATGAAAATTGACAACAAAAATTGCCAATAAAACCTGTTTTTTTAGGAACGGGTTTCTCTTAACAACAAAGAAACCTTGTTTCAGAGGTATGTCCTGGCACTAAATACCTCTGAACAGCACCTTTTTAGCAAAAACGAAAATTCGACGCTAGACAAAAATACGCCAATCACTAATTGTCAATAGACAATTATTTGAGTTTGTTTTGTCAGGGCTGGCCTTAACCACGTTTGGGTCTTCCCCTAACCCGTTTCCTCTTGAAGGCTTTACTTGGAAACATAATGAATCCATAAATCTCCATCGGTCCCACAGACGCGACTCATCATGCCGTAGGAATAGGTCAACCCTTCCCCGGTGCGTTGGGTATCATAGCCCCACTCGTACCATTCCCCATAGGGATCATTGACAATCCAGCCGCGATCGTTATAGCCACGAATCACGATGATATGTCCAAAAGCAGTGAACCAACCATGGACAATAATCGGGTTCCCTGCCGCCAACCACTCTTTAACCTCGCACCATTTTGCATCGGGTTGAAAGTCATCCTGATAGCCATAGGCACGAACAACCTTCGCCAAATCCACAGGGGAGTGACGAGATAAGCCATTATCAAGACAGTATTGATATAACTCATCTTCGAGTTGATCGCCCCATTGATTCAGAGGAGGGTGCCCTAAATAGGCCAAACACATGGCCACACAGGTTACATTGCAAGATCCATGGGGATTATGGACGTTATCGAGTTGCGATAAATAAGGAATCGGCAGATCAACGTTGGTGGGACTTCCGGGACTCAGGGTTTGTGTTTCCGGGGGTTGGGGAGGGTTCCGCCACAGGGTGACGAAATCGGAGTCTGGGCCAAGGAGTTCAGGATGGGTTCGTCCGAGTTCTTGTTGGAGATAGGCCAGAGCCGCATCCTGATGGGAATGGCCTTGATAGTATTTGGCCACTTTAACTAAAGAAATGGTCATAAGGACTTGAAGAATGAAGGGAATGAAGGATTTTAGAGCCGCCTAGATCCGGTTAAAGACTCTAAACTTAGCCATGATTCACAGCCGGTAAAAGTTTTTGAACTACGGGCCAGAAGTGATCCCAACCATTCAAACCGCCATTGACGGCGCGACGAACTCCTTGCCAGTCTTGAGCCAGGGCCCGTTGATCGACGGAACGTTCCCAGAAATATTCCACGAGAATGGCTGAGGCGACCTCAGGATCGAGGGCTAATTCTGGGTCATCCACCAGGGGAACCCCGAGTTTATCGCCGTAATGCTGATAGTTAGCGCGACCGGTAATTTGGATAAAGCCCCGTCCGTGGAAGCGAATCCCGTCTCCGGGCTGGCTGTTGCCGAGGTCGGAGCGCCCTTCATACATTTCATGGAAGTAGCTATTTCCTCCCCATTCGTTGATGGGTTGGAAGCCGGCAGTTTCTACGGATATGGTAGCCAGGGCCGCGACGAGGGTGGGTTGGTTGAGAATCCCACGGGCCTCAAGCTTGTTAATCAGAGGTGGGAGGTAGGTTTCCACATCGGAGAGTTTGGCCCCCATTAAATCTGCCGCTGTCTGGATATCAATCCAACGGCTGGTGTCATTGTTTAAGGGGACTTCTTGAACTTCGATGAGTTTTTTGGCGAAGGCCGGACTAATTTGATCGGGGGGCAGTTCAAAGGCGCGAGCAAACCGTTCGATCGCAGCTTTGGTATTAGGACCATAAAGCCCATCTGCCTTGTCACGCAATACTTTCAGGGCCCGTAACCGCACTTGAATCTGTTTAATCAGGGGTCGGTGTTTGGCGGCTTGGGTAATGGTGAGAGTTTGGTTATTTTTCAGGAGATCTTGCAGTTTCAATTCAGCGGGGCCGCTGCTGGCTGAAGTGCCCCCATTGTTGTTGGCGGCAACGGTTATCCCATCTGGAGGTGGCGGCAACTGTCCAGGCTTGCCATCGACGTAGTGAATCCAGAGGTCACCATTAGTCCCGCAGATATCTTTCATATCTTGGTACCCATAGATAAGGCCGGAACCACAGGTATGGGTATCGTAGCCGTTAGGTGACCATTTGCCGTAGGGATCGTTGATGATCCAGCCCTGATTGCAGTAGCCAATAATGGTGACAATATGCCCCGAGGCGGTAAACCAACCATGGACAATACAGGGTTTGCCCTGCTGAAGCCAACTGGTGACCTCTTCCCATTTGGCATCGGGTTGGAAGTCATCCTGGTAGCCGTAGAGTTGCAGCAGGTGAGCCAAGTCCGTGGGAGAATGGCGCGAGAGTCCGCGATCGAGCATGAACTGATAGAGTTCATCTTCGAGTTGCACGCCACTGCCATTAATGGCTGGATGACCGAAGTAAGCCATACACATGGCAACGGAGGTCACGTTACAGGACCCATGGGGGTTGTTGACGTTATCGAGTTGGGACAAAAAGGGAACGTTCAGACGAACCGAGCCATCGGGACGCACGTAACTGACCGGTGCAGGAGGTTTGGGCGCCGACGGCGGCGGCACGACGGCCGTGGCAACCTTCCCGGCGGCGATGTTTTGCCCGAGGTTGGCCAGTTGGGATGTCAGTTGTGCTTGAGATGGGGCTGGTTTGGCTGCGGCTTTGGTTTGGCTGCGCCAGATGCGGATAAATTCAGAGGTGTCTGTTAGTAAATCTGGTCGGACGGCTTCGATTTGTGCTTGTAGGCGTTGTAAGGCCTTGACTTGGTGGGGTTCGTCTTTGTAATACTTTGCGACGTTAATAAGGGAGATGCTCATATGAAGTCCCTGACCCGTAGAAGGATGATTGTCCCAGTCTATCCGATCCGTTTACGGGATGTCACACAAAATTGACAAGATGTCAATTTACCCTCAGAGAGAGTTTTTCAAGCAGGGAGGAGACCGCGACCCTCCCTGAACGTGACATGTCTTAAATTTTTTGCACTTGGGTTCCTGGATCAGCTTCTAAGCTATCTCCATTACGATCGCCGTCTGTGTAGGCGGCTAAGACCACATCACTGGTTTTGCCCCAGGCGATATGACCTTGGGCATCGAGGGCGATCGCCCCTAAATCTCGTTGATTCTCTGTGGCTTCAGCAAAGGATTTCTCCATAGCCGCCTGCAAGGACATGCCGTCACTGACGCGAATGACAATTTTGGCCGCTAAACATTCATCAATAATGTCTTCGCCAATGCCCGTACAACTGACAGCCGCCAGTCGGGTGGCATAATTCCCCGCCGGCATTGCCGAATCACTCACTCGGCCAATCCGTTCAAAGCCTTTGCCCCCGGTGGAGGTTCCGGCGGCCAATCGTCCCTCGGCATCTAAGGCCACCACGCCAATGGTTCCCCGCCCGGCTTCATCATCCTCGACGGGTTCGGCAATGACGTTGGCCATGCCACGACGGAAATTATCTTGACGATCCTGTAACCATTCTTCGAGGCGATTATCCGTGATGGGGTCAGTAATAGGAATTTGCAATTCTCGGGACAGTTCAGCCGCCCCATAATCCGAGAGGACGCGATCGCGCTGCTGTTGCAGATACTCCGCTAACTCAATGGGATTTTGCACCCGTGAGACGTTGATGATGCCGCTAAACTGTTGTGAGGTTCCATCCATCAACGAAGCACTCATGCGAACCTGGCCGTCAGACTGTAAAACTGAGCCAGTTCCGGCATTAAAGCGGGGTTCATTTTCCAGCAACTGACAGCCCCGCACAACGGCATCCTTGGCACTTTTTCCAGCCCGCAGTAGGCTATAGGCATCATCCAGGATGCCATAGAGTGTTTTCCGCAAGCCCTCAATTCCCCCTTTGCCTTTTAGGGAACTGCCGGCCCCGCCGTGAATGATTAATTTGGGTTGCACCATTGAATCGTACCGAACTCCTGAGGATTAAAACTCCAACGCCAATCTTAAAGCTTTTTGACCAAGAGCCATGGGAGGATTCTTCTTGATGAAATCAACGTTACTGTTCGCTCACGTCATCCAATCCTCGTCATTAAATCAATTACTCCTCTATGATCCTACCTCCATGATGGGGGTCACTGGGGTGGCGATCGCCATGGGGGTAGGGGCAATCCATGCCCTCTCCCCTGGCCATGGAAAAACTCTCGTTGCCGCCTATCTGCTCGGGTCCTCCGCTACCCCTACTCACGCGGTTATTCTGGGCCTAACCACCACCATCACTCATACTTTGGGGGTCTTTCTACTGGGACTCATCGCCCTGTTCACCTCGGAGTATTTTCTGCCAGAACAGTTCTATCCCGTACTGAGTATCATCAGCGGTGTCACCATTATCGGGGTGGGGCTAACCTTGCTCAAACGTCGTCTGAGACAACGCTCTGCCCATCATCACCACCATCACCACTCCTCAGCCATCGATCTAAGGTCGCTCTTCAAATTAGGAATTGCCGGTGGCTTAATCCCTTGCCCCTCTGCCCTCGTTCTTTTGCTGACGGCGGTGGCTTTGGGCAAAATTTTCTATGGACTGGTTTTAGTCGTCGGGTTTAGTTTTGGCTTAGCCTCGGTCTTGGTTGGGTTAGGCCTGATGGCCCTCTACGGACGACAGAAATTAGAACATCTACCACAACCGGAGCGTTTACTGAAAAATTTGTCGGTTTGGAGTGCAGTGGTTGTTGTATGTATTGGTATTGGTCTAACATTCGGATCAATTGTGCCTCTGGGGTAAATTAAGGGAATTACATCCCTGTTGCCTGTTGCAGAGGTCTTTGCTAGACCATCAGCATCTAAATTTCGACCCTCACAGTACAGTTACTATGACATTTAAAGCTTCCATTCGCGCTTGCCTCATCCTCCTGGTTCTGGGTTTCGGCGTTTTGGCTTGCCCTCAAGGCGCCTTTGCTCACACCCTCGAAGCGCATTTTCAACCTCAATCGGAAAGCTTGGAGATTCAAGCCATTTTCAGCACCGGCGAGTTCTATGATGGCGCAGATGTAGTCGTTCATCCCCCCGGCGATGCTGAGGCCGAGGAAATTCAGGGCCTAACTGATGAAGATGGCCGCTTCGTCTTTGAACCGGATTATGACTTGGTGGGAGATTGGACGATTGAAGTGGGTGAAGGCAACCATTGGGATTTGTTAATTGTCCCCGTGGTGGATGGCCGGATTGGCTTTGATCAGATCACCCAACTCCATCCTGAGCTTCCCCACCATCATCACCACTATGCCTCGAATCAGTTGTTTGTGGCGGCGATCGCCCTCGGCTCATTTCTAGCGAGCCGCCTACTACGAGGTAAGTTCAGCATCTAGGGGTTGGGTGTTCTGGGTTGAGCGCGTTGTTGTTCAACCCAGTTGAGGGCATCCTGGGGATGATTCAGGATTCCCTCAGCCTGGGCGATCGCGATTTCCGTGAGCCAATGGCCCACCTCAGGACCTCGGGGGACGCCCACCGTCTCGATTAAATCTTGTCCCTTGATCAGGGGCCGGGGATGGGCGATGGGGTCATCGGCATTGAGATAATGCTGGATATAGGGGGCGATCGCCTCTCGGGAAATCCCAGAGGCTAAGGCATAGAGGACATAGGCAGGAAACGTCCCGTTGAGGTGTTTGAACCAAAAATACTGCGATCGCACCGACAGCCCTCGCAAGGCGGCTTCTCCCCCCGCCAGCCGCCAAGCCTCTTGTAAGGCTAAAACGGCCCGCACTTCGGCCCGGGAATACTTCAACCGTGCTAAGGTGCGTTCGGCTTCTGGCAACTCCTGAGACATTAAACTGCTCAACTTGGCAATCATCACCAGAGTAGTTTTTAAGGTCGGCCGTAACGGGGCCTGGAGTTCTAAGACTAACTCAGGGCAAGTCTGGGCCAAGTCCCCGACCACCTCATCAATGGCACTTAGGCGTTCTAGGGATTGGGCCTGGGCCTGAGGAAACCATCCTGACAATAGGCCATCCTGCCATGCTTGCTGTAACCAATAGGTTCCCGACTCACTGCCGAGAAGATAGCCAAGTTCTGAATTGACTCGTTCCGCCGCCACCTGAGTTAACAGAGGGGCAAGTTGACGAATCCCCGCTTGGGTTTCTGGGTGCAGGGTAAAGCCTAATTGGGCCGCTTGACGGTAGCCCCGTAACAGTCGCAGCGGGTCATCCTTGAGATTCTGTAGGGCGATCGTCCGTAACTGCCGCTGCTGGAGGTCTTGGTAGCCCTGAAGGGGGTCAATTAAAGTCCGGCTGCGAGGATTATAGGCGATCGCATTCACGGTAAAGTCCCGTCGTCGCAAATCCGCTTCTAACGACTCTCCCTCCTGTAAGGCAAAATCCACGGTCATCTCAGGAAACACCACTCGGGCAATTTGCCGGGCGGCATCGAGAATGACAAATCCCGCCCGATAATTTTGGGACAACCCACGGGCCGCCTCAATGGAACCCTGGGGAACTACAAAATCTAAATCCAGATAGTCCGACTGTCGCCCCAGCAAGCCGTCTCGAACTGCCCCACCGACTAAACAGGCCTCCGGGGGTAAATCCTCCAGGGAAAAGCCCCAAGTCTGAGGGGAAAACACCGTTGGTTTTTCCTCACCCATGACCAGATCCTCCATGATCAGACTCCCAATTCCCCGCTCGCCCATGACTGCGTTCCCCATAACCAAAAGCATTTCTCCCCTTAAATGGGGCATTCTCAAATCCCCACGTTAAACTAACAGAAAGTGCAACCTGTCGTGCAAAGACGTTTATACCATGTGTATCTGTGTCAACTGCCATTATGTCGATCGCTGTGCCACCTATCACGAGGTGGAACACCAGCATCAACAGTCTCATTTGACTGACGCTCCTGACTTTCAGCCCGTTGAGCCTACCATTAATGTGAATATCCGCACTCCTGAGGGGGGGGATATTGAAATGGAATGGGACGTGGTGGGCTGTGAAAGCTTTAAAGCTGAGATGGGGAAATGGTCGAAGCTGCGTCCCGGAGAACTCATTCCCACTTAGGCATGTCCTGTTTATTATGTCCTTGAGTTGTTTTCATGTCTGATCCTTCACCTCGCCGTCGCCTCAATCGTTTACAAACTGTGGCTCGTTTTAGCGGCGGCTTTCTTTTTGGCGTTGTGATTGCTTTTTTCTCTCCCCATATCTGGGGGGTCTCTATTGTTGCCAGCCTCTTTTCAATTGGCTTACTGGGGTTATGCTTTGGTCTGCTGGCAGTTTTGTTTGGCGATCGCTTTTGGTACTTTCTCAGCCGCTGGCTCTGACGGTACAAAGGCGGGTAGAATCATGGAGATTCTGTCTGACTTAGGTTAATTACGTTAATAATGAACTTTTCTAGACATCCGCTGAGGTTTGCCGGCCTATTAGTCCTTTTACTGGCTCTTGTGGCTTGCGAACCATCTGAGGAATCCGCTACATCTCCCCGATCAACCCCGGAACAGACGCCAACAAATGAGTCAGTTGCGTCTGATTATCCGGCCGAGGCGATTGATCGCTTCCTGGAAAGTTGTACTGGGGGCGACCCGGCGATGCAACGCTCTTGTAGTTGTGCCATTGAGGAAATTCAGCAACGGTACAGTTTTGAGGAGTTTGTTGAACTCGAACAAGAGATTGAGGCGGGCCGTGATGATGGAACGGTTTTGGCGGAACTGCTTCAGGTTTGTCAATAGGGGGGAGAGGCAGTAGGCAATAGGCAATGGGGGGTTTGAGGTTAGTGGTGCTGAGTCCAGGCTTCGTACCACATTTGGGCGATTTTGTCATGTCCTTGGCGGTTGGGATGGATGCCGTCGGCTAAGTCTTCGGGGGTTAGGCCGCTGTAGAGGTCGACGAACGTTAGCCGATCGCCCTGGGATTGACGGGCCTGGATGTTTTGGGCGATCGCTTGGTTGTAGGCTTCAACCCGTGCATTGAGATCGGCTTCGTCGATGGGAGGAATGGAACCGACAAAAATTTGGGCCTGGGGACGATGGTGAAATAACTCATCGATGAGAGCATTGAGACGGGCGGGGGCGGTATCGAGACTATAACCCTGCACAATGTCGTTGGTGCCAATGAGTAATAGGATAACGTCCGGTTCGGCAGTTTCTAACCAATCCCCCACTCGACGGTGGAGTTCGTCAATGCGCCAGCCGGAATGACCTTGATGATTGCGATCGGGGAGTTCGGGGGGGCCGTTTTCTTGGCTGCCCACAAACTCAATGCGATCGCCGCGTTCCTCTAAGGCTGCCCACAGGTTGATGCGGTAGCCCCCCGGAACGTTATAGCCGTCGGTGATGGAATCCCCCAGGGGCATCACCCGAATCGATTGCTGTTGGCTCACCATGGATGTATCGGTTGTCTGAGACTCTACCCCAGGCTCGGGGGCGCTCTCTATGGTACAACCTGTGCCAATCAGAGGAAACAGCACCCCCAATATCCCCGCCATCAGCAGTGAGGATCTCTATGGTACAACCTGTGCCAATCAGAGGAAACAGCACCCCCAATATCCCCGCCATCAGCAGTGAGGAAGATGGATGCCCCCCGCCTCCACGGGTTCCCTTAGCTTTTGATAGTAATCGCCACATAAGTTAATACAGAAGATGGATGCCCCCCGCCTCCACGGGTTCCCTTAGCTTTTGATAGTAATCGCCACATAAGTTAATACAGTAATTGAAGATTGCCCAATTGATACTCTGAGCCTAGTACGCCCCTACGTCTTCCCCTACTGCCTTCTCTTGCCTACTGCCTACTGCCTTCTCTTGCCTATTGCCTTCTAGTTCTCCTGACGGGCAAAGGGTAACTCCTGATTAATCGCGGCCACCTCCCGTTCTTCCATCTCATTCACCTGTTGTAGATAGGGCAAAATGATTTTACGGAGTCGTGAGGGATAAAAACGATGCAGGCTGACATTGGGGGTGGCGGGGAAGCCTCGACGTTTTTTGTGGCGGCCTCCCGCACCGGGATCGAAAATCTGAATATTGTGGTCGATCGCCCATTCGATGGGACTGTAATAGCAGACATTAAAATGGAGACAGTTAATCTCATCATGACTGCCCCAATACCGTCCATAGAGGCGATCGCCCTTGGTTAAACAAAACGACATGCCCAACGGATGTCGCTCATCGGCCCCAGACGACTCGGGATAGGCAGCCACAAAAAGAACCCGATGACGATAGGTGGTATAGAGTTGCTCAAAAAAGCGTTTCGTTAGGTACTTACTCCCCCACCAGCCAAACTTATCACAGGTATTTTCATAAAAGCGGTACATGAGGGGGAACAGGGCCCGAGGAATCTCATCGCCGCTGAGAGTTTTCAGGGTTAACCCCGCTTTCGCCATGGCCTTACGTTCTCGCTTGATATTCCGCCGCTGATTGGCATTAAAGGCCTTGAGATACTCATCAAAACTGCCATAGCTATCATTGTGCCAAATGTAGTTGTGATGTCGCCAAGGGGAAAAGCCGCTCTCTTGCAGGCGAGATTGCCATGAGGGGTCAACATAGAGGAAATGACAGCTACTGATTTGGTTGCGATCGCAGAAATGGTCAATTTCCGCCACCATCAACCCCAGCAGTTCCGCCTCATCTTCATCGGGAGCGATTAAAAAGCGATAGCCCTCAGCCGGGGTAAAAGGACTCATTCCCAGGAGTTTCGGGTAATAGGAGATGCCCAAACGCTCCGAGAGATCGGCAAATTGATGATCGAAGACAAACTCCCCGTAGCTATGGCCCTTCAGATACAGAGGCGCGGCGGCGACAAGGGTGCGATCGCGCCAGACGGTGAGATGACAAGGCATCCAGCCGGCTTTTCCCGTCGCACTTCCGGAAGACTCCAAATTATGCAGCCAATCCCACTCAAAAAACGGTGATGTCAGGGGTTGAGCGAGGGGATCCCAGGCGGCTTTGGGAATTTCCGCGATTTGATGAATCCAGGAAAACGTATAGTTAGCAGCAGTCTTATCCATGGGGCAAGGATGATACAGGAGCGTGTCCCGTTAAGAGCGTCAGGTCATCTTTTAGTGTGAACCAGAATTAAATTTTTGGCCAGGCGGCGATCGCCACAACGCCCCAAGCGTCCCCGCCTCTCCCCCTTTGAGACAACCCAGCTCACCGCACAGGCGGCGATCGCCACAACGCCCCAAGCGTCCCCGCCTCTCCCCCTTTGAGACAACCCAGCTCACCGCTAGCTGACGGCTGCCCAGATATCCGCCCACGTATAACTACGTAATTTTTTTGACTTAATGTCTGAGATTAGCCCATTATTAGTGTAGAATTACGCAGAAAACCATCTAGGGTCCTGTCTCCCGACAGCGTGAGAAGATTAGCCCATTATTAGTGTAGAATTACGCAGAAAACCATCTAGGGTCCTGTCTCCCGACAGCGTGAGGCATCTTCGGCAGTGCTGTCGCCATCGCCAACTGTTTATTGTTCAGGATTTATGTCTCCGTTAAATCGCAATTCTTCCTTTCCCTACTGGCTCTTCATCCTTCTTTGGCTAGTCCTGGGCGGTGGAATCTGGATCTGGGTATCCCAGATTGAACGCCAACGCCAGCAAGCCGTCGTGCAATGTTTGGAGCGGGCCGTTGAGGCTCAAGCTCCCAACAGTCCAGAGGAGATTCAACAACTCTCCGCAAGCTGCACTCAACGTTGCATCCGGGGAGAATTAACAGGCTGTCCCTAATCAGTCCTCTCCCCTAACGGGGCCTTCCCAATCAGGACAGTCCTCTCCCTCCCAGCCATACGGGTGCATCCCACAGACCAAGAGGGTATCACCATACATATGTCCGTGATAATGCTGACAGTTTATGCAGGCCGGATGAGTGGATTTGCTTGGATGTACGTAGGTAATATGAACAAATGGATCTGAGTTCCTCTCCGAATCTTGGATGTCCCAATCTCCAGAGTCTTCATCAAACAACAGGAACTCTAACCCCTCTAACCAATCGTCAAGGGTGCGGTCAATCTCTTGGGACAGTTCATCCAAGGGAAACACCTCCCGAAGTTGCTGATAGACTTCATCAGAACGCTCCTGAGACCAAATGACGGTCTCCTCAAGCTGTTGATCTAACTGCTCGACAATCTCATCCGTCCAAACTTCAATCGATTCAGCCGTTTGGACGATGGCTTCTGTCACACTCTTTTCAACGGTATTCACCCATTCGGTTAGCCAATCTTCCATGATTTATTGATCTTGCTGCAAACGGCGCAATTCATCTTGAAGCGATTGCACCTGTTGATGTAAATGCTCTACACCTGAGTCTGATGTCGAGGTATCCGTCGACGTCGAAGAGGTCTCGGAGATCTCCTCGTCATCGTCGAGAATTTCAATGCGTCGGGGTTCTTTGGGTCTCGTCTCATCCCGAACTTGAGGATTAGGATTAGCTTGTCGCTGGCCCTGATTGACCATCTCCTCGACAAAACGGCGGGCCTCCTCCGCATTCATCTCGCCTCGTTCTACTAACTCATCGGCCAGCTTCTGGGCCGTCTCCCGTAACTCAATAAGTTTTTCCCCGGCCTGTTCCCCAGCGTAGGAGGCTAAACCCACTCCTAGATAAAATGCCTTCTGAAACAGATTGCCAAATCCAGCCATAGTCGTGATGGTCCTTGTGCGCCTGGTCATGCTTCAAGCTTATCGCATCCTTTTCGGGTTGTGGGTCAATAGTCGTGATGGTCCTTGTGCGCCTGGTCATGCTTCAAGCTTATCGCATCCTTTTCGGGTTGTGGGTCGGCAGGGGAACAAGGCTAGTCCGGTAGCGGTAAGTCTGTCGGCAGCCAAATTGAGAAGCGACTTCCCTGGCCCGGGGTTGAGTCAACGATTAGTTTTCCCTGATGCTGGTTGACAACAATGTCATAACTGCTCGTTAGTCCCAAGCCAGTTCCTTTGCCAATGGGTTTACTGCTATAGAAAGGATCGAAAATTTTATCCCGTTTATCTGGGTCAATCCCCATGCCATTATCTTGGATGCTAATGGTGATAAAGTTCCGTCCGTCCTCATCTGTTGCCTGGTGGGTCGTAATGGTTAACCTAGGGCGATAGGTTGACTCGGGCCCATCAGCCAAATGGGGTTGCAGGCGCTCCTGCAAGGCATCCATGGCATTGCCGATGATGTTAATAAATACCTGGTTGAGTTGTCCGACGTAACAGACCACTGGTGGCAGTTCTTGATAGTCTTTAACTACGTCAATTGGCAACTGTTCGCTGGTTCTTCGTAACTGGAACAGGCTTAAGTCCAGGGCATTATCAAGATGCTCCTGAATCTGAACTAATTTGATATCGGCTTCATCGAGATGGCTAAAGGTTTGCAGGGAATCCACAATTTTTTCAATGCGAATTGCACCTGACTTCATTGAATGTAAAAGTTTTAGGAAATCTTGGGAAATATAGTCGACGTCAATCTCACTCAGATGATCCGCCAATGATGCGTCAGGCTGGGGATAAGTCGTTTGATAGAGATGCACCAACTCAATCAGTTGCTCTGTGTAATCTTGGGCATGGGGCAGATTGCCGAGAATAAAACTGACCGGATTATTGATTTCATGGGCAACTCCCGCGACAAATCGCCCCAGGGCGGACATTTTTTCCGTCTGAATTAAGCTGGCTTGGGTGTGTCGTAGTTGGTCTAAGGTTTGATGAAGTTGTTTGACATGGCGCCGTAACTCCATTTGGGCAACCACTTGGCGGCTGAGGGCCTGTAGGCCCTCGATTTGCTCTTGGGTCAGTTGGCGGGGTTTGTCATCAATGGTGCAAAGGGTGCCGATCGCCTGGCCATCAGGGGTTTGTAGGGGAGCGCCTGCATAGAAACGAATCTGAGGGCCACCGGTGACGAGGGGATTGTCGGTAAAGCGCGGGTCCACTTTGGCATCGGGAACCAAGAGAATGCCGTCGGGGTTGAGGATAGCATGGGCACAAAAGGCCTGCTCGCGGGGGGTTTCCTCAGCATCAATGCCAACTTTGGACTTGAACCATTGGCGATCGCGGTCAATGAGACTGACTAAGGCAATCGGCGTATCACAAATGTGAGCCGCCAGAGTGGTGATGTCGTCAAAGGCTTGTTCGGGTAGGGTATCGAGCAGGTTGTACTGCTCAAGGGCCCGTTGGCGTTCGGCTTCGTTTGCAGGATAGGGTGCAGCGGGCATAAGGGGGACTAACCATTCAGAAGGGAGGTGGTTCTGGTGAGAGGGGCCCCGTCAGAACCACCGTTAAATACGCAAATAGGCGGACGGTCTCAGGAATGCCCGGGCACAAATCCGATGGGTTTAGCGCATCGTCACAAATTCTTCGGCAGAACTGGGATGAATGCCCACGGTGGCGTCGAAATCGGCTTTCGTGGCTCCCATTTTGACGGCGATCGCCACCCCTTGAATAATCTCGGCGGCACTTTCTCCCACCATATGGGCCCCAAGCACGCGATCGCTCTGGCTATCAACCACCAGTTTCATGAGCGTTCGTTCTTCTCGTCCTCCTAATGTATGATACATCGGCCGGAACTTAGAGCGGAAGACTTTGATGGCATCTCCATACTGCTCTCGGGCCTCGGCTTCGGTGAGGCCAACAGTAGAAGCTTCGGGAGAGGAAAACACGGCTGTGGGGATGTTCTCATAACTCATTTGCCGCGATTTGTCGCCAAAGTGGGTATCGGCAAAGACACGACCCTCGTTGATGGCCACTGGGGTCAGGTTGACGCGATCGGTGCAGTCCCCGACAGCGAAGATATGGGGTTCGGCGGTTTGGCTATACTCATCGACGGCGATCGCCCCTTTTTTGACCTCAACCTGGGTGTTCTCTAACCCTAATCCCTCTAAACGGGGTTTGCGGCCGGTGGCAGAGAGGGTGACGGTATCGGCGATAATACTGCCCTCATGGGTGTCTAAATTCAGTTTTAGGGTTCCATCCCCTTGTTTATCCACCGAGGTGATATTGGTGTTGTTGAGAATGCGAATGCCATGGTTAGCCATTCCCTCTTGAATACAATCGCGCAAATCTTCATCAAAGCCGTTGAGAATCTTCTCGCGGCGGATCACCACTGTCACTTCAGATCCTAAGCCGCGTAGGATACAGGCAAACTCCACCCCGATATAGCCGCCACCGAGAACCACGAGATGCTTCGGTTGTTGGGGAAGATGGAACATCTCATCGGAGGTGATGGCATGTTCTAAGCCGGGAATGCTGGGTTTAACCGGTTTTCCGCCGACGGCAATCAGGATTTTGTCGGCCGTGACTTGGCGATCGCCCACTTGGACTGTATGAGAGTCCACAAACCTCGCCGACTCCCGAAAGACCTGCACCTCGGACTTATCCAGCATTCGCTGATAGATGCCATTGAGACGAGTCACCTCATCGTTGACGGCCTTAATCATTTTCGGCCAGTCCAGTTGACTCTGTACGGCACTCCAACCATATCCCACGGCATCATGGAACTGCTCCGGGAAGTGGGAGGCGTAAACCATGAGTTTCTTGGGAACACAGCCCCGGTTAACACAGGTTCCCCCTAGGCGATCGTCTTCAGCAATCCCCACCTTAGCGCCATATTCTGACGCACGGCGAGCGGTGGCGATTCCCCCGGAACCGGCCCCAATCACAAATAAGTCAAAGTCGTATGTCATAGGTTTTAAGTCCTCTTGTATCTGTATTAACCTGTTGCCAGAAAGTATTGCCACAAACGGCTCAAATGGCTCTGGTTATCTTATCGGGTGTAACCAATTTTTTTTAAGGGAAATATCCGGGACTCCCATCATGGGGGAATCCCGGATCGTTGAGATCAGGCCTCAAGGCTGGGCAATTATGCCGTCTTGAGATAGGCTTCGAGTTCTTCGGAACCCCCCACCAGTTGACCATCGACAAAGACTTGAGGGGCAGATGTCTTGCCAGTCATGGCTTTCAGGGAAGCGGTAGAGGCATCGCGACCAATGACGATTTCTTCGTAGTCCCAGCCTTTATCCTTGAGGAGGGATTTGGCTTTGGCGCAGAAGGGGCATCCCACTTTGGAGAACAGGGAGACGTGTTTGGGCTTGGCTTGGGGGTTGATGTAGCCCAACATGGTTTCAGCGTCGGAGACTTTGAAGGGGTCTCCGGGTTCTTCAGGTTCGATGAACATTTTGTCGATGATGCCATCTTTGACGTACATGGAATAACGCCAGGAGCGTTTGCCGAACCCGAGATCGGCTTTGTCCACGAGCATTCCCATTTGCTCGGTGAAGTCGCCATTTCCGTCAGGAATCAGGGTGACGTTGTCAGATTCTTGGTCTTTGGCCCATTCGTTCATGACGAAGGTGTCATTCACGGATAGACAGACAATTTCATCAACGCCGCTCGCTTTAAAGGTGTTAGCGAGTTGGTTGTAGCCGGGGAGGTGGCTGGAAGAACAGGTGGGGGTGAAGGCACCGGGGAGGGCGAAGACAATCACGTTTCTGCCGTTGAAGATGTCTTTGCTCTCGACATCTTTCCATTCACCATCTTGACGGGTGCGGAAGGTAACTTCGGGGACTCGTTGTCCGGTTTTGTCCTGTAACATATGCGTTGAACTCCTTGTGGTAACGGTGTAATGACGCTGTGCAGTTAACGGTGTTTCAGTTAACTCATAATCGTTATGAGTTTATCATAGGGGGTAATGGGCGGGCTGTCAAGTCTCGGGTCTGAATTGGTCTAGAATGCAGGTGCGATCAAGGAGCCAATAGTGGGGGCTGGCGGCGACATCACAGCGATCGCCCAGGGTGGCCAGGACGGGGGTTTGTCCTTGTTCTAAGGTCTCGAAGGCTCGTTGAATGGCTTGTACGAGAGCATCCTCTTGACGGGGGGAGCTGGCCATACGGTTGAGCCAATAGTGCTGTTGTAGGTAATTGAGGGTGAAGTCATCGCGGCGAATTAGCCAATAGTCGAGGGGGTACTCCCGGAGAAACTCACGAACCTGGTCCGGGTTGGGACTGTATTGGGCGTTGATGAGGGCAATGAAGCGATCGCGCACTACGGCATAATAGCCCCAATGATAGGGAATCATGTATTCGAGACCCATCAAGATCCCTCGTTTGCCAAAACTGGGGATGTTGTCTAACTCCCCGTCTATACCCCCAACTCGACTGTCTTTGGGGGTGGTTTGTAGATACTCATAGAGTGTGGGGGCGGTTCCGTCGTAGTAGGCCGTTTGGAAGGAATCCTGTAACCAGAGGGGAGAGGCGATGACAGATACCAGTAAAAGAACCGCAAAGAGGCGTTTGAGGATCATCGTAACGCCTCTTTGAGAGGACGGACGGAAGACCGAGTGGGCGATCGCCACCAGCACCATTCCCGCCGCCAAGGACAACAGCACTCGGAAACTGTGATGGGTGTAGCGACTGGGTAGATGTAAACGAAACAGCAACAGATGGGCCAACAGAAAGCTACCCACACTCGACAGCAGCAGTTGTAGGAGAACAGAGGTTCCCCGAACCTGAGAGAGTAAGGGAAACCCTTGTCGAAACCGCAACAGCAGCGGTAACGGGAGGCCAAACCACAGCACTAACGGCGTGTAGCCAGGAATCAAGCCACTGCGATCGCTGCTGAACCAGAAATGGCCAAAATCCTCATAAAAAAAAGCACTACGTCCGCGAGGGGCCAATTCCGCTAAGGCTAACCCCTGCTGACGGGTTAACACCGGCTGCCAAGGATTGGCGGCCAAGAGGTAGGACAGCAGGACTCCTCCAACCGTAATCAAGCCCACCCAAGCCAAGGGACGGTTGCGGCCAGTTCCTTGAGGAATCCCCAACCCCTGCAACAGTAAAACCCCTCCCTCGACGATGACCATTGGGGGATAGAACAGTCCCGTCACCAGGACTGCGATCGCCGTGGCCAGGATATGTTCAGACAACAGGGCCCAAAGAAACCCCAACAACAGGGGAACCGCGAAGGCCCGAGGAGTTCCTGAGACGAGGTCATCCTTCATCCACAGACTCAGATTTAAAATGACACTGCTAAAAAAGCCCACCGGGGCCAGGGGTAACAGTCGCCAACTCACCCGCATCACCAGCACCGTTGTTAGCAGGGTTAAGAGAATGGGCAACAGCTTATTAAAACTCAAGGGTTCCAGTCCCAGATGAGCAGCCAGGCCATAGAGATGACGATAGCCCCAGGGCGCAACCGACTGAAAATAATCGGCAATCCAATCTTGGGGAAACAACTCAGCATCCCCAAAGCGGTGCATCCAGAACACATGTTGCCGCGCATCATCCTGAATCCGATAGACCCCTTGGCCATCGCGCCAGATGACCAAGGCCATGGCTCCAGACAAGAGCAAACTCAAACCCAACCAGAGATAATAAGACCCGAACCACCGTGACCTGGCCCATCTCAGAGGCTTCATCGACGTTCCCGACGAAACAACCAGACCATCAAGGCAACAACCCCGAGTTGTAGGGCCAAATTGGGCAAATCAGACGACAAATTTTGTCCCGCTGCCACCCGAGCCATAAAAACGAATGCTCCAAGGAGGCCCGATGCCCCTAAACTGACATAGATAAAGAGACGAAAACCACGATAGGGGGCTTTGGCCTCAGCGACCAGGCGTTGATACTTCTGTTCACTCAGTCCCTGAGCCGCCTTGGGACGGGATGAGTAGGGTTGAGGAGTTTGATCATTCATAAGGTTTTAAGAGAAAAAATTCAGTGGATGCAGCCTTAAGCTCTGCTCCTGTAGCCTCTCTATCCTATCGAGATTCCCTCGTATCTTGAATTTCTTTAAAGTCCTGTACGAAATGAACTTGACCTGAGTAGAATTGTAGGATAACGGTTTTAGTTTTCGAGAGTTTGCAAGAGGTTCCTGTCGTGCAATTACAACGAGTCGCAGTGCAACGTGTGAGTGGGGCCTATGCCCTGATAGATAGTTTAAAACGCCATGGTGTTCGGCATATCTTCGGATATCCCGGTGGCGCCATACTCCCTATTTATGACGAGTTATATCGGGCAGAAGCCCAGGGTGGGATCCAACATATCAGGTGGCGCCATACTCCCTATTTATGACGAGTTATATCGGGCAGAAGCCCAGGGTGGGATCCAACATATCCTGGTTCGTCATGAACAGGGGGCCTCTCATGCCGCTGACGGCTATGCCCGCGCAACAGGACAAGTGGGGGATGGTTCGTCATGAACAGGGGGCCTCTCATGCCGCTGACGGCTATGCCCGCGCAACAGGACAAGTGGGGGTCTGTTTTGGGACCTCGGGCCCGGGAGCGACAAACCTGGTGACGGGGATTGCTACCGCTCACATGGACTCAATTCCCATGGTGGTGGTGACGGGACAGGTTCCCCTCAATGCGATCGGGACCGATGCTTTCCAGGAAACGGACATTTTCGGGATTACGCTGCCCATCGTCAAGCATTCCTATGTGGTGCGCAACCCCAATGACATGGCCAGAATTGTGGCGGAGGCCTTCCATATCGCTAGTACCGGTCGTCCAGGGCCGGTGTTAATCGATGTGCCCAAAGATGTGGGCTTGGCTGAATGCGACTATACGCCGATTGAGCCGGGTTCTCTGAAACTGCCGGGTTATCGGCCCACGGTGAAGGGGAATCCTCGTCAGATTGAACAGGCGATCGCCCTGATTCGTGAGGCCGAGTTCCCACTCCTCTACGTCGGCGGTGGCGCCATTTCGTCGAGTGCCCATGCAGAACTGCTCGAACTCGCTGAACATTTCCAAATTCCTGTGACCACGACCCTCATGGGGAAAGGTGCATTTGATGAGAATCATCCCCTCTCGGTGGGAATGCTGGGAATGCACGGAACCGCCTATGCGAACTTTGCCGTCAGCGAATGTGATCTATTAATTGCCGTGGGGGCACGATTTGACGATCGCGTCACCGGGAAATTAGATGAGTTCGCCTCTCGCGCCAAGGTCATCCATATTGATATTGACCCCGCCGAAGTGGGTAAAAACCGGGCCCCAGAAGTTCCCATCGTGGGGGATGTGCGCCAAGTTCTCATTGATTTGTTGCGTCGTCTCAAAGAACTCGGCGTCGGGATAGAGTCTGAGCGAACTCGGTCCTGGCTCGATCGCATCAACCGCTGGCGCAAGGATTATCCCTTAGAGGTTCCCCGATATCCTGGGTTACCCTCCCCGCAACAGGTGATTGTAGAACTCCATCGCCAAGCCCCCAACGCCTATTACACAACCGATGTGGGGCAACATCAAATGTGGGCGGCCCAATTCCTGAAAAATGGTCCCCGTCGTTGGATTTCCAGTGCTGGACTGGGAACGATGGGTTATGGACTGCCTGCGGCTATGGGGGCGAAAGTGGCGCTTCCTGAGGAAGAGGTGATTTGTATTAGTGGGGATGGCAGTTTCCAGATGAATCTTCAGGAACTGGGAACCATAGCCCAATACGGCATCAACTTCAAAACCGTGATTATTAATAACGGTTGGCAGGGGATGGTCCGCCAATGGCAGGAAACCTTCTATGGTCAACGCTATTCCTCCTCTAATATGGAGGTGGGGATGCCGGATGTGGAATTACTCTGTCAAGCCTATGGTTTGAAGGGAATTAAGGTCACCCATTCCGATCAACTTCAGGATGCGATCGCCGAAATGCTAGCCCATGACGGGGCAGTGGTCATGGATGTACGGGTTCATCGCACGGAAAACTGTTACCCCATGGTGGCCCCCGGCAAGAGCAATGCTCAAATGCTCGGACTCCCCGAACAGAACAAGTTAGAGCAAGCTGTTGAGCTAATCTACTGCCCCAACTGCAATGCGAAAAACGCCTCAACCAACCACTTTTGTCCTGAATGTGGCACAAAACTCTAAGGACTAACAGACAATCGAAGATGGACACTTAAAAATCGCCAAAACCTGCAACAACAGAGTGCTTGAATTCTATAAGTGTCCTCCTTGAAACGACTAAGCACAGATAAAATCTGTCGCTCCCAACAAAGGGGGGCCATACCCTAACCGGTATAGCCCCCTTTTCTATTGCCCATTGCCCAAAGAGGGCAACCACGGCTGAGCTATTGCTCGCTGACCGCAAGGGTACGCCCCTACGTCTTTTCTGTTCCCTGTTCCCTGTTCCCTGTTCCCTATCTTTTGCCTATTGCCTATTGCCTACTGCCTATTGCCTTCCCCCTAAACCTGCCATTCACGCACCGGAGAATCCTGGCAATCCGTGCCCACCAGATAACTGGCGACTAAGCGACGGCCGACCAAAATTTTCACCTGTTTCGCGAGGCGTAGGGCTTCGATGGGGGCTTCAACAACCGGGATGAGATCGTGGATGCGTTGGGCCATAGCGGGAGTTTGCACGCGGATACAAAATGCTCCCCAGAAGCGGAAAACCTGACATTGCTGTAGAATTTTCAACTGCTGGAGTTCTTCGGGATTCTCGCGATAAAAGTCCCAAAGAAGTTGTGTGAGTTGGCTGGGACGTTTCATGACCATAATGACTTTTTTATTACGGTTTATTAAGTAGATCAGTTTATTAAACGGGTGGGCCGGGAATAACCTACCCAAAAGCGAAACGGCTAAGCTAACCGCCTCATTTTCATTAAAACTCAGAGAGTCAGCAAACAGCTCGTCCACGAAAAAAGACTTAACGTCTTTGCCAAAAGACTTTATAAGACTTAAAAAGCTGTTAAACTCAAAAACTATCTTAAACCCGCTTAAATTACCTAAGTTGCTATGAAACGCCGAGCTTTTGTGACTCGAAGCGCCGTAAGTGCCGCCACCGTCTCCGCCCTCGCCGCTTGTGCCGAAACCGCCGGAACAGGAACGGATGCCAGTTCTCTGCCCCGGGTCAACTGGCGCATGGCCACGAGTTGGCCGCCGTCCCTCGATACCATCTATGGTGGGGCACAAACCGTCTGCCGTCGGGTCAGTGAGATGACTAATGGCCGTTTTACCATTACGCCCTATGCTGCCGGTGAGTTAGTTCCCGCGTTACAAGTGATGGATGCGGTTGAGGGAGGAACCGTAGAATGCGGTCATACCGCCAGTTACTACTACATTGGTAAAAACCTAACCTTAGGCTTTGCCACGACGATGCCTTTTGGCTTAACTGCCCAGCAGCAAAATTCCTGGCTATATCACGGCGGGGGGTTGGAGGCAATGCAGAAAGTCTATAGCGATTTTAATATCATTAATTTCCCAGCCGGAAACACGGGAACGCAAATGGGGGGCTGGTTTAAGCGACAAGTCAATAGTGTCGCCGACCTCAATGGCATGAAACTGCGGGTTCCGGGGTTGGGGGGAACGATTATGGCGCAGATGGGAGCGAATGTGCAGGTTCTGCCCGGTTCAGAAGTCTATCTGGCCCTGGAACGGGGGGCGATTGATGCCGCTGAGTGGGTTGGCCCCTATGATGATTTGAAATTAGGACTGCATCGGGCTGCCCAGTATTATTACTATCCCGGCTGGTGGGAACCGGGGGCGACGTTAGATGTGTTGGTGAATCGCCGGATGTGGGAGCGTTTGCCAGAGGAATATCAGCAGATCTTTGTGGCGGCTACGGTGGAAGCCAATATGACGATGTTGGCTCAGTATGACGCCCTCAATGGTGAGGCGTTACAGGAGTTGGTTGAGGGGGGAACCATCCTCTCAGGCTTCTCTGAGGAGATTATGCAGCGGGGTGAGGAGATTGCTTTGGAGATTTATGAGCAAAATGCTCAAGAGAATGCCTCGTTTAATGAGGTTTATGAGAATTGGCGGGCGTTCCGGGAGGTGGTACAGGGTTGGCATCACCTGAATAAATTCAGCTTCGCACAATATTCACGAGACCAGTCCTAATGGGTGTTTAAGAGGACTGGGGGGAGTCCTGAAGGGCTGGCGTGGCAGCCTCTAGGGGAGGACGCAGGGTGAGGTAGAGAAGAAGGCCCAGGAGGGGAGTGAGGGAGACTGCCCAGAATAGCTTGGGATTATGGAGACCTCGTCGGGCCATGTCATCGCCGAGGAGTGCCGGAACTAGGCCGCAGAGGAGACAGAAGTCTAGACTCATGACATGGATAAAACGGCTGTTTTGCCATTGTTGGCTGAAATCACTCCAATTTCCCTGACTGAGACCCAATCCCAGCAGGGCGATCGCCCCCAGGGTTAAGACTCCTCCCAAAATTCGCGAGTCCCAAAATTTCAGGAGGGGGTTGAGATCCCCCTCTAGGTTGGGGTTGGGATCTCGCAGGGCCAGATAGGGCAAAATGGCAAACGCCCCCACCCCGAAGGAGGCGGCTGCAAATACCCAAGCGCCAATTTTTTGACCCCGGCCATCGGCAAACATCATGGCCCCATAGGCGAAGGGAAAAATTCCCATCAGGTTAAATAGGGCGATAATGGCTGGGTTGAGGGTCTCCCAGTTCCCCGAGGAGAGATCAATAATCAAATCCACTGTTTCCGGGCTATCTGGGGGTGCAAGTAAGAAGGCATAGCCGAGGAAGCCTAGCCAAAGTACGGTGAAGAAGATGCGACGAGTCATGGGGGGAAGAAGGCAAGAGGCAAGAGGCAAAAGGCAAGAGGTAGAACCCACCCCGCCCTCCGGGCACCCCTCCCAAGAGGGGAAAGACGTAGGGGCGTACCCTTGTGGCACTGGGCAAATTGGGGATTTACTCCCATTCGATGGTTCCGGGGGGTTTGGAGGTGACGTCGTAGACAACGCGGTTGACTCCGGCCACTTCGTTGACAATGCGGTTGGAAATCAGTTCGATGAAGTCATAATCGACCCGTGCCCAATCGGCGGTCATCCCGTCTTCGCTGGAGACAAAGCGCAATACGATGGGATAGGCGTAGGTGCGTTGGTCGCCCATGACTCCGACACTGCGGATGGGGAGTAGGACGGCGAAGGCTTGCCAGAAATCGTGGTAGATACCGTGACGATTGATTTCTTGGCGCACGATGTAATCAGCATCCCGTAAGATTTTTAACCGTTCTGGGGTGACTTCTCCCAGGATGCGGATGGCTAGGCCGGGGCCGGGGAAGGGATGACGACGGACGATTTCTTCGGGGAGGCCAATCGAACGTCCGAGGTTGCGAACTTCGTCTTTGAAGAGTTTTCGCAGGGGTTCGATGAGTTTGAATTGTAGGTCTTCGGGTAAACCGCCGACGTTGTGGTGACTTTTGATTTTGACGGCGACTCGTTCCCCGGTTTTGGGGTCGACGTTGGAGTCGGCGGATTCGATGACGTCGGGGTAGAGAGTTCCTTGGGCGAGGTAGTCGAAGGGACCTAGGCGACGGGATTCTTCCTCGAAGACGCGGATGAATTCATGGCCGATGTGACGGCGTTTTTCTTCGGGATCGGTGACGCCGACGAGTTTTTCCAGGAAGCGATCGCGGGCGTTGACGTATTCGACGGGGATATGGAATTGATCTCGGAATAGCTTGACTAACCGTTCCGGCTCATATTTACGCATGAACCCCTGATCGATAAACATACAGGTAAGATTATCGCCGATGGCTCGGTGCAGGAGGAAGGCGAGGGTGGAGGAATCGACGCCGCCGGATAGGGCCAGAAGCACTCGTTTGTCACCGACTCGGGCGCGAATTTCTCGGATCGACTCTTCGACGAAGGCGGCGGTAGTCCAGGTTGGTTCGCAGTCGCAGATGTGATAGACGAAGTTACGAACGAGGGCCTGTCCACCGATGGAGTGGACGACTTCTGGGTGGAATTGTACGCCGTAGATCTGGCGATCGTGGTTGGCGATCGCCGCATTGGGGGTGTTGTCGGTATGGGCGAGAATTTCAAAGCCGTCGGGGAGACAGGTGACGGAGTCGCCGTGACTCATCCACATGGTGGCTCCCTGTTCGACGTTGGTGAGGAGATCGGTGGGGTCGTCAATATGTAGGGCGGCTTTGCCATATTCAGCTAATTCGGCTCGTTCGACGCTTCCGCCGAGTTGTTGAACCATCAGCTGCATTCCGTAACAGACTCCCAAGATGGGGATACCCAGTTGCCAAATTTTGGGGTCACATTGAGGGGCATTCTCGTCATAGACTGAGTTGGGACCGCCTGAGAGAATAATTCCTTTGGGATTGAGGCGTTCTAAATCTGCCGCACTGGTGCGATAGGACAAGACTTCTGAATAGACCTCGGTTTCGCGAATCCGACGGGCGATCAGCTCGGAATATTGAGACCCAAAATCCAAAATCACGATGAGTTGACGTTGGGTGTCCTGGGTGTCGGTGTCGAGATGGGTGGGTTCTGGAGTCTGGGTTTGAGCGGTCATGGGTAGGCAAGATGGGGGAGGGTGGATGGGGAAACAGCCACCCTACCATTCCTGCCAGGGCGATCGCCCCCGGAAGACTCAGGTTTGTGATTGGGGTTTTGCTAAAGAACGTAGATATGTAGGCCGAGGGTGAGCAGGAAGGTGAGTTGGGCGGTGATGGCAAATAGGTAAAACACGGTTCGAGGACGAAACACCGATAACATCAGACCGATACTTTTAAGATCTACCGTCGGACCAAAGACAAGAAAGGCCAGCAGGGCGCTACTGGTGAACATGGAGGCGAAGGAAAGGGCGAAGAAGGCGTCGACGGTGGAACAGATGGACACGACTAGGGCCAGTAACATCATGGTCAGGATGGGAACAATGGTTCCTTGACCTAGGCTGACGATGGTCTCGCGAGGGACGGCGGTTTGGATAATGGCGACAATGCCACTCCCGAGGACAAGTACACCACCGAGTTCGCGAATTTCTCGAATAATGTTATCGACAAATACCACCATCCGATTGGCGTTTTGCTGGGTTCCTAAGAGGAGAGTTCCTAAATCGCCTCCCATGACGGCGGCGTTTTCTAGGGCGATGGGTTGGCTGGTTCCTAGAAAATAGGTTCCTGATCCGAGTAGGGGGGAGATGGGGTCTTCTGTTGGGGTGGCGATCGCCCGGGGCATGGAACGCACGAGTTTCGGGTGCAGCATGGAGCGAATGTCTTTCTGAACGCTGAAAATCACCCCGATGACGGTGGCAATAATCAGGGTGAGAAGGACACGCCAAAAGACCATTTCCGGGCGATCGCGGAATGCGATCCAGGTGGACCAAATGACAATTGGGTTAATGGTTGGGGCGGCCAGTAGAAAGCCGATAGCCACAGCGGAAGGCACGCCCTGGGCTAACAGTCGCCGAGCTACGGGAACGTTGCCGCATTCACAAACGGGAAACAGAAAGCCAATACAACTGCCGACCAATGCCCCTAACACGGCATTCCGAGGCATCATGGCAACTAATTTACGCTCGTTGACAAAGGCCAGGAGGGCGCTGGAGAGTAGCACCCCCAGCAGCAGAAAGGGTAAGGCTTCAACGAGCAGACTAAAGAAGATGGTAAAGGCGTAATTGAGCTGGGTCATATACGGCGGCTCTTACTCAAGTGTGAGGGCGAGAGGGACGACTGGGACAGTGTGGGTGGGCAATCTGTTGGTGGGGAATTCAGGATTTAGTGGAAATTCAGATGTCCAGAAAAAAGCCGTCCCAATGGGACGGCGCTATTTTAGCAAACCTCTCGGGGCCAGGATCTGGCTGGCTCAAGGGCTAACTGGCTAGGTATTCACGGACTGTGGCGCGACGACGGCGCAGATGGCTCAGGGCCTGGTGTTCGAGTTGGCGGACTCGTTCGCGGCTGAGGTTGAGTTGGGCGCCGACTTTAGCTAAGGAAAGTTCTTTGCCGTCACTTAAGCCAAAGCGAAGACTGATCACTTCCCGCTGTTGGGGGGTCAGTTCGGCCAGCATACAATCGAGGTCTTGGCGCAAGAGTTGCTGGGTGGCAAACTGTTCGGGCGATGCGGTTTCATCTTCGAGCAGTTCTTGTAACTCGGTGTCTTAGGGAAATCGGCTGGCGGGAGACGCTGAGATATTCCCGAACTTGGTAGGGTTCGAGGTCCAGTTCCTGGGCGATTTCCTTCATGGAGGGACTGCGCCCGAGTTTTTGGGTCAGTTCTCGTTGGGCCCGTTTGATTTTGTTGAGTTTTTCGGTGATGTGAATGGGAAGGCGAATGGTTCGCGCTTGTTGGGCGATCGCTCGGGTGATGGCCTGACGAATCCACCAGTAGGCATAGGTGGAGAATTTATAGCCACGGGTGGGATCGAATTTTTCAACTCCCCGTTCGAGTCCCAGGGTTCCTTCTTGGATTAAGTCCAAAAATTCGAGATTCCGTTTTTGGTATTTTTTGGCGATCGCCACCACTAGACGCAAATTTGCCTCGATCATTTTGCGTTTGGCCCGTTGACCGGTGTGTAGGGTATTACGCAAGCTATCCAGGTCGAGTTTGGCTTTTTGTGCCCACTCACTTTCGCTGGGAGGTGTGTAGGGTATTACGCAAGCTATCCAGGTCGAGTTTGGCTTTTTGTGCCCACTCACTTTCGCTGGGCGCGCGATCGAGAGACTCGCTGAGTTCATCCCGAAGTTCCAGCAATGCCATCATCGCTTGAACTTGTTTGAGCGCGATCGAGAGACTCGCTGAGTTCATCCCGAAGTTCCAGCAATGCCATCATCGCTTGAACTTGTTTGCCCAAGATAATTTCCTGTTCGTGGGTCAGCAAAGGAACACGACCGATTTCGTGCAGGTATGTCCGCACCGTATCGGCATTCAAAGTGGGGTTAGCGGTTTTCATGTTGGTGTTGGCTGTGGGCATACGTCGATGAAAGCAACGAACGGCAACGAACGACGGAATCGGACTGACCTAAAGGTTTGTGAATAGTGGGGTCATTAACGACTTCGATAACGACTTCGATGAAACAGCTTTAAGGGGTTGTACGCCATTAAAGCCATCATGGATTTTGTGCGGCTAGCCTTATGCTAATGTCATGATTTTTTTTTGCACAGATCGGAATACCTCACTCCAATTGTCTCGTTGAGTTTTTAGGAGTTTTGAGTTGAAGGGGGTTATAGATTATCCTCTCGATGACTGGGAAACCTCCCGCTTTAGGGTCTAGGATGTTTACTACATCGCCCACGGTAGTGTTTCCAGAAATCATCCTCAAGAGTTTTTGAGGATTAAGGTGGATGCATTGGGACAATTTTTAACCTGGCTGACTCGCCCCTCCCCTGATGCTCGCAGCTAGAAGACACCGCCAGGGAACCTCAAAAACCCCCCTTCTAGGGTTTTGACGCAGGGAAGGGCATTCGGGTTTCCTTGATTGGGGTCGGTTGTGGGCTACGTTTCGATGACAATCCCCCCAAAACCCAGTCGCTCGACGACTTGCCGTAAACTTCTGTTACGTTTTCCTTGAGGGGAATAACTGCCGCTAACCCTTGCGATTTCTGGGTTTCATGTCAAATCTTTGGGCGATCGCTGCCGTGGGTTCCTGAGAAAAATATTACAAACTATGAAGTTACCCCAGGGATCGTTAACCTTATGCTGCACAATGACCATGATTGCAAAACGGGAACTGCTCCCGCTCGCCAGTGGCCACTCCCCCGAGTCAAATGGGGACAAGCTACTGAGTGATTAGTCAATACAACCTTAAACTAACTTTCCCTTCTGGAGGAATCGCACATCATGAGTATCGTCACGAAGTCAATCGTGAATGCCGACGCTGAGGCTCGTTACCTCAGCCCCGGCGAACTAGATCGCATCAAGAGCTTTGTCACCTCCGGTGCAGCTCGTCTTCGCATCGCTCAAGTTTTAACCGATTCTCGTGAGCGGATTGTCAAAGAAGCCGGTAACCAACTCTTCCAAAAACGCCCCGATGTGGTCTCCCCCGGCGGAAACGCGTTTGGTGAAGAGATGACCGCCACCTGCCTGCGTGACATGGACTACTACCTGCGCCTCGTCACCTATGGTGTTGTTTCCGGTGACGTTACCCCCATCGAAGAGATTGGTCTCGTGGGCGTTCGTGAAATGTACCGCTCCTTGGGAACCCCCATTGATGCCGTTGCAGAAAGCGTTCGTTGCATGAAAAACGTCGCCACCGGTTTGATGTCTGCGGACGATGCTGTCGAAGCAGCTTCTTACTTCGACTACGTGATCGGTGCGATGCAATAGAGTCGGTATTCGACTTTAATCGCCAAGCTTTCACAAACTCGCATTTCTAAATCCATCAAATTCACAACAAAACGAAAGGATCATGCAAGACGCAATCACCGCTGTAATCAACTCCTCTGATGTTCAAGGCAAGTACCTCGACGGGTCTGCCATGGACAAGCTCAAAGGCTACTTCCAAACCGGCGAACTGCGCGTCCGTGCAGCCGCTACGATCTCGGCTAACGCCGCTACGATCGTTAAAGAAGCCGTTGCTAAATCCCTGCTGTACTCTGATGTGACCCGTCCCGGCGGTAACATGTACACCACCCGTCGCTATGCAGCTTGCATCCGTGACTTGGACTACTACCTCCGCTACTCCACCTACGCCATGCTGGCCGGCGATCCCTCCATCCTCGACGAGCGTGTGCTGAATGGCCTCAAAGAAACCTACAACTCTCTGGGTGTTCCCGTGGGTTCTACGGTTCAAGCGATCCAAGCCATGAAAGATGTCACCGCTAGCTTGGTTGGCCCCGATGCCGGTAAAGAAATGGGCGTGTACTTCGACTACATCTGCTCTGGCTTAAGCTAGGTATCCCCATCCGATCGCCATTGGCGTGACGTTCTGTAGCGAAATTGGCGGACGGCGATCGTTGGTCTGGGAAATCCGGGGTGAGTGCAATTTGGTAGAGATATGGGTTCTCTTGGGAACTCATCTAACTCAGAGTTGGAACATCAAGCCAACAGTATTGACTCTGGACTCCCAGGCTTTCGATCTAGCATCTGAAACCCTAATAAAAAAATCCCTAAAACTTCTAATCCTTTAACCCCTTAGCCAGGAGAATTTTCCCCATGCGTATGTTTCGCGTTACTGCCTGTGTTCCGAGTCAGACTCGCATTCGGACTCAGAGAGAGTTGCAAAACACCTACTATACAAAACTGGTTCCCTACGACAACTGGTTCCGTGAACAACAGCGGATCATGAAAATGGGTGGCAAAATCGTCAAGGTTGAATTGGCCACCGGTAAGCCCGGAACCAACACCGGCTTGAAGTAGAGTTGACGCTGTTGGCTCATCTACACCCCAGACGTTCAGGGCGAGAGGTCATTGTACCTCTCGTTTTTCGTATCTTTTGAGAATCTCTCGGCTCGATGGTCTCTGGGATGGCTCAGTCTACCGCTTGCCCCATTGATGGGGTTTCCAAGACCTGCTATGTTTAAGTCTTTAACCTGATGTGGCTCTGGGGATGTCCCTCAGACCCTGTATGGTCGTCCTGAATCGCCCCATGAACACCGAAACTTATCTCAATCATCCCACCTTCGGCTTGCTATTTCGCGTCTGCCCCATTGGAGAAGATCGAGAACTATTCACAACGTTGTATGCTCAACGCCTATTTTTTATCGTAACCACCGGTGAGCGAGGTTTGCTCTTTGAGCCGCTCACCCGAGCTGATGCCAGAGCAGTCATTGAAAATCGTCTGCGCCAATTGCGCCGCACGGGACTGACTCAAGACCATGAAAAGTTACAAAAGATTCGTAAACAGATGTTCTAGGGCCCGAGCTTTTCTGGCTTTAGTCGCAATAAATAAGACGTTAGCTCCCCCAATAGTCTGTATTCTAGAGACGTATGTCGATTATCAATTGTCCATTATCAATTGTCTATTATTGCAATACTGTTGTTAGAGGTAGGTTACTGAGTCGTTTTCATGTCGTTTGAGGAGTTATCGATTGCCGATCGCATTGCTAAAATTCGTCCGACGCTTCCCGAGTCGGTGCGCTTGATTGCGGTGTCTAAACTGAAACCCGCTAGTGCGATTCGTCAGGCTTATGAGGCGGGAATCCGGGATTTTGGGGAAAGTCGCATCCAAGAGGCGATCGCCAAACAAGAGGAACTTGAGGATTTAGAGGATATTACCTGGCATTTCATCGGCCATCTGCAAACGAATAAGGCGAAGCTGGCTTTGGAGCGAATGCAATGGATTCATTCAGTTGATCGCCTGAAACTGGCCCGCGAAATCCAGCGTCTGGTGGAAAAAGGTAGTCCCTGCCCGAATCTTTGTCTACAGGTCAAATTTCGCCCCGATGCCAATAAATCGGGCTGGGATTGGCCGGATTTAGAGCCAGACTTGCCCCGACTCGATGACCTCTCGGCCCTGAAGGTTCAGGGACTGATGACAATTCTGCCCTTTGGCTTGCCCTCGGAGGAAAGTCGGGTCATTTTTCGAGAGGCCCGTCAGGGGTGCGATCGCCTACAAGAGCAGTCCTGGAAGCATTTACACTTCTCGCAACTATCTATGGGGATGTCCGACGATTATCCCTTAGCAGTGGAAGCGGGAAGTACCATGGTGCGTTTAGGGCGTATTCTCTTTGGCGATCGCCCCCAGTAAGACAGACAGGTTTCGAGGACATTCAAACCGGTAGGATAAGAAACCCATAAATCTTGATTAAGCTGGGTTGCATTGTGATCTATCCCAGCTACAATAGGGGCGGATCACCTTTGCCGATCAGTCAATTGACCCTGTTGAATGGATTGAGATCCTTAACAATCAGTCATTCAACCTGAATCGGAGTGTTTAGCCGGAGTCGCCATGAGCAATATTTTTTCAAAGCTACGGGATTTCATCAATCCGGACGAGCCGGTTGATTATCAGTACGACTATGACGATATGGAGGGCAATAGCCCCGCTTATCAGCCCCTCTATCCCAGTGAAAGTAACGCATCGGCTCCCAACACCGATGTCAGCAGTACCGGGACTCGTTTACGCGATCGCTCGCCCCTAAGCAGTTCCGCCGGCTTAACGCCTCCCCCTCCTCAGCGGGGTTCAAGTATGAATTCAGGAATGAGTAACGTGATTGGATTACCTGGCGCAGCAAGTGGCATTTCCGAAGTTGTGGTGATGGAACCACGTACCTTTGAAGAGATGCCCCAAGCCATTCAAGCTTTACGGGAACGGAAATCAGTTGTCCTGAACTTAACCGTGATGGACCCAGATCAGGCACAGCGGGCCGTTGACTTCATCGCCGGAGGAACCTTTGCCCTCGACGGTCATCAAGAACGCATTGGCGAGAGTATTTTCCTATTCACCCCCAGTTGCGTGCAGGTTAGCACCCAATCCGGTGTCGTGCGGGATGTGATGCAGCCCCATCTACAAGCCCCCGGTAGCAGCAATGCCGGGCAAAGTAGTAACAGCGGCTCAACCCCCAGTTGGGTTCCCGATTTCGGTCGTGTTGCCCAATCCTAAGCCTCTGGTTCGTCCTCACAGTTAGTCTAAGCCCTTGTCTTCTTCCCTTGCGATTATCGGCGGTGGCATGATGGCCGAAGCCATCCTCTCCCGCCTTTTAGCCCAACAAGTGTATCGTCCCGAAGCGGTTTCGGTGGGTGAGCCGAACCCTCAACGTCGGGAGTATTTAGCAAAAACCTATCAGGTGCAGGTCAGCGATGATAACGCCAGCATTGCGGCTGAGGCCCAGACGCTTCTTTTAGCCATCAAGCCGCAGATTTTTGCTGCCGTTTCTGGGCAACTTCCTCCCGGAACGCTCTCCCCCCAGACCTTAGTGATTTCCATTTTGGCAGGAACCCCCCTGTCTAAGTTAGAGGCGGCGTTTCCCGGTTCCCCTGTGGTGCGGGTGATGCCCAATACCCCCGCCACCGTCGGCGCGGGAATTTCTGCAGTTTCCCGGTTCCCCTGTGGTGCGGGTGATGCCCAATACCCCCGCCACCGTCGGCGCGGGAATTTCTGCCTTGAGTCCAGGCCAAGGGGTGACGGAAGAGAGATTAGCGGTGGCTCGTAAGCTGCTGAGTGCTGTGGGAGAGGTCGTTGAGGTTCCTGAACGGCTCATGGAGATTAGCGGTGGCTCGTAAGCTGCTGAGTGCTGTGGGAGAGGTCGTTGAGGTTCCTGAACGGCTCATGGATGCGGTCACAGGGTTATCGGGGTCAGGGCCGGGCTATGTGGCGCTGATGGTTGAAGCGCTCAGTGATGGGGGTGTGGCGGCGGGATTGCCTCGGGCCACGGCCCAACAGTTGGCGATCGCCACCCTACGGGGAACGGCTCAACTCCTCAGCGAAACGGGATTACATCCAGGAGAACTCAAGGATCGCGTCACCAGTCCTGGGGGAACGACGATTGCCGGAATTGCTCAACTGGAGGCGCAAGGACTGCGATCGGCCCTGATTTCGGCAGTGCAAGCGGCCGCTGAGCGGTCTAAGGCCTTGGGAAACGGTTAATCTTCAAACACAAGAAGTTTCCCGGTTCCCCTGTGGTGCGGGTGATGCCCAATACCCCCGCCACCGTCGGCGCGGGAATTTCTGCTTTGAGTCCAGGCCAAGGGGTGACGGAAGAGGGATTAGCGGTGGCTCGTAAGCTGCTGAGTGCTGTGGGAGAGGTCGTTGAGGTTCCTGAACGGCTCATGGATGCGGTCACAGGGTTATCGGGGTCAGGGCCGGGCTATGTGGCGCTGATGGTTGAAGCGCTCAGTGATGGGGGTGTGGCGGCGGGATTGCCTCGGGCCACGGCCCAACAGTTGGCGATCGCCACCCTACGGGGAACGGCTCAACTCCTCAGCGAAACGGGATTACATCCAGGAGAACTCAAGGATCGCGTCACCAGTCCTGGGGGAACGACGATTGCCGGAATTGCTCAACTGGAGGCGCAAGGACTGCGATCGGCCCTGATTTCGGCAGTGCAAGCGGCCGCTGAGCGGTCTAAGGCCTTGGGAAACGGTTAATCTTCAAACACAAGAAAATCTTGACCAACAACTCGAAGCGGCTCAGTTGACAGGTCTGCAACAAGGTCTACAACAGGGTCTGCAACAGGGCGAACGTCGTGTGGTAGAAAATTTGTTGCGGGTTCGCTTTGGCTCCCTTGATGATGAATTACTCATTCTGAATTAATGCGATTTTACAATTACCGGCAGAGGAATTTACCCCTCTGTTGATGCAATTGTCTCGTGAGGAGTTGATTGAACACTTCCGAGAGAGGGAGTAATACTATTTTCGGTAGTACTAGAGAGGTAATGATGGATTTGTTAGGATGATCATGAAGCGACAGAACAACCCCCATGCCTCACTGCCCTGATTGCAATTCTAAGCGAACCGTCAAAAATGGCCACATCCACACGGGCAAGCAACGGTATCTATGCCGTAACTGTGGTCGTCAGTTTGTCAAAAACCCAACCAATAAGGTCATCGACACCCCGACTCGCGAACTCATTGACCGGCTCTTGCTAGAACGCATCCCGATGGCTGGAATTGCCCGGGCGGTTCAGGTGTCTGAGCAATGGCTGCAAGACTATGTCAACTGTAAAGCCGCCCAGACACACAGGCAAGTCGCTGTCAGTCCAAAAAAAAAGGGCCGATGACGGTGCAATGTGATGAACTTTGGTCGTTTGTGGATTACAAGGGCAACAAACAATGGGTCTGGTTAGCTCTCGATGCCGAGACCCGTGAGATGATCGGCGCTTATGTCGGTTCTCGCGCTGCCGAGAGTGCGCAAAACCTCTGGGATTCCCTACCCACAGTCTATCGGCAATGTGCTGTGATCTACACTGACGCTTGGGAGGCTTACCGGCAGGTGCTGCCGAGCAAACGACACCGGGTCGTCAGTAAGTCGAGTGGCAAGACCAGTTACATTGAACGGTTTAACAATACCCTCAGGCAAAGGGTTTCACGCTTTGTCCGACGCAGCTTAGCCTTCTCCAAGAGTCTACGGAATCACATCGGCCTCCTGTGGAATTTTATTCACCACTACAACGCATCATTACCTCTCTAGTACTACCCGGATTTTTATGATTTTTTATCGATTGACCTCAATAACTCGATAGCTTCCCCTCGCAACTTCCTCCAAAGACAAGAAATTCAAAAAATCTTGTTCACAAAATCGCTCATATCTATCAAAATAATTCACAAAAATCGGTAGTAATTCCAAATCCCCCCTCAACACCTTGCAAGTTCTAAATAGCTTCTGAAACAACCAACTCATCAAGCGACTATTTAAGAGTTCCGCAAGTTGCCGTGAACTCAAGGGATGCTTATCGTTAAGGATAAGCAAATTGGCACTATTGAGAATAAACCGCTGTTCAGTATCATGAAAAAATACCAGGTCTGAGGCGATAAATTTATAAATCAGTTTTTCTGGGGCTTGATATCGGGATAGGGGCGCGACCTGTTGATACTGTGAGAAGTCCCCAGGAATAAAGCAGGAGGGGGGTTTCAGTCCAGATTTGCTAATATCTGACCCCTTATAAACGGGGATATACCCTTCTTTTTTTTCGCGGGCACAATACTTTTTATTATTGCCCGTAACAATCCCTAACCCCCATTGGGCAAACCCCGCCAATGTTTGATGCTCTTGCTTGAATAAATGTTCAATTACTCTCAACTCTTGCTCAGAACAGGTGAAATTAAAAATCGATTTGGGGTTCTGAGAAAAGGTCTTTTGAGGAAGATGATACTCAGCCTCAGAGGTGATTGATAAAAGGCGATCGCCCAAATGGGGACTCTCGCGACGTAGGATAATCCCTTGGGCTTTAGTCATCAAGCCCTTAAAGGGTTTGCCAAAATCAATTAAACTGATGATTTTCTGCTTCAGGGCGATTTGACGGGCGCTTTCAAAGCTGGCAATGTTGAAAAATGCTTCTTGGACCAGGAAGCCTAAATATCCCGACGATCGCAGAACCCTTAGACTCGCAAAAAAGAAGAGGGCGCTGGTATCTTTGCTTGTTCCTACGGCTAATTTTAGCGCCCAGTGGTCTCGTTCAGATTTGGGAAGTTTTTTACCCCAAGGGGGATTTGTGAAGATAATATCAAACTGGGGTTCTGGATGTTCAGCAGCGAGTTTTAGGAAGTCCTGAACCGCGAGATTGACGTCATTTCCTCCCTCAAAGGCGGTGAGTCGTTGGCGGGCGATCGCCACGGCGGTTTCATCAGTATCATAGCCATAAATGTTTGACGGTTTAATTCCTCGCTTAATGGCTTCAATTAAAAAGTTTCCCGTTCCACAGCAGGGGTCACAAAACACGAACCTGGAACTATCATCGGGAAGATAATCTAAAAAACGCGTCACTACCTGAGGAGGGGTATAAAAAATGCCCTCTTGATTTCGATAGGACTGAGATAAACCCGCCTCATACCGCTGGCTGAGAGAGTCATCGCCTAGTTTTTGAGTCTGAACCTCCCGTAAAATATCCTGTTTCAACTGCTCATGATGATGGCTATCTTTGCAGGATTTATTCGCCCGTTGGGTGAGTTTTTCCTTACCGAGAATATCCCGTTGAAAGGCGGTTAAGGAGTCATGGCTGATGCCGTTGTTTTCCGTTTTTTCTAAGTATCCTAGTTTCAGCCAATTACGAACAGAAGCCGCCGAGACATTTAGCATCTCAGCGACTTCATGTAGGGTAAAGACATCGTTGGGGTTGACCACGGATTGATGACCCGTTTAGCCCCTAAGAGGATTGGGAGGGACGTTCTGAGAGGGTGACTGGGGAATTCACCACATCGGAGGACTCGATAATCCCGCCGCCGAGTAACACATCCCCGTCATACCAAACGGCCGCTTGGCCGGGGGTAATCCCAAATAGGGGTTCATCAAACTTGACCTGAATCCGTCCCTCCTCTAAGGGAACTAGGGTCGCCTCAGCGGGACGAGTGCGGTAGCGGACTTGCACTTGAGCGCGAACTGGGGCGGAGGGGGCGGCCATGCCCACCCAGTTGACCCGGTTCACTGTACAATCGGGATGATGGACACTGGCGCGATCGCCCACCACGACTTGATTGCGTCCAGTATCCAACGCCACAACATATAACGGATGTGCCGCTGCAATCCCGAGGCCCTTGCGTTGGCCAATGGTGTAGTTATGAATCCCCTCATGTTGTCCCAAAACCTTGCCATCGAGGTCGACAATATCCCCCGGTTTCGGCGCGAGGTATTTCTCCAGAAAGGTTTTCATGGAACCATGGGACTCCACTAAACATAAATCTTGACTTTCTGGCTTCTCCGCTGTCAGGAGATTAAATTCAGCGGCGATGCGGCGAGTTTCTGATTTGGGATATTTGCCGAGAGGGAAGACACAATGGGCCAACACCTCTTGAGAGAGGTCATAGAGGAAATAGGTTTGGTCTTTTTGCCGGTCAATGGCCCGTAAGAGGCGGTAGCGGCCCGTCTCTTCATCAAAATCGACTTGGGCATAATGCCCGGTGGCAATTTTATCAACCCCTAATTCCTCGCGGGCATAGTCAATCATGGGGCCAAACTTGACGGCCCGATTACATTGGGAACAGGGAAGTGGGGTGACTCCGGCACTATAGCCTGAGACGAGATAGTTGATGATGTTGTTTTCAAAAACTTCGCGGCTGTCCACCACATGATGGGGAACCCCTAACTGTTCACAGAGTTCGGCGGCATCTACCATTCCTTCTGAACAGCATTGACCTTTACCCTTCATTAGCCAAAGGGTTAATCCCACGACGTCATAGCCTTCGTGGTGTAGTAGGGCTGCTGCTGTTGAGCTATCGACTCCGCCGGATAGGCCGACGACAACTTTTTTGGAGGAATGGGTCATAAGGGGCAAGAGGCAAGAGGCAAGAGGCAAGAGGCAAAAAAAAGACGTAGGGGCGTACCCTTGTGGTCGCCCGAGGCAAGGGGGAACCACAGAGTCACAGACGACACAGAGAAAGAGGGAGGCTGCGAACGCTTGTGGTTGCCTTGCTGGGTTTGCCTTTGGGATTTCGATAATTCTCCTCCCATCTTAACAAACCTCTGGGGGGTAGAGGGGGGTTAGTGCGATCGCTCCTGCCAGTCGTGGATGAGTTCGCGGACGACGCCGTTGGTCCAGCCGAAGCCGATTTCGTTGGAACTGTAGCCGAAGAGGATTTCAGCGGAGACATCGGCTGAACATCGTTCCACATCGTATTTTTCCACGAGGGTTCCGCTTTTCTCAAATTCTGTGACCACCACGTTGATGAATTTCTCTGTGAGACGGTCCGCTTCGTCGTGATAGCCGTAGCGACGTAGCCCCTTAATGGCAAATAACTGTAAGGGTGCCCAGCCGAAGGGGGCATCCCATTGATTCCCGGAGACATGGGTACTGGTGAGGAGTCCGCCTTTGGTCTCGAATTTGGGCAGATTATCGACCAAGCGTTGGGCTTGTTCAGGGGAGGCGAGTCCGGCCCAGAGGGGCATCAAGGTGGTGACAAATTCGTAGGTTCCTCGGGTTTCGGTGCGGAAGTTGTAGTCGAAATATAACCCGGCTTCTTCATTCCAGAGGAAACGGTCGATTTCTTTTTGTCGGGTGTTGGCGTATTTCTTCCAGACTTCTACGGAGTCCCAATGTCCCATGAGATGGTGGATTTCGGCGATGTCTCGTTCCATCTGGTAGAGGAGGACGTTAAGACAGACGGGGACGTAATGGATGATATCGGCACTAAAGGGGCCAAAGCGGTTGGTAATGTCAAAGCCTGATTCTCGCATGGCGCGATCGCCCTGATAGAACAGTTCCGTGAGACTATCGGTGTTGCGGTTATAGAATAAACTCAGGTCATAGTCCTCAACGGGATAATGGCGATAATAGTCGCGCACCCGTTCATAGTGGGTTCGTCCATGTTCATCCCGTTCTGAGTTGACCACTTCGGGGGCGGGGGTGGTGACTCGGGTGTAATAGCGAGAGAGTCCGGTGGAGGCGTTCAGGTGGGGGGGAACGGTCCAGTAGAAATAATAGCGTTCTAGGGCCGGTAGGAGCGATCGCAGCCAATCGCGATCTTCGGTGTAGGCGAACAGTTCCAAGGCCCCGCGAGCCAATAATGGTGGATGAGAGCGTTCCAACATATAGGATCGGTTGGCGTTTAAGACGGTTCCATAATGCTCAATCTCATACACCAGCAAGTCCACGGCATTCCGGGCTAACTCCAGTTCCCCATCTCGTAATAGGCCCAGGGCGATGAAGTAACTATCCCAGCCATAGAGTTCGTTGAAGCGGCCACCGGGAACGACGTAGGATTTGGGCAAATAGAGTAAGCCATGGTCTTCAATCTGATCCATTTCTGGCGGCAGAATCCGTAATTCAATTTGACTGAACTCTGACGGGGGCAAAATCTCCTGTAAGTCGGCTTCGACGACAGCGAGGTCTTCTTGGGGGGAAATATAGACAATCCACGGTGAACCGGGAAGGCGATCGATTTTACTGTCTTTCGCGGCTTCTAGGATATGTGCTTGGGTGCGAGTGAGTGTTGTCCAAGTGTCACGGATGTACTTAAACATCGGTTGCAGGCGAGGGCTGTTGGGGGTAAAGGGCATATTAGGGGATAGGGGATAGGGAATAGGGAATAGATAGGAGGGGGGTTAGGTGGTAATCCAGAGGGCGATGGGAAATTCAGCGAGTAATTGCCCGACGGTTAGGGTGGTGCGGCGGGCTAGGGAGCGTCCGGAGATGGTCTCAACCCAGGTTTGGGCTGAACTTCCCGGGATTTCTACGGCTGTATTGCCCCAAACCTTCTCTCCCAGAGGAAACTGGCCTGGTTCGACGAGTTCGGTGCAGAAACGGGGGGCGATCGCAATGGCTTGAGCGTCACCGGACTTACGCAGAAAGGCCACGACGCGATCGGCGTGTTTCCCAGTGACTCGTAGGGGACGGTATTCGCCGCGATCGAAGAGATCCCGATATTGGTGGCGCGTTGTTAGGAGACAGTAAATACTAAAGAGCTTAATCCGTCCATCGCTAGCATTCTGTTTGAGATCTGCCAATAATCCCGGTAAGTCGGCGGCGGCCCAGTTTTGTAAATCCTGAAGCAGTTGCCCTTGACGGCCATAATCGACGGGACGCCGGTTATCGGGGTCGACTAAACTGAAATCCCAGAGTTCTGTTCCTTGATATAAGTCGGGAACCCCCGGGGCCGTTAACTTTAATAGGGTTTGGGAGAGGGAGTTGAGCATTCCGTAACTGGCAATTTTTTGTTGGAAGGGACGGAATGCCGCGAGAAAGTCGTTGTCATCGCCATCGGCAAGGACTTGGCGGACAAACTCCACAAAGGCCTCTTCGTAGTCTGAGTCGGGCCGTAACCAGGCGGTATGGACTTTGGCCTCGCGAACGGCTTTCACGACATATTGTTCCACGCGATCGCGAACCTCTCCTAAGTCATAGGGATCGAAGGGAAACACCCCCACCAGGGTTTGATAGAGAAAATACTCATCATTGGCATCGGGACTCTCGGAGTCGTCCTGGCGGCGATGTTGGTTCATTTGTTTCCAACTCGTCACAGCGGCTTCCCATTCGTCGGGGAGTTCCGAGAGGACATTGAGACGGGCCCGCATATCCTCGCTGCGTTTGGTGTCGTGGGTGGAGGAGGCGTTCATGGACTCAGTCCAGTAGGTGGCTTGTTGTTGGTTGAAGCCATGAAACTCCGAGAGGGTAATGCCAAAGCGGCCAGGACAGCCACCCACTTCGTTGAGGGAAATTAGGCGGTTATAGATATAAAACAGGGTATCCTCAACCCCTTTCGCCATTAGCGGCCCGGAAAACTGCTGCATTCGCATCACAAAACGAGTCCATTGGCCTTTGTCCTCCTCCGTCATGTCCTCGTCATAGTCCAACAGCCATAACTTTTCAATAAACCCCAATTCATTGGCGAGTTGAGGTTTTTGTCGTTTGGCGGCCTGAATCGCCCGTTCAATATGGCTGCGATCGCGACGACTTAACCCCGCCGGTGTGATATAGGTGCGATAGATGGGAAAGACCACCAAGAGTTCTTGAATCGCTCGCCGTAATCCTCCCAAGGTGAAATCGCTGGCATAGCGATATTGACTGGCCAGTTGTTTGAGGAAATTGGCTAGGTTTTCATCCCAAGGTGAAATCGCTGGCATAGCGATATTGACTGGCCAGTTGTTTGAGGAAATTGGCTAGGTTTTCCACATCTCCGGCGAGGTTGGTTTCGGCAATGAGTCGCTTACAGTGGAGTTCCAATTCATGATAGGACTGCAACATCTCCGGCGAGGTTGGTTTCGGCAATGAGTCGCTTACAGTGGAGTTCCAATTCATGATAGGACTGCCATTGCCCAGAAAAGCGCTGATAAATCCGCGTAAAGGCGGCTTCATTGGCGGTTTGACAAAAAAGATTATTAACATTGTAGAGAAAATCATAGCCTGAGGTGCCTTGAATCGCCCAATCTTCCGGGAGGGTTTCATTGCCTTCTAAGATTTTTTCAACGACAATATAGGTATCTCCCAATTGGTCGGCCAGGCGATCTAGATATTGTTTTGGGTCGTATAGCCCATCAATATGATCGACCCGCACGCCTTGGAATGCGCCATTATCAACCAATTCTTTAATGTAGCTATGGGTCAGTTCAAAGACCTTGGCTGATTCGATGCTGACGCAAATGAGTTCGTTGATGGTGAAAAAGCGGCGATAGTTGAGTTCTTCTGCGCCCACTTTCCAGAAGGCAAGGCGGAAGTATTGGTTGGCCAGAATCCGATCGAGGGTATTAAAGCTGTCGGGATTGCCGACGGTTCCGTTAAAGGTTTTTACATTGCGATCGATAAATTCATGAATTTCGGGATTGGATTGATAGAGTTCCCAAATTAAACCTTTCACAAAGGCCGCTTGGTCTTTGTATTGACGTTTTTCGGTTTCTGTGATAGCTCCTTTGAGGAGATACAGAACACCCAATAATTTGATAAAGTCGGGATGTTCGCGACCGAGGAGTCGCCGTAGATCGTCTAAGTTGTGGGTTAAGAGTTCTGTATAGGATTCAATTCGCAGTGGGAATTTTAACTGATAGTAGTTAATGCTTAATCCAGATTCACCGTATTCGAGTTTGAGTTCGCCGTTTTCCAGACATTGTCCGTAAAATCCACCCAAAAACGGTGCGAGAAGTTTGCCATTGATGTCGCGATCGGGATGTTCCCATTGAATGTCGAAAAAGTGGTAATACTCGGAGTTGGTTCCATATTCCAAGACATCCACGAGAAAGGGATTATTGCTGTCATAGGCCATGTGGTTGGGGACAATATCTTGTAGCCAAGTCATCTCATGGTCATGGAGGGTTTGGATGAGGCTATCAAAGGCTTCGGGACTGCCGAGTTCGGGGTTTAAGATGCGAGGATCGACGACATCGTAGCCGTGGGTACTGCCGCTACGGGCTTTGAAAATGGGTGAGGCGTAGAGGGTGGAAATGCCGAGGTTGTGGAGATAGTGGATAATATCTCGGGCGGCGTTGAAGCCAAAGTTGGGATTGAATTGGAGGCGGTAGGTGGCGATGGGTGGGGTCATTTTTTTTAAGGCAAGAGGCAAAAGAAGGGAATAGGGAACGGGGAACAGGGGGAAGAAGGCAGTAGGCAGTCGGCAGTAGGCAGTAGGGGGGAACCCACCCCTAGCCTCTCCCAGGAGGAGAAGGCTATAGGTACAAGAAGGGAAATTACTGAGTTTATGTTTCGTAGAGTACGACGGTTAGGGGGGGGACTTTGATGGATTCGCTACCTTTTAGAGTTTGGGGGGCGGTTGGACCGGAACCTTGCCAAATGGGGTCGCTGGAATCTAGGGTTTTGGTCCAGGTTTGAGTCGGGACTTGGGGGGATTGAATGGGGCTATCGCTAAAGTTGAAGATGACCCAGATTGAGTGGTTGGCTTGGGATTGGTGAACGCTGAACCAGCGAGATTCGTTGTTATATTGGGGTTGGATTTGTTGGCGATCGCCCAATCGGATGGCTGGGTTGTTGTTTCGTCGTTCGATGAGATGGTGGTAGAAGTTCAGTAATATGTGATGATGGCCGCTGTCGCGTTTTTGCCAGTTGAGGGTTGAGGTGTTTACGGTCTCTAGACTGGCGGCATCGGGTGGGGTTCCGCTGGCGTGGAAGGCTTCAAATTCTCGTTTGCGGCCTTGGCGGACGGCTTCGACTAAGTTGGGGTCTTGGTGGTCGATAAAATAGAGAAAGGGGGCGTCTTCTCCGTATTCTTCTCCCATGAAGAGTAATGGGATTGCGGGATTGAGAAGGGTGGCGGCGGCGGCGAGTTTGAGGGCCTCGAAGGATACCAGTTGGGAGAGGCGTTCTCCTAACATTCGGTTGCCAATTTGGTCATGATTTTGATTGCAGATGACAAATTGGGCGGGGGGGCGATCGCGGGCATCGCTGCCGTGAAATCGCTTGCGGTGAGGGGAATAAGTCCATTGATAGACAAAACTATCCCGCCAGGCGGTGGCCAGTTGTTGGCAACTGCCAAAGTCTTCGTAATAGCCCTGTTGTTCGCCGGTGAGGAGGGTATGCAAACTATGGTGAAAATCGTCACTCCATTGGGCATCCATTCCTAGTCCATTTTCTGAACGAGGGCGGATAATGCGGACATCGTTGAGATCGCTTTCGGCGATGAGATAGCGGGGATAGCTGGCGGTTTGATTGAACTCAGCCAGGCGATCACTCAATTCCCCTAGAATATGCTTGGCCCCGCCGTCGTAAATGGCATGGATGGCATCGAGACGTAAGCCGTCGACATGATACTCCCGCAGCCAATAGAGGGCGTTTTCAATGACAAATTGGCGAACGCCGTGACTGTAGGCATCATCGAAGTTAATGGCCCCACCCCAGGGGGTTTGATACTTGTCGGTGAAATAGGGGCCAAAATCACGGCTGTAGTTCCCTTCTGGGCCGAAGTGGTTATAGACGCCATCTAGAATCACTGCCAATCCCTGTTGGTGGGCGGCGTTGACGAGGGCTTTGAGGCCGTCGGGGCCGCCGTAGGAGTTCTGAACCGCAAAGGGATAGGCCCCATCGTAACCCCAGTTGTGCTGGCCGGGAAACTGGGCCACGGGCATGATTTCGATGGTAGTAATTCCCAGGGCCGTTAAGTCCCTTAGCCGGGAGATGGCAGCCTCAAAGGTTCCTGCGGGGGTGAAGGTGCCGATATGGAGTTCATACATGATCGACTCTTCTAGAGGAATCCCTCGCCAAGACTCATCTTGCCAGGAAAAGGCCCCGTGATCGACGACGGCGGAGGGGCCATGAACTCCCTGCGGCTGGAAGTAAGACATGGGATCGGGGCGAAGGCGATCGCCGTTGAGACGATACTGATAATGTGTTCCTGGGGGAATGCTGTCGAGGCTTGCCCGCCAATAGCCCCCGTCATCTTGCTTGAGGGGATGCGATTGTGGTTCGGGAGTTAGGATTTCCAGGGTTACCTGATCTAAGGTGGGCCCCCACAGCGAAAAGTCACAGCGATCGCCCCCTAAATAGATTGCACCAATGGTCATATTTACGTTCCCCATAGGAAAGACAAGATTAGAGGCGTTGTAATAACACCGTGGAATGAGATTCAACCTCTAGGGTTTCAGAACCACTGTAGCGACTCCCATGTTCAATCAAGGTCGGTTTTGTGGTGTCTAAAACGACACACCAAATCGACTCTTGTAAGGTCTTAGGAAGCTGGAAGGTTAACGGCTCATCATGGGCGTTAAAGAGTAATAAGAAACTATCATCTACAATCCGTTCGCCCCGTTTGCCTCGGGCGGGAATAGCATCGCCATTGATGAAGACTGCGATCGCCTTGGCAAAGCCTTCTTGCCATTGTTCCTCACTGACCTCTTCTCCATCGGGGTTGAACCAGCCTAAGTCAATGACATCTGACCCATAAATGGGCTGCCCTTGGAACCATTTACGGCGACGAAACACGGAATGTTCGGAGCGAAGTTGAATCAGTTGCCGGGTAAAGGTGAGGAGATCGGCATTGGCATTTTGCAACTTCCAATCAAGCCAAGCTAACTCATTATCCTGGCAATAGACGTTGTTATTCCCCTGTTGACTGCGCCCCATTTCATCGCCGCTGACGAGCATGGGAACCCCTTGGGATAAGAGTAAAGTTGTCAAAAAGTTGCGCCGTTGGCGATGGCGCAGGGTTAAGATGTCTGGGTCATCTGTGGGTCCTTCGACGCCACAATTCCAGGAACGATTATGACTTTCTCCATCTCGATTATCTTCGTGATTGGCTTCATTATGTTTCTCGTTGTAACTGACTAAATCATTGAGAGTGAAGCCATCATGGGCGGTGACAAAGTTAATACTAGCACTGGGGCGACGACCGTTAAATTTATACAAATCAGAACTGCCCGTGAGACGATAGGCAAACTCTGCTAGGGTGCCATCTTCCCCTCGCCAAAAGTCTCGCACCGCATCGCGATAACGACCATTCCATTCTGACCAAAGGAGGGGGAAATTGCCCACCTGGTAGCCGCCATCAGCGATATCCCAGGGTTCGGCGATTAACTTCACCTTACTCAGAACCGGGTCTTGATGGATGATATCAAAGAAGGCCGCCAGGCTATCGACTTCGTAGAGTTCTCGGGCCAGGGCCGAGGCTAAATCAAAGCGGAAGCCATCGACGTGCATTTCTAAAACCCAATAGCGCAAACTGTCCATAATCAGTTTGAGGACTTGGGGATGGCTGACATTGAGGGAATTACCGCAGCCGGTGAAGTCCATGTAGTAGCGGCGATCGTCTTCAACGAGGCGGTAATAGGTGGCGTTGTCGATGCCCCGAAAACAGAGGGTAGGCCCGAGATGGTTGCCTTCGCCGGTATGGTTGTAAACCACATCTAAAATCACCTCAATCCCTTCGGAATGAAGGGTTTTGACCATGTTTTTGAATTCCCGGACCTGATCTTGAGGATTCTGACTGGCACTGTAGCCGCTATAGGGGGCAAAATAGGCAATGGAGTCATAGCCCCAGTAGTTGCGTAGGCCCGTCTTGGCCAGATGTCCCGGTTGGGAGAGGAAATGATGAACCGGCATCAGTTCCACGGCGGTGATTCTCAAGGATTTGAGATAGCGAATGGCCTCGGGATGGGCCAGGCCCTGATAGGTTCCCCGTAGTTCCGGGGGAATGTCGGGATGCTGACGGGTAAAGCCTTTGACGTGCATCTCGTAGATGATCGTATCCTGTTCGGGGATGTTGAGGAGGCGATCGCCCTCCCAGTCAAAGGACGTATCGATGACGATGGCTTTGGGGATATAGGCGGTATCGTCGAGGTCGTTAAAGGAGAGATCCTCATCGTCATCCTCCCAGGCATAGCTAAAGATGGTTTCGTCATAGCCAATTTCCCCATCGAGGGCTTTGGCATAAGGATCGATGACCAGTTTATTGGGGTTGAAGCGATGGCCCTGTTCTGGTTCAAAAGGACCGTGAACGCGGAAGCCGTAGCGTTGTCCCGGGCCAATCCCCGGTAAATAGCCATGCCAATTGTAGTTTTCGATTTCCGTTAAGGGAACTCGTGTTTCTCGATCCTGTTCATCAAATAGACATAATTCAACCTTAGTGGCGTTTTCACTATAAATGGCGAAGTTTGTTCCCTCTCCATCCCAAGATGCCCCCAAGGGATAGGGTTCACCCGGCCAAATAGAAATATCCATAAGATTTCTCAGCGATACAGCGTGGGCGTTTTGCCCCCTGAGGGCTAATATAACAATGAACCACGATCCGTGACGCATCAACAGGGAAGAAATTCACGGATTCCTCCCTCTAAGGGCGTGCCACCATTGGCTGGGTTACATTTTTCACTTCCTTGATTCTGATGTCGGCCTATGTCTTTTTTACCAGTGAATTGGGTTCATTTGCCTATCTCCGCACTATTGCTGCTGGTTGCCGGTTCTGGGGCGATCGCCGCTCCTTTCCCACTCCCGGAGAGTCCTCGTTATGCCAATGTTCCCTTTATTGATGTGCCGCCACCGGTGGATGTGCCGGCCACTCCTCCCCCTAGTCGTGAGGCGACGGCGGCGGTTCGCTATTTGGTGTATGTCAACAGTCGTAGTCCGGAACGATTAGCGCAGATTCAACGTCTCAACGCCAATGCCGCCTTTGGGATGTTTCGGGGTGAACAAATTATTCAAGCGGGCCTGTTTCGGGACCGGGAGGCGGCGGAAGTGCGATCGCGTCAATTAAGCCAACAGGGGATTCAGTCCCAAATCGCAGCGGTGACGGTTCCGGATGAGAGGGGGTCGGGGACGAGTAATGTCTCTAATGCGGCCTACTATGTGATTGTCCCCGGTTCCCGCCAAGCCCTCGATCGCGCCCTCGGGACAGTGCAGGCTGCGGTGAATCCTGGAACGGCTATTCAACGACGCGATCGCCCCCGAGGACTCCACCTGGCCATTGGCCCCTTTCGGGAACGACGTACGGCGGAACGGTTGAGCGATCGCCTCCGTCGTCAGGGATTGCCACAAACCCGAGTTCACTATGATCCTTAAGGGGAAATCCTTAAATCCTGAAGGGGAACGTCGAGACGGCCGGGAGGTCTACTGCTATTCGCTTGTCGTCTCCTTACATAGATAACGATGACTCAGATCTTACGCATCCCAATTTTACGCACCTGTATTTTGACCCTGGTGGCGATCGCCCTGATGGTGGTGATTCCCCTGCTATCTCTTCGTCCCTCCCTGTCTGTGGAGTTTACCCCCCCTGATCGCGGCACGCCTGAACAAGTAGATGCGGGGGGAACTCGTTTTGCGGACTTTGAACGTCCTGGGGAACGGGTGGTTCCCGTTTTTATGGATGGCCAAGAACTTGAATGTCCCCTCAGTGCCATTCTGCCCCCAGAAAACTATGGTCTTACCCGTCAAGCCTATCCCACGATTTTCTATCACACGCCCCCGGTAGAGGGGATTGAGGTGATTTTTAGCCTCCGCGATGCCCAGGAGACCCTGATTTATCAAACTCGCTATTTAACGGGACCGGATCATGGAACCTATGGTTTGCCGATTCCGGCGTATGTGAATGTGCCGCCGTTGCACCCCTATCAAGCCTATTCCTGGACGGTGGAGATTCCCGATCTTGAGGCTAGTGTCTCAGGAACCATTGTCCGGGTGAATACTACGGCGAGTTTTGATGAGGCGTTTGCCACGGCTTCGGCCGAGGAACGGCTGCAACTCTTGGCGGATGCCGGACTTTGGTACGATATGTTGGACCAATTGGCTCAACTGCATCGAGAGAACCCCGATGATCCTCAGTGGTCTCGTCTCTGGATGCAAATCGCCGAAGATGCGGAGTTGATGAAAGTGGGGGATAAACCCCTACTGTAAACTGGGATCTGTCCCTGTTCTGTTTGACCACGGCCATCTCATGCTTACCTGGGAACGGGTTGTTAAATTTAGCCAGGATCAGACCCTTCCGGGAGTCTGCGATCGCGCCTGGGTGGAGATTGATTTGCAGGCGTTGGCGGAGAATGTCCGTCAGTTACGGGGCCTCCTCTCCCCAGGGACGGGATTTATGGCGGTGGTGAAGGCGGATGGCTATGGCCATGGGGCGATTCCTATTGCTAAAACGGTTTTAGAGGCTGGGGCCACGGCCTTGGGGGTGGCCACGGTCCCCGAAGCGATCGAACTGCGTCAGGCGGGGATTGATGCCCCGATTCTTCTGTTAGGGGCAATTCAGAGTCTGCCACAGATTGAAGCCTTGCTTCGCTGGCGATTGGAACCCACCCTCTGCGATCGCCCCCAGGCGGTTCGTATCGCGGAGATTGTGGGGCAACTGGCCCCCCGTGAACCGCTGCCGGTGCATTTAAAGTTAGATACGGGAATGTCTCGCTTAGGGGTTCTCTGGACAGAGGCGGTTCCCTTTGTCCGCCAAGTGTTGGAGTTGCCCCAGCTTCATCTGGCTAGTGTCTATTCCCACTTGGCTACGGCGGATGAGGAAGATATCACCATGATGCGGCGACAGGAAGAACGCTTCCAAGGGGCGATCGCCGCCCTCAAGGCCGCCGGGATAACTCCCCCAAAACTCCATCTGGCTAACTCCGCCGCCACCCTTTGCAACCCGTCGAGTCATTATGATCAAGTGCGGGTGGGATTAGCCCTCTATGGACTGTATCCCGCCCCCCATCTGCGATCGCAGGTCAAGCTACAGCCGGTTTTACAGGTCAAAGCCCGCATTACCCAGGTTAAAACTCTTCCCCCTGGAACAGGAGTCAGTTATGGCCACCGCTTTGTCACCCAACGGGAAACGCGCCTAGCGGTGGTGGGGATTGGCTACGCCGATGGGGTTCCCCGCCTCTTGTCCAATCAGCTTCAGGGACTTCTGCAAGGGGGTGATCGGGTCTGGCAACTGCCTCAAGTTGGCACGATTACCATGGATCAACTGATGTTAGATGTCACCGAGGTTCCCGAGGTGCAAGTAGGGGATGTGGTGACGCTCTTAGGAACTTTGGGGGAGGACTCTATTTCCGCCGATGACTGGGCTGAGGCCTTGGGAACCATCTCCTGGGAAATTCTCTGTGGCTTCAAACACCGTCTCCCTCGCATCCAGGTTTGAGGGGTTTCACCCTTTCGCTAAGGTTCAGACCGGCCAAACCCCGATAGAATGGGTATGAGCCGTGCGTCTGCCTCTCTTCACTAATTATGTCCATCTCCTTGTCTGAGTCTGGCTCTCTGTATTCCCAACTCATTACCCGACTGCGAGACGTGCGGGATGTCCAGTCTGCGGCTGCTGTCCTGCAATGGGATCGTGCCACCTATATGCCCCTGGGGGGGGCAACGGCCCGAGGACGACAGTTAGCAACGCTGCGACAGGTGGCCCATGAAAAGCTTTGTGATCCGGCTTTAGGGGAGTTGTTAGAACAACTTGAAGCCCAGGCCCAGTCCTATCCCTACGACAGCGACGAAGCCAGTTTGATTCGTGTGGCCCGTCGTGATTATGATCAGGCCCGGCGCGTCTCGCCAGAGTTTATGGCCCGTCTGTCGAGTCATCAAACGGAAACCTATTTGGCCTGGGCCCAGGCCCGAGAAGAGTCTGATTTTCAGCGTGTCTGTCCCTATTTGGAGAAGACGTTGGATTTGAGTCGGGAATGGGCCAGTTTCTTCCCAGAGTGCGATCGCCCCGCCGACTCTCTCATCGCCCTCTCCGATGAAGGAATGACCAGTCGCCTGTTAGAGGAGTTATTTTCTCAACTGCGGGGGGAGTTGGTAGAGATTGTCCAGGCGATCGCCCAGGCCCCGGCCCCAGACACCCAACTGCTGCAACAACAGTTTTCCGAAACCGCCCAACTTAACTTCTGTCAGAAACTGATGGAACGCATCGGCTACGACTTTAGCCGAGGTCGCCAAGATTCCACCCTTCACCCGTTCACCACCAGTTTTTCCATTAACGACGTTCGCATCACCACCCGCACTGACCCCAATAATCTCACCGAAAGTCTCTTTTGTAGTCTCCATGAGATGGGTCATGCCTTATATGAACAAAACATTGATCCAGCCCTAGAAGCCACCCCTCTCGCGGATGGAACCTCTTCAGGAATTCATGAAAGTCAATCCCGCCTCTGGGAAAATTTAGTGGGACGTAGTCGTGCCTTTTGGGAATGTTTTTACCCCCGTCTTCAGGGCTTTTTCCTCCGACAACTCGGACAATCTTCAGTCTGTGATTTCTATCGCGCCATTAACCGAGTCGCTCCGAGTCCGATTCGCACCGCCGCCGATGAAGTGACCTATAACCTTCATGTGATGATTCGCTTCGAGTTAGAAGTGGCGATGTTAGAGGGCAAACTGTCAGTTCAGGACTTACCGGATGCTTGGAACAATTGTTATGAACGGGATTTAGGGATTACTCCTGCCAATGACCGAGAGGGAGTGTTACAGGATGTTCATTGGTACTCCCAATTGATTGGCGGCCAGTTTCAGGGCTATACCCTCGGCAATCTCATCGCCAGTCAATTGTTTGAAACGGCCCTAAAGCAACATCCCGAGATTCCGGTGGATTTAGAACGGGGTAATTTCACTCCCCTATTAACTTGGTTAGAACGTAATGTCTATCGTCATGGGCGCAAATTCACTGCCGATGAATTAGTTGACCGCATCACCGGAATGCCGATTCATATTGACCCCTTTTTACGCTACATCCGTAGCAAATATGGCGATTTATATCATCTCGATCTGTAGAATTTCTCATAGGTGAACATCAGTCATTTGTTTAGTTAAATGGAAAAAATATAGAGACACCGAGTTTTTCCCAAAAAGCCGGTGTCTGATATTCGACCCCAGCCGTCAGAGTTCGATGAAACCGTAGGAGGGGTTCATTGCTGAGGGTCAATTCTCGTTGTTACCAGTTGAGGGTGACGAAATTCGCAGGAGAGTTCAGTTGTGCCCCCGTCACCCCTGGTAAAACTGCCAGAGTTTCCCCAGCCACTTCCAGTAAAACTCGGTCATCGAGTTGAGTGAATTCCAAGACCGCGAAACCTAAGCCATGAGACAGTCCAATACGGTCAGCCCCCACCTGAAAATCGGTAATCAGATTTTCTCCTCCATCCTCGCGCAAGACAAAGAGGTTATTGCCACCGCCTCCGGTGAGAGTATCATCACCCAAATCCCCTGACAGCAGGTTATCTCCAGGTCCGCCAATCAACACATCATTATCCTGACCGCCAAACAACGTATCATTGCCATCGCCAGCATGGAGAATATCATCGCCCTGATTGCCAAACATTAGGTTATCCCCCCGTTGGCCAAACAGCACATCATCTCCCTGGTCTCCCACTAAAATATCGTTGCCCCCTCCAGCATAGAGAGTATCGTTATCCTGACCACCAAAGATGGTGTCGTCACAATCCCCCCCACGAATCAGGTCATTGCCCTGATTGCCAAAAATGAGGTTACGACCCCCTACAGCCGTGATGACCTTAGCCCCGTCACGGCCAACAATCGTATCGTCACCCCGAGTGCCATACATCTCGGGACCATACAGCAGCAGAGACTCCCCAGTCCGACCCAAGATGAATTGTCCTGGACTCGGCTCACACGAGATCTCTTGAGATGGTTCTGGGTCAGATTCGGGTGTGGGCGTGGCTATAGGAGTAGGAGTGGGCGTGGCTATAGGAGTAGGAGTGGGCGTGGGCGTGGGGGTAGGAGTGGGCGTGGGCGTGGGCGTGGGCGCCGGTGCAACCCCCTCTATAACCCCCTCTATACTGATAATGACGGCGGTCGATTCATCAGAGGTGTTACCCGCCGCATCGGTTGCGGTAGCAGTGAAGCTAAAGTCACCTCCTGCTAAGGGGGTTTCTGGGGTAAATGTCCAGTTTCCATCTTCATCAGCGGTGACCGTCCCAAGACTTGTATCATTTTTAAACACTTTTACTTGGCTTCCAGCTTCAGCGGTGCCAGTAATGTCTGGGGTGGTGTCATTGGTTGGGCCACTGCTGGTAATCTTGGGTGCGTCTGGCGGGATGCCATCGACTAATATGGCTGTGGTATTGCCGACTTCGTTGAGTGTTAATACCGCATTGAAGCCGTTACTGTTGACAATGGTAGCTCCATCGGTCAAAACCAGTTCTGCACCCACATCTATCCCGTTTGGGTCTTCATTACCTTCAATAATGGTGTAACGGAAGCTGTGGCTGGTAGCAGATGACCCATCACCCACTAGGGTGGCATTGACTTCACCGCCGGTATCTAGGGTAATCGGTAGGGAGACATCACCGGTGATTGTGACAGCTTCTGAGAAGATGACGGTAAAGTCGAGGTGAGCGCCGATGCCGTAGGTTTGGTCCATCGGTACGGTGATATTGGTAACCACGATCTCCGACGGGATTATTGTGCCGTAAATATCATTATTATCTTGGTCTTCGCCCACCCCACCTGCGGGTGAAGTTCCTGCGGCATCGGCTGCATTATTATTTTCAAAGGTAACGTTTGCCCCTAGTTTTACGACTGGCAAACTGGTCGACATTCCTTGGTTGTTGCCGTTGGTGTTGACGGTGGACTTCATGGCGAAGAGGGCACCGCCGAGTCCTTGACCGTCGTAAATCCAAGTTCCGCCTGTGGCGCTGTTATTACTGAAGCTGGTGTCCACAATGCTCAGGTTGCCGCTGCGAATAAAAATAGCGCCACCGAATCCGGCGCCGCTGCCGCCGCTGCCGCCGCTGCTGAAGCCGCTACCGAAGCCGCCGCCGCCGCCGCTACCGCCGCCG